>CAYMUL010000031.1:0-40080 GCA_964393605.1 uncultured Ignavibacteriaceae bacterium | reverse complement strand
TAAAACATCTAAAAAGTTAGAATATTGAAAATTAGCTTTTTAGAGAGGACTCATAACTAAAAAAATATTTATTTACTCGTGCGTAACCTATAAAAAAAAAACCGCTCAATATCAAGTAAAATGTTCAAATTTGGGAAAAATATTTTTTGAATAAAACTTAAATTTCAGTTTTCTATTGATGGTCAAATCAACCGATCATTCTCTTTTATACAAATTTTTACTTCATCAACATCAACTTGGAAACTCGTTCAAAATATTTCCCGTCCGGTTTTACGGCGGTGAATCTATAAATGTAAATTCCGCTTGCAAGGTTTCGCGCATTGAACGTTACATTGTAGTATCCGGCTGACTGATTTTCATTCACCAATTCGGTTACTCTTGTTCCGAGTATGTCGTAAACGGTTATTTGAACTTTGCTCTCCTCCGGCAGCCCGTAACTTATCGTCGTGCTCGGATTAAATGGATTCGGATAATTGCCCCGCAACTCGTATTCCTTCGGTAAATTATCCGCGCCGGTTACAACCGTGTTCTCCGCGCCAAGATTTGCTTTCGATAACATATTTCCACCTTGCTGTTCATCTCCCAAAAATCTATGAGCCTCGAGTGCTGTGTGCGTACCGGGAAAAAGTGAATCCAGTTGATTTGAAATATCTCTCGCCAATTGTTTATTCTTCTGTTCTTTAAAATAATAGATGAATTTATCGAACAATACTGCTTCCAAAATTTGTTCGCCCGAATACTTGGCGATAATTCTATCCAGATTTTCGATTCGAAGATTTCTCTCGAAGCCCGCAAGTATTTTTTCACCAGACGCGAAAAGTCTTTTTTTCTCTTTCTTTTTCGAAAGTTTCTTGAAGAACCCTTTCAACGAATCATTATCTCCCTTGCGGCTTGCCTGCCATAATAAATCAATTGCATAATGTGAAAGTGCAGAATCGGGAAATTCTTCTATTACGTCTTTACATATTTTTTGTGCCTGTTTGTACTTCTTTACTTCTATAAGATTCCTTGCATAAAGTAATTTCCATTTTATGCACCAATCATTTTGGAATCCTAATTCTTTTTCTTCAGTTATTACTTCTGAAACAAAACCTCTCCTGGCAAATTTGCTATCAAAGGCTAACTCTTCGGGGGAGTTTTTCATATTATTCAGATTGTTAAATGGTGGCGACTCAAGGTATGGCTCATAATCTATATTTGAATTATAACTGTAAAACTTACCTGCAGTTAAGGGATGCCACCAATTATTCTCAGCAAGTATTTCACAATAGTTTATTGCTTGTATATGATAAGATGTTTGATTCACAAAACTATTGTTACCTCCAAAAGCAATACAGCCAGTCCGCCCGAGAAATGGATTTGATGAAAAGTTTGCAAACAATCCGATTGAGTTATTATGTATATAGTTATTACCATAAGTCTCCGCATAACCAAGATATGGCGAAGAATACTGATCGCAGAACAACGCCATTCCATTATCATATAATTCGTTGCCGATTATGTATGGGGATGATTGATACATTGATATTCCATAATAGCTGCAGCCGGATATTTTGTTATCCATCAGCCAGCTATCTTCATTGGCGTAATTTGTTCGGTAAAGATAAATGCCTCTTCCGCAGTTCGAAATTTCGCAATTGTTTACATCGGCGTTTGTTTCATTAATTGTAATGCCGATGTATGCGTTATCTATCACCGAGTAAGAAATATTTGCAGTTCCGCCCTGGTTTATTTTTATTCCGTTTTCGTATTCATAATCGGGGGAAATGAAATTGAATCCTATTCTGTTGTTGTATTCGCCATTGCAAATGAGCGAACCATCAATTATTAGTGAGGCGTTATTCATAAAACTTAATGATGCGCCTGGTTCGATTGATAAAGTAATATCACGTGGCACGATAACATCACCCAATATTTCGATATTTCCACACCACGTCTCATCGGAAGATAAAGCGCCGATTTGAGTAATACCATTAACTGATTTAGATAAAGAGATTTCAGTGTCATTAAAAGAATCATGTACATCACACCGTAAAGTAAAAGTAGTATTGCCGTCATTAACAGGCAGAATTAACTGATTTGAGTTTCCGGATAATGGTACCCAACTATGATTTGAGCCTTTACGAATGAACCATGAATATGTAAAATCGCCTGAGCCGCTCTGAATATCAACATTGAATGTTAAGTCAGAACAATTTGAAAACTGGGAGGGACCGTTAAGCGCCCCGGAAACCGGAAGCGCAAAATGGAAATTATACTCCAACGGAGTCATTTGCCAATCCCCATAGTTATCATTATCCTGTGGCTCAACAAATATTTTTGCAGTGTACATACCTACTTCGCTCGGTAAGTAGGGATTGCAGAATTGAAAAATTGGCCAATCCTTATTGCAATCAAAATTGAAATCTGTCACAACTCTGTTTATCAATGCCGCTTTGTAGTAATGAAGATCTACATTGACTTTGCTTCGCGTCAAAAATGTACCATAAATATTTGTATTTATCGGAGAGCAGAATGATGGGACATTATATCTTAGAAAAATATTTCTAAGTTCTGCGCCTTCCAAATATGTGTTAAATCCCCGTTCATCGTCCCACTGATCTATTGAAATTAAACCATAGTAATCAGAAGCGCTATTTGACATTCTGGTGGAAATCATGTTACGCGGTTTATTCCACTGCGAAATGTTATTCAGATTATTTATTGAAGCTAAGTAACCTGTGGTCGGGCTGATAAGGTGAAACATTCCATTTCGTTCATCGCTGACCCAAATAGTTTCTCCCGTGTAACCCAATTGATAGCTAATTGAGTTTAAATTCGTATTAAGATTATTTGAGAATCTGACATAAAAATAACTTCCAAGTATCTCATCATTCTGATAACCATAAATCTCGGTTACTATTACAACTCTTTTATTATCTGAATCTATAAAAGCCATTTTGTAAGGAGCGCCATCAATAGATACTGAAATCTTAGTCGGGGTATATATAAAAGTTGTTTCGGATTTGTAAGGATTGGTAATTTTAGTATATGCGCCCAATTTCACCCCGTTCCAATCGAGTTTATAAATTGTATTTTCATATTTTCCCGAAATCCAGAAATAATCATCATAAATATTGTCCCGGGTAGAATTACAATCTACTGCAAAACCGTTCGGAATTGGAGTGCAATTTTGAACGTCAATTTCACGCACATAACTAACTAACTCATTGGAAGCGCTATAAATTAAATGAACCAATTTTCCTGGCGGGAACCAATCCATCACAAATATATTCCCATATTTATCCACAGAAATATCTCGTGGTGAAATGAAGTTATGATCGCCTGTATTATCACCGTAAGATTTTACCCATGAACCATCATAACTGAAATAAATCATCCGTCCATAATTATCATCAATTGTTGCTCCAAAAAAATCATTGTTTATTAGCTTTACTACCTTGCCGTCAAAAACATCAGCATATAACGCTAGGTTAAGAAATTGTCTGCTGATACTACGATTAATCGTCATTAAGTCTGTATAAAATGCAGGTCTTTGAATGAGCGGTGTATTTGCATATTGCAGTTGACTGATGAAGCTTTGAATACGAGGGCTAATAAAACCACTTAATCCTCTATTATTATTTTGTTTCAATTCATTCAATTGCACTAAATATTTTGATTCCTTAATTAACCATCTATTTTCAGTCTTCTTTAATATTAATGAATCCTCAACATTCCTGCCGTCCGAAAGCAGTAACACCGCTTTTACAATACTTAATTCGTCTCTTATCTCAATATTTATATTTTCAAGATTAATGTTAATTACTTTGAGATCATCTGCCATTTTTTTTGCGTGGGGTTCATTTTCATAATCTTCCGAGAGAAATCTATTTGTAAAACCACCGCTTACATTGATTGAGTGTTGCAATTCTTTAAAAAGATTTATTATTAATTCATGATCGGATGAGGTTTTTACTTTAATAGGACCATCATCCGGTTTGAAATTAAAAATTTGAGCTCCCAATTCGAAACCAAGCAATAAAAATAATACGATTGTTATTTTAATTTTCATCCTACACCTCGTTAAATATTATTCTAAAATTTTATGTGAGTAAATCAATTTTATTTCTCCTCAAATTCCTTAAGTTCTTGCTCGTAGAACTTTTCAAACATTGTTCCCTTAACTTTCATTTTAATTTTATTAAAAATTTCTGCCCGAATAGTTGGATCTTTTATGCTTTTCAAATACTTTTTAATTATCATAGTAGAAGTAGAAGTGGGATAATCCTCAACAAGTATTTTTTCAACTTCTTTATACTTAACTGGATCATTGAAATAATTCATATAGAGTGCTAACATATGGTTAAGAATTTCTCCTGTATAGACGCTGTTAGGATATGTGTCAACAAGATAATTTAACTCTTCCGGAGTATGAAATTTATCAACCAACTCTACAAATCTAGTTAAAACATAACTCTCGTCTCCGGAAGGAGTTTTAACCCAAAACGAGTCAACTACAATTATTTCATTGTTGATACCCTCTGAGATAATGAATTCAAACAAATACTTCCCCGCCGGAATATATACATTAAGGGCATTCTTGCTATACATTTGTCCGTATATGTGTAAAATATTTTTTGTTAACAAGATGATTTCCTCTCCGGGGTTAGAAGTTCTATTAAATGCTGCCTTTAGTCGATTAAGATGCCATAGTCCTAAAGCTATAGGTTCATTATTTTGATTATATAAATTCCACTTTATTTTTTTTTCTACCTTGATGACTTCATTTGAAGTTTTGTTTTTCAGTATTAAATTGCATAGAATATTTTCGCATACTAAAAATGTATCCTTAGCAAAAGTTAAACTGTATTCTATTTTTTGCGCAAGACAATGCGCTGTTAAGAATACTAAAA
Organism: uncultured Ignavibacteriaceae bacterium; assembly: GCA_964393605.1. Taxonomy (GTDB): domain Bacteria; phylum Bacteroidota; class Ignavibacteria; order Ignavibacteriales; family Ignavibacteriaceae; genus CAYMUL01. The sequence continues at coordinate 35,185 of CAYMUL010000031.1, read as the reverse complement.
TTGTTAAGATTAGAATTATTTTATTCATGTTATCACCAAACTACAATTTTTATTTTATTTTTATGATAGTCACAAAATCTTGGGTTAGTATCCCAATCTATATTGCGATCTGTGTGCATTACACATTTATCCTTATTTGTTCCGCTATGTATGTCATGCTCACTTTCAGGTATTTCTCTCGCATGCCCAAGTTCATGTATGGATGTGCCTGTTAATGATCTTATAAAATCATACTTTTGGTTTGGATTTGGGAAAATCTCTCTTAATCTATCAACTCTTATCCAACATAATGCAGGCATTTGATTTTCGACTCGGGGAAAATTAAAACCAGTTACATTGGGTTCAAGTGTATCTGGCGCAGTTGTTTTGTCAGCTATATTTTTTGTACCAGCAATTATTACAACATTGGGGTCCAATCCGTATGGTTGTGTGCCGGGGAAAGTACCCCCAGCATTATTTATTGTCCAATCATAAAGCTTAGTAATATTGGGGAAACTATCTGGTATCGTAAGGTTTTTTTTATGATCAATAAAATTAATTCTTGTAAAAGCTTCGTTGAATGCAGTATTTAACTCCTGACCAGCGTTATAGGTTACACCTCCTGAATTATAATTTTGCCACAATTCATCGCCATCTGAAGATAGTTCAATGATTTTGAAATTATTCATTTCCTCACCAACAACTGTTACGTTCATTACTTTTCTCAGCTCTCCACCAGGGTTTTGTAAATTATTAGAGGTTTTTGAAATTGAAAACCATATAACATAATTCCCCGGTTGAGTGAAAGTGTGTGAGAAATAAGCAGTGTAAAATTGTGTATTATATGGTATTGTATCATCAATAGTACTTAGAGTGGATGATCCAGTAATTGGTCCTTGAATTCCTAACCGTGAAAATTTACCATAATAATCATTACAAATTTGATATTGTGCTGAAATAGAACAAGGCTGCCCAACTTCAATAATCAGTGGAGAGCATGATAAACTTACAACCTTTGCAGTATTATTGCTACATGGTATATCAAGTGTTCCACTAGAACCACACCCCACAAAAAAAACCGTTCCAATTATTATCATTAACAGTGCCATGCATTCACTAAACGCAAAACCCTTGTTTCTTATCATCAAATTGCAAAAACGTGTGCCGATGTTTTTTTTCTGTTTCAATTTTTTCTTCCACGTATAAAAAGAAAAAGGCATAAGAAATTGAATCCATTTCTTGCGCATTTGTTTATGTCTTCTCATCATAATTCCTCCAAAAAATTAATAACTAAAAAAATATTTATTTACTTGCGGCTAACTTATAAAAAAAAAAAACGCTCAATGTCAAGTAAAATGTTTAAACTTGGGAAAATATTTTACAGACACCATTGTTGTCTAAAATAAAATTGAGTTGGCGAGAAAGTTTCCTGACTTGTCCAAATTAGCGCCGTAAAAGTTTTACCTGCCCAAGTAATTTTATAGCCTCGAAAGTGTTTACATTTTTTCTCCAAAATATAAAGTGATGGAAAACTCGCTTGCAGATTTAATTAAAACTAGAAAGTCTTACCGCACAAATTGTCAAAATTCAGTACTGCAAGTCCGAAAATTACTTCAAACAATCCGGAGCCTTTCCGATTGTAAAATTGTTTTTTGTTGCGGTTTCAATGAGATAGTTGATTGAGTCTTTGATGATTGTTTTGTTTTCCACTCGATCATGAAAAACAACGATTGAATTATTAGTCAAATATTTCGCGAGGGCAAATTTAACTACTTTCAAATCGTTATTATAGTCTTTTGTTAATAGAGACCACATTACGTTTTGCATTTTTAATTTTTTAAGAATTGAATTCAATCCGAAAGTAAAAATACCGCGCGGCGGACGAAAATATTTTGCTTCAATTCCCAAATCATCTTCAAGCATATTTTTCATTTGAGAAATTTCCTGCTCGATTTCTGTGTATGATTTCAGCATCAATATTTTGTGATCGTTCATGTGAATCCCGATTCTATGCCCCTGTGAAAGAATTTCCTTTGCGAGCGAAACGTTTAAGTGATAATTCTTCCCCAACAAAAAAAATAGCGCGCTGATTTTATTTTCGGCAAGGCATTGCAACGCAAGTTCTGTCGCATCTTTCTGCGGTCCGTCATCGAAAGTGACTAATATTTTTCCGTTCGTCGTTCGCCAAAAATAATTTGGCAAAAGCAATTCAAATATTATTGAAGGATCATAAAATAATTTCATTTCAAATTATCTTTTCAGTTTGCGATTCTTCCAGACAAATCCGCCAAGCGAACCGGCGAAACTCATTACAACGATATAAAACGGATGCAGAATTTCGGCGAGCAAAAGGTGCTTGAAACGCAATTTTTCAAACAATAATGTTTCACCTTCTCTGAGTATCTGAAACTCAAACATAATTTTTAAAATGAAAATGATGCCAAGTAAGAAAATATAATTCGTGTTAAATAACGAGAGAAGCATTGTAACAATTAATGAAAGAAAAAAACAAAAGATGAAAAAAAGTTTTGCGACGAAAAATTTATTCTTATAAAAGAAACCTTTACTCGCCCACCTTTTTCTTTGCGTAAAAAATTCTTTAACAGAATTATTTGCATGAGTTTCGACAACGGTTTCTTTGTTGTACAGAAATTTTATGTTAAGGTCTGTGTCTTTGAAAATCTTCTGCATTAAAAATTCATCATCGCCGGAAGAAAGATTTTTATTGTCCTCATACCCATTAACTTTTTTGAAAGCAGATTTTCGATACGCGATATTCGCGCCGTTGCAAATAGCGGGTTTTCCCTTTCCTATTAATCCCGCGCCGGTTAATACAAGTCCGGCAAATTCTATCTGTTGTAATTTTTTTAAGATGCTATTTTCATTATAGAATTTTACGGGCATGGAAATAAAACCGGTGCTTCCATCAAAATTATTTGAAATGTTTGATAACCATTCAGATTGATGAGTGCAATCAGCATCGGTTGTAACGATGATTTCTCCTCGGGCAATTTCGATAGCTTTTTCTATTGCATTTTTTTTGAATCCCCTTTCAATTCCCGATTTATTCAAGTGCAACAACTTTACATTATGATTATAATCATGTTCTTCAATAATTCTGACCGATGAGTCATCGGAATCATCATTCACGTAAATTACTTCGTAGAAATTTTTCGGATAAGTTTGTGCATTTAAACTGTTCAAAGAGTTTTCGAGATTTTTCTCTTCATTTCTAAATGGAACTACTACGGAGATAATTTTTTTTGATTCAACTTCGCCTAACTTATGTTGCTTTACAAGAAGTAATCCTTTATAAACTCCCAATAAAAAAAAGAAATAATGAATTACGGAGAGGATGAAAATTATTTCGAAAACAATTATCATTTTTCTCTGAACAGGAGCGCAAGCCCGCCGAAAAAGGATGGAATTGCAATGTTCATTATGAACAACATTATAGCGGCATTAAAGCCGACTGTTTCAGCATAACCAAACTGCACCATGAAAAATATTGCCGCACCTTCGCGAACTCCCAATTCACCAATTGTGAGTACAGGTAAAAATGCTTTCACAAAAAAGAGCAAAACGGAAATCCATACGAAATCATATATCGCAAAAGTATCCGAATACACCGATGCAAGCACACCAAATTGAAGATTATAAATTGCAAAAGTTAGTATCGAATAACTGAAGATTGTTGTTAAAAATTTTCCGTTCACTGCGAAAAGAAGTTTTGCGCGCTCCTGAAATTTTTTCAAATACTTTATGTTTTCGAAAAATGAAAGTATGATTGACTGCCACGCATTGCTTCCCGTCAATATTTTCATAACGAGCAGAGATGCGAAAATGAAGGAGAGGAAAATCGGTACGGTCAATAAGTAACTGACAGATAGTTTAAAATGTAAGTAGAGAATTGTCGCCAGACTTCCGAGAAAAAGCACTGTAAGTAAATTTGTAATTTTATCGTAGAATGTTGCCCCGATAACTTCAAAAAATCTTTTATCCTTCAAAGCAATTTTTCTACCGATGACTTCCCCGGAACGAGCGGGAGTTAAAATGCCAATGGCCAATCCATAAATAAAAGATAAAAATATTCTGCGTTTAGATTTCTCTTTTAAAATTTCATTTGCCACTAATTTCCATTTTATAACTTGTAAAATGATGTTCAACGCACCCAATAAAATTGCGGTGATAAAGAGATGATAATTTTTTGTCGGAACTAATTCCTCAAAGCTGAGATTTTCAATTTTGCCATACAAATACCAAATAACAATGACGGAAAGAATAATTTTTGCCGACCACAGCCAATAATCTTTTTTCGTAAATGTAAATTTTTGTTCTTCGGTAAATTCTGATTGCATTATATTTTTTGGTGAAAACTTATAAATAGATGAGTGTAAAAAAATTGACAGAGCGTTCTGAAAAATTTCATCATCTTTGTTTTCAATATAAACAATGCTTTAGTCTTATAAAATGAGCTTGTCATTTGCTAATTTTCGCAACATAATTTTAAATATTAACAAAAAAAATGAAACTACCTTTCGAACAAATTCCGGGTTTTCAGAACCTCTTTATCGACTATATCTCCAACTTTGATAAAGTGAGTAACTATTACAAACATCACTTTAAAGATGAGAAAAATTGGTTACAACTTTTTCATTCCGTTGCATCGCAAAAAAATGCAAAAGATTTTAATCTCACCGAAATGGTTTTGCAACAGTATGGTGATTCACAGCTTCATCTTAAAGTTGAAGAAAATTTGAAACTGCTAAACAGCAAAAACACAATTGCCGTAATTACCGGGCAACAGCTTGGAATTTTAGGCGGTCCTCTTTACACATTTTATAAGACAATTTCTGCCATTAAACTTTGCGAAAAACTGAATGAGAAATTTTTGGAATATAATTTCGTCCCGATTTTTTGGCTGGAAGGAGAAGATCATGATTTTGAAGAAGTTCGTACCGCCGGTTTTTTAGATTTAAACAACAAATTTGTTTCGCTTAATTATGATGATGGCTTACTTCCCGAAGAGCCGCGCGGTCCTGTTGCACAAATAAATTTTCAAGCAGAAGCCGCAAATAATTTTATCGCGGGTTTGAAATCTGTTCTTCGCGAAACTGAATTCACGCCAGAGATATTGGACTTAATCCATTCTTCTCTTATCGACGGAAATTTTCTTTCCGCCACAAAAAAAATATTGAGAAGATTTTTTGATAAATATGGATTGATACTATTTGATCCTTCGCATCCGTCAACCAAAGAATTTTTAAAACCTATTTTCATTCAAGAGATAAATACATTCAGAAGCAACAGCGAAAAATTAATTCTCAACAGTGCGATACTTGAAGAACAATATCATGCGCAGGTAAAAATCAAACCGATAAATTTATTTATGTTTAAAGACGGCGGAAGATTTTCGATTGAACCGCTTGAGAACGATGAGTTCCGACTGAAACGAAAAAAAGTTAAATACAAAAAAGATGAACTATTAAATTTAATTGAAACGCAACCGGAGCTTTTCAGTCCGAATGTTCTATTGCGACCGATAGTTCAAGATTATCTTTTCCCAACCGGATTTTACGTCGCAGGTCCGGGTGAAGTCTCTTACTTTGCACAGTTGAATTTGCTGTATGATATTTTCAATATTCAGCAGCCGATAATTTTTCCACGCGCTTCCGCTACACTCGTTGAAAAAAATACTCTTCAACTTTTCGAAAAATATTCTTTGGGAATTGCAGATGCATTCACTAATCCGGAAAATATTTATGAAATAATTTTAAAAAAGATTTCAGACTTCGATCTCGATGGAGTATTCGAGGATGGAACGGGACGAATGAACAATCTTTTCCAAGATTTAGTTGATGCAGTTTCAACTTTCGATAAAACCACCGGTGATGCCGGAGATCGTTATAAACAAAGGGGAGAAAGCCTGTTGAACGAATACAAATCTAAAGTTAAAGAAGCACAAAAAAAGAAATATGAAGTGATTGAACGGCATGCCACTAAAATCGAGAATGTATTTTTGCCAAACAAAAATTTGCAAGAACGTGAATTGAATATTTTTTATTTCATCAACAAATATGGTTTTGATTTCGTCGATCGTTTGTTCAACGATTTAGATATTGACGATTTAAATCATCAAATTATCGAAATTTAAATTTTCTCTTCAGTCTGCGGATTGAAGAAATGAATTTTATCAAGATTAAAGAAAAGTGTAGCTTTGCTTTCAGCAACAAATTTTCGCTCAGATTGAATTCGTGCAGTTAATTGCGTTCCTTCAATAGAAAAATAAATATAAGTTTCATTGCCCATCGGTTCAACCACTTCCAGTTGTACTTCCACCGCAGAAATATTTTTTCCATTCCTTGAATTGTCGGATATACTTTCGGGGCGGATTCCAAGCACGACCGGCTGCCCTGAATAATTTTTTAGTTTCTCTCCGAAATCGCTGTTCAAAGAAAATTTCAATTCATTTTTTTCGCTTTGAAATGAAATACCATCCGACTTGATGATCTTTCCATTCATGAAATTCATCGCCGGACTTCCGATAAATCCTGCAACAAATTTATTTTTAGGATGATGATATAAATTCAAGGGAGAATCAATTTGTTGCACGAGCCCATCTTTCATCACAACAATTTTATCCCCCATCGTCATCGCTTCAACTTGATCGTGCGTAACATAAATCATCGTTGCGCCAAGTTGTCTGTGCAATTTTGAAATTTCCGTGCGCATCTGCACTCGCAACTTTGCATCAAGATTACTCAATGGCTCATCGAATAAAAATACTTTTGGCTTACGCACAATAGCGCGACCAACAGCAACCCGTTGTCGTTGCCCGCCCGAAAGAGCTTTCGGTTTTCGTTGGAGCAAATTTTCTAAACCTAAAATCTTTGCGGCGTCATTCACACGATTTTTAATTTCTTCTTCCGGGAATTTTCGCAGTTTCAATCCGAACGCCATATTTTCATAAACCGACATGTGCGGATAAAGCGCGTAGTTCTGAAACACCATCGCTATATCACGATCCTTCGGCGAAACTTCGTTGACAACTTTTCCGTCAATCATTATTTCCCCTTTCGAAATCTCTTCGAGACCGGCAACCATTCGTAACGTAGTTGATTTGCCGCAACCGGAGGGACCCACGAGCACAACAAATTCTTTGTCTCGAATTTCTATGTTCACATCTTTGACCGCTTCATGCCCGCCTTCATAAATTTTAAAAACATTACGTAAGATTACTTCAGCCATTTAATTTCCGTTTGCTTTGATTAGTTGATTTAAAAAATTAGGATTAGAAATATTAACACACTCAAAGTTATTTATTTTCCCGCCGCCTTCCAACAATGATGAAAGAATTGCAAACGACATTGCGATGCGGTGATCAGCAAAACTTTCGAAAAGAATATTTTTATTTCGAATTTCTTGATTGCCTTCAAATGCAAAACCGTCTTCATTTTCTTCGATGTTTATTCCGAGTTTTTGAAAATTTAAAACAAGCGAGGCAATTCTATCCGATTCTTTGTAGCGCAATTCTTTTGCACTCTGAATTTGAAAAACTCCGCTCGCGAATAAACCGGCGATTGATAGTATCGGGATTTCGTCAATCAACTGTGGAATTTCATTTTTTTTTATTCTTACATTTTTCAATTCACTACTTCGAATCAATAAATCTCCATAAGGTTCATTGGAAGAGAAGTTTTCGTTTAGAATTGATATTTCTCCCCCCATCGCTTGCAGAACCATGATAAATGCGGTTCTCGTCGGGTTGAGCGAAACATTTTTGATTATCACTTCCGAATTTTTATGAAGTAAAGCTGCAACGATAAAAAATGCGGCAGAAGATAAATCGGATGGAATAAAATATTCTTTTGCATCGGGTAAGAATTTTTTTGATGAAGAAATGACTTTACCATTTTCAGTTTGAATAATCGGAAGCCCAAGCATTCGTTCAGTATGGTCTCGCGAAGTTTTGGTTTCCAAAATTTTTGTCGGTTGGTTAAGATGAAGCCCTGAAAGTATAATTGCACTTTTCACTTGAGCCGAACCAAGTTCAAGTGTGAAGTTTTGGGATGAAATATTTTTTGAAGGGAAAAATTTTAATGGTAAAAAATTATTTTCCCGCGAGGCTAAATTTCCACCCATCTTAGTCAACGGCTCAATGATTCTTTGCATCGGGCGCGAAGAGAGTGAATCATCACCGATAATTTCCGTCTCAAATTTTTGATGAATCAATATTCCGCTCAATAAACGTGCGGTTGTGCCACTATTGCCGGCATTCAAAGCGCTGCCCGGTTTTTTAAATTTTTCATAACCGTGCGAATTGACGATGAGTTCGTTACCTTTCTTTTCAATTTTGCAGCCGAGTTGCCGAAAGCAATAGATTGTAGATTTTACATCTTCGCCATTTGAACAATTTTTAAGAATTGATTTCCCCTCCGCAAGCGCAGAAAATATAACTGCACGATGGGAAATGGATTTATCGCCGCCAAATTCAATTGTGCCGGAAAGTCGATTTATTTTCTCAATCGTTTGAATCATTTCTTCAAATACTTCTCAAATAAAATTTGTTGAAACGGCGATAGAGTATTCGAATCTTTTATTTCAAATATTTTTCTTTGACGCACGGCTTCATAAAGCGTTACGGCGGCGGCAACGGAGACATTCAAACTCTGCACTGCACCAAACATCGGGATATGAAAAAGTTCATCGGCATTTTGAATCGCTTCCGACGAAAGTCCGCGATGCTCATTGCCGAAAATGATTGCACACTTATTTGTATAATCAAGATTATACAAATTTTTGCTTCGTTCATTTATACATGAAGCAAATATTTTATAGCCGTTTTGTCTCAATTCATTATAGCAAGAAATTATGGAGGTATGTTTTTTTCTTTCAACCCATTTGAAAGCGGATGCAGAAGACTTCTTCCCGATCTTCGGAAATTTTTCTATTGTATAAACTAATGAAACCGAAGGAATACCGACAGCATCGCAACTACGGAAAATTGCTGAGACATTATGCGGGTCATGAATGTTTTCTAAAACTAAGTGCAGCGACTCCTGTCGATTCGCCGCAATTTTGAATAACCTATCTTTTCGTGCTTCGGTGCTGATATGTTTTTAATTTTTATTGAAAACTAATTTGTACACACTCTTGTGAAAATTTCCTCTCGCTTTATCGAGTTGAAGCGGAGTAGAATCGGTCAACTTTAAATAAAACTTAACGAGTTCGATAACTTTATTCAACACTTCATCTTCATCCGCCGCCCAGGTTTCGCAACCTTTGAGAGAAGGAATTTCAGCGGTGAAACCATCCGCAGTTTTGTTGACGATAACATCGAGAATCATTAATAACTCGAAGTGCTTTTCTCGCCGAGAACAATCTTCACGCTTGCGCTTGCGCCAATTCTGTCTGCGCCGCTTGCAATCATTGCTTCGGCATCTTCTTTACTTCTAATTCCTCCCGATGCTTTTACACCGAGAGTAGAACCAACGGTATATTTCATTAAGGCAATATCGCCGACTGTAGCCCCTCCCTTCGAGAAACCTGTAGAAGTTTTTACGAAGTTCGCTCCGGCGTTTTTACAAATCAAACATGCTTTAACTTTTTCTTCATCGGTTAGTAAAGCAGTTTCTAATATTACTTTTATTAGAACTCGATCTTTCTTCGTTGTTAGCACAACTTGTTGAACATCATTGAAAACATATTCATAATTTTTTTGTTTGAGTTGCCCGACATTGATAACCATATCAATTTCCGTAGCACCATTTTGAATTGCCTGTTCTGCTTCAAACCTCTTAACTTCCGTTGTAGTTGCACCAAGCGGAAAGCCAATAACGGTGCAGACTTTAACGTCTGTTCCTTTAAGTAATTGGCTGCATAATTTTACATGACCGGGATTTACGCAGACAGAAGCGAAATGATATTTTCGCGCTTCATCGCATAGAACTTTAATCTCGTCGGGTGTGGCATCCGGCTTCAATAATGTATGATCAATTTTTCTTGCGATTTCATTATCCGTCAGATTATCGCCGACGCCAAGCCCGGCAGAAATTCTATCTGCGCCAACATTGACAATATTTTTCACTGCAGTTGGCTGTGTAATAACATTCGTTTCCCAACCTTTGCATGATTCATCCTTACAATAAAAATCGCGTAAAGATTTTTCCAAAAAAACTTGCGAGACGACTCGTTGAATCACATCACCGCTAAACTTGAAATCACTCATGATAATTCTCAATTAATGAATATGCTTTAAAAGTATTTTGTAAAAGCATTGCAATAGTCATCAAACCAATTCCTCCCGGAACGGGGGTAATGTAAGATGCTTTTTGCGATACTTCATCAAACTTAACATCGCCGACAATCTTGTATCCTTTCGGTGAAGATTGATCTTCGATACGATTTATTCCGACATCGATAACAACCGCGTCCTCTTTTATCATATCTGCGGTTACAAAGTTAGGGCTTCCGATGGCGGCAATCAATATGTCCGCTTGTGTTGTGAATTGCTTCAAATTTTTTGCGGCGGAATGACAAATTGTAACAACCGCGTTTGCTAAATCTTTTTTCTGAAGCATGATGTTCGCAATCGGTTTACCGACAATATTACTTCTTCCCAAAACAACAACGTGTTTTCCTTTTGTTTCGATTTTATATCTTTTCAGAATTTCTTGAATGCCCGCCGGGGTGCATGGATAAAGGGTTTCATTGCCGATTACAAGTTCTCCGACATTGAAAGGATGAAAACCATCGACATCTTTTTTGGGAGAAATTGCATTTATAATTTTATTTTCATCGATATGTTTTGGGAGCGGCAGTTGAACTAAAATTCCGTGAATCGAATTATCGTTATTGTATTTTTCCACGAGCGCGAGTAAATCATTTTCGGAAGTTGAGGATGCTAAATTTTCTATTCGTGAAAAGAATCCTACTTCATCACACGACTTGCTTTTACTCTTAACATAAACTTGTGAAGCAGGATTATCACCGACAAGAATTGCAACCAACCCTGGCAAACGCATTCCATTCGATTTAAGTTTTTCTACTTTTATTTTTAGTTCGGATTTAATTTCCGCAGAAATTTTTTTACCGTCAAGAATTATCAATTTTCATTTCCTTTTTCAAATTCAGGGAAAACGATTCGCAAAATTTTTCCGGATTTTCCGGTTTCTTTATTAACCTCAATCAACACGGCGCAGATGTGCAAGTCTTCCGTTGCCGTTTCATACTTCTGCGGAGTTTGATAAATAAAGCGATTGATTGCCGCTTGAGTTTTCATTCCGATAACCGATTCATAAGGACCGCTCATTCCAACATCGGTGATATACGCTGTTCCACCGGGCAAAATTCTTTCGTCGGCTGTTTGCACGTGTGTGTGTGTTCCGACTATTGCCGACACTTTTCCATCAAGAAATTTTGCAAATGCAATTTTTTCAGCAGTTGCTTCTGCATGAAAATCTATAAAAAATATTTTTGCTTCATCTTTAACTTTAGATAAGAACCATTCCGCAGAACGAAAAGGACAATCGATGGTTGACATGAAAGTCCTTCCTTGAAGATTTGCGACTGCAATTTTTCCGAATTCAGTTTCGACAACAATGAAGCCGTTGCCATGCGTGCCTCTCGGATAATTTAACGGTCGTAATACTCGCGGTTCGGACTTAAAATATTCTTGCGATTGATGTTTATCCCAGATATGATTTCCGCCGGTAATTACATTGACACCCAAACTAAAAAGAGCTTCTCCTTCTTTGCTTGTGATTCCTTTTCCTTCAAAAACATTTTCTCCGTTGGCAATTATAAAGTCGGGTTTATATTTCTGAATCAATCCCGGGAGGTAAGTTCGTACGAATTCCATTCCCGGTTTTCCGATTATATCACCGACAAAAAGTATTTTTATATCATTCATGTTACAAATTCTCTTTCGAATATATCCAAAATGGTTTTAAGTTTAAACCGATTATTCCAAACAATTCTAAAATTTCTAAAAATTATATTTTGAGTTTCAAAAGTATAGCATCCATCTCTGAAAAGGAAAGAGTAAAATTATCGGTTTGGCAACCGAATGCATTTTTATTAAAGCATGATTGATTTATGAATTCCGATTTACTTTTCGATATAAAAATTGAAGACCAACTTTTCACTTTTGTGGATGTGGAAACTACGGGCTTGAGCCCCAGATACGATAAGATTATCGAAGTGGGTATTGTACAACTTAAAAATTTTGAGATAATAAATTCTTACAACACTTTCGTAAATCCCGGCACACGCATTCCGAACTTCATAACAAACTTAACCGGAATAACCGATGACGATGTGTATGATGCGCCCTTCTTCGAAGATGTTCGTTCAGATTTGATTAATTATTTTGAGGACTCCGTTGTAGTCGGGCATAACGTAAAATTTGACATCAGTTTTTTGACCAAAGAATTTCAGCAAAGTGGTGTAGAAAATTTTAAGCCGCTAAATGTTTGCACGGTGCGAATGGCGCGCAGACTTTATCCGCACCTGAAAAGTCGTTCGCTCCCAAATCTCGCAAAATTTTTCAGGTTGCATCAAGATTTCTCACACCGCGCTATCGATGATATTATTGTAACATCAAAAATTTTTACAAAGATGTGTGCATCTCTGAAAAAAGAAAATGCAATTTATTCCGTCGGAGAACTTTTAAATTTTCAACATCTTCCGCGCACGAAAGCGATTCAGAAAATTGTGCATCAAGATGTGCTCGGAGATTTTGCGAACCTCCCTGCCGGACCGGGAATTTATTTTTTCATAAACTCAAAGGGAGAAGTGATTTATATCGGAAAAGCGAAATCACTTTCGGAGCGCATTCGTTCCTACATCACCGGTAAAGGAACGCGCAAAGGAAATAAAATTATAAAACAAGCGCGTAAAATCAGAACGCGCGCTACAAACTCGGAATTGACCGCGCTTCTTGCCGAAGCCGAGATGATCAAGATAATTCTTCCAAAGCATAATTATCAACTGAAGAGTTACGGCGATAAATATTTTTTGAAATTAAATCTCACACATAAATTCCCTTCACTTACTTTGACAAATAAATTTGAATTCGACGGTAATGATTATTATGGTTTATTCATCTCACGAAAAAAAGCGGAACAGATTTCGGAGATAATTGATAAGTCGCTTGCACTACGCGAGTGTTCGGATAAAGAATTCAAAAAAGGAACTAAATGTTTTCTTTACGATATTGAAAGATGTACCGCGCCTTGTATAAGTAGTGATAAGATTCTTTACGATGAAGAAGTGGAAAAGTTTAAAGACTTTATGCGGGGCAATATTCAAGGATTCATCTCACGGCACTTAAACAAGATGAAAGAATATTCGCAGGAGCTCAAGTTTGAAAGAGCCGCCGAACAGAAGGAGATTGTCGATTTACTTTTAAATCAAGTTCACAAAACTTCACTACTTTCCGAACCGGTGAATGAAGCAAACATTTTGATAGAAGTTACAGGTTACAATAACAAGAAGGATTTTCTTCTCATGCTAAAAGGGAAAATTTTTATTCGCAATAATATTATTGACGGCGGAAAAAATTTTGAGATCGCGCTGGAAGATTATTTTAGCGGCACAATTTTTAATTACTCAAATGCGGATGAAGAAGATTTGGAGAAGATGAAAATCATTCTTAACTGGCTGATAAAAAACAGAAACTTCGTAAAAATTTATTACTTGAAAAATTTCAATTCCATTTCCGAATTGGAAATTATGATGAGCAAAAATAGAAGCGAAGCAACATCAACGCAGATTAATGAATTCGAAATTCAATATCAAATCGCTGAACAGAGCGAACAATCAAAAGAATAAATCGTCAAGTCGGGAATCTTTAATTGGAATTGAGCGAATCTTTTTATAATTTTTCAGCATTAAAGGAATAAATGTTGTAAAGATGAGTAAAAATGTAGTTGTTTTTTCGGGCAACAGAGAAACCGAAAGTATTTATCTGGCGTTTGCGGCACAGGGATCGCACACATTACTTTTTAAAGAGAAGAATAAAACCGCACTGCAATCTCTGATGGAGCAAAAGTTTGATCTTATCATCATGGAAGTAATTAACCCTGTAATGAGTGAGATTGAGTTTGTCGATCAAGTGTACAGCGCAAGCGGCGGATTGCCGATCGTGCTTGTCTCTTCATATTTTTATGATACGAAGGATATCGTTTTCGGTACAAAGATTGCCGAGTTCATTTTAAAACCATTGAAGATAGAAGAATTAATTTTCGTTGCCGGAAATATTCTTCGCGTGGATGAAGCACTCGCTGGTGTTCCCAAACCGGTTACAAAAAAAGAAACAAAAATCGACGAAGTACTTCACGAGTCGAAAAAATTATCCGTTCTTTTGGAAATTTCGAGAAGTCTGAATTCCATTACAGATTTCGAATTACTATTACAACACATCATCGAACTAGCGGCTGAAACACTTGCCGCCGAACGTGCTACTCTTTTTATAGTTGACAAAAAAACTAAAGAACTTTGGAGTAGGACCGGTATCGGCATTAAATCTAAAGAGATAAGATTCCCGATGGATAGAGGAATTGCCGGCGAAGTTGCAATGAGCGGTCAAGTTCAAATTATCGATGAGCCGTATCAACATCCGAAATTCAATAAAGAAGTTGATTTAAAGACAGGCTTCGTTACAAAAAGTTTGCTCTGCCTTCCGATGAAAAATTTTCAGGGCGAAGTGATTGGCGTATTTCAAATATTAAATAAAAAATCGGGTAAGTTCACAAAAGAAGATGAGTTGTTTCTTTCCGCAATGGCAGGCAGCACCGGCATTGCAATTGAAAATGCTCTTCTTCACGATGAATTGAAAAAGCAGCTTGACGAGGTTAAGAAATCATACGAAGAACTTTACATTGCGCAAAACCAAATTCTTAAAGAAGCAAAACTCTCGGCAGTTTCGGAACTTTACGGACATCTTTTAAAGAAAGAAGAAATGGAAAAAAATTCTTCTACCGATATTATCGCAGAAATAAAACGATTGTACAAATTCGATCCGCAGTTGAATAAATTTTTGGATGGACTTGAAGGCTCCGATGATGCGGTTCTCGATTCTGTAAAGAGTTATCTCGATGATTTGAAGGGACAGTTGTTCGGGAAAAAGTAGAAGAACGATTTGCACGTTTTGCATTCCCATAAAAAAATTAACTATGATGCGAAAAATGAGAATATTTATACCGAAATTGAATAACTTTAATGGTTTTGAAATTAGTATCCTTAATTATTTAATATTTGGATTTCCTTAAATGTTAGAGAAAGCAATTTTTATAAAAAACATTATTGTTCTAATATTTTTTTTAATCAATTTACTTTTCTTCTTTATCACTGTAGCTTGTAATAAAAGTGTTAACAATACTGAAGATGAAGAATGGAAAAGAAATTCTAATCTTATCCCGCTAACATACCCGCGCACTGTAGGCTTTGGTATTAATTATAATTGCCCAATCTTTAAACCTACAAATGATTTTCTTTACGTTATTAGTAATTATATAAGTGGGGATACAATTGGTTCTTTATCGAATGGTGTATTACTTTCCTCAGTATCAGTATTCAACCCACAATCCTTAATTAAAGGAGACATTGGCTTTATTACTTTATCGACAAATGGTTCGGAGTTAGTATTCATAGACAGTTTAAAAAACAATATATCCGGCATTTTATCTATATTTAACATACAAACTCAGATAAAAGAACCGATTGAGACAGGTTTAACAGCCGTATATGGCGCCAAGTTTATGCCAGGTGATACAACTCTTATAATTTATGGGGAAGGGATGACGAGTTATTTACCACGAGGCTATTATTTATTCTCAAGATATAATAACAAGTTAGAACTATTATTTGCTGAACCATTCGGTTATTTTGGTTTTGACATTTCGCCAGATGGAAAGAACCTTATATATCCTCAACCAGTCAAATATTCGATTCGTAACTTAGAAACAAATACAGTTAAAGCAGGAGAAGTTTATGCTGAATGGTTGACTTGCAGCCCTGATGGAAAAAAAATTGTCTATAGTGATAATTCATTAAATCGTTATCTACCGAGTAATGTTGGAATAATAGAAGTGACAACTGGAAAAGTAACCAAGTTAGATGTAAATCTTATAAGCCCAAAAGAAGGCGGGACTTATGCGAGCTATATTTCTTGGTCATCCGATAGTAAATACTTAGCTTTGTCTGTAGTTCCTATAGTGGATGCTAAACCACTGGGTCCGCATGACATTTGGTTATTAAAACTAAATAAAAGTTTTTAGAAGAAGTTTTAAATTTTTGAAATCTTGAACCATACATTGAAAGGAAAAACAAAATGAAACAGCTATTTCTTCGATATTTTATATTAGGATACTTAATCTTGTTTTGTGAATTTCTCATAGCATCATCTCGTGAACCAGAGCAGGGTTTTCAAATTATTTACTCTAATTTTATTAGAGAGATAAAAATTGGTAATAATTCTACTTACAGGTTGCAATTCAAAGTCTTAAAAGATGCAGCGCAGATTATTACAATATTCAGAGCACCAAAAAACATTATTTTAAAGAATGAAGGCGAATCAAAGTTATTAAACCTTTCCAAAGACCAAATAGTTACAAAGGAATGGGAAATTGAATTGGAAGAAATAGGTAATTATGAGGCATTTGTTATAGTCCATATTTTGGACGAGCGGGGATATTCTCAGAGTTCTTTTGTTGAACACCTTTATTTACAGGTTAGTAATACTGGAACTATAATGAGTAAAATATTGCCTGATAATTTTTATTCTCAACATATTCCAACAAACAATGAGTTTGTTTACAATAAAAATACTCCTTTTTATAATGAAGTAGGAAAAGAAATAGAAAATATAAGTGAGCTAAATTCGACAACTGAAAACAACATTTCTGTTTCCGGGCGAATTACATATTTAAACTTAGATTATATTAATCCAATGGAAGTTCCGCTTGCTGGTGTAACTGTAAGAATAGAAAATTTTGTTGTTTGTGATTTTTATGGAAATTGTTATCCAAATCCATTTACGCCGATCGTCCGTTACGTAACAACAGATGCAAATGGTTATTATTATCTAAGTGATTGGGCAATTAGGAGTACAAAAGTATCTGTTGAAGCAAAAAACATTGCAGCGGATATGCATTGGTTATTTCCACAGGTCTATTCGATTCAAGCCACGCAAATAACGGGCAACATTGTTGCAAATATACAGGTATCATCTTCGCAAGCAAGAATTTTAGAAAACATGTTAAAGTCTTATAATTTTTCAGCTAATGCATTTGGTTTTACAAGACCAAGAATTAATGTTATTTATAATGCTGGATCTGGTTTAGCTTATTTTTCGAGTAATGATGAAATAAAAATTTACGAAAATTATACTTCACCAAGCGGTTTGACAAGTAACGAAATATGGGGCGCAAGAGGTCGCGAAGTACATTCACATGAGTACGGGCATGCAGTTATGTATTCTGCATTTGGTAACTATATGCCACTTAATAATGGGACAGTACCAAGCCCTCATTATCTTAATTCCCCTTCACATCCTGAATTTGCATGGAAAGAAGGGTGGGCAGAATTTTATTCTGCCGCTGTTTTCCCGGAAGAAGTAGGAAATGGATTATTTGCACTTGAAATTAACTCTTTCGGAAATTCACCATACTATAAGGGTGGCAGAGGCCCAGACGGAAATTTAGTTCCACCAAATAATACTGATGGGAGAATTGTAGAAGGGGCAGTGGCAACACATCTTTGGAATATCTTCGATGCTGTATCAACAATAGATGGAAGGTATGGCGATAACGATGATGCGAATGGATATGCAACTGCATTATGGAATGCTTTTAAGACCAGATTGGTAAATTTATCATTAGGACAAGAATTCCGAATTAATTCAATCCATATGTTTATGGCAGCTTGGGATAATTACTATGCACCAAATTATATTTTTAACCCGCCGGCTCAAGGCCCAGTATCTATTAATGAAATGCATAATTTTGTCATGTTTGGTATTGGAGATATACCTCCGACAACTGCAGGTAATTTAACTTTTTCATTACAACCAAATCAAGTAAAATTAAACTGGAGCGACCACTCGGATTGGATAAATAATGAAACGGGTTTTAAGGTTGAAAGAAAATTACCTAATTCGAACTGGCAAGAGATTGCAACTTTAGGCCAAAACGTTAATTATTTTTTAGATTCAGATATACCTGCGCAAACCAAATATCGTGTGCGCTCATATCGCAATACAACAAATTCTATATATTCAAATGAAATAACAATTCCAGTCATCTCCCCCATCATTTCCAACCTCCTCCAGTCACCGAACCCAATTTATAGAGGAAGTAGCGGAACCGTTACTTGCAATCTTTACCAAGGCAATGGAAACTTAAATTATACTTGGTTAGCGCTTGACAGTAAACCGGGCGTTTCTGTTACCTTTTCCGGTAACAAAGCATATATAACGTTTGATTATAACATGATTCATAATTCTTCAATAAAAAACAAAGAATATCCCATTGAGGTGCCCGAGGGAATTGAATTGGAGTGTACAGTTTCTAATAGTTCCGGCACAGATGTTCGAAGATATGTTGTTAAATTTGCAACAACTCCGCATGGATGTCCGTTTGTTTATACATGGAACGGAGAAACTTGGGTCGAAGACAATAATATTTTGCCGCAAAGCCAAGACTCTGCTTTATTCGGGGGAGATGTAACCGACTTTTATCAACTTTACACAAAACCTATTCTTGAAGATGATAAATATTATATTGCAGTTGGCGAATTTGAACAGGAGAAATCTTACTTAGATCAACTGAAACTGCTTGTAGTCGATCATCAGCAAGAAACATTTATTACTGTTGATGATAACGGGGAGATTATCCAATTTGCTAAGCCGGCATATTTTGCAAATGCTCAACTCGATTCAACCGATGTTCTCAAAAAATTATTTGAATTAGACAGCATAAAAGCCAATGTAAGCGAAAACGACACATTAAAATTATCATTTGAAAATATCAGCATAGGAGATGAGAAGTGGTTAATGCTAATAGGTCAACAGCCGCCAATTGCGAAGGATCAAATTACGGGAAGTGTTTTAAAAGGCGGGAAAGAAAACTCTGCAGAATTTTCATCGTTTAGATTAAGAAAAAATCCGACTTATCAATGGATATTAGCGCCTGAAGGGAATTCAAGTTCTTTGCAAATAGATATTGCATTTAAAAGCGAAGCAGAGATAGATTATACAGAACTAAGTCACAAACTTGAGTTACCGTTTATAGTTTATACCCCGCAACTTCTTTATGCGGAACATTCATTACAAGGTGATGTAACCAATAAGTTAAATCAATTTGACGAAGATTATGCCGAGCTAAAAAGAGATGAAATGATTTTATTAGATTATTCAGCTCCGCCAATAAATGAAGGGATGGAAAGAACATTTATTTTTGTTTCAAGAGGAAGATATGAACGATTAGAAAACAGTATGCTGGCAAAGAGTAAAACTCGATTAGAAAATCAGTTTCAGGCTAACTCAAATGTTGAAAAGTCAAATATCGTTTATGAGTATGAATTAAGTCAGAATTACCCAAATCCGTTTAACCCCGTAACAACAATTTCTTATCAAATAAAGAAACAAGGCTTGGTCCAGTTGAAAGTGTATAACTTATTAGGGCAAGAAATAATAACTCTTGTACATCGTGAACAACCTGCTGGAAAGTATGATGCAATATTCGATGCAAGTAATCTTCCATCCGGAACTTATATTTATGCGCTAAGAGTAAATGATTTTGTTCAGAATAACAAATTGATATTTTTGAAATAGAAGAATATAAAAATATACGGCTTGTAGTCAATCAACGCCGGTTGTTAGTCCTCGTATTAGTTCCTAAGTTGAAGAAGCATTCAATTGAGCGCTTCTTTTGAAATTAGTTTGCAGAAAATTACACGCTTTGTATTCTATTTAAAATTGTTGTTAGAATTTGTTATTAAAGAAAATTCCTAAATGAATAAAAATTTTTGCAGTTGTTCAACATCGATCATCATAATACTGTACATCGTCAATTTTTCTAATCTTTTTCACTGGAACTTTTTCCAGTCTTGATTAATATAATCAGCACAAAATTTTTTTTATCACAAGGAGGAATAAATGTTTAAACCGCTTTTATATCGCTTATTATTAATTTTATTTTTATCGCTCACGCTTTTCAATCCGGCATCAATAGCGCAGGAAGACGACATTGATTGGGATAACCTCGACGCGCTCGTCGAAGAGGAATTCGGACCGATAGTTACCGGCACCGAGCAGGCAAAGATGGTTGAAAAAATCGGAAAGGAAATCGCAAAGTGGGTTCAAATTTCCGGAGTAAAATTATCGTTTAAGTTAATTCAGAATGATGAGCCGAACGCTTTCGCTTTTCCGAATGGGAACATGTATGTATTAACCGGATTATTCAAAACGGTCGATACCGAAAACGAACTTGCTTTCGTTCTCGCACATGAAATTTCGCACGTTGTTTTGCAGCATGGCGAAAAATCAAAAGAGTTTAGAAGGAAGTTGAATGTGCAATCGCAGGACGATTATCACTTAAAAGCTTTTACCCGGGAACAGGAATATGAAGCTGATAAGTATGGAGTTTTATTCACAATCCGCGCCGGTTACTCGCCGCTTGGCAGCGTTAATTGGTTCAACAAAATGACAAATCTCGGCTACGAATATCCGCCTCTCTACGAACAATATTCCGATCATCCGAATTTTACACAACGTGTCGTTCAAGCTTTCATCAATATTGGAACATATTACGAGTACGCAAAGAATTTTGACTATGGAGTAATGTATCTCAACATGGGAAATTGGAAAGAAGCCGCCGAATCATTCAATAAATTTTTAGAAAAATATCCAAACTACAAAGAGGCTTACAACAACATCGGCGTAGCGCTTTTGGCTGATAAAGTAAAACAGAAAAATGTTGAAATGGATTTATGGTTGACAACCGCCGTGAGCAAGGTTTCATTCTTTAAAGATAATTTTGATAAACCAGTGCGCGGAAATTACTCCCTTGCAACACGTGATTTTGTGGATGCCGTAGAGAACTTTACAAAAGCTCTGGAATACGACAAAAAATTTGCGCAGCCTTACGTCAACCTTGCGCTTGTAAACATCTTCACGCGAGAGTTTGCAAAAGCAAAACAGAATTTAGATCTCGCGCTAAAGTATGAGCCGAATTCTTTCGAAGCATATCTTGCATTGGGCTGGATGCACATCGAACAGGGCAATTACAGCAATGCAATTTCCGCATTCCAAAAAGCGCGTAACTTGCAGAACGATAATCCTCAGGCAATTTATAATCTCGCATACTCTTATCAATGGAATAATGATAAAGAGAAAGCAAAAACACTTTGGAAAGAATTTTTATCGATTGTAGAAGATGGATCGTTTGCGGATAAAGCAAGGGAAAACTTAACTGCACTCGAAACCGGAGGAACTCCGAAGTATGAGCCAAAAGAAAAAGTTGAAGATTTTACGATAAGAAAAAATACAAACCGCGCTTCACTCGCCGGCGTCTCGATTGATGATGATATGAATATCGTTCGTCAAGTTTTGAATTCTCCCGACAATTCAAAAACAGATGAGTATGGATTAATTTGGGAATACACTTCACCGGATATTAGCATCGGTTACGATTCGCAAAACAAAGTTCAGTACATCATGATTTTTGATCCGATAAAAACTGGGCTTGAGTTTGTAAAGAACTTAAATGTCGGCTCGCTCGAAAGCGAATTGATAAAATTATTCGGAAGACCGGAACATACATTCGAAGATCAGGGACACATCGTGTACAATTATAAAAGTATTGGCGCGGCATTCTGGATTAGCGGCGGCAAAATTACCGGCATCGGCGTCTATAGGATCGATTAAAAATGAAAAAGATTTTTGTAATTGCGTTCGCACTTTTCTCTCTCAATCTTTGGATGAATCTCGATGGCGAATCGGTTGCACTCATCACTTCGGTTGAAGGAGAAGTTTTCGTAATCCGAAATAATTCTGATGTGAAAGAAAAAGTCGGACTCGGCACAGAACTTTATAAAAATGATTTACTGAAAGTTTCGAAGAAGAGCAATGCAACCGTTTATTTTATGGACGGAAATATAATCATCCTTTCGGAAAGCGAAGAGTTGACGCTTGGAAATGATTTTAACGAAAGTCAACGTAATGACGGAACAACAATCCGTGCATTAAAAGACAACGATGTAAAATTCAAAAGTAAAAATGCAATTGATAACACGCCGAAAACTCAGCGCGATTTGGCACTACTCACGCCGGGTTCCTATCGCGGTTATGGAGTTGTGCCTGTGGGTCCTTCGGGATATATTTTCAATGTGGATATTGAATTTATTTGGGTCGATTCCACTTCAAAAAATCCAACTCCCGAAACCAGATCTTATACAATCATAATAATGGATAGCGATCTCAAAGAAGTGTACAGAGGAGAACTCGAAGGAAAAACAAGTATTATCAACCGTGCAAAGATTTCCGGTTTAAATTTTTCTAACGGAGATTCTCCAACAAAATATTTTTGGGATATTTATGTGAAGGGACAGGAGCCGAAGTCTAATTCATCTTTTGAATTGGAAGGTGTTTTCACTTTGTTCGATCAGAAACGGGCAAACACGATTGCCGAAAACCTCGAAATATTCAAATCTCAATATTCATCAAAGACAATAGATGAAAAGACGATGCTTTTACTTAGCGGTCTTTATCTTAAAAAACAAAAACTTTATTACGATGCGACACAATACTTTTCAAAGTTGAATTCTATATCGCCGAACGAAGTTTATCCTATTGAAGAGATGGGTTATTTGTTTTCCAAACTTGGAAAGAACAGCTCGATACTTGTCGCTTATTACAATAACTTAAAAAAGCATTTGAAATAGATTTAGTCCTTCAATTTTTCGATCTTAAGGTCGTACGTAGAAAATAATTTTAGTTTTTGAGATAAAATTAACCTAACCTGGCCATCCAGAACCAAAGTTAAGTGTTCACCAAGTTTTTGTTCATACTTTCGTAATGAGAGCATTCCAACAGTGAAAAAAATATTTCATCCCCGAAAACTTTCGGGGATTTAGTTTCGGTTGCGTTATTTCTTTTTACCAATATCTCATCCCAACGGGATGTAAGTTATTAAATTATTTTTCCCGTTAGGGAAAATATATTGGTAACCAAATACCCCGAGGTAATAAAAAATCCCGTAGGGATGATATAACATAATTCTTACTGTTCAAATCATCAACTTCCAACTGCAACGAAGCTAAAAGTTGAACAGTTTACAAATAATTGTTTTAGCCATAATTGACAAGGATCTGCTGAAACTGAAAAACATATTTTTGCATATTGCGATAAAATTAAAAAAAGGAAATTGAATTTGTTAAAACCGATTAAAAGCAAAAGAGATTACAACACTGCATTAAGAAGAATCGCCGTGTTAATCAATCAGGATCTTACTTCCGGTTCGGAGGAGTATAATGAATTGGAATTACTTTCGATTTTAGTAGATGATTACGAAAGCAAAAATTTTCCGATAGATCTTCCCGATCCGGTTGAAGCAATAAAATTCCGTTTGGAACAGATGAACATGGAAACAACCGACTTAGCTAAAATACTCGGGTCAAAAAGTAGAGCATCAGAAATTCTGAATAGAAAAAGAAAATTGAGTATTGCAATGATTCGCAGACTTCATAAGCGTTTAAATATTCCGGCTTCAACTCTGATATCCGATTATCATTTGAGTTAATATTTTTTCAACTGAAAAATGAGTGAGGAATATTTCATTCAGATTTATCAACCGCTCAAATAAAAAAATAGAATTTTTTTCAATTCCTTCCGAACGTTGCTTGGTATTTCATTTTGATTAGCTTAATTTTCAGGCAATATCAATGAATCCTTTTTAACTTTATGGAGACTTATGCAAACAATCAAAATTTTTCTTTTACTATTAGTAACACTTTCTGTGGCAAGCTTTTCTCAAAAGTACAGAATGAATCGGGATGTTGATCAAGCCTATGTAAAACGCACCCGCGCTAACAACGGAATGCCCGGCGAAAACTATTGGCAGAATAGCAGCGATTATAAAATTTGGGTTGAAGTTACTCCCGACAAAAGATTGCTTCACGGAAAAGAGACAATCACGTATTACAACAATTCTCCCGATTCGCTACGCAATGTTGTTATTCGTTTGTATCAAAACTTACACAAGTTTGCTGTAGCAAGAGATTTCGATTTAGATAAACGAGATTTGCACGACGGTGTAGATATTAAGTCTTTTAAATATGGCGATTCACTTTACAATCCTTCGAGTGAAAGAACTTTCCGTTCCTTTGCGACGAACATGAATGTACAGCTTCACAAACCAATTGCACCAAAAATTAATGTTACTTTTGAAATTGAATGGGAATTTTTAATTCCAATTTACAGCGGTGTAAGAATGGGCGCATTCGATTCCACTTCTTACTTCATTGCTTATTGGTATCCGCAAATTGCGGTGTACGATGATGTTGACGGTTGGGATAATATTCCTTACGGCGGTCAACAAGAATTTTATAATGACTTCAACAATTATGAAGTTACAATCACCATGCCGAATAACTATGGTATTTGGGCAACCGGTGTTTTGCAAAACCCGGAAGTTGTTCTCACAAATAAAATTTACGAACGATATAAAAAAGCGCACGCATCAAACGAAGTTGTAAAAATTGTAGAAGAAAAAGATTTCAGCGAAGCCGTTTATTCAAACAAAAAAGAAAAAAATAGCTGGCACTTCATCGCCGAGAAAGTTCCCGATTACGCTTTTTCTTTCAGCGATCATTATTTGTGGGATGCGGTTACTGCAAATATCGGCGAGAATAAAAAAGTTTTCGTCGGTGCCGCATATAATCGGAAGTCACAAGATTTTTATGAAGTCGCATCAATCGCACAAAAAACAATTGAGAGTTTTTCAATAAATTTTCCTTCAGTGCCATTCCCTTATCCATGCTTAACTGTGTATAACGGAAGCGGCGGAATGGAATATCCGATGATGGTAAATGACGGATCGGCATCAACGCGCGCCGGTACTGTTGGAGTTACAAGTCACGAAATTGCACACACTTATTTCCCTTTCTACATGGGAATTAATGAAAAAAAATACGCATGGATGGATGAAGGTTGGGCAGTGATGCTTCCTTTCGATATTCAAAAAGAACTTGAACCATCGAGCAACCCGATTATCAGCAACGCAAAATCATTTGGAAGAATTGCCGGCGGTACGATTGATCTTCCTTTAACCGTGCCAACATCGCAAATGATAGGCGGAACATATCGCGTAGCCGCGTATTCACGCCCCGGAATGGCATATTACTTTTTACGCGATGCTCTCGGCGATGAAAAATTCAAAGCTACTTTGAAAGAATATATGCGAAGATGGAATGGAAAACATCCATTGCCGCTCGACTTCTTTAACTCATTCGAAGATTTTTCTAAAGAAGATTTGAGTTGGTTTTTCAAACCGTGGTTTTACTCAATCGCTCACGCGGATTTGAAAATTACTGATGCAAAAATTTCAGGTGACGAAGTTACAGTTACAATTGAAAAACTCGGCGAACTTCCTGTTCCGATAAGTCTTTCTATTTTAGTCGAGGGGAAAGACAAAATTGCGAAGTATGAATCATGCGCAATCTGGAAAGACGGAAGAACACATCACATTATCAAAACAAAAGTTGAAGGAAAAGTTCTTTCGGTACATTTGAGTGATTTGCAAATTCCCGACAGCGATTATAACAACAACGATTTTATCTTCACGAAGTAATGGATCTTCAAGAAGTAATTGAATACGCATTAAACAAAAAAGAAGTTAAGGAGAGTCTTCCCTTCGATGAAGATTCTCCTGTTTATAAAGTCGGCGGAAAAATATTTATGATTGCAAGCATCACTCCGCCTTATTCGATAAACTTGAAATGCGAACCCGAATATGCAGTTGAGTTGCGCGAAAAGTATAATGCAATTCAACCCGGCTATCACATGAATAAAATTCATTGGAACACTGTAAATCTTGACGGTTCACTCAATTCAAAACTGACTAAAAAATTGATAGATCATTCTTACGATCTCATTGTTTCAAAACTCCCAAAGAAAGAAAGAGAGAAACTAAAATCTTGATGAACTCCAAACTTCCAAATGTTTCTGAAAGCATTTTCGCCGTGATGAGTAAAATGGCAAAAGATTTTAACGCAATAAATCTTTCGCAAGGATTTCCCGATTTTAATTGCAGCGAAAAATTACTTTCACTCGTACAAAAATTTCAAGATGAAGGATACAACCAATACGCACCAATGCCGGGCGTTCCGCAGTTGAGGGAAGAAATTGCGAAAAAATATAAAACTATTTACGGCGGCAATTTCAATGCGGATACCGAAATTACTGTAACTGCCGGCGGAACTCAAGCTCTTTATACAGCAATTACCGCCTTTATTCATGCGGGTGATGAGTGTATCATCTTTGAACCGGCGTACGATAGTTATGTGCCTGGAATAATTTTATCAGGCGGGAAGGCAATTCCTGTTCCGTTCAGAGGTAACGATTTCCATATCGATTGGAACGAAGTGCGATCTAAAATCACTCCAAAAACAAAAATGATTTTGATTAACACTCCGCAAAATCCTACGGGAAAAACTTTTACCGAACAAGATTTCAATGAACTCACCGAAATTGTTCTACAAAATAATTTAATCCTTTTGAGCGACGAAGTTTATGAGCATATAATTTTCGATGGACGAAAACATTTTTCTATTACGGGAAAAGAGGAACTTAAAAAAAATTCTCTCACGGTTTTTTCATTCGGGAAAACTTATCACACAACCGGTTGGAAAATGGGTTACGTGCTTGCAGAAAAATCTTTAACAAAAGAATTTAGAAAAGTTCATCAGTTCAATGTGTTCAGCGTGAATACGCCGTATCAATATGCTTATGCGGAGATGATGAAAGATTATGATTACTATCCGACTTTAAACGACTTCTTCAAACAAAAAAGAGATTTACTTCTTGCATCGTTAAAAAATTCGCGATTCACTTTTCAGCCTGCAGAGGGAACTTATTTTCAACTGCT
The DNA here is from genome assembly GCA_964393605.1 of uncultured Ignavibacteriaceae bacterium. Classification (GTDB taxonomy): domain Bacteria; phylum Bacteroidota; class Ignavibacteria; order Ignavibacteriales; family Ignavibacteriaceae; genus CAYMUL01. The sequence continues at coordinate 8,060 of CAYMUL010000031.1, read as the reverse complement.
CGACTACTCAAATATTTCCGAAATGAACGACATGCAATTTTCGGAATGGCTGACAAAAGAAATCGGTGTTGCAGTAATTCCGCTCTCCCCTTTCTTCACAGAAAAGTATGACGGAAAATTTATTCGCCTTTGTTTCGCGAAATCGGAAGCAGTTTTAAAACAAGCCGCTGAAAAACTTTCCGCAGTTGGAACTAACAATAATATTTTTTTGAAATGAAAATAGACAAGATTGAACTTCGCCACATAAAAATGGAATTGGTTTCTCCGTTCACAACTTCGATGGGAACCGAATACGATGAAGAACATATTATCGTTCGAGTTGACGGTGAAGGATTAACCGGATGGGGAGAATCAGTTGCAGAAGCCACACCTTTCTACTCTCCCGAAACTGTTGCAACTGCATGGCACATCCTTTCCGATTTTCTCATACCTGCTATTCTTGGAAAAAATTTAACGAGCATCAATGAAGCGATAATTTCATATTCAAATGTGCGCGGACATCGAATGGCTAAAGCCGGACTTGAAGCCGCTTTGTGGGATTTGTTCGCGAAGTCAAAAAATATTTCTCTCTCCCAATTGTTGGGTGGCACACGAAAAAAAATTGAAGTCGGCGTGAGCATCGGCATTCAATCTTCCGTCTCGGAGTTAATTAAGAAAGTTGAAAATTATCTTCACGAAGGATATCGACGAATTAAAATTAAAATTGCACCGGAAAACGATCTTCAATTTGTTAAAGCGTTGAGAAATGAATTCACTGATTTGCTGCTTCAAGTTGATGCAAATTCCGCTTATAAAATTGAAGACATCAATCTCTTTAAAGAAATGGATGAATACAATTTGCTTCTCATCGAGCAGCCGCTTGGATATGAAGATATTTTTGAACACTCAAAACTTCAACGCGAATTGAAGACTGCAATTTGTTTGGATGAAAGCATTCATTCTCTCGGTGATACACAAGCCGCAGTTGAATTGGAAAGTTGCCGAATTATCAATATTAAACCAGGTCGCGTCGGTGGTTTTACCGAATCAAAGTTGATACACGATTATTGTGCATCGAATAAAATTCCCGTTTGGCATGGAGGAATGCTTGAATCGGGTATCGGGCGCGCCGGAAACGTTGCACTCGCTTCACTCTCAAATTTTACTTTGCCCGGAGATATTTCTGCGAGCAAACGATATTATACGCATGACATTGTTGAGCCCGAGTTTGTTGTGAATAGTGATGGTACAATGGATGTGCCGATTAAACCGGGCATTGGAGTGGAAGTGAATTTATCGATGCTTGAAAAAGTAACGGTAAAGAAAATTATTTTTTGATTTCAGTTTTTGAAACAAAAAAAACGAAAATTATTCTCCCATCACTTTAACGATTACCCGCTTCTTCCGCTGTCCATCGAACTCCGCATAATAAACTTGCTGCCAGGGGCCGAAATCAAGTTTGCCGTTTGTAACGGGAATAATAACTTGATGATGCACGAGTAAATTTTTCAAGTGAGCATCGCCGTTATCCTCGCCGGTGCGATGATGTCTGTAGTTTGGATTGAACGGTGCAAGTTTCTCGAGCCACTCGTCAATATCCTGGATCAAACCACTCTCGGCATCATTAACATAAACTCCTGCAGTAATATGCATCGCCGAGACGAGAATCATTCCCTCCTTAATTCCGCTTTTGTAAAGGATTTCTTCAACATCAGCAGTGATGTTGATGTATTCTCTTTTTTTCTGAGTATAAAACCAAAGATATTCAGTTGTTGTTTTCATTCCTCAATCGGAATACGAGCGTCAATGAAGTGAGTAACACTGTATAAGTCCGTTGTAGTCTTCGCGAGTCTGTCAGCAAGATTGATCATAATTTTCTTTGAAACATCGGGATGGTTCTTGATGAGATTATCAATATTCCCTTCGATCACAATTACAACGGTAGGTTCGAGGGCTTTTATTGTTGCGGTTCTCGGGCGATTTAAGATTACACTCATCTCACCGATGATTGAACCACTTTGCGCTGTTTCAGCAATTTTCCTGTTCCCCTTATAAACTCCGACTTTCCCTGAAATCAAAATATAAAGATGATTATCCATACTTCCATCGGCGATCAAAATATCGCCTGCATCAAATTTTTGCATAAGTACCTTTCTTAATTTTCATTGAATTTTTGCAAATAAGTTTTTATGAATTTATCCAAGTCTCCATCCATAACGCCTTGAGTATCGGAAGTTTCAACGTCAGTTCTATGATCCTTCACCATATTATAAGGATGAAAAACATAAGAACGAATTTGACTTCCCCACTCAATTTTCATTTTAGATTTTTCCACTTCATTCAATTCGGCTGTTTGCTTTTCAACTTCGATTTGATAAAGTTTAGATTTTAAAAGTTTCATCGCACGGGTTTTATTTTGTGTTTGTGATCTTTCACTTTGGCAAGCGGCAACAACGCCTGTGGGGATGTGTGTTATTCGCACGGCAGTCTCCACTTTGTTCACGTTCTGCCCGCCTTTTCCTCCGGAGCGAAATGTGTCTATTCTCAAATCCGCGGGATTAATATCTATTTCAATTGTGTCATCAATTTCGGGAATTACAAAAACAGATGCAAACGAAGTATGACGTTTTTTATTAGCATCGAAAGGAGAAATTCTAACAAGACGATGAACTCCGTTTTCGGCTTTCATAAATCCGTAAGAATAGTCACCGATAATTTCCACAGTTGCGCTTTTAATTCCGGCTCCGTCTCCATCGAGCATATCGACAATACTCGCCTGAAAGCCGCTCCGTTCCGCATACCGCAGATACATCCGAAGAAGCATATCAGCCCAATCTTGCGCTTCGGTTCCACCGGCGCCGGAGTGAATTGAGAGTATACAATTTTTATCGTCATCATTTCCGCTCAGCATAGTTTTGAATTCGAGTGCATCTACTTTTGCGGCAAGTGTATTTAATTCTTTTTGAATTTCTTGGGTTAAAGATTCTTCTTCTTCAAGTGAGGCGAGTTCTATGAGTTCTGAAATTTCATTTGCTTTGGATTCTAATTCCCTCCATGCATTAATCCAGACTTGAAGCGATTTGATTTCTTGAAGAATTTTTTGCGCAGATTTCTGATCGCTCCAAAAATTTGATTCTTCCGTTTTTGATTCGAGTTCTTTTACCCGTGTTTCTTTTTTATCTAAGTTAAAGATAACCTCGTAGTGAGGAAATTTTTTTTTGATTTGCTTTTAATAAACTTATTTCATCAACAAACATTTCGTTTCCTTTTCTAATTCTTTCGTTTCATTCTGATAATAATCGATTCATCGACATCAACTTCCATTCGCAATAATGCGGCAGCGAGAGTTTTTCCCTGCGCATCCAGCTTTAGCGAAACTGTTCCGCCTCCGCCGAGTGTGTTATTCAAAATAAAATTCAATGCGTTCAAATTTGGTAGTTCATATCTCTCAACTTCGCCGAGGCAAACTCCAACAAAATATTTTTTTACTTTTTCTTTTGTAAGAAGGGATGAAAGAAATTCATAACCATCTTTATTATAGGCAATGATGCCGACGTTTGCCGCATCTCCTTTATCGCCGCTTCTACCGTGCGCAATTTCTATTAATTTAATTTTCATTCTACACCATCTCTACAATTGGGGTAACAAGTTCTTTTTTAATCAGCGCGGGCCAATATGCAACAACTTCGCTCGGCTTCGGACGACCGCCCGCAAAACCGGTTACTGCCGGCGGACCTGTTAATATCAACGGCGCAATTTCTTTTCCGAATCTTTCGACCGAGTTATAATCTTTCGAACGAACTGCAATTCTTAACACAACTTCGTTCAATTCATCTTCACTGAATTCTTTTGCAAGAGGTCCATGACATGCATTGTAGCCTTGTATTTCGCTCCTAATCTCCTCGAAACTTAGTCCGAGAAGTTCTAATCTTTTTCTCAAAATTTTATCTGCGGCTTTTGCTTTCGTGATTGCTTGAGGCCAGGTATAAGTCAACGACGATGAAGCCGAATATCCATCGGCATACGAACATGATACTTTGTAAAATTCAGTTTCAGCTTTCCCTTTTATGGAGTGAACTTTTACACGATCTTTACCGAGATTTTCTAAATGTATTGAAGTGAAATCCGCTACACAATCGGGAGTAATGTACAATTCTGGATTGCCGATCTCGTAGAGCAACTGTTCCGAAATTGTTTCAACCGAAACTCTTCCGCCGAGCGAATCATGTTTCGTAATTATCACATCGCCGTTCGGATATGCTTCGGCAATCGGAAATCCAATCTCGGCAAAATTTTCTATCGATTGCCAATCACCCAAAAAATTTCCACCGGAAGCTTGCGCACCACATTCAAGAATATGACCGGCAACCGTTCCTGCGGAGAGCAAATCGTAATCAGTTTTCGTCCATCCGAATTCGTAAATCATCGGTGCAAGAGTTAAACCTGTATCTGTAGTTCTCCCGGTGATTACAATATCCGCACCCATTTGAAGTGCTTTAACAATCGGGAACGCACCGAAATAAACATTGGCACTGAGAATTTTATCTTTAATTTTTTCAATCGATTCTCCCGTTTCCATATTGTTCAAAGTTGAACCGCGAGAAATGAGATTGTTCAAATTGTCTTTAATATCGTCGCCGGTGATTACTGCGATCTTTACATTTTTTAAACCGAGAGATGAGGCAACAGTTTTAACCGCTTCGGCACAGCCCTTCGGATTAACGCCGCCGCCGTTAGTGATAATTTTTATATTCTTCTCTTTACAAACGGGAAGAATTCTTTTCATCAATTCGGGAATGTCGCGAGCGTATCCGAATTGCGGATTTTTGTTTTTCTGTTTTTGAAGAATAGACATCGTAACTTCAGCGAGATAATCCATAACGAGATAATCAACATCGCCGCGTGTAACTTGCATGTAGGGTGCTTCAATTAAGTCTCCCCAAAATCCTTGACCGGACGCTATTCGGATAAATTCTTTATTCATAATTCTTTTTTTTTGAGGGCTAAATATAAGAAGAAAATCCGCTTAGCTTGCCCAAGATTTCATGTGCAATTTTTTTTGGAGAAAAATTTTCTGTGCAATCAATCCATTGAATCGATACATCTTTTTTGAACCATGTTAATTGCCGTTTCGCATAATGCCGCGAATTTCTTTTAACGAGACGAATTGCCTCTTCAAGTTCAATTTCGTTTTTTAAGTAACTGAAAATTTCTTTGTAACCGACAGTATTCAAAGCGTTCAGATTGTAATTCGGAAATTTCTTTTGTAAAGATTTTACTTCATCAACCAAACCATCTTCAATCATTTTATCAACGCGGAGATTGATTCTCTCATAAAGTTTTGCTCGCTCCCATTTTAATCCGAACTGCAAAAATTCTATTTCACTTTCCGATTCTTGTTCTTCAAAATGTTGCGAAATTGGTTTGCCTGTCTGATAAAAAACTTCGAGCGCACGAATCACCCTCTTCCAATTTTGAGGTAACATCGTTGCGGCAGATTTCGGATCAACTCTATGCAATTCTTCGTAAAGAAATTCTTTTCCTTTACTATTTTTTTTTGCGAGAAGATCACTTTGAATTTTTTCATCGATAGCTTCGTGCTCAATTATTCCTTGAACCAGCGCGCGAATATACAATCCGGAACCGCCGACTATTATGGGAACTTTATTTCGATTGAAGAGTGTTTCCAAAACTATGCGCGCTTCTTTCCTAAACTGATACACATTGAACTCTTCAACAATTGAAAGATGATTTACAAAATGATGCTTGATCCGGTTTAACCAATGTTCATGCGGCTTTGCGGTGCCGATATTCATTTCACAGAAAAATTGTCGACTATCCGCAGAAATTATATCTGTGCCTAAAACTTTTGCAAGTTCAAATGCAACATCGCTTTTTCCTGTAGCGGTTGCACCGACTATTACAATTGCTTTTTTTCCCAACCTTCTTTTCCAATTAAGGGAACAAATGTGAACTCCGGAATTTTTTCGCAGGAGAATTCCGAATCATCTAATTTTGTTACGACTGTAAGTGTTTGCGAAATTCTATTTCCGATAGGAATAACCAATTTCCCGCCAACTACAAGCTGTTTCTTCAGAGCGTCCGGAATTTTTTCGGGTCCGCCGGCAGTAACTATTATTCCATCGAACTGTGCGAATTCACTCCAACCAATCGTTCCATCTCCGCATTTCATATTAACGCGGTAATTCATTTTTTCTAAAAGTTTTAAAGTACGTTGATATAATTCAAATACTCTTTCGATTGAATAAACATTTGCACCCATCGCTGATAAAATCGCCGCTTGATAACCGGAACCCGTTCCTATCTCCAAAATTTTGTAATCCTTTTTTACATCTAAAAGTGAAGTCATCACTGCAACAGTATAAGGTTGAGAAATTGTTTGTTCCATTCCGATTGGGAGCGCAACATCATAATAAGCGCGGGGAAGAAATGCTTCTGCCACAAATAGATGACGCTCAACTCGATTAATAGCATCAAGTACTGCGGCATCTGTAATACCTTTTCGGCTCAGTTTATCGACAAGTTGTTTTCTTTCTTTTTCGTACATCGTTTAAAATTTTAATTTTTTTCTTTTCTAAATTGCAACTGATTTTATTTAAAATGAAGGATAAAGAATGCTCGACTCAGTTTTGGGTCCTTTTATTATAATGATGATGAGAATCGGCGATGTGAGTTTGGGAACTTTTAGAACAATTCTTGTTGTGCAAGGAAGAAAATATACTGCAGGAATCATCGGGTTTGTTGAAGTGCTAATCTGGGTTTTTGCAATCCGATTTATTTTTCAACACCTTGACAACTATTACAACATGATTGGATATGCACTCGGCTTTGCTTTGGGAAATATTTTTGGCATTTGGATGGAGCAGAAAGTCGGCTTGGGTTTCGTGCAAATAAATATCATCTCTAAATATAGCACAGATGCGATAGCCGATAAATTAAGAGTAGAACAATTCGGCGTAACGATACTTCCCGGCGAAGGAAGCCGCGGCGGTGTTGCAGTAATCATGTTAGTTACAACAAGAAAGAATCAGAAAAGAGTAGTTAGTATGACAGAGCAAATTGATAAAGAAGCATTCATAACTGTTCATTCCTCACTGCCTCAGCGTGGCTTCATCCACGGCTCAAGAAAATAATCCAATGAAAGGAAATAAATGAAAAAAGTAATTCTCTCACTCATATTCATCGCTGCAATTTATTTCGGTGTGAACTATTTTGTAGGAAATATGTACGGTGAAAAATTAGAGTTCAATAATGGTGAACTTTATTACACTGAACAAGTAACTAAAGATCAAGCAAACAAGCTTGGTAATTTTTTAGTTGAAAATAAATTTTTCGACGGGAACGCGAAATCTGTGCAGTTGACAAAGTCCGGCGAAGTGTTTCAATTCAGGATGGTTGTAAAAGAAGATGCGGAGAAGGATTCAACTACAATCGGTTTTGCAAAACTTTTTGCAATGATGATATCGATGCAGGTATTTGATAACAAACCGGTGATTGTCCATTTTACGGATGATCAATTCAAAACAAAATTGGAAGTTGATCCGAACAAAGAATAAAAATTTGGAAAGTTGAGGCGCCGGTCGGATTTGAACCGACGAATAGAAGTTTTGCAGACTTCCGCCTTGGGCCACTTGGCTACAGCGCCTTATCATTTTTTATTCTACATTATTTTAAGCATTCATTGGATTTGAACCGATGAATTGAAGTCTTGCAGACTTCCGCCTTGGTCCCGATTTATCGGGATACAGCGCCTATCTAAAATTTTAGAATAAAAAAACAAATCCACTTTTCTCAAGTGGATTTGTAATTGAGCGGGAAACGGGACTCGAACCCGCGACATCAACCTTGGCAAGGTTGCGCTCTACCAACTGAGCTATTCCCGCGTTATAATTTTTTTGCGCTCTACTTTAACCACTGAGTTCAAGAATTTGAACGAGGTGGGCAACTGAGCTATTCCCGCGTTATAATTTTTTTGCGCTCTACTTTAACCACTGAGTTCAAGAATTTGAACGAGGTGGGCAACTGAGCTATTCCCGCGTTATAATTTTTTTTGCGCTCTA
>CAYMUL010000030.1:0-40157 GCA_964393605.1 uncultured Ignavibacteriaceae bacterium | reverse complement strand
CCGGTAGCGCACTACCTTGGGGTGGTAGGGGTCGCGGGTTCAAATCCCGCCGTTCCGACAGAGACAAGGTACATCATTTGTACCTTTTTTTTTATTACTCGTGAACGTTAAAATTAATTCGGATTATAAAATTTATTTATGCATCAACACAAAAGCTTTTGCGGAATTTTTGGAATATTTGGCTCTGACCATGCAAGCCTCGAGACGTATTATGGTCTGCACGCTCTTCAACATAGGGGACAAGAAGCGTCAGGAATTGTTTCGCGCGATTTCAATTCTTCGGGCAAGACTGTGTTCAACATTATTAAAGGTGAAGGATTAGTATCAGAAGTTTTCGATAAATATGAAGATTGGGGGAAATTACTTTCGGGAACTTCCGCTATCGGACATAATAGATATTCAACAACAGGTTCTTCCGAATCACGAAAAAATATTCAACCTTTCATGGTGAATTATCGCATGGGAAATTTAGCGATAGCTCACAACGGTAATCTTACAAATGCAAAGCAACTACGAGAAGAATTGATCAACGAAGGTGCAATTTTTCAAACCACAAGCGACACAGAAGTTATTTTGCATTTGATTGCTCGAAGCAGACTTGATGATCAAATCGAACAAATAAAGGAAGCACTTGCAAGAGTTGAAGGTGCTTATTGCTTAATCATTTTAACCGACAATAAACTTGTTGCAGTTCGAGATCCGTACGGTTTTAGACCGTTATCAATTGCAAAAAAGAAAGATGCTTTCATCGTAGCATCAGAAACTTGTGCATTTGATATTATCAGTGCCGAGTACATCCGTGATGTCAATCCCGGTGAAATGCTTGTATTTGATGACGATTCGATTGCGAAGATGGAGCCGACTTCAATTCAATTGGATGAATTTTTCATTCCGCAAAAAAAACAATGCATCTTCGAATTTATTTATTTCTCGCGCCCCGACAGCAAAATCTTCGGACATAATGTTGATAAAATCCGAAGGAGATTAGGAAAAATTTTAGCGAAGAATTATCCTGTGGTTGATCCCGATGGTGATAAAGTAATTGTAATCAGCGTTCCCGATAGCTCAAACACTGCTGCACTCGGCTATGCATCTGAACTTGAAAAACTTTCAATTCCGGCACGGCTTGAGATTGGATTAATTCGAAGTCATTATATTGGCAGAACTTTTATTCAACCGGGACAAACAAAGAGGGAAGTGGGAGTAAGGATTAAATTCAATGTAGTTAAAGGCGTTCTGGAAGGAAAAACAGTTGTGATTGTTGATGATTCAATCGTACGCGGAACAACTTCTAAACAATTGTTAAACTTAATTCGAGAGGCAAATCCAAAATCAATTCATGTCAGAATCTCTTCACCACCAATTATGCACCCATGTTACTATGGAATGGATTTCCCTTCTAAAAAGGAATTGATTGCAAATGTGTGCGAGGGTAATCTTGAAAAAATTAAAGAGTACTTAGGCGCAGATAGTTTATGCTACCTAACCGTTGAGCAAATGTTGAGTGCAGTTTATGAAGAGGATGTGTCTGATTTTTGCACCTCTTGTTTTACGGGCAAGTATCCAACAGAAGTGGATTCAAACTTCATTAAAGAGGTATATGAAATTTAATATCTTTATTTTTTTTATTCTGTTAACTTCAGAATTTATTCTACCACAAACATCAACTATATTCATAAAATTCAAACCCGAAATTAGTCTTCATGAAGTTGATGAAATCGTATCAACGAAAAATGTTTTTTCGAAAAATTCAAATGCACCTTTAAAAAATATTCCGATTATTGTTACCCGGTTATTTCCACAAATATTTCAAACAGAATTTGAACTTGAAAAGATTGTCAAAATAAATGTAGCAGAAGAAAATTCTTTACAAATTATGAATGAATTAAAATTGAACGAAAAAATCGAATACGTTCAATTCGGAAATTTGTATAAGATCCATTCAACTCCGAACGATAGTTTGTTCGCACAGCAATGGGCATTAACGAAAACTAGAGCAGTTGATGCTTGGGATTTAACCGAGGGAAACGATTCCATTTTAGTTTGCGTTATCGATACGGGAATAGACTATCTTCACCCCGATCTTTCTTCTTCAATTTATATCAATCCCGGAGAAACAGGAATTGATGCATCTGGAAATGATAAATCTTCAAACGGTACTGATGATGACGGTAATGGTTTTGTTGATGACTATCGCGGATTTGATTTTACCGATCGTCAAGGATTTCCATTTGATTCAACCGGCGGCGATTATCTTTATTGGGACAATAATCCGATGGATGAAAATGGTTTTTCGCACGGTACTGCTGTAGCCGGAATTATTGCCGCAATAAAAAATAATCTGATCGGAATTGCGGGGGTTGCACCGCGAGTAAAAATTCTCAACTTACGCGCATTCGATCCCGCAGGATACGGTGAAGAAGATGACGTTGCCGCCGCAATTCTTTATGCGGTAAATAATAATGCTAAAGTTATCAACATGAGTTTTGGTGATAATTCTTTCTCATTAGTTCTTCGAGATGTAATTCGTTACGCATACAGCAGGGGAGTAATAATGGTTGCGAGTTCGGGAAACTCTTCCTCCTCCAATCCGCATTATCCATCGGGCTATCAAGAAGTGATAAGCGTCGGTAATTCTACCGAGAATGACGTAGTTGCAACCTCGTCAAATTATGGTTCAACTTTGGATTTAGTTGCGCCGGGAACCGGTATCGTTACAACAATTAGAAATAACCGATACGGAAATTTCAACGGTACATCAGCCGCCGCACCTTTTGTTTCCGCGGCAGCGGCACTTGTTAAATCTATTTCAAATTATTCTAACGAAGAAGTGAAACAGATATTGAAATCAACTTGTGATGATATTAATTCTACAGGTTGGGATTTGCGAACCGGCGCCGGAAGATTGAATATCTTTCGAGCATTAACAGTACTTGCACCGGCAATCGTGAAATTCGATTATCCTTCACAAGATTTTGCGACAAGTGATGATACATTAAATATTTCTGCTACAATTTTATCTCCATACTTTAAATCATATTCGTTGTTTTATGGCGTAGGTTTAAATCCGCAAAGTTGGACAAATTTAATCGATCAGAACCAAACTCAATTCGCGCAAAGTGAAATTTATAATTTGAACATCTCAAATTTTTCCGATTCGTCGTACACTTTGCGATTACTCATCAATCAAATCAATGGTACAACTTTAGAAGAGAGAATTAATTTTCATGTTGTGCGGTCGGCACCTCAAGTTGAATTGATAAGTTTATTTCCTGCACTTTACGGCGATAAAAGTTCTGTCATGAGTGCAATCTATACAAATCAAAGATGCGTCGTAAAAATGAATTATAGAAAATCGGGCACAACGAATTGGGAATTTGTTACTCTTGATGGATTCACGACGAATAATCAATTTGTTAAAACTTTACATTACGGATTCATTCCAAAAAATATTACAGAGTTCAACACAACTTATGAAATATATTTTGAAGCTATAAATCTTGCAGGCAAATCAACGATTTTAAAAGATAGTTCAAATTTTTTTAGCGTGAACACCGGACCTAATTTTTCTTTAAAGCATTTTGATAAAATGGATTACTCATTACCGGCGGGAAATATTTTTGACAAACCGGTTTCAATTAAGAGTAATGATCTTTCTGAAATTGCTTTACGAAAAAATGATTCGCCAACGATTACTCATTTCTATCGCTTACAGAATAATGAGTTCGTTGTTTCCGATACTCTCCCCGAAAAAATTGTAAAAGACTTTGGTGATTTCAATACAAACGGCAAAAGCGATCTTCTAACTTTTTGGTCGTACAACACTTACATTTATGAAAATGAAAATAATGTACCGATTCAAAAGTATAAAAAAGAAGGGGGAGTAAATTGGCCTGTTGGCGTGAAAGATTTTAACGGCGACGGTCAAAATGAAATTATGATGGTAACAGGGGAGAACTCAATTTCGCTTTCTAAAATTAATTCCGATCTTTCGTTCACTTTAACAGATTCTCTCAAAAATTTTTCTAACGAAGGGTTTGGCGGAAATTATTTTGATTTTCCAAACGTTGTTCTGTTCGATTCCGATAATGACGGCGTTAGAGAAATCTGGTTAATTGATACCGACGGAGATTTAATGAGTTTTAAGAATCAAGCAGGGAAATTTGTGAACGGAAAGATTTATTCGACAGAATTTTTAAGTTCGATGAGCTATATCGCCGAAGGGGATTTTAACGGAAATGGCTTTAAAGATTTGGCGATTCTGCTTCACTCATTCGATGAAATTGATATTGCAAGTTTTCATCTTTTGCTCGTATTGGAATTTCGCAATGGGGAACCGGTGGAAATATTTTCTAAAGCATTTATCGATCCGGCAGTCGAATTCAATTCAGCATTTCAAAAAATTGGCAATGCACTTAAACTTGTTGATATAAACAGCGATGGCAGTGATGAACTTGTGCTAATAACTTTTCCTTATGCTTATATTTTTCAAAACAACATTACTTCAAACGATGTTATTTTCTTTGAAGAAAACATTAACTCATCTTCATTGCTCGTTAGCGATTTGAACAAAAACGGAACGCCTGAAATTGCTTTACCCGGAAATCTTCAAATTAATTTTTATGAATTTAACGATGGAAATAAAACCAATGCACCCTACCAATTAAACGGCTATAGTGTGGATACAACAAATGTTTTACTATCGTGGTTTGGTTCTGCGCATAATTTTTTTATTTACAGAGGCCTCGATGAAAATAATTTATTATTAATTGATTCGACGACCTCAAATTATTATAATGATTTTTCTGCGAGTATAAATCAAAAATATTTTTATGCGGTGAAAGGATACAACCCGACCAAACCAATTCCGTTTTCAAATTTTAGCAAGTCGGCAATGATATATCACCACAAACCTTCACAGCTGAAAACCATCGAAGTGATAAATAGTAATTCTTTAAAAATTACATTCGACGAAAAGATCAATCCGACAATTGAAAGAATAAATGCGTTTCAACTTAAAGATTCAGCATCAAATGTTTCAATACCAAATTCGGTTTCTCCGTTCTCGGAATACGCATATTTTATTTCGTTCGGAAAAAATTTCAGCACTGGTACATATAAACTTCTCCTCAATGGTTTAAGAGATTTGTTCGGAAGCCCAATACAAAATGATTCGATAACTTTTCTATTTAATGAATCGATTGTCGCTAAACAATTTTATGTAGAATCCTTCTCAATCATAAATCCCTATCTGATAAAAATTAAATTTAATTTACCGGCAGAATCCGCCGCAGTCGTGGATAAAAATAATTATAAATTTTCTCCTGCGAATTTTATTAGAGAAATTCAGCATGATGCAGTCGATAAATCACTCATCACACTCGACCTTACAGATGGACGCCCTGTGGGCTCAACCGGAATTATTTATACTTTGAAAATTGAAAATATCAAATCGGATTTAGCCAGCGGACAAATAAGAATCAATGATGGAGCCGGTTCAAACCTTGTGTTATCCGCAGTTTCAGAGAACCTTGAGAATATTTATTTTTATCCGAGTCCAGCGATTGTTAAAAACAATTTCGTTACTTTTGCAAATCTTCCAAGTAATGTTGAAATTTCAATTTGGACAATCGAAGGGAAAAAGATAAATTCGTTTTCAGAAAAAGATAATGATGGTGGAATTCGCTGGAACCTTAAAGATGATGAGGGAAATGAAGTGAACACCGGAGTTTATCTGTATCGTGTAGTACGTTTATCAGATCTAAATGAAGAACTTGAAATAAAAATTGGAAAGATTGCTGTAATCAAATAAAAAAATAAATGAAGATCGTTTTAAAAGAAATCTACACTTTTTCGAATCTCTTAAGTTTGTTGAGAGTTTTTTTAGCAATACCGTTTTGGATTATATTTAATAATCTTAACAGCCCGGAAATGCGAATGATTGCGTTCGCATTATGTATCTTTGCTGCAGTTACAGATATACTTGACGGTTATCTTGCAAGAAAATTCAATGAAGTAACCGAGTTCGGAAAAATTATAGACCCGCTCGCAGATAAAATTTGTGTGGCGGCTATCGTTATTCCTCTCTATACCAACGGCTTGTTCGATGCTACATTATTTTGGATAATAATTTTAAGAGATGTTCTGATTTTTATCTCCGGAATTTTCCTGTCAAAAAAAATCGGAAAAGTTTTACCTTCAAATTTTTTGGGAAAGATTGCAGTTGTAACCATCTGTCTTTATTTCCTAATGATTTTAGGTGATATCCAGCACTCGAGCATCGGAAAAATATTTTACTACATGATTATTCTATTATCTTTCGCATCTCTGGTCGGATATGGTTGGAGATCAATTGATTTTCTAAAGAAAGGAGAGAATTAATTGTTCAAGAATTTTAGCTTCAGTAAAATCAGCAACGGTCTGGCGAAGACAAGGGAAAAAATTACCAACAAGTTAGTTGAAACATTCACCGGACGCGCTGTAGTTGATGAAGACTTTTTGGAAAAGATAGAGGAGATATTAATCTCCTCGGATATCGGTATTGCAACATCTCAAAAAATAGTAGATGAGTTTCGAGCAACACTTGTCAATTCGAAGGGAAGAGAAGTTTCGGAGATGCTTCTAATTCTACAAAACATCGTAGAGAATATTTTAAGGAAAAATTCTCCAAAAGAAAATTTTATTTCACGAATTAATAATTTCCGCCCATTCGTTATTCTAATTGTCGGTGTGAATGGAAGTGGGAAAACAACAACAATCGGGAAATTTGCAAATATTTTAAAAAGTGAAGGATTCAAAATTACTATTGGTGCTTGTGATACTTTCCGTGCTGCTGCGGTAAATCAGTTGTTGGAATGGGGAAGAAGAAGTGGAGTAGAAGTGTTCGCATCTGATAAAACAAATGATCCTTCATCGATTGCCTTCGAAACAGTTCAATACGCACTTAAAAATAATTCTGATGTTGTTATTATTGATACTGCCGGAAGACTTCACACCAAAAACAATTTAATGGATGAACTATCCAAAATTAAAAGAGTTATCTCTAAGGTTCTGCCTGCTTCACCGCACGAAACTATTATTGTTTTGGATGGGAATAATGGACAAAATGCACTACTTCAAGCAAAAGAATTTTTTAATGCTATTCCTCTTACGGGATTAATTATTACAAAATTGGATGGAACTGCAAAAGGCGGTGCTATCATTCAAATCTCTGATCAGCTCAACATCCCAATATATTTTATTGGAGTCGGTGAAGGAATCAATGACTTACAAGAATTTGATGCGAGGCACTTTTCTGAATCAATCATCGGCTCCTATGAAACGAAAGTTGCAATATGAAATTTGCATTTTTCTTAAATAAAATAGCGGGGAAGGGAAAAGCATTCGCAGTTTATCAGAAATTGAAAACGAAGATTGATTCTTTAGAAGATTCGAAAGTATTCGTAACTCAAAGTCCTGAAGAAGTTAAAAATATTTGCTCCGATATTAAAAAATTTGACTGTAAAGTTATAGTTCTCGGTGGCGATGGAACAGTTAATAGCGTAATTAATGGATTAGGAATTAATAGTAATTGTAGCTTAGCTGTGATCCCAATTGGCTCAGGGAATGATTTTGCAAAAGAATTTACGTGGTACCACGATCGCGATTATGATAATTCGTTAGAAAAAATAGTGAGTTCCAATTTTAGAAGATTTTCGGACATCGGAAAAATCGACTATGAGTCACTTGATAGTAAAGATAATACTCATTTGTTTATAAGTAGTTGCGGTGTTGGATTTGATGCATTAGTTTCGGACATTAGTCGTCAGACTAAATTTTTACGAGGATTACCTCTTTATCTAGTTTCTGTAATAAAAGCTTTCACCAAATATGAAGAAGTTCTCATCAATTCATCTTCTTTTGAAGAAATTGTTGGGAGCAAATTAATGGTGAGTGTCGGTAATACTAAATATGCAGGAGGTGGTTTTATGTTGAATCCCACCGGACAAATAGATGACGGTAAATTGAATGCTTGCATCCCAATATTTATGAATCGAAGAAAAATTCTGACTGTGCTTCCTAAAGCCATCGACGGCACGCACACAAATCTCGATGAAGTCAAAAATTTAACATTTGAACAGATTAAATTTGCACTGAGTTCTCCTCAGTATTTACATGCTGATGGTGAAGTTTTAACGAGAACAGTAACTAGTGTAACCGTATCTTGTATAAACTCTGCAATTGCTATAGTGAGTTAATGTTTAAGAAAAGAATTCTGAATCGTAAATTTGATTATCAACCAAGATTTTATGACGCACTGTCGGATGAATCTGAAAGAAAAAAAAAACGTCTCGGGTTTTCTCGAAAAAGAAAGATTAACAAAGGGAAGTCAGGTATTTTAAGAGCGATAATTATTGTGATCTTAATAATTTTTGCGATGATTCTGATGAGTAAATATTAGTTGACATAATATACATTATCGGAAAATTATCCTATAGATTTTTGAGATTTTCAATATCTTTATCTTTACCCATAATTACCATTTTATCTCCCTTCATTAGTTTACTTGCTGGATCAGGCATGTACATTTTTGATTCATTGTTCTCTTCTTTATTTTTTATCATAATAACCTCAATTCCAAATTTGTTCCGTAGTTTCAATTCTTGAAGTGTTTTGCCAATTAATGAATTTGGAATTTCTATTTCAATAATTGAATATTCATCAGATAATTTAGAAATGACTGATTTGTTTATGGTTTTGAGTTCTTTGTTAAATCCATCGACAAAATCCTCTTTAAGTGATTCTATGCTGTAAAATTTGATTATCGCATCTTTTGAAATTAAGCCAATTACTTCATCAGTATCAGCATCTAATTTAACTGGAGCGACAGCAAATGAATTTTTTGAGAATACATTCATCACATAATCGAGATCATCATGTAAAGTTAAATAGTAGATATTGCTATTAACTAAATCCCGTGCCACCAGAAATAATTTCACATTTTCAAATTCAGCAATTATCGGTCGTAATTCATTTTCTGAAATGTAGCCAATCAGTTGACCGGATTCATTTTTCACGAAAATACAAGATTCATTTGGGTTTTCAGTAAATATGGAAAGAATTTCAGGGAGCAGTACATCTTCATTTATCGTAATGAGTGGCTTTAGCTTTATATCCTGAACAATATGTTTTTTGAGTAAATTTGTGTTTTTAGAATCAATAGAAAATCCTTCTGATTCTAGATGTTTAAGGTGAATTGATTTACGTAAACTTATCTGTACTAACAAACTACATAATATTACTGCAAGCATCAATGGAAGTATAAAATTATAACTTTGTGTCATCTCAAAAATAATCAAAATCGCTGCAATCGGAATACTGTTCATTCCCCCGAGCATGGCTCCCATAGAAACTAAAATCACCGTGTCATCAGCAATTGGTAAATTCAATACTGTTGCAAACAGATACTGAATTAAAAATCCTGTACATGCTCCAATAAATAATGCCGGTGCAAAAAAACCGCCGAATCCTCCAGAATGAAAAACAATCGGAACTAAAATAAACTTCATTACTAATAACACAAAAACGGATGAGACTGCAATATCATTTTTTAAAATACTATTAATACCATCGTAACCGATGCCAAATATTTCTTTATAAAACATTCCGCAAACACCAAGTAGAATGCCAACGATTACCATTATCCCCCATTGTGGGAGATAGTTTTTTGGCAATATCTTTTCTTTAAAAAGCTTCTTTATCATGTCTGTGTAACGAATAAAAAGTATTGAGATTAATCCTGAAACAATGCCGAGTATCGCATAAACGTAAATTGTCGAATAATCAAAATTTTGTAATACCTCAAATTGAAAGACACTCGTATTCCCCAGTAGGATTCGAGAAACTGCACTTGCGGCGACTGAAGCAATAATTAGTGCCGAGAACGTCGGTGTATGGAAATCATTCAATAATATTACTTCAATTGCAAAGAATACACCTCCAAGTGGCGTATTAAAGATTGCCGCGATTGCCGCCCCAGCTCCTGCCGCAGTGAAAATTCTTCTCTTTTCATCAGTTATTTTTAATGTACTTCCGATTTTACTCGCTACACCTCCACCTAATTGAGCAGCGGGACCTTCGGGACCCAAAGTACCTCCGGTTCCAATGCAAATCACCGAAGCTAAAAAATTGAAGAGAGTAATTCGGAATGGAATGAATCCACCACGAGTTGAAACGGCTTTAATCACCTCCCACACTCCTTTTTTCTCGGCGTAATTTTTAAAATAGTGTATCATCATTCCTTGAATAAACATACCAACTGCGGGGATGAGTATTATTGCGATGGTGCCGAAAAAGAAGAAGCCTTCCTTGGTTTGGTTGAAAAAAGAATGGTTAAGAAAATCGATGGAATGATGAAAAAGTACCGCCGAAAGTCCCGCTGCAATACCAATGATTAGCGCAATACTGCTGAAAGAAACATATTCAGGTATGTTGATTGTGCGAAAATGTTTTTTCAATAATCCGAAAATATTTCGCGGTTGTCCTAACTCTTTAGCTGTTTTTGAATCTGCTATTTCCAATAATTTCTTTTAATATTTAAAAAATCCTTCACCAGTTTTTCTACCGAATTTTTGCGCGGCAACCATTTTCTTCAGAAGTGGACATGGACGATATTTGGGATCATTAAATCCTTTGTACAATACTTCCATTATCGCCAAGCAGACATCCAATCCGATAAAATCGGCGAGAGTTAATGGACCCATCGGATGATTCATTCCCAACTTCATTACGGTATCGATATCTTCTGCGCTTGCAACGTTTTCGTAAAGTGCAAATATTGCCTCATTAATCATCGGCATTAATATTCTGTTGGAAATAAATCCGGGATAATCGTTGACCTCAACCGGAGTTTTTTCAAGTTTTATGCTTAATTCTTTGATGGAATTAAAAGTTTCTTCAGATGTCGAGTAACCTCGAATAATTTCTATTAGTTTCATAACCGGAACAGGATTCATAAAATGCATTCCGATGAACTTATCTGCACGGCCTGCCGCACTTAACTCAGTTATTGAGATTGACGAAGTATTTGAGGCGAAGATACATTCTTTTTTTACGAATGAATCCAGTGTTTTGAATATTTCCAACTTCGCATCTTTGTTTTCGTAAATCGCCTCAATTACAAGATCTGTTTCAGATGAAAGATTTCTAATTCCAATAACTTTATTGATGTATCCTAAAGATTTTGTTACTTCATCATTGCTGATCGTCCCCTTTTTCAACATACGATTTAAACTATTTTCAATGTTAGATTTTGCACGAGTGAACAAATCTTCGGATTGTTCAACAAGCGAAACATTATATCCTTTTAAAGCAAAAACAGTAACGATTCCGTTTCCCATCGTTCCGCCACCGATTACACTGACATTTTTTATTTCGTTCATTTTTAATTCCTTAAATAATATTTTTAACAATTAGTGCAGAAGCTTCGCCACCGCCGATGCATAGCGTGGCTAAACCATAATCGTCTTTTCTGCGTTTCAATTCGTGTATGAGTGTAACAAGTATTCGCGCTCCACTTGCACCAATCGGATGACCGAGCGCAATTGCACCACCATTCACGTTTATCCTCGAATTATCTAAATCCAAAATTTTATTAACTGCCAATGAAACAACTGCAAATGCCTCGTTAATTTCGTAAAGATCAATCTGATTTTTTTCAAGATTTATTTTTTTCAAAACTTTTGAGATTGCGTCTGCCGGTGCTGTTGTAAATTCAATTGGTGCTCTTGCCGCAGATGTATGTCCAACAATTTCGCACAACGGTTTGAGTCCGAGTTCTTTTAATTTCTTTTCAGAAACTAAAATCAGAGCCGCCGCGCCATCGTTTATATTTGAAGCGTTCGCCGCTGTAACAATTCCATTTTTTTCAAAAACTGGTTTAAGAGAAGAAATTTTATCGAATTTTACTTTCCCCGGATCTTCATCTTTATCAATTATTGTATCTCCCCCTTTCGAATCAATTTTCAGGGGAACAATCTCATCAGCGAATTTATTAGATGCTTGAGCCTCTAATGCTTTCTTATAGGAATTAATCGTAAAGGCATCCACATCATCTCGAGTGAATTGAAAATCTCTCGCGCAAGCTTCGGCACAAGAGCCCATGTGAATATTGTTGTACACATCCCAAAGTCCGTCAAGTATCATTGAATCTTGAACTTCGCCATGCCCAAACTTAAAACCGTTACGTGCTTTTTTCATAAGATAAGGTGAATTTGACATACTCTCCTGTCCGCCCGCAATAACTAAGTCTGCATCACCGAGTGCGATTGACTGAGCTGCGAGCATAACTGCTTTCAATCCGCTACCGCACATTTTATTAATTGTTAGAGTCTCAACAGAATTTGGAAGACCCGCAAAAAGTGCCGCTTGTCTCGCGGGTGCTTGACCTAAACCTGCGGTGAGTACGTTTCCCATTATTACTTCTTCAACTTCTGATACGTTAATTTTGGATTCTTCAATCAATGCTTTAATTACCAAACTTCCGAGTTGCGGTGCTGCGAATGAGGAAAGCGTTCCACCAAATGAACCAATTGCCGTTCGTTTGGCATGTGTGATGTAGACTTTATTCATCATGTTTTTCTCTCTTAATTGTTTTGTTTGATGAGTGCAGATAATTCAAATATCAATTTGTGAGTTGCAATATTCAAATTTAAATTATTGAATGAAACAGCATTCGATAGACTTTCTGCATTTGAAATAAATGCATTCAGTTTCACTCTGCTGTGGCGCGAATTAAATTTCTGAATTGTTTCATAGAATGATTGGAAATGATAATCGCCTATTCCGGCTATCTCGCGTTTAAGGTCGGATAACCAAAACAGAATTAGTTTAACGACAAGATGAAAATTTTTTTTATCATTGGATTTTAATAGCTGGGAAAGAATCGTATTCGAAGTTTGAATATTACCGGCAAGTGCCGATCTTAAAAATTCTATTATACTTGTTTGGAAATATTCTAAATCGTTGTCAATAAGTTCAACTGCTTCAGTTACTGATCCGTTAGATAACAATGAAGCAATATTTGCTCTGGAAAATTCAACATCGAAATGTTGATTTAATATTTTAACTACAGCTTCTGCCTTCAAGGGGGAAAATTTCACCATCCAACATCTTGAAATGACAGTAGGTCTTAAATTTTCAATATTAGATGTCGTCAAAATAAATGTAACTCTCTCGGGAGGTTCTTCAAGGTTTTTCAAGAGCGCATTTTGTGATTCCTCATTCATCAGTTCAGCATGTGAGATGAGTACCATACGATGTTCGAGTGGGTTTGAACTTATACTTAAATATTTGTTCACATCTCTAATGCTGTTAATTTTTATCTGATTTGCTCTCTCAATTTTTATTTTGTGGTAGGGATTTTTTTTCTTCAATTCCAATTCGGAAAGAACGTTCTCAAAATCTTGCTTTTCAAGTTTTTCGTAAGGATCATCGTGAGATACTTCGTTCTTTCCTCGCGGTAAAGCCATGACGTATTTCAGTTGTGGTTCTGAAAATCTTTGGTGAGATGACTGGTTTGTAGTGTTGTAGAATTTACTAATCTCATCGGCAAAAAAATCTTTTCCAATTCCATCTATTCCATTAAAAATAATTGCTTGTGGAATTTTTTCTTGAACGAAAAGATCATTGAACATAGCCGCGATCTCTTCATGCCCGATGATTGAAGGATTAAAAATATTCATAACAAAAAAGGCACTTGATTGTGCCTTTATAATTCATCTTCATTAAAGAAAAAATCTTCATCAGTGGGATAATCTGGCCACACATCTTCGATAGTTTCGTAAGGGTCTTCACCATCTTCAAGTTCTTTTAAGTTTTCGATAACTTCGTGTGGTGCGCCGATTCTTTCGGCAAATTCTATTAGTTCTTCTTTTGTGGCAGGCCATGGTGCATCATCAAGATAAGCGGCTAACTCAATAGTCCAAATCATATAAATAAGTTTAACTCCTCAATTAAATAAGTAAAGATCGTCGAAGAAAAATTCAAGAGGATTTTTGTTCACACCATTATGCAAAACTTCATAATGAAGGTGAGGTCCTGTTGAAAGCCCAGTATTACCGGACATGGCAATTTGAGTTCCTCGAGATACTGATTTCCCCTCTTTCACTAAAGTACGGGATAAATGCCCATAGATTGTGGTGTATCCAAATCCATGATCAATCTCCACGGTTAATCCCAAACCACCTCTGACACCAACAAACGAAACTACTCCATCTCCCGGCGAAATTACTTTTGTACCTCTGTCGCAAATAATATCGATCCCTTCATGCATTCTTCTGACATTTAATATTGGATGGTATCTCATTCCAAAACCATGAAGAGCGAGTGTTCCGTTGCAAGGTTTAATTGCCGGTAGAGATTTAAATAATTTCTTATTCTCTGTTAGAGTATTTGAAATTTCGTAATAATTATTTTTTTCAAAAGAAAATTTGCGATCAATTTCATCAACAAATGAGATCGCTTTTTCCAATTCTTCTCTATTTTGTGAAGTAATAAAATCAAGAATATTTTTGAAATCGCCGCCGCCGATGCCAACTTTTCGTTCCTCGTCAGAAATTGGAGGAAGATTGGATGCAATTCGGAGATCGTTATTTGTAGAAGCAATTTTATCTAACTCTAAACTCAATTTTGAAAATTTGTCAGCGAATTCACCAACTTTATTTTTTAAAAAATCATTTTCTTTTTTCAAAGCGTAGATGCTGCTTGACGTATTAAAAAGTTCGTTATAAAGCATGATTCCAACGGAGATTAATACCGACGAAAAGACAAAAATGCCGAGAGAAACAAAGAAGAACTTGAGTTTGTAATTCTTTATTTCCGTGAACTCCAGACGTTTTTTAGAATAAAAGTAGAATTTTTTCATATTGGTGGTGCGAATGTATCAAAATTGGTGATTTCTGTCAACGATTAATAAAAATAATTACAATTTTTTTTCTACTCGAAATCGTGTTCGAAATAATCAACACCGCGCCTTGTTCCATCTATGCCGGATTTTAACGCCGCATTTAATCGATTCTGAAAAACCTGGGCGGAATCATAACCGTAATGTTTTAGAAGATACTGCAACGCAATAACCTCTGCAATTACCGTCAAGTTTTTACCGGGAACGATTGGTAATTTGACATTCAAAATTCCCACATCCATAATTTGCTTGTATTTTTCTTCCAAACCTGTCCGGTCGTATTCAGAATTTGAATCCCAAATTTCAAGTTCAACAATCACCTCTAATCTTTTTTGGTAACGAACAGAACGAATACCGAACATTCGCTCAACATTTATCAAGCCAAGCCCGCGAATTTCCATGAAGTGTTTCGAAATATCGGTACCGCTTCCCATGATAATTCCCTCCCCTTTTTTTGTAAGAATGATAACATCATCGCCAACTAATCGATGACCTCTTTCAATTAAATCAAGCGCAACTTCACTCTTCCCAACTCCTGATTTGCCGACGAAGAGCATCCCGATTCCATAAACATCGATGAATGAGCCGTGAATAGAAGCACGCGGCGCAAATTGATCATCTAAAAAATCGCTTATGAAATAAGACAGTTTGGTCGTTTCATATTTGGATGAAAGCAGGGCAATTCCTTCACGAGTAGCAATCTCAAGCATCTCCTCAAACGGTGCAATTCCGTTCGTGATTATGATACAAGGAATTTGAAACGTGAAATACTTTTCCAGCGCGGCGGTTCTTTCATCTTTATTAAGAAGGGAAAGGAATCGCATTTCAGTGTTGCCAAAAATTTGCACCCGGTCGTATGAAAAAACATCCACAAATCCGGCGAGAGCTAAACCGGGTCTGTGGATATTTTGATTGTAAATAAATTTATCGAAACCAATCTCACCCGTTAATACTTCCACCTTGAAAAGTTTTTTGATACTTTCACAGAAAAATTTTACATCGATTGAAGCTCGTTGAGAGATTGCTTTTTCGTCTAACATTTATGCTCTCGATTTTCTTTTATCTTTTAATTTTTGAAGCTGACGTTTCAATTTGTCGATTGCCTCCCGAACCGCAATTTCATATTCCTCCGATTTCTCGGTAACGGTTACAACTTTGCCCGGGACACCTAAAATGATCTCAACAATTTTTTCACTGTTGACGCTGTTCTGATAACTTAGAATAACTTCCGCATCAATGATATCCTCATAAAAACGATTTAGAGAATTTAATTCATCTTTTATGAATTCCTTCAAAGTTTCTCTTGCTTTGAATTTTCTGGCTGTGATTGATACTTTCATATCGACTCCTTCATGATGATTTTGGATGAGATTTTTTATAAACACTCTTCAATCTTTCGATACTCGTGTGCGTATAAATTTGCGTTGTTGAAAGATTGGAGTGACCTAAAATTTCTTTGATTGCCATTAAATCGCCGCCATTATCAAGCATGTGCGTTGCCGAGCTATGCCTTAATACGTGCGGGCTTAATTTGGGAAGATCAAGCGTTTCCGATAAAACTTTTCTAACAATGTTGTAAGCGACTCTAACATTTAGAGATTTCTGTTTTGAAGTAATTAAAAAATTGGTGTGTGGAGAATTCTTATCACGTGAGTTTAAATATTCGGTTAAAATTGAAATGGTTTTTTCGCCAACCGGAACAATTCTTTCTTTATTTCCTTTTCCCAAAATTTTTAATGTTCTTGAAATAAGATTTACATCATTAAATTTTAATTCACACGCCTCCGAGATTCGTAGCGAACAACCATAGAGCAATTCCAACAATGCTTTTGCTAATGGCTCATCAAAATTTTTATTTGAAAGAGATATTTTTTTTAGAGATGAAAAAATTTTTTCATAATCATTTTGCGAGAAAACTTCCGGCAGTCTTCTTTTTGTTTTTGGATTTTTTAAAGTAACTGCGGGGCTACTATCGACAAAACTTTTTTGAAGTGCGAAATGAAAAAATTTTCTCAAGGCGGACATCTTTCGGCTGATGCTACTTTTTTCTAATCCCATTTCAGAGAGTATCATGAAATAACTTTTCACATGGCGCTGAGATATATTTTTTATATCGCTAATTTTTCTTTCAGTGCAGAAATCTAAAAAATGATTTAGATCAACTTCGTAAGCGCGAACTGTATTTGCAGAATATCGGCTAATCGAAATTGCTTCGGACAGATATTGTTCAACTACATTATTTAATTCATCGGTCGGCACTTACTTCTTCCGGTTCTGCTAGTTTAACTTGTTCTTTACAAACTGGGCATTGCAAAAAGTTACCTTTCTTTGCAGTGTATTTTGCTTCCAAATATTTTGAATCACCATTGGGGCATTCTTGCGCTACGGGTTTTCCCCAGCTAACGAAATCACATTCGGGGAAACGATTGCATCCGTAAAAAATTCTTCCTCGTTTCGATTTTCTCTCAACAACATCACCGGTTTTGCACTTCGGACAACCAATTCCAAGTGTGATATTCTTTATATAATCGCAATCAGGATAACGCTCGCAGCCAATGAATCTTCCGAATCTGCCGTTTCTAAAAATCGTTCGAGCACCGCATTTTGCGCATGTTTCGCCTGTGTATTCCGGCTCGGAATTTTCATCACGAAACTCGCGTAAAGATTTTATGTTTTTACACTCGGGATAATTACTGCAAGCCAGGAATTTTCCAAAACGTCCGATTCTTAAAACCATTTCGCTTCCACATTTATCGCAGATGATTTTATCAATCTTTTTTTCCATCTCATCGAGATCGGCTTGGAATGGTTTGTAAAAATCATTCACAACCGTAACAAAATTATTAGAACCTTCTGCGATGTCGTCAAGTTCACCCTCCATTCTTGCAGTGAAGTTGACCTCAATAATGTCCGGAAAATTATTTAAGAGAATACCATTAATTTTTTCGCCGAGCGGAGTAGTGAAAAGTTTTCGTTCTTTAATCTCAACATATTTTCGATCGAGAATTGTAGAGACAATTGAAGAGTAAGTACTCGGTCTACCGATTCCGCTTCCTTCAAGTTCTTTAATCAAAGTACTTTCAGTGAAACGTGATGGCGGCTTTGTAAAATGCTGGTGTTGCTCAAGTTTAGATAATTTAAGTTTCTGATCTTTTTCAAGTCCAACGGGAATAATTTCATTTGTTGCTTCCGAGCGATCATCGCGATCAATTACAATTTCTTTTTCTTCTGCGTAAAGCTGCATGAATCCCGCAAACAACACTGCTTGTCCGTATGCTTTGAATAAAAATTTTCCGCCGGTGATTTCAACAACAGTAGTTTCAAGTTCGGCTTGACTCATTTGAGAGGCGATAAATCTTTTCCAGATGAGTTGATATAATTTGAAAGATTTATCATCAAGATAAGGTCTAACAAATTCAGGAGTGTACTTCAAAGATGTCGGTCGAATTGCTTCGTGTGCATCCTGCACGTTTCCTTTTTTCTTATCAAATAAATTTGGGGAGGATGGAATAAAATTCTTACCAAAATTTTCTGAGATGAAATTTCTTGCATCGCCGACGATCTCATTTGAAAGCCGTGTAGAATCCGTTCGCATATACGTAATCAAACCAACGATTCCCTCTTTCTTTAGATCGACGCCTTCATACAGTTTCTGCGCGAGTCCCATAGTCTCGCGGGGGCGCATTCTAAGCACTCGCGATGCCTCTGCCTGCAAACTTGAAGTTATAAATGGCGGCGAAGGATTTCTTTTAGTTTTCTTCTTTGTAACATTTGAAATGTGAAATTCTTTTTCTTTTAGAATTTCAGAATAATATTTTTTGGCTTCGTCTTCGTTATTGATTGAGATATGCGCTTCGTTAAATCGTTTCCAATCCTCTTCGGACATATCCGGTTTGGGGCGAACTTTGACGACGCGATTTTCAATCGAAAATAATTTTGCTTTGAAAGATTGTTTTTTAGCAGTATCAAAATTTCCGCTGATTGACCAATACTCAGTTACAACAAAATCTCTGATTGCAACTTCCCTTTCGCATAATAAACGAAGCGCGACTGATTGCACTCTTCCGGCGGAAAGATTATTCGATGATTCTTCAATTGCGGCGCGCCAAAGGAACGGACTGAGTTTATACCCGATAATTCTATCCATAACTCTTCTTGCGCGTTGTGAAGAAACAAGAGCAGTATCGATTCCGCGTGGTTCGTTCATTCCTCTTAAAATTCCGTTCTTTGTAATTTCATTAAAAAGAACGCGATAAATTTCTGTGCCTTCTTTAACGCTAATCGCATCAACGATATCTTGAGCAATTGCTTCACCTTCGCGGTCAGGGTCGGTTGCGATAAAGATTTTTTTACTTTTCGAGGCGAGGTTCTTAATTTTTTTAATTACATCCCCTTTGCCTCTTATATTGACAAATTGTGGTTCGAATTTATTATCGACATCGATACCGAGTTTTGACTTTGGCAAATTACGGATGTGACCGATTGTAGCTTCAACTATAAAATCTTTGCCGAGATATTTATTTATCGTTTTTGCTTTTGATGGTGATTCAACTATAACTAATTTTTTAGACATTCCTTTTCAGTACCTAATTAACTTTATCTGATAAAAATAAACTTGTCCGGCTTCCCGGTGGGAGAATTTGATTCCCGTCGAAAAGCATTCCGAGTACAATTAAATTTAATTCTTTTTTTGTGAGATGCTCGATAGGACTTGCAGTTAAGCCCTCAACTATTCTATTAATATCATTATGCGTTAGCAATCCCAAACTTTTTAATTTAAGAAGATGATTCAAATTTTCGATTCCAAGATTATCGGTTTCCTCTTCCGAATAAAATCGTTTGCTGAATTTTTTCTTTTTCTTGCTTTCACTCTCTAAATCTTTAAATAAAAGATTCGCGAGAATCTTATCATAAATCCAGCTGTACGCCGCCGCAACAACCGATAAATTATAGCTCTTTGATTGCTTCAGCTTCTTTTCGATTTCGTCAAGAGATTGATTCTCCGAAATACCGTTAAGAATATTTGAAAGTATTTCACCAATAGCATCGTGCATCAGTTGATACCCTGCTTGTTGCCGTAAAATATTTTGATAAGTTCGTTTTCCTTTTTTCTCATAATTCTTTTTTGTGATATTGTTTTATCTTTAAATCCGGCGAGATGAAGCAACCCGTGGCTAATCAACCGAACAATTTCTTCTTCAAATTTATTTTTAAAAGAAATTGAATTCCTCATCGCACTTTCCGTAGAAATAAGAAGTTCTGCAATAAGTTCTTTTTTTTTGAGTGAATAATTGAAAGTGATAATATCGGTTGCGTAGTCATGGTTAAGATAAGTTTTGTTGTATTCATGTATTGTCCTGTCAGACATAAAACTGATTTCCAAATAACCGGGAGTAATTTTTAGCCCGGAACAAACCGTCTGAATTAAAGCAATAATCTGCTTTTTCTTCAGTGGCTGTTTTCTAATTCCGTTGATCTGAATTTTTTCCAAACAATTTATTTTAACTTTTACTACAATATAAAAGAGAAAATGAAAAAGTAAAGAGAGAATTTTTTAAACTGTGATATTTGATGAGAGCGATTCTTTCATCAATTCAGAATATTTTAAGTATCTGTTTGCCGAGAGTGAAAAATAATCTATCTCCTCTTTTGTAAGACCGCGGATAACTTTTGCCGGAACGCCTGCAACTAATTTACCCGATGGAACTACGAATCCCGGCGTAACAACAGCACCTGCTCCGATGATAGAATATTCCTCAACTATTGCGCCGTCAAGAACGGTTGCACCAATTCCAATCAATGTAAAATCTTTCACAATACATCCGTGAAGGTTCACGGTATGCCCGACTGTTACATTGTTTCCTACGAAGAGTGGAAATTTTTCAATTGTAACGTGAAGCATTGAGCAATCTTGAATGTTTGTTTTTTCGCCGATGCGGATATAATTCACATCGCCGCGGACAACAACATTAAACCAGATACTTGATTCTTTACCAATTACAACATCGCCGATAATTTTTGCGCCCGGCGCAATGAATACGCTTTCATCGATTGTCGGAAAAATTGTTTGATAAGGAAAAATATTTTTCTCATTCATAATTCAACTCTTGTATTTTGGCGGAGACCAATCTTTCTTTTTCCATTTAATTAATTCAACCGTAACGCGCCCGATAAGTACATTAAGTTTTGCAACGATTGGAACGGCGTGCGAATCATTTGTGAACCAGCCCTCGAAGTAGCCGGTTAATCCGTACACACTCACAAAATCGGTTGAGCCATCCAAACGAACACAATCTATTTCATAATCAACAGCATCAATTTCAATCGGCATCCGTTCTTTGTAAAAATTTACTTTTGTGAAGACTCTTTCTTCTTTTACAAAGCAAGGAAGCGAAACGGAATTTTTCACTCCCGTGTGCATTCGTGCATAATAAAAAATTGAAAGTCCGTCGTGATACATAGTTTTAGCGAAAGAAGTTGAATCATTCCAAAGTTGGTACGGTGCTTTCTTCCCTTTCTTGACGCGGACGGTTTCTTTTTTGTAATCGAAGTAGTACTCGGTAAAAGTTGTGTATTCATCGCCACGAACAGTGCCTCTGAAAAATTCGGAAAAATATTTTTCGTTTAATTTGCTTTCATAAATTTGATGCAAGTTGACGAACGGAATTCCCGAATATGAATCGATGTACGCAATTGTGGAGTAGTAATTTTTTCCGTCTGCATTCTTTTTATCTTTAACAATCAGCCGAATCTGACCGAGTTTCAAAAAATAATACCGAACAACGTAAGTAATTTCTTCGCCGACTTCGAGATCTTTTTCGCTCACGAAATTGAAAGAGACGGTTTTTGTCTTCGTTGTATTTTCGGACGGATTAAAAGTAAATCCGATAAAAAGAATGATAGATAATAAAACTAAAATCTTTCTCATCAGAAACCGGCGATCTCTTTTGCTTTTCCGAATAGAGTCATCGATTTTGCGACTTGTTTATCAATGCCGAGAAGAACGGTGTACCATCCTTCATTCTTCCAATAGTTGCGGGCAATCTGTGCTTTCAGTCGTATGAAGATATAATCTTTATCAGTTTCAAAATCTTTATCAATCATTGCAACATCTTTAGATTTTGCGAAGTCGAGAAAATCTTTCTTCTCTTTATCGGTGAAAGAAAATTCTTTATTGTATTTCATGAGATCGTCGTTGAAACGCTTCTCAATATCTTTTCCTTTTGAGTCGATATACTGCAAAGCAAAAAGATAAAAAACATTTTTGCGAAGAAGCGAACTTGTGTACGCAGTTATTTTTTCAGATTTGACTAAATAATCGGGAGTGATTCCACCACCGCCATACACTATTCTTCCTTTGTTGGTTTTAAAGACGGGACGCGATGTATCCTGTTCAGCATCGTGATCAAGATTTTCGCCCTCTTCCTCTTCACGTTGATAAACTTCTTCGTAATATTTTTTGTTGTCGTCATACTTACGCTGAATTAATCTTCCCGAAGGTGTGAAGTATTCAGAGATAGTTAAGCGTAGTGCGCTTCCATCATTCAAAGAGAATTGACGTTGCACGAGCCCTTTTCCAAAACTTGTTTCGCCGACGATTAAACCTCTATCCCAATCTTGTACTGCACCGGACACAATTTCGCTTGCGGATGCGCTTCCTCTGCTTATCAATATTATCAAAGGAATTTTTTCGTACGGAAATGTTTGTGAAGCATAATAATCTTCATTGAACTCGGAACGTTTTCCGCGAGTGTACACTAATTTTTTATCACCGTCAATGAAGAGATCAGCAATTTGATAAGCTTGATTCAAATATCCTCCGGGATTTCCGCGAAGGTCAAGCACTAATTGTTTCATCCCCTTCCCTTCTAACTCTTGTAATGCTTCGAGAAGTTCGTTTGTAGTTTTTTCTGCAAAACGAGAAACGCTGACGTAACCGGTTTTTTCATCCAGCATTAATTTTGTATCAACGGAGAAGAGAGGAATTTTATCGCGCGTAATTTCGTATTCTAATTTTTCGGGAATTCCCGTGCGGACAATTGTAACTTTAACTTTTGTGCCTGCTTTTCCGCGAAGTTTTTTTCGGACATCTTCATTAGTAATTCCAATTGCATCAACGCCGTCAATTTTAGTGATACGATCGCCAGCCATAATTCCGAGTTCCTCGCTCGGTCCGCCGGTAATTGGAGAAACGACGGTCAGAGTATCATTCACAATTTGAAACTCGATTCCGATTCCTTCAAAATCTCCTCTGAAATCTTCTTCAACCTGCGCCATATTTTTTGCGGGAATGTAAGTTGAATGCGGGTCGAGTTCACCCAACATCCCTTTAATAGCGGCTTCAACCATCTTTTGCGAATCAACATCTTCAACATAATATTTTTGTGTGAAGGTTAAAACGTCGTTGAATTTTTTTAAGTTTTCAATCAGGTTATCGCCGGAAAAAACTTTTTCGATTTGAGTACCGAGAAGAATCCCGCTTGCGAGCACAATCACCAATACCGGAATACTGAATTTTTTGTATGTCATTTTTTTTTGCCTCTCTACAGAAGTAGTTTTAAAGAAGTATAAAATTGATAATTAGATGAAGCGGAACCCTGTTTTGTTTCCGTTTCATTCTTCAAAATAAAATTAAGAAAAATATTATTTATCGGTTCATAAATTATGATGAGCCGAAGTTGGCGGATAATTTCCAAATCGCCGTCAAGAAATTTTGTTTCTTTGGAATCGAATTCTCTGTGACCGAAATTAATATTGCCGCCAACGTTACGATCAATCTTTCCAAAAGCATCTAATGGATTTGCACCATGTTCGGAATACGTATAGTTCAATTCACTTTTCAATCTGTAATTAAAATAATATTCTAAACCTAAATTATAATTTTCCGAGTTAGGTTGTAATTCTATTCCAACGGGATAAGATTGATTTGTAAAATTGTTATTCGGAATTCGATGCGTGAATACAAATGGAGAAATTCTCAGATATTCTCCTTTTACTATCAATGGAATTGATTTATAAAAATTGTAAGAATGAATACCGACGTGATATAAAAATTGATTTCCCCACCAATCTGTTCCGAGCTTACCAAAATCAACATCATCAATTAACAAAGTACCGAATGCAAAAATGTTATCAAGCTGTTTGTTGTTGAAGTCGAGGAATAACATACTATTGTCGCGGTCTCTATTTGCATGTTCGGCACTCTTATAAAAATTAAATGGAATTAAATTCGCGAGGTCGGCACTTCGATTTCCGTAAATAACAATTTCGCCGACTCCAAATGTAAAATCTTTCGAAACATCAAAACCGAAGCGATGATATGCAAAATATTTTTCTTTCACATTTTTCAAAACACCTTGAGCGGAATCATAACTCGCACTTTCTTCCCCCAAAAGTTTTCCGTGGAGATAAGAAAAATTAAAAAATCCAATTCTGAACTTTGTGTGAATTGATGGAATTCGCGGCGAATTATTTTGTAACAATGGATTCATCATTCCATATCCGATGATATGATCATCGTTTCCAATTTTAAAAGTGAAGTTCGATCTTGCAAAAGAAAAAGAACCGGAAGCATCGTCAAAATTATTTGATGGCGGGTAACTATTAAACTTAAAATTATGCCGCAGTTTCGGGTGAAATATTTTTGCAACAGATTTAGAACCGTCGGCATATCCGTTAGTGGCTTGCAGTTGAAAAGAAAAGAAATCCATAACCGAACCGCGAATGATTCCGCCCCACGTTACCGTAGTTGCAGATTCTCTCAACACGTTATCATACGCAGTTGACAAGCCTGAAACGAGATTTATGAAAACTGAATTTTTCGATTCGTCATCGTAGTTGTAAAAATATTTTTCCTTCTCAGAAAAAAGTGAATAATCGGAATCGGAGATTAGACTATGAGAGTTTTCTAATTTTTTTTCCAGATCAAATTCAAACTCGCGGAAAAAATCATCGAAGATTTTTTTGTCGATTGGTGTGAGCGAAGATTGGTTTGTCAAAATTTGATTGAGATGATCTGCAACCTTCAAACGTGTGGTTGGCTTCTCGAAGTGATCATATTCCGAAACAATTTTCAACGCGGACATTCTTTCAAGAAAAGAATAAATCGGATGATCAACTTCTACTATCTCTTGTTGAGAAAGAAGGAATGAATTTATAATGATTATTAAAAGAAATTTTTTTTTCATTTAGCGAACTTCATCCCAAATTTCGGAAAGAGATTTTTTCCAAACAACAAGCGAAACCGAATTTGTGAACCAGGAAAGAGCGACGCGAGCGTAACCATATTTTCTATATCTTCGAGGCGACTCAAAAACTTTTAAATGTCTCGCAAAAAGAATTTTTCCATTCCTTTTAATTCTTCTAAAAAGATCGAAGTCTTCTCCGGCGGCTAATACCTCATTGAAACCACGAACTTTTTCAAACGCTGATTTTTTTACAGCTAAAAATTCTCCCCTTCCCGCTCCCATAAAATATTTGTTCAGATAATAAAAATAGTTGTTGTTCACTTTGTGAAAGAGTTTATCGATTAATCTTTCTTCCTCCGGAAAGATATAAACCGAGCAGGTCATTGCGGCAAAGTTTGTGTTAAAAAATTTCTGATCGAGATAAGCAAAAAATTTTTCAACATTCTCAAATACAACATCGGCGTTTGTAAAAATGAAAACCTCACCGTCTGCAACAGCCGCACCGTCATTGCGTCCGCGAGCAATATTTTTTTTACTGTTATCGGTCAGCACTTTCACTTTGTCCGCAAATTGCAAAGCGATTTCCACAGTGCCGTCATCGCTTCCGCCGTCGGAAACAACAACTTCATAATTATATTTTCTTTTGAGTTCATCGTTTGAAAATTGTTCTAAATTTTTTTTGATAAGTTTCGATTCGTTCAAAGTTGGAATGATAATGCTGTATCTCATCGATAAAGAATTCCTAAAAAAGAAATCCCGACCAAATTTAATAAATGAAGAATGAGTAAAAGAATTCGAGTTTGAGTGAACGAATTAAGTTTATGCAAATAATTTTTCCATTTTAAAATAATAGCGCAAAAAAAGTAACTCCGTCTTTATTGATGCGAATACCGGGCATCGGGCAATGCAGGAAGTTTAGAGTATTTTTTACAAACTGCCAGCCGCTTCCATAAAGAGGAATCGCTTCGAAGTCAACATCGAAGGCAAGATAAAAATCTCTTCTGCCGCCGCCGCTTCCGTCAAGATTTTTTACTCCTGTTCCCACCGAAAAAGTTAAGAATGATGGAATGTGCTTTGTAATATTTTCAGGTAACATTTCTTTTATTCGAAATGACAACCAAAATTTTTGTCCCTCATAATCATCAAAGATGATATGTTCTTGCCCCGGATTCAATCCCGGGTTATGAAGATTTTCGGGGTAATAACTAAATCTAAACTGAAAATTTTTTAAGTAAGGATAATAATATTGTGCAAGCGGATACAATGCGCCAAGTGTATTTGCAATTCCATCGCCGGGAGAAAATCCCCAATTCGGACCGAACCCATCTTCAATCTCAACGTAAGTCATAAAAAGAAATGAACCGAGCGTTCCATAAATCTGACTTTTTTCGTACTCGATATTAGCGGCTTCAAATGCGGCTGAGATGCCATGTTGCAGAAGAACGCCGTCATAAAAATGCCCGACTTTATCTATCCACAGAGCGTAATCCCAATCATTTGCAAAATGAAATTGGGAACGAGCATCTGACCACCACGCCTGTCGTTGATATGTATAAATTGTCGCTGTTGTAACTGTAACTACTGCGCCCAATCCGATGATAACAGGATAATTGAGATCCTTCTCTGCGAATGCAATTTTTGAAATATCAATACTATCGCTTACAACCGGTTTTGCATTAAGGGAAAGAAAATCTTTCTGCTTTAATTCAAGAAGTGAATGAGTTTGTGAGAAAGTAGTTGTTGAGATCAACAGCAAACAAAAAATTAAAAACATTTTTTAAGAACCTGAATTTATTTCTGTGGTTTCATCGTTGGAAAGAAAATAACATCGCGGATAGAACTTTGTCCTGTCATTAACATAACTAAACGATCGATGCCAATACCGAGCCCTGCAGTCGGCGGCATTCCGTATTCGAGTGCGCGGACAAAATCCTCATCCATTTGTTGAGCTTCTTGATCTCCCCTTTCGATAGCTTTTAATTGTCCTTCAAATCGTTCGCGCTGATCAATCGGGTCATTCAACTCGCTAAATGCGTTACAAATTTCCCGTCCAATAACAAAGCCCTCAAATCTCTCAACCAATCCATCTCTGAAGCGATGTTTTTTTGCAAGTGGAGAAGTTTCAATTGGATAATCAACTAAGAAAGTAGGTTGCACCAAAGAACTTTGAATCGTCGCTTCAAAAATTAGATCGATAAGTTTTCCTTTTGTTTCTGTTCCATCTAATTTGATGTCGTAATTTCTTGCAATCGTTTTTAAAATATCTTCGCCGATAGTGAGAATATTGACGCCGTATTTTTGATCGAGAGAATCGGTTAACGAAACACGCTTCCACGGTGCTTTGAAATCTATTTCTTTTCCTTCAATAGAAAACTTTGTCGTTCCAAAAACAGAGTTGCAAACAAATTCAACCATCTCTTCAACAAACTGCATCATCCACCGATAATCTTTATACGCGACATACACTTCGAGCATCGTGAATTCGGGATTGTGAGTTCGATCGATTCCTTCATTTCTAAAGTCTTTGGAAATTTCGTACACGCCTGTAAAACCGCCGACGATTAATCTTTTGAGATAAAGTTCATCCGCAATGCGCAAGTATAACGGCATATCGAGTGCGTTGTGGTGCGTTTTGAAAGGGCGCGCAGAAGCACCGCCATAAAGTGTTTGAAGCACGGGTGTTTCTACTTCGAGGATTGCTTTTTCATCAAGAAATTTTCTTAATGCGGTAATAATTTTACTTCTTAACACAAATACATTTCTTATTTCGGGATTAACTATTAAATCCACATATCGCTGACGATAGCGTAATTCCTTATCGCTGAACTGATCGAAGATTGTTTTGTTCCCAGCTTCATCTACAATTTCTTTTGCAATCGGAATTGGTCGCAATGATTTTGTGAGCAAAAGAAGTTTTGTAACGTGTACGGAAATTTCACCCGTTTTGGTTTTGAAAGTGAAACCTTCAACTCCGATAATATCACCGATATCCATCAATTTAAAATTTTCGTACTCTTCGCCGATTTCATCTTTCTTTAAATAAATTTGAATACGACCGTGCAAATCTTGAATGTGCGCGAAAGAAGCTTTTCCCATTTTTCTGATTGCCATAATTCTTCCGGCAATTTTCACTTCACGTTTTACATTCTCATCAAAATTGTTTTTAATATTTTCTGAATCGGAATCTGTTTCGAAAAAATAAGCGAAGGGTATCACATCTCTTTTCTTTAGCTCATCCAGTTCTTCTAATCTTCTTTTAATTAAAACATTTATATCTTCCTGGAAATTATTTTCCATCTTATCCTCTACTTTCTTTTAAAATTGGCGAGACGAACACAAACTAAATCTTGCAAATTATCTGCGGCAACAAGTGGAACATTAAAATTATTTGCGATGATTGAAAAAGCAACAAGTTCTCTATCGCCGGTATAAACATAACCGCTCAAACTTCTTACATGACCGATGTAACCGGTTTTTGCACGAACATTATTTTGGGCGCGCGTCTTTCTCATTCTTCCCGAAAGCGTTCCGTCAATGCCGGCAATCGGAAGTGAATTATAAAAATATTGGAAGTAATCACTTTTGTGCATGTAATTAAGAATGACATTTACTTGCATCGGAGAAATTAAATTTAAGCGCGATAGTCCCGAACCATCATACATTAAAATATTTTCAGGATTAATTCCCATCTGTGCAAAGATTTGCTTCGCGGCTTTAATTCCATTTTCGAACGTGCCGTAATTATTCACTTCGTAGCCGATTGCTTTTATCAAATTTTCGCTGAATAAATTCTGGCTGTTCTTGTTTATGATTTTTATAATTTCGGGCAATGGTGGCGATTGATGTTGCAACTGCAATTTGCAATTTGAATAATCAATCGGTTCGGTTAAATCATCAACATCAACAGCGATGCCGGTTACGTTAATTCCTTTTTGTTTGAGAACTTCTTTAAGCGTAACAACGAAGAACTGCGTCGGGTTATTTATCGTTACAAATATTTTTGTTGGTTCGTTGTTTTCCTTAATTGTTCCGGAAAGTTTGATGATGTTTGTTCCGCGTTCGCGGTAATAATCAATCCTCTGCACGCTATCTTTGTGCACTGTGATAATTTGATTATTGACAATCGTATATTTTACATCAGGCATCTGATTGATGATTGCCTTCTCTCCCACTTTTGCCGGTTGAATAATTAAATCAACGCAGTTATCATTAAAAGTAAGCGCAGAAACCGGAGCGGCAAACCAGGAAGATTCATAATCCCACGCCCAGCCATCTCCCAAGCTTTGATCGTCGAACAAATTATCATCGCCGATTATGTTGCCTTTAATTTCATCGATGCCGTTTTCGAGAAGCGAGTCAGCCCAATCATTAAAAATTTTCAACATATCGTCGCCGTAAAATCTACCGGAGATTGCAGGATCGCCGTTGCCGCGTACAATCAAATCGCCAACTAAAATTGAGCCGTCAATATTACCGCGTGAAAAAATTTCCGTTTTGAAACGATACTCGGGACCAAGCAACATCAGTGCGGCAGAAGTTGTGAGCAATTTTAAGTTCGATGCGGGCATGAATAATTTGTTATCGTTCCGACGGTAAAAATATTCGCCGGTAACAAGCGATTGAATGCTGACACCCCAATTTGCATTTGCAAAATTCGGGTCGTTGAAAAGTGCGTCGAGTTCATTCCACAACTCTTGCACCGTACCGAATGAATATTTCGGTATGCTGTCTGTTTTTATTTGTGAATAATTAACCGCCGAAAAAATTATCAGCAGTAACAAAAGCTTATGAATATTTCTCATAAATTTTTTCGATTTCTTTTTTGTTAAGAAGTTTGTATCGCCCCGGCTCAATGTTTTTAACAGTGAATCCCGCATAACTTGTGCGCTCTAATTTTTTTACCGTATAGCCCAATTGTGAAAACATATTTTTTATAAAATGATTTCTTCCTTCATGACAGGAAACTGAAATTTTCTTTTTAGAATCGGAAAGAAATTTTAAAGAATTAAACTTTCCTCTTTTCCCATCGATGAATACGCCTTTCAATAGTGCTTGAACATGTTCCTCTTGCAATTGGCTAACGAGAGTAACTTCATACTCGCGCG
Organism: uncultured Ignavibacteriaceae bacterium; assembly: GCA_964393605.1. Taxonomy (GTDB): domain Bacteria; phylum Bacteroidota; class Ignavibacteria; order Ignavibacteriales; family Ignavibacteriaceae; genus CAYMUL01. Next base: position 9,924 of record CAYMUL010000030.1, on the reverse strand, counting down.
GAATTTTGTTTGATGGATGAAGCAGAAAATTTGTAAAGTTTCCGTCGTTCGTTAAAAATAATACGCCGGTTGTGTTGTAGTCTAATCGTCCAACAGGATAAATTCTTTCTTTTAAAGAGAGAAGATCGGTAACCGTTGCGCGTTTTTTTTCATCATCGGTTGTGCAGACGACACCCGCAGGTTTATTCATTAAAATGTAAATATGATTTTTTTGTTTGAGCAAATTACCATCAACTTTTACAGCATCGCTCAGCTCGTCAATTTTGAAACCGAGTTCCAAAATAGTTTTGTTGTTGACTGTAACTCTTCCTTGCTGAATCAATTCGTCAGCATCCCGACGCGAGCAAACACCGCTGGCGGCGATAAATTTATTTAAACGAATAATATTATTCTGTTCCGTCTGATGTTTCATTTTCAACAGTCTCTTCAATCAAATTCATCATAATCTTTCTTTTCTGTTCGATGAAATCTTCGTCATTCATAATTTCATCAATCTCGCGCGGCTTCGGCAAATCGCTGATTTTATTCAACCCGAAATAAATAAGAAACTCATTCGTAGTTGTGTAAAGCAAAGGTCTTCCCACCGTTTCGGATCTTCCCGAAATCGTAATTAATTTTTTTTCGAGAAGAATATTCATGATGTAATCTGAATTTACACCGCGAATGTTTTCAATTTCCGGTTTTGTAATTGGCTGTTTATAAGCAATAATAGCAAGGGTTTCAAGTGCCGCTTGGCTTAATCTCCTCTTACTTTTTTCAGAAGAAAGGAAGCCGAGATATTTTGCAAAATCAACTTTTGTTCCGAAAGAAAATCCACCTGCAATTTTTAAAATCTGGAACGAACGATTTTCTTCGTTATAATTTTCATTTAAAGAATTAATTGTTTCGAGAATATCGTTCTCGTTAATATCAATCTCTTCGCCGTCAATTCCTTTTACGGCTTTGATAATTTCGGGTGAAGAAATCGGTTCATCCGAAGCAAAGATAAGCGCCTCAATTACATGTTTGTAAATACTATCCATTCTCAATTCCATAAATAATAAATTCGTTGAAGTCGGGAGTTTCGTCAATTCCGATTCTACCATTTTTCACAAGTTCTAATACGGCGATGAACGTTACAACAATTCTAATTTTTTCTTTCAACTCAGAAATTAAACTGAGAAAGTGAAGTCGAGAATATTTTTTTAACATATCGAGAACATACGCCATCTGTTCATCAATAGTTACCGGAATTTTTTTAATTTCATGAAAGACTTCGACCTTCACATTGTCCATCGCTTTGCGGAATGCTTTTGCAAGATCGTACAAAGTGATGTTCCTTAAAAGAGTTTGAAACTCCGGCGGATTTTCTATTTCATCTCCGCCAAAATTATTTCGGAAAGAAATTTTTCTCTGGTTCGATTCGAAGAAACTAAAATCTTCCGACATTTCTTTGTATCGTTTGTATTCGAGCAATCGCTGAACAAGTTCTGCACGGGGATCAATCTCCTCCCCTTTTTCGTCAACTTCGCGCGGAAGAAGTAACCGGACTTTTATGTGCATCAATGTTGAAGCCATTAAAATAAAATCTCCGGCGGCTTCTAAATCTAATATTTTAATAACGTTCACGTAATCAAGGAATTCTTTTGTGATTTTTGAAATCGGAATATCATAAATATCAAGTTCATCTCTTTTAATAAAGAAGAGAAGTAAATCGAGCGGTCCCTGAAATTGATCGAGTTTGATTCTATACACGTTCAGCCCAGATTCATTTTTTCACGCACTTCAGAAATAGTTTCGGCGGCGGTGATTTTCGCTTTTCGTTCGCCATCGCGTAAAACTTCTTTGACAAAAGTTAAATTGTTTTCAAGTTCAATTCTTTTTTCACGAATGGGATTTAATACTTCTAAAATTTTATTTCCGCAACGAGTTTTACAATCAACACAACCAAGTTTTCCGCTTCTGCAATCGGTATCACTCTCTTCAACTTCGGAAGGATTAAATTTTTTGTGATATCCGAATATCAAACAAATTTCAGGTCGCCCCGGATCTCCTTTTCTAATTTTTAAAGGATCAGTAATCGCCTTTTTTAGTTTTGTTCGAATCGTTGCTTCATCGTCCGCGAGTAAAATTGTGTTGTTCAAAGATTTGCTCATCTTTGCATTTCCATCCAGCCCTTGCAAGCGCGGGAACTTAGTTAGCAACGGTTCCGGCTCGGGGAAAACATCACCGTACTGTGAATTAAATTTCCTCGCGATGTCTCGTGTAATTTCTATATGCGGCACTTGGTCTTCACCGACTGGAACAAAATTTCCTTTGTAGAGAAGAATATCTGCCGCTTGTAAAACGGGATAACCGAGATGCCCGAATATTACATTATCGATATTCAAATCTCTCACCTGATCTTTCAAAGTCGGATTGCGCTCCAAACGGCTAACTGTTATCAACATTCCGAAAATGATTGCAAGTTCTGTGTGCTCTTTAATTTGCGATTGCCTGAACATCGGACTTTTTTCGGGATTCAACCCAACTGCGAGCCAATCGATAAGCATATCTATCGAATCATCGTAAATATTTTGTGAGTTAAGATTTGTCGTCAATACATGATAATCGGCAATGAGATAAAAATTCTCATACTTATTTTGAAGTTCGAGCCAATTTTCCAGTGCGCCGACAAAATGCCCGAGATGTAATTTCCCGGTCGGACGCATTCCGCTTAATATTCTTTTCTGCATTTTAATTAACTGATATACAAATATGGTTTCCACTGCTCATCAATTTTTTGAACAGCGTTTCTAATAAATACAATATGACTTGGTGTATAAGGATTCGTGAGCAACTTCATGTTTGCTTCGTGAGGTGTACGGTCTCCTTTTGTGTTGTTGCATTTTATGCAAGCAGAAACAAGATTTTCCCATGAATCATCGCCGCCTCTTGCTTTGGGCATAACGTGATCTAATGTTAAAGGCAAATCACCTCTTCCGCAATATGTGCATTTGAATGAATCTCTTCGCAAAATATTTTTTCTTGTCAATACAACTTTTCGGTAAGGAACTTTTACAAATTTGGACAAACGAATTACAGTCGGCCATGGAAATGAACCTGAAATAGTTCTAATTTCTTTTGAATCACTTTGAGTTATAAGTTCGGCTTTTTTTAAGAAGAGAAGCACGATCGCTTTTTTGATATTACAAAGCGTGAGAGGTTCATAGCTCTGGTTGAGCACCAAAACTTTGGCATTTAATCTTCCGTTGACTCGTTTGGCAGATTCGAAAATTTACTCCTTTTAATTTTTGAATGTTTAAAGATAAAATAAAATTTGAAGATGAATCGTAGCGACAACAATCCGATTGAGAAAAATAGCGTTACTGCATAATAGTCAGGGGTGATAATTCCCGTCCACATAAAAATTAAAAGAAGAAAGACAAGAATTATAGCGGCGAGTGTCGCAATCTCAAATTTTTTTTCAGGACTCAAATTGTTTGCTTTTTCAAATTTTGAACGCAAATATAGAGATTTTACAAAGTAATTACTAAAGAAGACAGAAAGGATTTTATATTTACGATTGTCCACTCTCAATTCCTTTTCCCTTTCTCTTTATCATTATCTTTATCTTTATCTTTCTCTGCTTTGCCCAAGTAACCATCTGCTTTTTTTAACCGCCAAGTTCGCCAAGCAACGCCAAGGAATTTTTGATTCACAATTCTCCATTATCCATTTTCAATTCTTTTCTATTTTTTCACCACAGAGAACCCGGAGGCACACAGAGAAATTTATTATTTACGATTGTCCACTCTCAACTCCTTTTCTCTTTCTCTTTCTCATTATCTTTATCTTTATCTGCCATCTCAATTAACCATTCTATTTTTTCACCACGGAGAACCCGGAGGTACACAGAGAAATTTATTATTTACGATTGTCCACTCTCAATTCCCTTTCTCTTTCTCATTATCTTTATCTTTATCTGCCATCTCAATTAACCATTCTATTTTTTCACCACAGAGAACCCGGAGGCACACAGAGAGAACAAAAAAAAGGTCGAGCATAGTGCCCGACCTAATTATTAAATATTAACTTTTAATTATTCACTGATTTTATTTGATTAAAATCATCTTCTTCGTAACAACATTGCTTCCCTGTTGCAGACGATAGAAATAGATTCCAGAATTTAAAGCAGTTCCGTCAAAATTAATTTCATAAATTTTCCCCGTCTCGGCTAATGCATTGTAAAGCGATGCAACTTCTTCACCGATTGCATTGAATATTTTCAACGTTGTTAAACCATTCTGGTTGACAGAAAATTTAATGTTCGTAACTGGATTAAATGGATTCGGATAATTTTGAGTAATCGCAAATTCAGTCGGCAATGAATTAATATCAACTTCAACTGAATTGCTTAAAGTAAATGATCCGTCAAAATCGATTTGTTTTAATCTGAATGAATATTTTCCTTCGCTCAAGTCAGAGATTGCGAAAGTGTATTTGTGGAGTTCGGAAGAATTGCCGTGTCCGGACACAAATCCAATTGCCGCAAAGTCACTCCCATTGTAGCTCTGTTGAACTTCAAATCCACTATTGTTCAATTCCGAAGCTGTACTCCAATTTAAAGTAACGCTATTCGCAAATGCCGATGCAGTAAATGAGTTTAGTTCTACGGGCAACGGAGTTGGTAAAGAGCCAAACGGACCTCCCGGCAGCGTTGCAAAGTTCGCGTTAAATCCTGGATTACCGCCACCCACATTTCCCGGAACTGTTACATCGGAAAAATATGCGGTGCTTGAAGCAACCACTCCAAACAACACAAGATTATGTAAGACTGTTGGATTACCAAGTTCTCCGAAAGGAATGCAAAGTTCAAAACCACGATTATGACCGTAAGCAGAATCAAAACCAAACTTCACGCTATTTGCCGTAAAGATTCCATCCACTGACGGACCTGATGATGTATGTCCGTAGTTATATGTTAATCCAATGTATTGACCAACTTTATTTCCATTAGAATATTTAACCGCATCAACATAAACAACAGAATCATTTCCTCCGGGATTGATTGCAAAAGCGAAATGAGTTTCAAAATCGTTTTTGAAATTTGGATTTGAAGCATCACCGAAAGCATGTCCGCCGCCGGTTACACCGCCGAGTGATGTATTTTGTGCGGCACCGGTGCCATTCAAATTTGATAATCCGAGGAAAAGTAGAATTCCATTGTTGTTGCTGCGATCTAAGCGAGATGTTATTCCGATATACAAATTATTATTAACGATTTTGTAGTTGAGACGTTTAATATTGATATTAGGACCGAAGCCTAAATTCTGATTCAATTTGTTCGCAACGGTTGTGTAACCTTCCTGAAATCTGCCATTGACTATCATCGGGAAGCTAATTTTGTAAGCACCGATACCGTTATTCGTAGATAAAACAAAAACGATTAATGAGCCGTCAGGCATTTTTACAAAATCAATATCACCAACTCCATTTGCGTTAGCATTTGTACCGAGCGATTGTGTTAATGTATAAGTGCGAGCATGAAACGGCATTTCTCCGCCAACATCAATAACTCTTGCGTTTTCATTTCCCGCTCCGTATTGAAAGGACACTATTAAAGGATTACCATTAACGTCAACGAAGAAACATGAATTGCTACCCGATGCTAAAACACCACCCGGAATTTCTCCCATGTACACACCGCTGTAACTCCAAGCCGTTAATAATTTTCCGTTGCTATTACAAATGAAGATTGTATCCTGTGGAATCGGAAAGCAAGCAGGTGCCGAGCCGAGTGTAGCGGTAGGAAATTTTACCGAATCGGATAATACGAATGATGTTCCGAAATCTGTTGTTTTGAAAATATATAATCTTTGACCTGTTGGGTCAGCCGCCCAAATTGTAGCCGAATTGTCTGAAACACTTCCAAGAACGGTGATGCGATCTCCAAGTCTTTTTGTATCACCCGAAACAGGACTGTCAAGAACAACTTTTGGAGAATCGGATTCTGAAGTCCAACGATAAATCTTGAAATTAGCAGTTGCCGCACCAATTGCGAGATTAGTAGCAAACAAGTTGCCGTCAATCGTTGCGCCAATATCATTTAAAGAATAAGTTCCGCCTGAAATACCTGCAGTGATTAGGTCGCCAAGGTCTGCGCCATTGACAGGATCAACAATTTTTACAAAAGTTCCAGCATTTCGCGAAACAACATATAAACGTGGATTCCCTCCGACAACGCCATGTGTAAATCCTCTCTCAGTATGCCCTGCGGTCGTAAACCAAGTCGGAATATTTCCATGCGCGGAAGCTCTTTCCCAAAGAGAATCCATTTGCGCGGATGTTGTAAAAAATGTTCCAACTATAACGAATAAAAGAATAATGTTTTTCATCTGTTCACCTTTTTTATGTTGATAAATTAGTTCATGGCAATTTAGGAAATTGAAGCCATCGATAAAAGTGTGAAGCGCACTCTCCCCAATATCTACGCCCTAATTTTAAAGATGAAGTTCCAATTCATCATGAAATAAAATTATAATTCACTCAGGAACAACAACGAATACATCCTGAAATTCTTTATATTTTTTTATTTCGTCGCGAAGTTTATCAGCTTCCTCTTTAGTTTTTGTTGGAGATAAACGCACGACATAAAGAGAAGAATCTTTACTGAATGAAACCGTCAAATCTTTTCCCAAAATTTTTTTGGAAGAAGCGGCGAACTCCTGCGCTTTCTGTTCTGTTGTGAACGCGCCAACTTGAACATAATACAACCACGCCGTTGTCGTTGGCGGAGTTGTATTTTTTTCTTCTTGTTTAGAAACCACTAATGTATCGGTCGGAATTTCATCAAAGATATAAACTTCTTCTTTTTTCTCTTCGCCATCTTTCTGAGTTTCTTCAGTGGAAGAACAGCCGTAAAGAAAGATTATGCAAAGCGCAACAACAAATAATAAAAGTTTATTCACTTTAAATTCCTTCCTAAAAAATTAAAACAACAGATGATCGAAAGTTCCCTTTTCGAAAATCGGCAATCCGAGTTTGCCGAACTGCACCGCCTTAGCAAAAGGCAAACTTCCGGGAATAGTTGCAACATTTACATGAGGTATCGATGCATTGAATTTTGAATTAACAACTTTTACAAATTCATTTGCAATAACAGCATATCCTTGTGAAGTCGGATGAACACCATCAAGACTAAATAAACCGCCGCTGACATAAATTGCATCGAATTGCAATCCGTCAACTTCATATTTTTTTCCCTGCGCGGTTAAAGTTATAATGTTTGTAAAGAATGCATCCATATCAACGAGATGCCAACCTTTCGCGGTGGCAGTCGCTTGTATTGTTGCATTGTATTGCGGGATTATCGAAAGTACGTTTGCTATTTCAGTCGAATCGAGCACAACTTTATTTGAAAGTGGTGTTGCAGGTGAAACGCCTTTGCCAAGTGCTAACTCTGTTGCCGCCTGCAAAGTGAGTAAATTATTCGCCAATGAGGCGTAAGTAACTCCAGTGTTTGTTTGAATGAATACATGCGTCATCCCTTTTAATTTCAATTGTCCGCCAACTGTGGTGAAGTAGGGAATCCCGAGAACATTCGGAACGTTTCCAACTAAAACTTTTGTTGCAGTTAGAGAAGCAATACTATCGGCAAGTTGTGCGTACATCGCATTGAAATTAACAACGGGCGTAAATGGAACAGTGCCGCCTTGAGTAGCATAACCGAGTATGTCATTATTTCCAATCCATAATGTAAGCAGAGTTGGATTCAATGCTTTAGCTTGCGCGAATTGGGAACCGTTTCCGCGAAGTACTAAATCGAACATCGGATTTGGAGAGCCGCCGAAGACATTGCTAAAACAAGTTGTAGAGCTCGTCGCATTCAATACATCGTATAGCATGGCTCCGGGTACACCGAGATTATTATATGGTGCGGCATAAGTTGTATTCAAAGGCGCGCCGCTTACTGAATTTATTTTTGTTGCAAATGGTTCGAGTGAAGAAATTTCAATTCTTCCTGTTGTGCCGGGATCGGCGACCAATGCTTGCGCGAATGTTGCATTCACTTGTTTCGCAATCATATTCCCGAAAGAATATTCCTGTGCGGTTTGATAAAGAGAGCCGCTCTGATAGCCTGCTGTTAAACTATTTCCGATTGTAACAAATCTTTCAAAACTTGCTGAGCCGGTATTCGGTGGCGCGGGAGCTGTAAGCTCAGTTCTATCTTCGCATCCGAAAAAGATGGAGAATGAAACTAAAGCGATAATTAAAAATCTTTTTGTTGTGTTCATATTTTTTTTCCTTAAAAATTATAATTCAAACCGATTGAAAAAAGATTGGCAGTTGTGTTGTAAGTGCCGTTGAAAGGTGCAAAGCCTTCGCTTGCGGAATAACTGACTTGCGAGTCAGTAATTGTCCTTTCGCTGAAACGAAGAAACATGTATGAAACTTGTAGCTCAATTTGATTCGTCAATTTATAACTTCCGCCGAGCGTGATACCGAGTCTGTCTGCATCCGGCAGTGTCGGGTCAACATAAGCATCTTTAACAGGATTCTTATCGTACAAAAATCCCGCTTGAACAGCGGAGAGATCATCCAATTGATATTCGGCTCCGAATCTGAGCAGATAAGTATCTTCATATAATTTTGGAGCGGAAATGTCGGGATATTTTGCATCACTAAAATCAACTTTTAATGAATCATAACTTGACCACATTACGTATTGGAAATCAGCAGTTAAAGAAAGCTGTGAAGAGGCGCGATACAACAATCCGAGTGTTAAATTTGCGGGCGAGTTGAATGTTGCCGAAACATCTCCTTGAGGAAGCAATGGTAGTACTGCGGGGATTGCAGTCGGCGTTGCGGTTCCTTCAAAATTAAATTCAACTTCGCTACGATATGCCGCGCCGAAAGAAATATTATTTGTAAAATTTATTAATGTAGAAAAAGAAAATCCGATTGCGGCAGATTCATCTCCTTCAAGTTTTATTCGCGCTTCAGTTCCGAAAGGTGCTAAATCTTTCGAGGCAACAAATCGATCCAATTTTACCGATGCGATATTGTACAATAAGCCTGCGCTGACTGAAATCATATCAGAAAATTTATATGCAACAACCGGAGAGATGCAAAAAACTTTTAAGTCGGAGTCAACCGAAATAAATTTTCCTACCCAATTTTCATCCCACTTTGTGCCAAGTCCGAATGGATTGTACACGCCGAGACCAACTGCAAAAGCATCATTAAGTTTATATGCGGCGTAGAGATAAGATGGTGTAAATAGCTGTGAATTCAATTTGCTTTCGGAAATGTTGGGACTCGGACCTCTAAAGGAAGAAGTTGGGGAAATTAAAGTAGTTCCCGCCATCAATCTGAAACCGGAAAGCTTTGTTAAACCTGCGGGATTAAAATAGATTGCAGATAGATCATTCGCGAGCGCGGTGAATGCGCCTCCCAATGCCATAGCGCGTGTGCCGTGTTCATTTAGTTGAAATCCTCCGGAAAAATTTGGTTTCGCTAAAAGCAAAAACATAAGTGAAAAGAAAGTAAATTTTTTCAACAAATTTGAATCTCCTCTTTTTAATTGTGTAGTATTAATTTATTTCATGAGAAAATTAATTCTATACGTTCAAAGAAACAAGATGTAATTTTGCTTTTAATTTTTTCAATCGTAAAAAATGTAGCGCAACTTTTGAGAATCAGAAAATATTTTTTTTGATTGTCAATTCTCTCCCGATGAATCGGTACTCAATTCTCAATTTTCTTTCTCATTATCTTAATCATTATCTTTCTCTGCTTCGCCCATGCAAACAATCTTCTTTTTTAACCGCTAAGTTCGCAAAATAACGCAAAGGAATTTAATTTTATTTCACCGCCAAGACGCTAAGGCGCAGTGTAATATTCATTTGTAATTTTTAATTCTTCAAAGGAATGCCACAACGGCACAACGGCACTAAGGAATTT
>CAYMUL010000029.1:0-41294 GCA_964393605.1 uncultured Ignavibacteriaceae bacterium | reverse complement strand
TGTTTTACATATCGTATGGTTCTTGTTAACTCCCGTTGCAGTCATTGAAATTGATCGCGGGGGGGGGAGGGGCACGCTGTGCGCTTTCCAGCTTTTCTTTTTACAAATAAAAAATCAATACACCACCGGATTCACGTAGATGAGATTAACAACAATTGCTTACAAAATGAAATGAACAGTAAGTGATTGTGCAGTGCTTCTTTCCCTAATTTTTTAACTAAAGTTTTAAGTCTATATGAAAAAATTATTGCCGGTAATCGTTGTCTTTCTTTTTACATCAAACATAATCTCACAACAGAAGAGTGAATACATCAATATGTTAGAACGAAGAAATGATGTTAGCGTTTCAGAAATTCAAGAAAATATTTTCCGTTTGGAATTTTCCAACGGAAAAATTCTTTATAAGAATCTGAACGACTACATTGAGTCTGAACAAAACAAAGTAATTTACTCGCCAACCTTTGACAGCACAATAATAGACCTAAGCCTTGTGGATACAAACCTTTATGCAGATAAGTACCACCTTTGGCGCGAAGTCCCTGTCGGAGCCGGAGTGGTAAGCACGGTGTTAACCGGTGATGTGAACAATAATGGACGCGGCGAACTTTATGGAAAAATGAAAGATTATGAAGGGAACTATACTGATATAGTTGTGTTTGAATTAAATGCCGGAAATAATTTCGATTCGGTTTATTCATATGACTCGACAATAGGATATCCTAATACCTCCGGTTATCTGATTGATCTTGATAATGACAACTGGATCGAATTGGGATTAGGCAGATTTGGAGCCTATGGCTATTTTGGTCATTCTTTTCCCTTTTACAAAAAGACGAGCGATTCTTCATTAGCTGTTGAACCATATTTTATTTTTCATTTTCTTTCAGCCACCGGAAATGGATCGACGCAACAGAATAATAATCGTTTTGGTTATTGGGATGGCGATTCATTTATAGATCAAACTTTCATCAAATTGAATCAGAAAATTTATTTTTTTGAATTCAACCCTCTTCTGCCGAATTTTGATTCGACTACAACCATCGATTTCTCGGAACTGGATCTACATTATGCAGGATTCTCAATTGAGGATTTTGATATGGACGGAAAGATCGAATTCTTCACTGGAAGTATTCATGGAAAAATTCTTGCCATGGAAAACAACGGAAACAATTCTTACGCAGTTAATTGGCAGGGCGCTGTTGCAACCAATAATGCATACCTTTGCACACAAACAAATGACATCGATAGAAACGGCAAAAAAGAAATCTGGATTGCAGGCGATGCTTTTTATAGTGGAGTGGGAAAAACCCGAATCACTATATTGGAATCTGATGGAAATGATAGTTACATCGCAGTAGGAAAAATAGACATTATCGGTGTCTTTTCTTTTCTTGCGGGCAATATCCAAGCACTTGATATTGATGGCGATGGCAAAGAAGAAATACTACTTGGATTGGAAGGAATGGCAATAGTATTAAAATTTTCCGGTAGTCAGAATCATCAAAAATATGAATTGTTCTATATTAAAAAAGATGACCCCGAACCAAATTCAATCGTCTTTTATGGTGCCAACTTTGCTGATCTGGATAGCGATAATAATTTTGAATTACTAATTAACTTAAGGTCCTTTAACAAATGGCTTAATTGGATATATAAGCCTGATTTTGAAGTAGGAGTGCAAGAGATTGTCGAATCTCCCGAAAAATTTTTTGTAAGTTCAAATTATCCCAATCCATTCAACTCAAGCACAAAAATTGAAGTAGAAATTGGCAAAACAACTTTTACAAGCATAAAAGTTTATGATATGTTAGGGAAAGCAATAGAAGTACTGTTAGAAGCAGAATTATCAACCGGTAAATATGAATTTACCTGGGATGCAGGGAAAAAAGAAATTCCCTCAGGCATGTATTTTATCAGAGTAACATCTGGTAATTACATTCAAACAGTTAAAGCAATTTTGCTTAAATAAATTTCTTATAAAAAATCAAAGGTATTCAAAATGAAAAACGTAACTGAAAAGTTGGACCGAGTAACTTTCTTCTCATTGGTGTTATCTATGAGTTATCAATTTCTTTTTTAACCGCAAAGTTCGCGAAGTAACGCTAAGGAATTTATTTTTGATTTACTTGTTCTCCGCGTGATATTTTTTCTTAATCTTCGTAGAAGATTCATTATTGTAAAGAAAATATTAAACAATATCAGATCATCGTAGATGATCAATTATAGAATAATGTTATCTGTTATCGCTATTAATTTTTTTTCACCGCAAAGACGCAAAGGAATTTATTATTTATTATTTACGATTGTCTATTGCATATTCTCAATTCAAAAACATTCATTTTTAATTTGTAATTCCCTAAAGAAATGCCACAACGGCACTAAGGCACAACGAAGCACAAACACAATTATTTTCCAATTCTCCATTCAAAACTATTAATTTTTAATTGTTAATTGTTCCCTCACACCCGATTCCATCGAAAATCTACTCTAACTCATTTCAAATAACTCTTCAAATACTTTCCTGTCCATGAATTTTCATTCGCAGAAATCTCTTCCGGTGTTCCAACGGCGACAACTTCTCCTCCTTTATCTCCGGCTTCGGGACCGAGATCGATAATATGATCGGCGCATTTAATTACATCAAGATTGTGTTCGATGATAACAACCGAATCGCCGCCATCAATCAATAACTTAAAGCAGTTTAAAAGTTTTGTAATGTCGTCAAAGTGCAAACCTGTTGTCGGTTCATCGAAAATAAAAAGTGTGTGCATATTCACCCGTTGGGCAATCAGGTGGGAAGCAAGTTTAACTCTCTGTGCTTCGCCGCCGCTCAATGTATTTGATGGCTGTCCGAGTTGAATATAACCGAGTCCGACATTCGCAAGTACGCGCAAATATTTTAATATTTTTTCATGCTCGTGAAAATATTCAACTGCTTCATCTACGGTCATGTTTAAAACATCAACCAAATTTTTACCGCGATATTTTATATCTCTTATTTCTTTTTTGTATCGCGTTCCTTTGCAGTCTTCGCACTCAAGAAAAATATCTGCAAGGAATTGCATTTCTACTTTGATGAATCCATCTCCCTGGCAAGTATCGCATCTTCCGCCGGGAACATTGAAAGAAAAATATCCGGGGGTGAATCCTTTATTTTTCGCTTGATGAGTTGATGCAAACAGTTCCCTTATTCCATCGAATGCTTTCACGTAACTAATAGGATTTGAGCGTGGCGATTTTCCGATGGGAGATTGATCCACAATTTCAATTGCATCAAGACTTTGGTAGCCATCAATCGATTGATACTTGCCGACGAGTCCGGGTGCCATTCCTAAATTTTTTGCAATGCCGCCGTAAAGAATATCATGAACGAGCGTGCTTTTGCCGGATCCACTCACGCCGGTGATGCAAACAAATTTTTTCAACGGAATTTCAACATCGATGTTTTTCAAATTGTTTGCCCGCGCCCCCAAAATATTTATTCCTTTCCCTTTCTTTAAATTTCTTTTTTGAGGGAGAGGAATTGAAAGTTTCCCCGAAAGATAGTTTGCCGTTAATGATTGAATATTATTAGTAAAGAATTCCTCCGGCGAACCTTTGGCTACTATTTCTCCTCCGTTCTTTCCTGCTTTTGGACCGAGATCGAAAAGCAAATCGGCTTCGCGCATCATTTCGGGATCGTGCTCAACAACTAAAACTGTGTTTCCGATGTCTCGCAAATTTTTAAGAATGTTTATTAGTTTAGAATTATCACGCGGATGCAATCCGATGCTCGGTTCATCAAGTACATAAAGCGTTCCGACGAGTGAAGAGCCGAGTGCAGAGGCAAGATTTATTCTTTGCGTCTCTCCCCCTGAAAGTGTTGAGCTAACACGGTTCAAGGTTAGATAACCCAATCCGACTTCATTCAAATATGTTAATCGTTTGATCAGTTCTTGCAGAAGTCTATCTGCAATTTGATTTTCATAATCCGACAAAGTTAAATTTTGAAAGAAGCGAAGAAGTTCTTCAATGGAGACTTCGACAAGTTCGCTGATATGTTTATCTGCAATTACAACTTGATTAGCTTCTCTTCGCAAGCGCGAACCTTTGCAGGCGGAACAAGTCGTGTAACCCCTATATTTACTGAGCAAAATGCGTATGTGCATTTTGTATGTTTTCTTTTCAAGTTCTTCAAAAAATTTTTCGATGCCTTCGAATTTTCCGTAGCCCTTCATTAAAAAATTCATTTGTTCATCGGTCAATTCTCTTATTGGCGTATGAACCGGGAATTTTGCTTTCGAAGATTCTTGATGAAGCAGTCTCAACTCATGAAGAAACTTTGGGGTCCTAAAAACTGCCATCGCGCCATCCATAACGGATAAATTTTTATTCGGTATAACCAGATCCATATCGATGCCAATAACTTTTCCGAAACCTTCGCAAACAGGGCAAGCACCGAAAGGATTGTTGAAAGAGAAGAATCGCGGCTCCGGTTCTTCATATCGAATGTTGCAACATTCATAAAATTTGTTGAAGTCTTTGAACTCTCCTGTTCCTGCATTGATAATTGTAATTCTATTCTCTCCCTCTTTAAAAGTTACTTCAATAGAATCAGCCAATTGTTCGCGCACGTTGCCACGTTTGATTTTAAATCTATCGACAACCACGCGAATATCTTTTTTTGATTTAGGGAGAGAATTTAATTCTTCAATTTCATGAATCGCCCCTTCAAAATAAATTCTAAAGAAGCCCCGTTTTTTTAACAGCTCAAGTTCTTCGGCAATGTTTCTTCCTTCATGTTGATGAATAGGAAAAGTAAGAAAAAATTTTTCGCCGTCGGGCTGTTCTTCAAGCCAATCGCAAACGACGCCGGTAGTTGCTTTCTTCACAACCTTGCCACAGTTAAAGCAAATCGTCTTTCCGATGCGCGCGAAAAGCAGACGCAGGTAATCATAAATTTCGGTAGTTGTTCCGACTGTAGAGCGTGTGTTTCTGCTTCCGGTCTTCTGCTCTATCGCTACTGCCGGGGCTATTCCTGTTATGCTGTCAACATCCGGTTTATTTATTCTTTCCAAAAATTGCCTTGCGTAGGAAGAAAGACTTTCAACATATCGGCGTTGCCCTTCGGCGTAAATTGTGTCGAAGACGAGTGAAGATTTTCCGCTTCCGCTTACGCCGGTAAAGACTACTAATTTATTTTTTGGGATTTCAAGATCGAGGTTTTTAAGGTTGTGTTCGCGCGCCCCTTTTACTACTATCTTTCTCTCAATCGGTTTTGTTTTTGTTTCAGACATAATTCAATTTTATTTTCAAAATGCTAACTTATAAAACTCGCGCATAAGTTTGTAAAAAATCTTTCGGAAAAATTTTGGCAATTGCAATCTTTGGAAAATTCTTTAGTTCAAATAGAGTGAATTTTGATGCTGATTCATGAAATTCAATTTGTAATGATTGGGCTAAATCTTTATTTTCGCACACGTTTTTATGAATATATTAAGGAAAATTAATGGCTCACCATAAATCAGCTAAGAGAAGAATTGTTAAAAGTGCGAAGAAAAATCTGATTAACAAAAGTTCTATCTCAAAGCTAAAGACACTTGTTAAGAATGTCTATGAAGCGAAAGATAGTGATACCGCAAAAGGTGCTTACAAAAATGCGATTTCATATATCGATAAGATGACAGCAAAGGGAAGAATTCACCGGAACAACGCCGCGAGAAAAAAATCGCAGATGACTGTTCACGTCAATAAAATTTCCACTAATTAATCCCGCTTAAATTTTAAAACCCTGAATTGATTGTAAAATTAATTCGGGGTTTGAATTTTTATTCCCCACCAAAATTCTTTAAAGATTTTCTAACGCATCAATTCCCGATGGCTGCGGAAGATAAAACCTGACAGCTTGAACTTCCCCTTTTTTATTTAAAATTCTGTGGACGTGTTTTCTTATTAACACACTATGTTCGATGTGTACGTCATCTTCAATTATTGAACCGAACAAGTAACTCGTTCCTTTAATTAGAACATTCTTCCCAATCCGGAGCGGATATTCATCGCTTCCGGTCATGTTCACGCTTGATTCTATTTGCGCGCCGTCGCCAATTTCAATATTTCCTTTTATAATATCACCCCAAAGAATTTTTACATCATTACCGATTTTAAAAGTCTGGTTGGGATAAGTGGAGAGATGCACGTTTTGTGCAACGGACACATTGAGCCCGAAAAATATGTTGCCGTCGATGAAGGCATTTTTCTTGAACTCATTATTGTAATTAAGTTTAACGCCTTTACCGATGTGTACACCTTTGCCGATTTTAATATCGAGCGGAGATTTTTTTCTATCCATTTCAAGAATCTGTTCGACGACATCTTCGTGAATAAAAAAATCGTCGGCATCGTCAATCTCAATTATGTTTCTTAATTTTTCATGAACTTTATCGCGGTAGATTTGCTCCATCTGCTTGAGAACTGTTTTATCGTTGAAGCCCATGACTACATCTTGCGACTGCGGTGAGATTGCGGAAACAGAGTAGCTTTTTTTGTTGAATGCAGAAATCAAATCGGTGATATAAATTTCATTCTGCGCGTTGTTGCTTTCAAGTTTGAAAACAAGTTCGATCAATTTTTTATAATCAAATGCATAAACGCCGGAGTTGAATTCACAATTCTCAACTAACTCCCTCTTTGAATAGTTGTACTTTCTTTTGTTATACTCGAGCGAATAAATCTGATCGTCATTCAACGCAAGAATATCTTTGTATTCAAGAATCTCTATAACTTTTCCAAAATCTTTTCCGGAAGGTTTTCCGCTCGCATCGGTTTCTTTAACGCGAACAATTCTGCCGTAAGAATTTTCTTCAATCGGTCCCTCATAAATTCCGGTTAGAACAAGCATATCACTTTTTGATTCCAGAAATTTTTTGCGGAAGTAAGACATTGTTTCATCGTTCAGCAAACCCATATCGCCGGGTAAAATATAAATTGTGCCGTCAAATTTTTTCGGATCGATTTTTTCAAGCGCAACTTGAACCGCGTGCCCGGTTCCTTTCTGTTCTTCTTGAAATGCAAAGAGATTATTTTTTCTTTTCCCGATTACAGAAATTACATCCGAAGCTTTTATACCGACAACTATTACGGAGTTAATATCGCTAATGCCTTTCACGCAAGCATTATGTACGCGCTCAACAGTGGGAACGCCCCAAATGCTATGCAGCATTTTTGATCTTGTGGATTTAATTCTTTTCCCGTGCCCCGCCGCAAGTATTATTGCCGCTTCGTGCGATGAGTAATTAAAATCGGAATCGAATTCTTTAATTTTATTTTGAATGTTCTCCAATTTAGTTTCCGGCATTTATCTCCCTGATGATGAATTAAAAATTTCTAAATGAATCGTTGGCAATTTAAGAAATCTTTTTGCTTCGAGTTTGGCTTAAAATTAATTAACTCTCGCTACGCACTAAAATTCTTTTTGCCACGAGGGCACAAAGGCACGAAGAAAAAAATTATGGTTCGTTTGTTTATTCAAAAATTCTTTGTGCTTCGGCGATTTCGTAACGAATATATCCGCAACAAAAATTAATTAATATCTTAAGTTACGCAAAACCTCCAATAGCACACTGATGACACAGATATAACTGATTTCTATTTGCGAATATCTGTTAAGATCAGCGTTATCAGTGTTCTATTTCTAATTGTGATGGTTACGAAAAAATGATAACACGAACCGTTGCGTAACTTCAGTTGATATTGAAATTAAAAATCCATTGATTCGCCTTCGCCGCGGCTTCTTTCTTTGCTTCTATCAGGTTTGTAATTGAAAAGTTTATAAGTGAATCCAAGATAAACCGCGCGGCTTTCTCTTTTGTTTGAAGAGTACGAAACGAATCCTTCGCCAAAATTTTCGCCGGTGAATTTCATAGTATCGAAAATATCGCTCACTCTAAAATTAACGGAAAGGTCGCCATTGAGAAAATCATGTTTGAGTGCGGCATCGACGGAGTAAGTTTTATCAACTTTTCCCTGCGCCATGTTTATCGGTGCTTGATAATTCGCCATCACTTGTGCGTTGAATTCTTTATAGAAAACAAATGTAGAAATTAATTTGGAGTTCCAGCTGTAATCATCGGAAGAGATAATAATTCCCGAACTATTCCCTTCAATAATATTTCTGAAGTAAGTGTAGTTTGCGTTAAGTTTCCACCATTTGAAAACAGCGTAATTCACATTCAAATCTAAACCGTAGTTCGTTCCTTCGCTGATGTTATCCGAAGTTGTGCGAGTAACTCCGCCGGCTTCTAATTTGCTGATCTGGCTAATCATGTCTTCGGTCAATTTATAAAAGAGAGAACCGGTTAAAGAATTCGGACCGAATAATTTAGAATATCCGAACTCAAACGAGTTGATGTACTCCGGTTTTAATTTCGGATTGCCTTGTTGAATGTTGAGCGAATCGGAAGCATTGACGAAAGGATTCATTTGCCTGTGATGCGGTCTGTTCACTCTTCTGCTGTAACTCAACATCATCTCGCTTCCTTCGGCAATATCTTTTGCAAAATGAATTGTGGGATATAAAGTGAAATACTTGTTTTCAAATTTTTCTGAAGTTAAAGTTAAATCACCGTCGGCAAGAAATTGTTCGAGACGAAAACCGGTTTGCACTTTCAAATCCCAAAGTGAACCTGTGTACATTCCATAAACGGAATAGATTTGTTCATCGTAGTTGAAATAATTTCTTGAAAGGAGATCGAGTTGCCACACATTTGAAGTTGCGTTAAAATTTTCATACTCATTTTTCATTTCGAGTTGTTTAATTTTTCCATCGAGTCCGAATTCTAATTTATCCGATTGCGAAAGGGGGTGTGTGTAATCGCTTTTGAACTGCCATTGCTCATAACCGTAATCGCCGAACGAACGTTGCAAAAGTGGTGTTGAACTTGTTTCGCTCTGAACAAACCAATCGTCTCTATCCATTCTGTTTTTAGAGTAAGTAATGTCTGCGGTTAAAGATTGATTTTTATTATCGAATCTTCTGTTATATTTGAAAGAATATTCATTGCCGCGAAATCTTCGATCTGCTTCATTGTCTCTTTCGAAAGAACGAGTTAAAATATTCGCCGCATCAAAATTAGAAGTGGCAGTATTGTTTGTAAAATCGAATCCAAATTTTCTTCCTGAAAAAATAAAACTGAATGAGTTGAATTGATCGGCAAAATAATCGGCGCCGAGAGTAAAATTATCTCCACCTCTTTTAAAAACACTTTCGTTAGTTTGGTTCAAATAAGAAGTTACTCCGCCGAAAGTAGAAGTTCTATTCGTAAAACCGTCGCCGGTAAATTTCCCATCTCTCTTTTCATATGTAGCATTAAAACTTAATGCACCAACACGATAATTAAAATTTGCGGAGGAATTATATTTATCGCCTGTTCCAGCCATTGCGGACAAGAGTCCGTTAATTCCATCTTCCCCTTTTTTCTTTGTAATGATATTGATAATTCCCGCAGTTCCTTCGGGGTCGTATTTTGCTGAAGGATTTGTAATCACTTCAATCGATTCGATTGAATTGGCGGGCATTTGCGAAAGTACTTCGCCGGGGCTTAGCCCGATTAAACCGGAAGGTTTGCCGTCAATTAAAATTGTTACGTTGCTATTTCCGCGCAGAGAAATGTTGTCGTTAATATCAATTGTAACAGCCGGAATATTTTGTAAAACGTCAATTGCAGTTCCGCCGGTCGATGTAATATTTTTATCAACGTTAATAACTTTTTTATCAAGATTTGAAATGTACGTGTCTTTTTCGCCGGATATTTCAACTGCATCTAATTCAAGACTGCCGCCTTTCAACTCAATTGTACCTAAATCTTTAGTGTAGGAATCGGGAGAGATAATAATTTCGTTGACAATTTTATTCTCATAACCGATGAAAGAAATTTTTGCATAATATTTTCCGACGGGAATTTTATCGAGCATGAATTTGCCGCGTGAATCGGTGATTGTTCCGTTAATCATCGATGAATCTTTTGCACTGAAGATGACGATATTCGAATATTCGAGCGGCTGCTTATTTTTTGAGTCGATGATTGTTCCCTGCACTATTCCAATTAGTACGGAGTTGGATTTTGTAGTTTTGGTTTGAACCGGCGTTTCTGCCTGAGCAAACAAAACATTAATGAGAAATAGACTTATGACAACAAATACTTTCACTGATAACTTTCCTTTTCTTTTCATTTGGGAGATTCCTTTTCGGAAATCGGGATGCAAAAATTGCAAATTTATTCTTCAATCGATAATGAAAAATTTTTCAAACAAACTTAAAGACAATTTGCATCCGTTTGATGTTTAATGCTACAAAAAGTTTCCTCTTATTTGCCGCTCATCAATTTTCCGTAACCGTCCGAAAAAACATAAAGTCAAAACCAATGAAATAACTCTTTTTTTTGAAAGGAATAAAAATGAAAAACTTAGTTTTACTGATGTTGCTCTTCTCTTTTTTAACTATGAAAACACTTTGCGATCAAGCATCAAAGGAACTTTCTTACACCGACTTTACAAAAGTTTCTATCGGCTACAATATGAAAGTTCAAATTACTCAAGGACATTACAGAATTCGCGTAAAAGCCGATGAAGATGTTCTCGAAAGATTAATTGTCAGAAAAGAGATTAACGAACTGATCTTCAAACTTGATAATTCATACTGCGGTAAAAAGGAAGTATTAATCGATATACAAATGCCGGACTTAACAAAGCTTAATCTCTCCGGCGGTGCTGAACTACACGGCGAATTATTTTGCCAAAATCTCAACATCGATCTTTCAGGCGGATCAGTTGTAAAGATAAATGGAAACTGTGAATCACTCAATTCCGGGTTGAGCGGAGGTTCGATTCTTTCTTTAAAAAATTTTTCCGTAAAAGATGTTGACGCCGAACTCTCAGGCGGCTCTAAACTTGCAGTGAACATGAATGGAATACTCGATGCAAGATTGAGCGGCGGTTCACAATTAACTCATTACGGCATCGTTAAAATGCGAAACATCTTTACCAGCACCGGCGCGGAAGTTGTTCGCGGAGAAAAAATTCTTTTTTAGTAAAGATTTTTATTTGAAATGATGGGAAACAAAGTTGCGATCAATCTTTTGTTTCTCATCTTTCGTTTTGCTCATCGCTTCGGATTGTGCGGTTATTATATGCTCGAACGGAGATTGGCGCGGTCGGGTTTCTCTTGTATCGCGGTATGAAACATTTTGCAATCCTTCAGCGTTGTACTGAGGCGGTGTTTCATAATAGATTTGCGGTGCGGCAGGTTGTTGAACTTGATATACGGGTGAGTTATCGAGTTGGTGAATTCTCTCGAGCGTATGCTCGGTTTCCTTCTTCGGTTTGAAAAAGAATTTCTTCAACTTATCGAATACATGCAGTGCAAGAGCAATAGTCAAAAGCGAAAGCACTGCGAATAGTAGAATCTGGTTTATTCCTGACAAAAAGTCCATCAAAATATCTCCATCGCGTTGTAAAAATATAGAACTTTCACGAGAGATAAAACATTATTATTTGGTTGATGAACTTTTGCATTTTAAGAAACTAATATTCAGTATCTGCGTTCATCAGATTATTTTGGAGAATGAAGTGGATATAGAACACAGATAACCTAACCTGCCCAAGCAAGAACCAAAATTAAATGTTCACTAAGTTGTTGTTCTTACTTTCGTAATGAGAGCATTCCAAAACAGAAAAAAATATTTCATCCCCGAAAGCTTTCGGAATGTCATTAAAAAAAATATTTTTCCCGTTAGGGAAAATATGTTGGTAACAAAATATTGCGAATGTAACACTAAATCCCGTAGGGATGACACAATTTACTGTTCTCATCTTCCTTTACTTCTTGAACCAAAACCAAAAGTTGAGCATTTTACAATTAATTGTTTTAGCCATAATTGAAAAGAGTATGCAGGAACTGAAAAGAATATTTTGCCATTATTGCTCATGATTTTAACTTAAAGGTACTAATATAAATCTGTGAAAATCAGTAGCATCTGTGTCATCAGTGTGCTATTTATTTTTTGTATAATTTGAGTGAGTAATCCAATTTCTCCCTGCAATTTTGCACCAATCTTGAAAACTCATAATAGTATATTGCCGCGTGTTTTTTCAGCATTACCACATAGCGGATGGATCGGGAATGTTTTTATTGTAAAGAGATTTTTTATACTTCTCACAATTAACTATTAACTTTTAATTATTAACTAATAACTATAAACTTGCGGCTTGCCGCACTATGAATAAGGAATAAATGGGATTAAGCATCGGAATAGTCGGATTGCCGAACGTCGGTAAATCCACACTCTTTAATGCGCTTACCGAGGCGCAAAATGCAGAAGCGGCAAATTATCCATTCTGCACAATTGAACCGAATAAAGCCATCGTTGCAGTTAAAGACGCGCGTCTTAAAAAAATTGCAGAGATGATCAAACCTCAAAAATTAACTTTCGCCACAGTTGATTTCTTCGACATTGCAGGACTTGTAAAAGGCGCAAGTAAAGGGGAAGGGCTCGGCAATCAATTTCTTTCAAACATTCGTCAGACGGATGCAATTGTTCATGTAGTTCGCTGTTTCGAAGATGAAAATGTTGTGCATGTAGAAGGAAGCATCGATCCTCTTCGCGATATCGAAGTAATTGAAACGGAACTACTCCTTGCGGATGTTCAATCTCTCCAAAATAAAATTGAGCGCATGCAAAAAGCCGCAAAGGGAGATAAAACTTTACAGCAACAAATTTCGGAAGGGGAAGCCCTGCTGAATCATCTGAACGAAGGAAATCCCGTATCCACTTTCGCGGAACGCTCGGAACAACTTAACAAAGTTGTAAAAGAGCTCGGCTTGCTCACTGCAAAAGAAATTATTTATTGCGCCAATGTGGATGAAAATTCTATTGCGAAAGGAAATAAATTCACCGACGCGGTAAAAAATTATGCGGAGAAAAAAAATTCTTCATTCGTAATTATCTCCGCCAAGATGGAAGAAGAACTTATTTCACTTTCTGAAGAGGAGAAGATTGAATATCTCAAACATCAGGGCGCCGAAGAAAGCGGTTTAGAATTAGTAATTCACACCGGTTACCGCAAATTAAATTTGATAAGTTACTTCACTGCTGGAGTGAAAGAAGTGCGCGCATGGACGATACACAAAGGGGACAAAGCACCCCGCGCCGCCGCCGAAATTCACACTGATTTTGAAAAAGGTTTTATACGCGCTGAAGTGATCAGCTACGACGATTATATAAAACACGGCTCGGAAGCCGCTTGTAAAAATGCGGGTGTTATGAGAACCGAAGGTAAAGATTACATTGTGCAAGATGGCGATGTCGTTCACTTTTTATTCAATGTGTAACTCTCATTTTCTTAATTTGCATTTATGAACAATAACTTTTTAATAACGATGAACTTTTTACGACTGGAGCATTTGTAATGTTATCTGTTTTCAAAAAAATTTTTGGAGATAAAAAAAGCAAAGATGTTAAAGATCTTCAACCGATTGTTGTTGAGATAAATTCTTATTACGACGAATATAAAAATCTTTCCGATAGCGAGTTAATTGCCAAAACTCAAAGTTTCAAAGAACAGTTACAAACAGAAACTTCCGAGTTGCGAACAAAAATAGATGAGCTAACTATCAGTTTAAAATCGAATGAAGATTTCGATCAACATCAACTTCGTGAAGAGCTCGATGCGCTTGAAGATCAACTCACGGATAAGTATGAAGAAGTTCTCGACGAAATTTTACCCGAAGTTTTTGCAATTGTAAAATCTACTTGCGAAAGACTTGTCGGTAAATCGTGGACTGTCATGGGGCACAAACAAACATGGGAAATGGTTCCCTACGATGTTCAATTGATGGGGGGAGTAGTTTTGCATCAAGGAAAGATTTCGGAAATGGCAACCGGCGAAGGAAAAACTCTCGTTGCAACTTTGCCCTTATTTTTGAATGCGCTCACCGGTCGCGGCTGTCATCTCGTTACCGTCAATGATTATCTCGCCCAACGAGATTCCGAATGGATGGGAGAAATATTTAAATTTCATGGATTGAAAGTCGGCGTAATTCTTTCCAACATGTCGCCTGATAAAAGAAGAGAACAATACGCTTGCGATCTAACTTACGGAACAAATAACGAATTCGGTTTCGATTATCTGCGCGACAATATGGCGGTCGATACCGAACATCAAGTTCAAAGAATTCACAACTACGCAATTGTGGATGAAGTTGACTCTGTATTGATTGATGAAGCGCGAACACCACTTATTATTTCCGGTCCCGTTGATGTTGACGATCAAAAGTATGATGAGATGAAACCGGCAGTTGATAAACTTGTAAAAGTGCAAGCGCAGTTTGTTGCAAAAATTGTTCAAGAAGCGGAAACAATGTTGAACGGTTCAAATTCTTCCGGAAGTAATTTGGAAGCGGGGAAATTGCTCTTCCGCGCTCACCGCGGCTTACCGAAAAATAAAAGATTGATGAAAGTTCTTTCCGAACCTTCTTATAAAAAATTAATGCAGGAAACCGAACTCGAATTCTTAAAAGAAAAAGCAAAGAATATGCACGTGATTGATGATGAACTTTACTTCGTCATCGAGGAGAGAAACAACTCAATCGATCTTACCGAAAAGGGGAGAGAAGAACTTGCGAAATATTCTCGCGGAGATAAAAACTTTTTTGTTCTCACCGATCTCGGTTTGGAAATAAGCAAACTTGAAAACGATCAATCTCTTTCCGTTGAAACAAAATTAAAAAAGAAGGATGAACTCTATCACGAATACTCGGAGAAGAGCGACAGATTACATACCTTGAATCAACTTCTCCGCGCTTACACATTGTTCGAAAAAGATGATGAATATGTTGTAACCGAAGAAGGAAAAATTGCAATCGTCGATGAATTCACCGGAAGAATTTTGCCCGGAAGAAGATACTCCGACGGCTTACACCAGGCGATTGAAGCAAAAGAAAATGTAAAAGTTGAACGCGATACTCAAACACTCGCTACTATCACGCTTCAAAATTATTTTAGAATGTACAATAAACTTGCAGGTATGACCGGTACCGCAGAAACCGAAGAAGCAGAGTTTTTTGAAATTTATAAACTTGAAGTTGTTGTCATTCCTACACATCGAAAAATTATTCGCGATGATCAGGACGATTCTATTTATAAAACCAAAAGAGAAAAATATAACGCACTGATTGATAGAATTGATGAATTGAAAAATGAAGGACGCCCCGTGCTGGTCGGTACTGCATCAGTCGAAGCATCGGAAACTATTAGCAGAATGTTGAAACGAAAAGGAATTGCGCACAATGTTTTGAATGCAAAGCAGCATCAACGTGAAGCGGAGATTGTGGCTTTCGCAGGTCAGCGCAGTGCAATTACAATTGCAACAAACATGGCGGGAAGAGGAACCGATATTAAACTCGGTGCAGGAGTTCGAGAAAGCGGCGGTCTTTTTATTCTTGGAACTGAAAGACATGAATCGCGAAGAATTGACAGACAGCTTCGCGGTCGTTCGGGAAGACAGGGCGATCCCGGTACTTCTAAATTTTTCCTCTCTCTCGAAGATGATTTGATGAGATTATTCGGCAACGATCGTATTGCAGGAGTGATGACGCGAATGGGATTTAAAGAAGGAGATGTGATTCAACATCCTTTAATTACAAAATCCGTTGAACGCGCACAGAAAAAAGTTGAAGAAAATAATTTTGCAATTCGTAAAAGACTTCTCGAATACGATAACGTGATGAACCAGCAACGCGAAATTATATATGACCGTCGTAACCGCGCTCTCAAAGGGGAAAGATTGAAAAATGAAGTCTTCGAATATCTTGAAGAATTCATCAACGAACTCACCGAAAAATATTACGACGAAGGGCAGATCGAAAAAATAAAAGAAGAAGCGATGCACAACATGCTTATCGATTTAAAAATCTCTCCCACTGAATTTCAAGATTTGGGAAAAGATGGCGTTGCAAACTTGATAATAAAGGGGGCGAAAGAGTTTTATAAAAAGAAAGAAGAGATGGTTGGCAGCGAACTTCTCAGCCGCATCGAACGTTTTGCTTTTCTTTCTGTAATCGATAATAAATGGAAAGAACATCTACGCGAAATGGATGATTTGAAAGAGGGAATCGGGTTACGCGCTTACGGACAGAAAGACCCGCTCATCGAATATAAAAATGAAGCCTTCGGAATGTTCTCTCAATTGATTGATCAACTTAGAAATGAAACAGTCTCGTTTTGTTTTAAATTTTTTCCTCAAGCACCTGAAGAAGTTCAAGGGAGAAGAAGAACTGCAACACGCGGAAGAATTTTGGAAACTAAACAAGATGCCGGTGGAATCGGTTCATCATCGCAATCGCAACCGGCAGGAAAAACGCAACCTGTTAAAGTTGAGGAAAAAGTCGGTAGGAACGATCCTTGCCCTTGCGGCAGTGGAAAAAAATTCAAACATTGCCACGGAAAATAGAAGGAATCTTTAAATGAAAAAGATTGAAGCAATTATTCGTCCGTTCAAACTTGATGAAGTTAAAGAAGCATTAAGTGAAGAAGGGATACGCGGATTAACAATTTCGGAAGTGCGCGGTTACGGAAGACAAAAAGGGCACACCGAAACTTACCGCGGCAGTGAATATAGAATTGAGTTTGTACCGAAAATTAAGATTGAAATTGTCATGGAAGATGATAAAGTTGAGAAAGTAGTTGATATTATTTTGAAAACTGCCAAGACCGGTCAAGTCGGCGACGGAAAAATTTTTATTTATGATATTCAAGATGTAATAAGAATTCGAACCGACGAATCGGGAAGCGCCGCACTTTAATAAAAGGATTTTTATAATGTTTAATTTTCTAAATCATTCACCCCTCCCTACACTTACACTTACTCTTACACTTACACTCATTTTACTAACCCCCGGCTGCTCGGTGTGGACTGACTTCACGACCTATTTTAATCTTTACTACAACACATTGGATTTATTCGAGCAAGCGGAGATTGCAATAGACGAGCAAAGAAAAGATCCTTACGTTTTATTCGAGCCAAACATTCCTCCTGCGGCTAATCAGAACTTGAATAAAGTAATTGAAAAGTGTTCCAAGATTTTGCAATTCAATAATGAAAGCTCTTTTGTCGATGAGGCTTTGCTGATAATCGGAAAATCTTTTTACTATCAAAAAAATTATTTGAAGGCATTGAGAAAATTCCAGGAACTTTCCGCAACACAAACAGAAAGCGAATTGTTATTGGAAAATAATTTGTGGACGGCGATGACTCAAATTCAACTTAAAGATTATGAAAAAGGATTAGCGTTGTTGAGAGATGTTCGCGCACGCGCCGAAAAGGAAGATGAAAATAAAATTGTGGTGAAAAGTTATATCGCCGAAATTCGCTACTTGATGCAAAACGAAAGATGGGATGAATCAATTAAACTTGCGCGGTTGCTAATAAAAGTTTCTGATGATGAAAATGTAAATGCAGTTACTGCATTTCAAATTGCAGAACTACACTCGAAACTTGAACAGCTTGAAGAGTCTTCTCTTGCGTACGCAGAGGTTTCGAATTATTCTCCTGATTACGAACTTGCATTTAAATCGCAGTTGAAGTATGGAAAATCTCTACGTCAACTTAATCGCGAGGAAGATGCGCTTGTTGTTTTCAAATCCCTTCGGAGTGAAGATAAATATTCTAATACATTCGATCTTGTTGAACTTGAGCTTGGAATTACTTTCAAAAAAATGGACCGATTCAACGAAGCGTACTATCAATTTTATTTGATTGATACCGGCTATGTTAACTCCACAATTCTCGGCGATGCAAATTATGAAATGGCGGAAATGTTTGAAGTTGATTTGAAGAATTACGACAGTGCGTCTGTTTATTATAAGAATGCGCTCGCTTCTCCTTCAACTGCAGAGTATCTCCCTTTAATCCGGCAGAAATCAACTCTCTTCAACAAATATCTCGATCTCAATTCTAATATTCTCAAAACACAAAAATATCTCGACTATGCCGCGAACCCTGATTTGTTTGTTCAAGATTCGCTCGACTATATTTTAAAAGATTCTCTTTACAAAAAACAATTGGAAGAGAATCAACCGCAACAACAAAATTTAGAAGGCGGCGATGAAGGGAATTTGCGCAACCCGAACATAACTACAACTACAACTAATCAAACACAGAATAGAAGCCCTCAACCGATTCCGCCGGTGAAATCAAATTTAACTTCCGATTCACTCACTACACTTTTGATTAAGTATAAATTCGAATTAGGCAATTTATTTTTCACGGAACTGCATCTTCTGGATTCTGCATATTTTTATTACAACAACATTCTCGAAATGAATGTTGCGAATCGATATGAAGGTAGCATACTATTTGCGCTCGCAAGCTATTATGAAACGATTGAAGATAAAGGGAAAGCCGACAGTCTCTTTAAAGTTGTGTATGATAATTTTAAGAATGAAAATATTGTGAATGCGGCGGCGGCAAAACTAAATTTACCGATGATCGATTTTAATTACGATCCCGCGAGTGAACTTTTTTCATTTGCAGAAATAGAATTACTCGAAAAAAATTATTCATTTGCGTTAACGGAATTGTATAAAATTCCCGTTCTATATCCCAACTCCGAATTTGCGCCGAAAAGTCTTTACACTGCCGGCTTCACACTTGAAAATTATCTATCACAACTCGATTCCGCCGCGGTTGTGTATGATTCACTAATTGCAAAATATCCGCGTTCGCAATTTGCATCGAAGGTCAATCCGAAAGTTTCTTTTTATAAAAGTGAAAAAGCACGATTGAAAAAAGCGGCGGAAGATTCAATTGCCGCAATAAATCAAAAGGCAATTCAAGATAGCATCGACGCTATTCAGAAAGAGGAAATTAAATCTGAAGAAGAAACGAAAAGTAAAATCGAGCTAATTGAAGAAGAGAAAAAAGATGAAGAGGAAAATCCAAATCTTAAGTCTGAAATAGATAAAGAGAAAGATAAAGATAAAGAGAAAGAGAAAGATGAAGGGAAAGAAGAGGAAGAAGAAATTCCGCAGGGAATTTTATCTAATCTGTATGGAAATAGAAATTACTTTCTTGAGTCTTCTTCGATGCTCACATAACTTCTAAAATAAAAATGAAAGCTGAAAATAATTTTCACAGCGAGTTGCATTTCATCGGCGAAAAAGTTGCCGCTTATTTTAAGTCGAACAAAAAGAAATCAATTTTCTTCTACATCATTTTTCTAATTTATTTCTCCATCCCTTCATTCAATATTCCGTACATCGAATACAACCGTTTTAGAATTACATCTCTAATGGAACAGAGAGCAATTGAAAGCTATTTGTTGTTTTACCCGCGTCAATCGTGGCGATCAGTGAATGACGTAAATCCCAACTTGGTAAAAGGAATTATTTCGATAGAAGACGGAAGTTTCTTTTTGCACAAAGGAGTCGATTGGAAAGAGATGTCCGCTTCACTTAAAACAAATAGGAGAAGAAAGAAAAGCGCGCGCGGCGGTAGCACAATAACAATGCAACTTTCCAAAAATCTTTTCTTCACAACCAAAAAAAGTTTTGTCAGGAAAGCAAAAGAAATTCTTGTAACATTCCGGATGGAAAAAGAAGTCTCAAAAAAAAATATAGTTGAAGCATATATTAACGCAGTGGAATGGGGTGATGGAATTTTCGGAATCGGCACGGCATCGCAAAAATATTTTGAAAAAGATGCGGATGAAATAAACTTGAATGAATCATCGCGTCTCGCGGCAGTTATTCCATCACCTCTTCGTTTTGCACCTAACAAAAATTCAAATTATGTATTAAGAAGAAGTTCAATCATTCGCGCAAGGTTGAACGATGTAATTTTATTCCCCGAAAATGAAAAGAAAAAGAATACTCGAACTAATCGAAGAAGGTGAAAATCTTCACTGCGAATTCAAACTTCATTTTTCTTCTTCCCAAAAAATTGCAAAAGAAATTATGGCATTTGCAAACACGAAAGGGGGAGTTATACTTTTCGGCGTTGACGACAGCAAAGAAATTGTCGGCGTTGAAAGTGAAAAAAGTGAAGCAGAATTAATAGAAGAGACAGTCAGAAATTTTTGCGAGCCGGCTGTGTTTTTTCGTCTCCACTTTATAAATGTTGAGGATAAAGAAATCGTTGCGATGGAAATTCCTGAATCGAATTGCAAGCCGCACAGACTTCAAGACTACAAAAATGCAATAGATGTGAACAGCGCTGTTGTGCCGGTCAGGGTGAATGACAAATCGGTTCAGGCTTCAAAAGAGATGATAAGATTATTCAAAGCCCGCGGCGAGGAGCAATCTCTTAAAAAATATTCAATCGGTATTTTGGAAAAAAAAGTTTTTGAACTTCTTACGAAAAATGAATCAATCAATGTGAAAGAGTTTTGTTCCAATGCGAATCTTTCAGAACGGCGGGCATCGCGCACGCTTGTTAAAATGGTACGCGCGGGATTGCTATTCATACATACAAAAGAAAATGGAGAAGAGTATTTTACTCTCGCACAATAGAAAACACTTCGATGTTCACGAAAATAAAATCGATAAATCACATTGATATATCAGAAAAGTACAACGATTCGGTTTAATTGAAGAAAGTGATCAACGCTGTATTATTCTTATTTCAACAACTTTTGTAATTGAATCATTGAATCTTCGTCGGTATTCGCTATCAAAAAAAATTCCCCTAACCCAATAAAAATTTATAAAATAGATTTGTCATTAATGAAAATATATTTATTTTTCTCAAAGAGTTTAATATTCTTAACAAAAGGAATTATCACTAACTAACTTGATACGATTTAAAGAGAGAAAAAGTTGTTGTTTAGACAACAACCAAAAATATAACTCCCCACAAATGATACTTGCTGACGAGCTTAGAGGATAATGATGCTCATTAGTGTAGTGATACAATTCTTGAATACTTTACCTAATGTGTTACGAAAATAAAAAAATAGTTCCATCGAACAGATGTGAACTTTATTAAATAGAACTTTTAACCCAACTAACTAACAATAAAGTTCAATATTTTACTAGGAGGTAAAATGAGATATCATCACAAAGCCAAAGCATATTTGGCGATGACCATCTTCTCGATACTACTTATCAACGGGTGTGTTGACACGAGTGTGCAAACCATCCCCGGAAGTATTAGTTATCAGAGCCAGATAAAAGTCGTCAACCTTATCACAGGTGCAGGCACTGCGACACTCTCTCTCAATGGTCAGGCGCTTGGTAGCGCTGATTTTGGGAATGAAGTCCCCGGGGCTACATCAGATTTTCTGACCATCACGGCAGGCAGTAAAACTCTTAGCGCGAGTTTTGCAAGTGCGGCAAGTAAAACATATCAATTCGCCGCAACCACAGATTACAGAATCAGAATATTCCTCGTTGGTACGGCAGCAACAAACGAGTTAATTGCTTCTTCCCAACGCTATATCTGGCAAACAAAAAATTCTGCAGGCTCGAGTACACTTTTTCCCGCAGATACGGGACAAGTAGCTTTCTTCAATGCATCACCAGATGCGAAACTTAACAGCGTAACTGCGATTTCAACCGCTTCCGATACAGTAGCAATTACATTCAGCGGTGGTTTGGAAACAGGTAAACTGAATGGTTACAAAAAATTCAAAGCCGGCACATATGCATTCGATGTTTTGTACAACGATACACTTCATACAACGTTCACAAAAGATTTGACTGCAAAGAGCAGATACACTGCGGTTATTTATGATGCCGCCGCAAGCATAAAAAATTCAGTTCTTACTGATGATTAACAGAAATAAGTAAGGAGAAAAAAAATGTTTAATAAATTTTACAAAATTTTACTTTTAATAATTGTTGCAACATCGATTGGTTTTGCACAAGGCGGAAGAATTTCCGGTAAGGTTACCGATGCAAAAACCGGCGAACCTTTAGTCGGCGCAAATCTTCTGCTCGTTGGCACAAGCCTTGGAGCCGCAACAAACGTCGATGGCGAATATTTAATTTCGAATGTTACTGCCGGAGAGTACAGCGTTAAAGCTTCTTTCATCGGTTATCAAGATGCAACCGTGAACAAATTGCGCGTAACATCAGGATTAACAACGTCATTTGATTTTCAACTTCAATCGAAAGAATTCTCTACGGAAGAAATCGTAATAGTTTCCGAAAGACCTTTGATTGAAAAAAGTTCAACCAATGCAAAAAGAATCGTTGGTCCCGAAGATTTCGAAAATCTCGGTGGAACTTTACAAGATATCATTTCTGTTCAACCCGGAATTGTTTTGCAGAACAATGTTGTTTATATCCGCGGTAGCAGACCCGATGAAACCGGTTACACGGTTGAAGGTGCCGATGTAAAGAATATTCTTAACAGAAACGGCGGCTCGCTTGTTACAGTTGGCACCGATGCTTTACAAGAAGTTATTGTTCAAGCAGGTGGTTACACTGCCGAATTCGGTAATGCGAATGCAGGTATTATCTCTTCCGAACTAAAAACCGGAACAAGTGATTACCGTTTTTCCCTACGAACAGAAACAGATAATTTCGGTAATTATCCCGGTGAAAAGTTTTTAGGAACTTACAGCACCGGTTATTCACGCTATAGTATAACCGCAAGCGGTCCGGTTATGTCGGATAAAGTACGTGTATTTTTATCAGCAGAAAATATTTTTCAGCGCGATAACGCACGCTTCTTCGATGCTAACCCGAGCTCATTTTCCGATGGAGCTTTATTAGATACAACCAAAGTTTATGATACCGGATTCTTCGGTGGTTCTTCAACAGATTATCAATATCTGAAATGGAATGCCGGTAACATCAACGGAAATTCTAATAATAACTACAACTTAAATGGTACTGTAGTTTTTGATAACAACCCTATTATTTTAAGATTGGCAGGAACTTTTTCTTCCGGAAGAAGCACTACCAATAACAATATAATCAACTTATTTAACACAGATAGGTTGCCGGTTACCGATAACTCAAACTTGTTGTTAAACTTGAAAGGCACTTATCTTTTAAGTGCAAATTCTTTCGCCGAAGCAACAGTAAGTTATTTCGACTCACGTCAAAAAACTTACGATCCGATTTTTCAGGATGATTTGCTCGCTTACAGCGATAGTTTAGCCGCATCAAAATATGGATGGACTTACAGCAACTTCGTTACAAGCCCGCCACGCTATGATTTTTACGGTTTCCCATTCAATAGAAATGGTGCTTTATTAACCGGATTCTCCAAAGATCATAATAATTATATCTCTGCCTCAGCGGCATATACCGGACAAATGAAAGAACACGCCATTAAAATCGGCGGTTCTTATCAAAAATGGACAGTAAGAAGATACCAACAAACTGATCCGAGTAATTTCCTTTCTACTTTAAGAAATAATCCGGATAACGCACGCGATTCGTTAGCCGCATTAATCGGTTCTACCGCGTTTGCAAACTTGAATAATTACGGATACGATGTTTTCGGTAAGGAAACTGATGAAGAAGGTTTATTTGCGCCGAAGAATCCTGTATTAGCTTCGTTTTATCTGTTAGATAGAATTGAAGTCAACGATTTGATTATCAACGCAGGTTTGCGTTATGATTATATTGATATGGATAGCTGGGCTTGGAAAGATCCTAGTTTGCCAATCATCGATAGAGTAACACACTTGATTCCCGATTCTGCATTAACAGACGGAAGTACTTTTAGTTATTTATCTCCGCGATTGGGTTTTGCATTCCCGGTAACCGATAGAACAGTTTTCCATTTACAATATGGTAAGTTTGTTCAATCTCCAAGTTTGGATGTTGCTTATCGTGGTGTCTATCAAGCCGCAAGACAAATACAGGCGGCAAACTTATTCACAATGCCGATTGCATATAATCCCGATCCGATTAGAACAACACAGTACGAAGTCGGGTTCTCTCATCAATTCACAGACTTTGCTGCGTTTGATATTACCGCATTCTATAAAGACATTAAAGGGCAGTTACAATATTCAGTTGTGAACACTTCACCCGGTGCTTTGAGAAGTAAATACAATGTTTTTGCAAATCAAGATTTTGCAACTACCAGCGGTCTTGAATTCAGTTTAAAGATTCGTAGAATTGAAAGAGTTAGCGCAACTATATTCTATACATATTCAAATTCGCAAGGAACAAATTCGTTATCAGGTAGCGGACTCGGTTCTGTTGAAGTTAACGGCGAAGTTCCTACGGTATTAATGCCTCTCGATTACGATCAAGCTCACAGAGGTTCTTTATCTCTCGATTACAGATTTGATAAAGGTAGCGGCGGACCTGTATTCGAACAATTCGGTATCAATATGCTGTTCACTTTCAATAGCGGACATCCTTTCACTTATTCACAGACAACCGGATTAGGGCAATCATCGGCGTGGACCGGCGGTATCACTCCTATCGGCACAGGCGATACAAGAGGAAGAAGACCAATCGGGCCCATCAACTCCAGCAATACCCCCTGGGTTTATAATATCGATCTTCGTTTAGACAAGACAATTGAGATTTCCAGTTTTGATGTCAACTTCTATGTTGCTATCGAAAATCTTCTCAACACAAAAAATGTTTTAAACGTTTATGACAAAACAGGAAACGCTTATAACGATGGTTTCCTCGAATCAAAAGACGGACAACAAATTATTGCCGGCTCCAGATACACAGAAAGATTTGCAGACCTCTATCGCGCCATTAATTATGGAAATAGACAAGCCGCAAATAGTGTGTACGGTTATGATCTTTTTGGAACACCAAGACAAATGCGTTTTGGCGTATTCGTGAATTTTTAAGTGAAGGATCATGATATGCTGAATTACAAAAAAACTATTTACAGGAGTTTAAACAAAATGAAAAGATTTAATTATCTTGGTTTAATTATTGCTTTCGTCTTCCTGTTTGTCGTTCCGTCTAACGGACACATCAAACTCGGAGAGAAAGAAAAAGGGAAAAAACCTGTAATCAAAAAGACAGGCGCAAATCCCTCACAAAGTCTTATTAATATTAATAACGCAACCATGTGGGTTACCGAAGAAGGTTTCCACGATTGGGTTGTTGCATCCGGTTGGAACGGTGCATTCCCGAACGGAACTACTGTCGGCGCAATCTTTGCCGAAGGTATCGTTTGGGGTGGACAAGTATCCGACGGCTCTTCTCCTTCAGTTAGAGTCAATGGAAATACTTATGGAACAGGTTGCTCTGCCATAACTCGTCTTTACAGAGTTAGACCGGATTATCTTACCGGTAATCTTGCATCAGACGCGGCAAGTTTCAACAACATTCCAATCGGTTCGGTTACACCTTCTCACATCGCAGACTTAATTGCACAATACAAACTTGATTGGGATGAATGGCCAGCATCTGCCGGTGCTCCTTTCAAAGATGTGAATAATAATGGTACATACGAATCAAGCGTTGATATACCCGGAATTCCCGGCGCATCGCAAACATTATTCATTAAATATAGTGATGCGCTTTCCGCATCAAACTATGGTTCGCCTCCAATCGGTTTGGAAGTATCCGAAACATACTGGGCATACGCATACTCCGGTGCATTAGGAAATGTTATCTACAAGAAAGTTGATCTTGTTTATACAGGAACACCGACTTCTGCATCAAATTCCAGAATTGATAGTATGTATATCGTTCAGTGGGCTGACCCTGACGTTGGAAACTCTACCGATGATTTTGCCGGATGCGATACAAGTTTAAATCTTGGCTATTCGTATAGTTCAGGTGCAACAGATGCAACCTACGACGGAATCGGATTAGCTCCGCCTGCCGCAGGTTATGACTTCTTGCAAGGTGTTTCTACTTTTACCGGCAACCCGAACGATAGCGCAATCTTCAATTTAAAATGGAGAAAAGGTTACAAATATGTGAATCGCAAACCGATGAGTTCATTCTCATATTTTGCCGCAGGCGGTACATGGAGTGATCCTTCTTTCAATTATAACGGAACCCTCGAGTTCTATAATTTGATGAGAGGATACAGACCGATACCGCGTTACCCCTCCGCATCACCTTTCCCAACTACTGTTGCCGATGTAACGGCTGACGGAACTTACCTTCTCACCGGAGATCCTGTTGCAGGTACGGGAAAGATTGACGGTTCGGTTGATGGTCCCGGCGATAGAAGAATTATGGTTACTAACGGTCCTATTACCATGAACCTCAAGGATACAGCACAGGTTGTACTTGCATTGGTTTATGGACTTGGAACCGATAACAAAACAAGTATTGCCGCTTTAAAGCAAAATGATTTAACGGCGCAAATTGTTTTCGATCAACTTTTTCAACTCCCTTCTATTGAACCGCCGAAAGTTCAGACTGCAAACCTCGACAACAAAGTTGTTCTTAGTTGGGGATCTGATATTACGAGTATGAATAATATCGAAAATTTTTCAGATCAGAACTATACTTTCGAAGGTTATGAAGTTTATCAAGTACCTTCTGCATCTTCCAGTCTTTCAGATGGAGTGTTGCTCGGTACTTTCGATTTAGTCAACGGCGTTACTGCAATCTATGATACAGTAAATGACGATAATGGAAGAGGCATTCCTGTTCTCGCTTCCGATGGAAAAGATAAAGGTGTTCAAAGATATTTTGTTATTGAAGAAGACAAAATAAGAGGCACCGCATTACGCAACGGACAAGAATATTATTTTGCCGTTGTTGCCTATGCTCACAATCCTGCACCGCTACTTCCTTTCCACTCTTTAAAGTCTCCTTTTAATGTACAAATTTGTGTACCGCAATCACCAACTCCGGGAGTAAGATATTCGAATGTTGTCGGAGATTCTATTCATCCCGTTCACGCTGGTCCTAGCGATGGTACTTCTGAAGTTGTAATTGTTGACCCCACAAGAGTTACAGGACATAACTATGAAATATCTTTCAAAACAGTCAGCGGAAATATCGTTTGGGATTTGACTGATGTATCGGTAACTCCGCCGCAAGTAAAAGCAAGCAACCAATCCAATCAAACCGGAAATGAAGATTATCCGGTCGTTGATGGTATGATAGTCAAAGTAATGGGACCACCGCTTAAAGGCGTAAGTTTTGCTGCATCAAGCGCAAGATGGCTTACCGGTGATGCGGCAAATGGTGGTGAATTGATGTTTGGTGCCGCATTCGTCGGTCCAAATTTCTGGGGCGAAACA
This sequence comes from uncultured Ignavibacteriaceae bacterium, assembly GCA_964393605.1. Taxonomy (GTDB): domain Bacteria; phylum Bacteroidota; class Ignavibacteria; order Ignavibacteriales; family Ignavibacteriaceae; genus CAYMUL01. The sequence goes on along the minus strand of CAYMUL010000029.1, from coordinate 14,116 downwards.
ACTGTTCCGCCGGGAGATTTGAAAGACCTGCACATCGATGTCTTCAAAGTTCAAAGTTATGCCGATACAAACTCCAACGGTAAATATGATGTCGGTGAAATTTATACTGTTGATCCTGCTAAAGGTCAATACGTTAGTTTGTACCAGACCTGGGGAGCCGGAAGCTACAAAGGCAAAGCATTGATGCCGTTCAAATTCTTTGATGTTACAAGTAATCCACCAAGACAATTGGCTGTTATTGTGCGCGATAGAGATCAAAACGGACAATGGGATCCGGACAATGGCGTGATTCGCTACAACTATGTTTTTGTGTTAAATACTCCTTATGATTCAACAGGAAACGACTGGAATCCAAACGTTGGCGGACGTGATTTCATGGCTGAAATAGTTGCTAACGGCGGACCGGTACTCTGGAGTTTCTGGTGGTATCCAAGAGGAACGCGCGAGCAATTCGCCGCAGATTTCACTATGGATTTTGTTGCACCGAAGGTGAATACTTCCAACGATAAATTCACATTCACCGCTCCACAGAATTCAAGTAGTGATGCAAATGCAAAGAATGATGTTGAAAAAGTGAACGTCTTCCCAAATCCTTATTACGGATTCCACGCAAGAGAAACTGCGCCGAATAATAAATATGTTACTTTTAGTCATTTGCCTGCAAACGCAACTATCAGAATTTTTGATATTAGCGGCGTGTTGGTGAAAACTATAAAACATAATCCGTTAAACGGACAGTTCGATACATGGAACTTGCAAAATGATAATAACTTGCCTGTTGCCAGCGGTATCTACATCGTTCATGTAGAAATGCCGGATTTAGGAAAAACCAAAATACTTAAACTTGCTGTTATTCAAGAACAACAGATGTTGAAAGTATATTGAGAAAGCATGAAGGTAATAGCAATGTTAAACATATTTAAAATTCAAAAAATTTCGGAGGAAATTATGAACCGAATTAAGAATTCATTTTTTGTAATTCTACTTTTAGCCTTCTCGATGTTCGAAACTTTCGGAGGAGGACAGAATCGTGCCGGCACGTCAGCTGCGCCCGAATTAAGAATTCCCGTCGGCGGAAGATATCTCGCAATGTTTGGATCGCCGGTTGCTTCAATCTCCGGACTCGAAGCAATTTATTGGAATCCTGCAGGCGTTGATTTCAGCATGAATGCCGCAGACGCGCTCTTCTCTCATCGTACTTACATAGCCGATATGTCACTGAATTTCGTTGCAATCAGCGGAAGATTGACAGATTTTGGTTCGCTCGGTTTATCTTTCAGATCTTTAAACATCGGAGAGATTAATGTAACTACTTTAGATCAGCCCGACGGCACAGGACAAATTATCAATCCAAGTTATTTCACACTGAGTTTAACTTATTCGAGAAAACTTACAGATCGTGTTTCCATTGGCGGAAATATAAATTTGATAAGTGAAACCATTGAAAAAGTTAACGCTACCGGTATCGGATTTGATTTCGGTGTGCAATACAAAAGTTTGTTCGAAGTATCGGGACTCGATCTTGGAGTTGTTGTAAAGAACATCGGAACATCGATGGAATTTGAAGGTAATGGATTGTATGTCGAAGGGCAGTCAACTGCCGGTGATAGAGGTCCTACTTTCTTAAAAGTTGATGCGGCGTCTGCCGAACTACCATCAGAAATAGTTATTGGAGTTTCATACAATCAAAAGTTTGATGCCGATAACTCCCTTTCATTCTCTACATCATTTCAGAATAATAACTATTCGTATGATGATTATAAAGTTGGTGCAGAATATTCTTTCAGAAATCTACTCTATGCCCGTGCTGGATATCTTTACTCCCCACAGGCAACAGACGATACACCAAATATTTACCAAAACTTCGCGCTCGGTTTCGGCGTGAACTTTAAGCAAGTAAGCGATCTTAACATAGTTGTTGATTATGCTTACGTGCCCGTAAAGTATTTTGATGCTAACCACGTCTTCTCGATTTCACTCGGTTTCTAAAGTAAACTGAGTTCATAAACCGCACGGCTCAAAAAGCTGTGCGGTTTTTTTTTGTTTCGAAAAAAAAATCTCCAACATTTGTCAAAAGTCAGGAAGTTAAAATTGCAGCGGTTACGTAAGTTGCACATCAAAAAAATTTCAGTGAAAGCATACCAACACTTTACAACAAATTTACCGAGCAAACCCTCATGGATATTGGTTTGAATCCAACTTTACAAAATCAAATGGATTTTATTTTTACCTATTCTGGCGTATCCCATATTTTAAGAAGCGATGAAACAGTTCTTACCTAACGCCAAATACTTTTGGGCTTTGTTAAAAATTTATTACGATTTTAAAATTCACTACAGACCGGTTGCGTAGTTCCAATCTCAGTTTACGCGGCTACCAAACTTGATTTAGAAACAATAACAGTTTCTGCAAGAGCACTTTTGTATAATCGGAATTTATAAAATTGGGGTTAAATTTTTTTTTTTGAGATCAGTACATCGTTCCGATGTTGATTGTAAGGTAGAAACCGCCAAGGTCTTTTTTGAAATTATTGTATAAACTTTCCACACCAGCATTAAAGAAATGAATGATATAGTAGCGTAGATTTATCCCCACCAAATTTTTTTTATCCAATCCGAAGTTTGCACCGAACCCGAAGTATCCACCGATTGTAAATTTTCCTTGCGCATATTTTAGCGACTTAAAAAATTCATGTTCGTAAGGCGTAGTAACAACGTATGAAGGACCAACTCCCGCATTAAGATAGGGGCGAAGATTATCGCCGAGCACATTCGAAAATAATCTCTGTTGAACGCCCACATTCAACGGCATTAAAAGAATTCTGTTCTTCTTTCCCAAAACAATTGTGCGTCCGTAAAAATCAACGAACTCAAATTCCTTTTCGTCTTTTGCTTCGGAAATCGAAAAATCTGCAAACGCGGTTAATGAACTATTAATTTTAGTACGATAAAAAGTGCCGAGTCCGAAGCCGCCTTCGCCAAAAAGAAGATCCACACCGAATGAATTATCGGGAAAAATTTCAGGTTCCTTTTCATCGGCAATTTCTCCCAATCCTTGTGGTAAGATTGTCGTAGAAAAAATTAAAACGAATAAAAAATACTTGGTTAAAAAATTTTGTTTCATCTTGCCTCCAAAATAAATACTTTGTTTTGAAAATCAACCACTTTATTTTTCAAGTATGGAATTCCCCTTTAACTCCCAATATTGGGATGAAAAATATTTTAACCGCGAGGATAAATGGGATTTGAAAAGTGCAAATCCTGTTTTGATTTATTTGTTCGAAAAGAAAATTCTCCTTCCGGCTTCGCCAATGCTTGTAATCGGATGCGGAAAAGGATATGATTCTTTTTTTACTGCGTCGAAAGGAATTGAAACTTTAGGAATCGATTTCTCTCCCGAAGCAATTTCATTTGCAAAGGAATTTAATCAACGCGACAATTTAGAATATCGGTGTGAAGATATATTTTCATTGGAAGAAAATCATCGTGAAGAATTTAATTGCATCTATGAATACGTAACAATCTGCGCGGTTGAACCGGAACGAAGAGAAGAGTTGTTGCAAAATATTTTTGCGTCATTAAAATCCGGCGGAAGATTTTATACTGTTTTGTTTCCGATTGATGGTCGCGTCGGCGGTCCGCCTTTTTCAATCGATGCGAACGAGTTTATTTCCTTGTGTAAAAAATATTTTCAATTAGAATTTTTTTCAAAGAACATTCCTTCGGTTAAGCCGAGAAAAGGGAATGAAATTTTATTAATTTTTAGAAAGTGAATCAATGCCCGTAAATCTTGAATTGAAAGTAAAAGTTCCTTCATTCGTTGGGATCAAAAAAATCTTGTCCGAAATTAAAGCGGAGAAAATTTCTCTGCTCGAACAAAAAGATATTTACTATAAAGTAAATCACGGCTTACTCAAACTTCGTTGCGAAGGTAACGAACAAAAATTGATTCATTACAACCGTGATGAAAGCAGTGCGAATCGTTGGTGGAATTTTAAACTACTTTTTATAAACGATGATAAAACGGAAAAATTCTTAACAAATTTTTTGGAAGTTGAAACTGTTGTCAAAAAGAAAAGAGAATTATTCATGTTTGACAATACTCGCATTCATCTCGATACGGTGAATAAATTGGGAACGTTTGTAGAGCTTGAAACTTTATTAATCGGCACAAAAGCAGATGCGCGAAAAAGATTTTCATCCATCAAAAATAAACTTGAACTTTACCATTACGATGAACTTAGGACATCATATAGAACATTAATGCTGGCAAAGAAAAAGTAAATGCTTCTCGCAAAAAATTTTCATTCAAAAAAAATTAACGTTGATGAGTTTATCAATGAGTTACTGAACAAACGCGAGCTTGATAAACTTCTCTACATTGTGCCGACAAACCGTAAAGTTCGTTCATTGCGCAAAGAGCTGATTACAAATTCTCCCGACAAACTTTTATCTAAATTTTATGTTGAAACTCTTTACACATCCGCGCAAAAAATATTTAAACCGGAAGGGGAAAAGTTTTTAATCAACGAACCGACTGCGATTGTGCTTCTGCGGCAATGTTTCCGCGAAATTGAATTACAATATTTTAAGAATTACAACCAATCAATTCCTCACGGCACTTTATTAAAATTACACTACGTCTTTTCCGAATACAAGCGTAATGGTATTAGTTCCAAAACGTTGATCAAAGAAATTGAAAATCTTGAAGGAATTGAAAAGCAGAAAGGGAGAGATATTGCGGCACTCTACGAATTGTATAACTCAAAATTGAAAACATCGCACCTCTTCGAAATTGGGGATATCTATTCCGAACTGCTTGCGTTGAAAGCAAATAGTTTTCAAGAAAATTTTTGTCGCGCTTTCGGGAATGTGTGTTATGTTTTGATTGAAGGTTTCACCGAACTTTCAATGCCTGAAATATTATTGATTAATCGTATTTCGTCGTTGAAGGATTTATGTTGCTTTGTAAAGTTTGATTTCGAAAAAACTAATCAAACTCTTTTTTCATCAGTAATTGAAATGACCGAGAAATTAAATGAAAATGGATTTCGGGAAATTGGAGAGAAGGAAACCAACCCAAATAATTTCGAGCAGGAATTAAAGACAAATCTTTTTTCCTTTTCAAAAAAAGTAAAGATAGCAAACGATAAAATCAAAATACTCCATGCCCCGAGTCGCGAAAAGGAAGTAACATTCATCGCCGCGGAAATAAAAACACTTTTGCTCGAGCACGCCGTTGAGCCGCATAGAATCTGTGTCGCAACGAATTTAATTGCCAATTACTCAAATATATTTCGCGATAGATTTTCTATCTACGGGCTTCCGTTTAATTTGACAGATAGATATTCGCTCAGCACATTTCAATCGGTTTTGTATTTTATTAATTTATTGGAAGTGGCAGAAAATAATTTTTACTTCAAAAGTATAAATCGCTTTCTTTCGGCAAGTTCGGAGGAAAAGGAGAAGTCTCTCTTTTTAGATTTTCAAATAGTTGCCGCAAAAGCAAAAGTTACCGCCGGTTATAAAAATTGGATTGATGCATTAAATTATCTTTTGGCAACCCAAAACTCCGGCAACGAAAATGAAGACAGGCGCGTAATTGATTCGGCGGAACGAATTATTAATTTTCTTTCCACAACAAATAAAAAATTGCAACCATTCAAAAAACAACTTACGCCATCGGAATTTTTGATTCAATTTGAAAAATTAATTTCGGATTCAAACGCGATCGGAACTATTCTGCAAAAACAAAATGAAGTTGTGGAAGTTCATGTAAAGGCGATGATCTCCTTTATTGATACGGTTCGCGAGGTAATTTCACTTTTGGAATTGGAGTACTCAAATTCCAAAACTTTTAATTTGGGATTTTATTTGGGTACGATTAAAACCGCGATTAACTCTGCGCGTTTTAATATTAAAGAGCGTTCAAATTATGGAGTATTGATTACTTCGATTGAAGAGATAAGAGGATTGAATTTCGATTATCTTTTTCTGTGCGGATTGTGCGACGGTGATTTCCCCACACGATACGCTCCCGAAATATTTGTACAAGAGAAATTTGTTCGCGGTGAAACCAAACATCTCAACGAAGAGCAACTTCTTTTTTATCAAGCTTTAAAAACTGCAAACAAAAATATTTATCTTTCATTCCCTGCCGGCGAAAGCAATAAAGAATTTTCCGAATCTATTTTTGTTAAAGAAATCAAAGCACATTTTGAATTTGAAGAACTAAATCATCAAAAGCACAACAACATTCTTTATTCCGAAGATGAACTTCTCACCTTTTTGGGAAAGCACCATAGAAAATTAGTCGATGAAAAAATTCAGATCGAAAAAATAAAAACTTTGCTCGATGCGATTCTGGAGAGTGTTAAAAAAGATGAGGAGCGAAATTCCACCGATGATATAAAATCGGAATTTAAAGGATACATTTTTTATGAAAACGAAACTGAAAGATTAACCGCATTCGAGAATTTGATTTATTCAGTTACACAACTCGAATCATACGCGAAATGTCCCTTTAAATATTTTATGGAACGAGTAGTGCGCGCAACCGCTATTGAAGAGCCTTCCGACGAGATCCAACCTTTAGAACTGGGTTTGCTTCTTCATCAAATTCTTTTCGATTTTTATTCTTCACTTTTGAAAGACGGAAAGAAAATACAAAACTGCACAAACCGCGATTTCAAATATTTTTCAGATTTGATTTTTGCGATGGCCGAAGAAAAATTAAAGCAGTTTAAGTTCAACTCAACAATTTCTTTTTTTGAAGTAGAAAAAATTATCGGCATCGATGGGAAAAGAGAAAATTCTATTCTATATAAATTTTTAGAAAATGAAAGAACGAACGGCGATTTTACTCCTCAGTTTTTAGAAGTCGCTTTTGGCTTTGCGCGAAACAAAACAACCGATTCACATTTGAGCGACTTTGAAATAAGTGGAATCAAACTGCGCGGACAGATTGACCGTATCGATATTGACGAAAAGGAAAAATCTTTTAAAGTTCTCGATTATAAAGCCGGGAATAAAGTACCAACGAAAGATGATTTGCTCGACGGTTTATCTTTGCAAATACCGGTGTACATAACAGCCGCACGAAAACTTATTCAAAAACATTTTGGCGAAGATTTCCCGGCGACTATTCCCGCAATTTATTCTTTGAAATATGAAGAAGCCGCGTTCGGACAAAATCTCGTCATTCACTTGAATAAAAATAAAATAAAAAATGCGGATCCGACGGCACTTGATGAAATCATCTCTGAACTCGAAAAAATTGCCGCCGAGAAGATCGTTCAATTCGCCGAAGGAATTAAAAACGGCGAATTTCCTCTTTCCCGTTTGCCGAATCGTGCATCTAAAGTTTGTGATTACTGCAATTTCGTTTCGGTTTGTCGTGTTAAAGAAAATGAACAAGGCGAATAAACAACTTGACAATACGAAGTAATTTTTTTTATTTTTGAATAGCCACTGCCCGATATTGTTGCATTCGGGCGGTGGTAATTTTTTTTAAATTTTCCGACAAACTTATTAAAGGAAAAAACAATGGAAGCAAACTTTGTCTACTTAACTCAGGAAAGACTTCATGAACTTGAAATGGAGTTGAAAGAGTTAAAAACCAACGGCAGAAAAGAAATAGCACGTAAAATTGCCGAAGCCCGCGCTCACGGCGACCTTTCCGAAAATGCGGAATACGATGCCGCTAAAGAAGAACAGGGTTTGTTCGAACTTCGTATTAGCAAACTTGAATCACTCCTTAGCCGCGCACGGGTTATTGATAAATCACAGTTTGATAACGGTGCCATTCACATTCTTTCAAATGTTAAAATTAAAAATTTGAAAACATCAAAAATTGTTGATTATCTCCTCGTCTCTCCCGAAGAAGCAGATTTTCAGGAAGGAAAAATTTCCGTAACCTCTCCAATCGGGCAAGGATTAATCGGTAAGAAAGTCGGAGATAAAGCCGTAGTTAAAGCTCCCGCCGGTATTATCGAGTTCACGATTTTAGAGATTTCATAAAGCCCATTAACGAAATTACGGCGTGATTAAAATAATTGCAGAAGTACATTAAAGAGAGTTCAAATTGAAAAAAAAATCTCTACAACAAAAAAAAGTATTTGATTCATTCAAAAGAATGAACGATTTTTGAAACCGAAAGATTGAATAAGATGCAGAAATTCTCTGCCAAAAAAATTGAAGAGCTTGTTATTAATTTTATTGAAGACAATGCTCTAATTGAACCCGGGGACAAAATCTTAGTTGCGCTTTCAGGCGGTGCAGATTCGGTTTTTCTATTTAGATTTTTATTAAAGTTCAAAAAAAAATTTAAGATTGAAATTGCCGCCGCACATCTGAATCATTTGCTTAGAGGAAAACAGGCTTACTCCGATGAGCAATTTTGCTCAAACTTATGCGAAGAATTTTCAGTGCCGATTTATATCGAAAGAAAAAAGACAAACATCTTCGCAAAAAAAAATAAACTTTCAGTTGAAGAAGCCGGAAGAAATTTACGCTATCTTTTTTTTGACAAATTAAGAAGAAAATTTAAGTTTGATAAAATTGCAACTGCGCATAATCTTAACGACAACACGGAAACATTCCTCCTAAATCTTTTTAAAGGTACGGGTATGAAGGGAGCTTCAGGTATTCCGGTACAAAGGGAATCTATCATCCGTCCGATACTTAGTTTAGAGAAGGATGATGTATTACAATACTTATCGCACAACAAAATTTCTTTTGTTGAAGATGAATCAAATAAGGAATTAATTTATCAACGAAATATTATCAGACATGAAATTTTACCGCACATTCAGAAAAGAATTAATCCGCGGATTCATCATAGCATTTACAATTTTTCACAATTAATCAGAGAGGCAAACAGAATGTTGAATGACGAAATATTTGCGGCAAGGGCGTTGGAAGCCGGCAAACTTTTGGACGGTCAATTCACTTTCAGCTATCAGAAATTTAATACACGACTACAATTTCTTTTCAGCGAAGCAATCCGATATTCTTATAAACACTATCTCAAAAAAGAATTAGCACAGGAAGAAACATCTAAACTTTTCAAACTAATAAAGAATCAAACGGGGAAAATGCTTTACCTCAAAGGCGGTTTTAAAGTAGTGAAAAATAGAGATGAACTTGTTTTTCATTTAGCCCCCGATATCAGCAACAAACCTTTGCTGGTACAAATGAACGGCACAGTTTCATTTGAAGGTAAAGTGGTTGCGGTGAACGAATACAACCAAAATAAAATTCCCGTCTCAATTAATAGAAGCAAAGAATTTATTTCCGGAGATCAAATTAACGGCGAGTTTATTATTCGTCGATGGCAGCGCGGCGATAAATTTATTCCATTCGGACATTCAACCCCCAGAAAAATTTCAGACTTCCTAACCAAAATCAAATTTCCCGCGCATCTAAAAAAAGATCAATACGTGATGCTTCATAAAGATAAAATTATTTGGCTCATCGGAATTAGGATAGATAACAGCTTCAAGATCACACCTCAAACAAAAAAAATTATTCAACTATCGGTAACGACAACAACGTGAAAGAAATATTCGTCAACGGAGAAAAATTCATTCCCTTCATTTCCGAAGAAAAAATTCAGCAAAGAGTTAAAGAACTCGCCGCTCAAATCAAACAAGATTATGAAGGCACAACTCCCGTTTTCATCGGTGTGTTGAACGGTTCATTCATTTTTCTTTCGGACTTTGTAAAGAATTATGATGCCGACTGCGAAATAGATTTTCTAAAATTATCGAGTTACGGTGAATCGAAAATCTCTTCCGGCAATGTTACAATTTTAAAAGAGTTGAATGTAAAAGTCGAAGACAGACATCTGATAATTGTTGAGGATATTGTTGATACAGGGTTATCCATTAAATTTATTCGCGAGTTGATTGCGCCGAAAAATCCTGCATCTGTAAAAATTCTTTCCCTGCTGATGAAGCCCGATAGTCTTAAATTTGAGACCAAAATTGATTATATTGGATTCAATATCCCAAGTAAATTCGTACTTGGATATGGATTAGACTATGCGCAAAAATTTAGAAATTTAAAATCAATCTACGTTTTAGAAGAAAACTGAAATTAAAATTTAGAACCTATGGATAACAAAAAAAATAAAGATGGCAAAGGCGATAACAACGGTGTTCCACCGAAAAGACCGGACGAAAATTTTGATTGGTCAAAAATCATTCGAATGGTTTTTGGATGGGGAGCGGTAATTGTTGCCGCCGTTATTGTCATGCAAATGTTTCGCGGACAAGAAGGCAACTACATCGAAATTCCTTACAACCAATACGTTAAACTTTTAGAAGCTGATAAAATTGCAAAAGCTTCTATCGTTAAATCGGATATAAACGACTACTTCTTCAGAGGCGAACTGCGTGCGGAAGACTTGATTACAATTCAAGAGAAAGAAGTTCGCGTACGTTACTTTAGCGTTTATCTCCCCGAACCGATTATTAAAGAACAGGAAGAAATTTGGAAAAGTAAAGGCATCGATTATTCCTTCGATAAACAATCCAGCGAATGGTTGAATTTACTAATCGGCATAGTTCCATGGATTTTAATTATCGCCGTGTGGATAATATTCATGCGCAGAATGCAAGGCGGCGCAGGCGGTTCTCGCGGCATTTTCAGTTTCGGAAAAAGCAAAGCGAAATTGATTTCTCAATCTCACAACAAAGTTACATTTAAAGATGTTGCAGGTGCCGATGAAGCAAAAGTTGAACTGCAGGAAGTCATTGAATTTTTAAAAGAGCCAAGCAAGTTTCAAAAACTCGGCGGAAAAATTCCGAAAGGAGTTTTGCTTTTAGGACCTCCCGGCACGGGAAAAACTTTACTCGCTCGCGCTGTTGCCGGAGAAGCGGGCGTTCCATTCTTTTCTATTAGCGGTGCAGATTTCGTTGAGATGTTCGTTGGCGTTGGCGCAAGCCGCGTGCGCGATCTTTTTGAACAAGGAAAAAGAAATGCACCCTGCATTATTTTCATCGATGAAATTGATGCAGTCGGACGACACCGCGGCGCCGGGCTTGGCGGCGGACATGATGAAAGAGAGCAAACTTTAAATCAACTCCTTGTTGAGATGGATGGCTTCGAACAAAACACAGGCGTAATCATCATCGCCGCAACAAATAGACCGGATGTTCTTGATCCTGCTTTGTTGCGCCCGGGAAGATTCGATCGCCAAATTGTGGTTGATAGACCTGACGTAAAGGGAAGAGAAGGAATATTAAAAGTTCACACCAGAAAAATTCCACTCGATGACGATATTAAACTTGAGATACTTGCGAAAGGAACTCCCGGTTTAGCCGGTGCCGAACTTGCAAATCTTGTCAATGAAGCCGCGCTTCTTGCCGCAAGAAAAAATAAAACCAAAGTTGCGATGGAAGATTTTGAAGAAGCTAAAGATAAAGTGATGATGGGAATGGAAAGAAAAAGTCTCATCATTTCTGAAGAAGAAAAGAAGACAACTGCGTATCACGAGATTGGGCATGTGCTTGTTGCAAAAAAAATTCCTGAAGCTGACCCTGTGCATAAAGTTACAATCATTCCGCGCGGGCGTGCGCTCGGCGTAACGAGTTATCTTCCGATGGATGAAAAGCACACTTATTCGAAACAATATTTGGAAGCGATGATAACATACGCACTCGGCGGAAGAGCCGCAGAAAAAATTGTATTCGGTCATTACACTACCGGTGCGGGGAATGATATTGAACGCTCTACAAATGTTGCCCGCAAAATGGTTTGTGAATGGGGAATGAGCGACAAACTTGGTCCGCTTAGTTACGGTGCAAAAGAAGAAGAAATTTTTCTCGGTAGAGAAATTCAGAAACATCGTGATTACAGCGAAAGCACCGCAATTGAAATCGATCAGGAGATTCGATCGATTGTAAATACTTGCATGACTCGCGCCGAAAAAATTCTTAGAGAAAATCTTGAAATGCTTCATCATCTTTCGAAGGAATTGCTCGAAAGAGAAATTCTTGACGGAGAAGAAATTGATAAACTGATGAGAGGAGAAGAACTTCCCCCCGTATCAAAAAATGGATCGAAGAATAATTCTAACCCCGATTTAGTTCCCGAACACGTAATTAAATTGATGGAGGAGAGGGGAAAGACAAAGGAATCCCCCGTCAAGAATGAATCAGTTTGATAATGGAGATATTAATTACCGACATGAAGTGATCAGAAAACTGATTCACCTCAATTCTCTTTCCATTCCGATTGTCTACTACTATATCACTCAAAAAGATGCAATCATCATTCTATCGGTGATGACTTTTCTCGCGCTCGTACTCGATCTTGGAAGATATTACTCCGCTTCCGTAGCAAATGTTATGAACAAAATTTTCGGCGTTCTTTTCAGAAAACATGAGATCGATTCGAAGAAAAAAAATTTGAACGGCGCAACTTATGTCCTCCTTTCTGCGCTTGTTTGTGTCATCATCTTTCCGAAAATATTATTTATTACCGCATTCAGCATTTTGATAATTAGCGATTCTATGGCGGCACTGATCGGTAGAAAATTCGGACGGAAAAAATTTCTTTCCAAAAGTTTAGAAGGATCGTCCGCATTCTTTATCAGCGCCGCGATTGTTATTTTCTTCACACCCAAAATTCTTTACTCGCACACAGAATATTTAATTGCTATCATCGCCGCATTTGTGGGAACGATAATCGAAAACATTTCTTTCGGATTTGCCGATGATAATTTTGCAATTCCGGTTTCCATCGGTTGTACGATGTGGGTGTTGTATCATTTTATTTATCCCGATGTACCATTAATTTTAACTTCAGTTCCGCAATGAAAAATATTTTATCACTATTATTTTTTTCTCTTGTTCTATTTTTAGCCGGTTGCGATTCCGGTAGAAAACCCGCTCGCGGTTTGGAAGATGAAATAATCGTCTTTGCGGATTCCCTCGAATATGAAGAATTGAAACTTTCTTTAATGCAAGTTTTCGAAAGAGAAATTTTAACTCCACAACCCGAAAAACTTTTTGTATTGAAGCGTGCAGATATTTCCTCGTTGAATAAATTTCAGAACAGAAAAAATATTGTGTTTGTTGCGCCGCTAAATTCAAATTCCAGAACCGCGAACTACATTAATTCGTTACTCGATAGCACAACGCGCAGTAAAATGTTAAGCGGTGAAACTGCTTATCTTCTTAAAAATTCTTTGTGGGCAAAAGGGCAACTCGTTGCAATCATCAGTGGAATAAATTTGCAGGAGTTGGAGTTTAATCTTTTGCGTCAAAGTGAAAATCTTGTGTTTGCTTTTCAAAAATCTTCCGATGACAGAATGAGGCAGAGTTTGTACAATCCCCGATTCGAAAATATGAGTGCGGAAGGAACTCTCTTAAAAAAATTCGATTGGACAATTTATGTGCAGGCAGATTATACGCTTGCAAAAATCGACTCTGCAGATAATTTTGTTTGGCTCAGACGTTCACCGAACAGCGATATGGAAAGATGGATTTTCATTCATTGGATTGATGATGCAACTTCAGAATTGCTGAACAAAGATTCCCTCTTTGCAATCAGAAATCGTGTTACACAAAAATATTTCCGCACAACTGACGATAAAGATTATGTAACGCTTTCCACCGAATTACCTTCCATCTCCGAAATAAATTTCAACGGGCGATATGCACTTTATACTCAGGGTTTGTGGGAGATGACCGATAAATACATGGGCGGTCCTTTTGTGAGCTACACTTTTATAGATGAGAGTAGCGGCAGACTTTATATGATTGACGGATCGATTTACGCGCCGAAATATTACAAGCGCAATCTGATTCAGCAGGTCGATGTTATTCTTCAATCCTTCCTTACAAAAAAAGAATTGAGCGAGGAAAGAATTGAAACTCTGCTCGAGGCGATCGAATAAGATTTCATTTATTCCACACATAGACTAACCCACACTTTTTCAGCACACAGATGACACAGATACTAATGATTTTCACAGATTTCTATTAGCGAATAGCTGTCAAAATTAGCGTATCAGTTTTCTATTTCTAATTGTGATAGTAACGAAAATCTGATAAACCCAGATTTTTCAATAGAGAGGAATACAATAAGTTTTAGTGCAATAAAAATCA
>CAYMUL010000028.1:0-41598 GCA_964393605.1 uncultured Ignavibacteriaceae bacterium | reverse complement strand
TCATTATCTTTATCTTTATCTGCCATCTCAATTAACCATTCTATTTTTTCACCACGGAGAACCCGGAGGCACACAGAGAGAACAAAAAAAAAGGTCGAGCAAAGTGCCCGACCTTTTTGTTAATTATTAACTTTTAATTATTAACCGAATTCTACTTGAGTAAAATCATCTTCTTCGTAATCGCTTGATTTACTGAAGATAATTTGTAGAAATAAATTCCAGAAGGAACATTCGATGCATTGAATTCGAAAGTATAATTGCCTGCAGTTTGCTTTTCGCTAAAGAGAGTAGCAATTTTTTCTCCGAGTGCATTGAACAATTCTAAAGTTACAACTCCATCAACCGGAATAGAATATTTTATTTTGGTTGAAGGGTTGAATGGATTAGGATAGTTCTGTTCGAGTGCAAATACCTTTGGAAGTGCAATTTCAATTTCAACAACATCTGAATATGAGGTAGTTCCGTCATAATCAATTTGTTTTAATCTATATGAATATTGCCCTTCGTTGAGGTCTGCATCGATAAATGCGTAATTGTTTCTTTCGAGTGTTGTTCCTTTACCTTGAACGAAACCGACTTTTTCAAAATTACCATCGCCTAATTTTCTTTCGATTGCAAAGCCCTGGTTATTCTTTTCAGTTACGGTTTCCCAACCGAGAACTACGTTTCTATTGTCCACGTTTGCAGAGAAAGAAGCGAGTTCTACAGGAACAAATCCCGTCCAGTTCATAAATAATTGGAAAGTATTTTCAATCAAATTTTTTGCGGCTTGAGTATTGGTAATATTCGAAACCGAGAAAGTGAAGAAAATATTTCTCAAACTATCAGGGTGATTACCGGGTGAATATGCAAGAATACCAGCAGTATCGAGATAAGTAGGATACCAACCTGCGAGTTTGAATATACCTTGTTCACCTGGAGTAGTACGCATTGCATCACGCGGACCAAAACCGGTTCCAGAAAATGTTAAGGAATCCGGAACAAAATTTGGAGAGTTAAAGATGCTATGCATCGGTCTAATTTTTCTCAATAAACCTGTCGTAACATCACTCACCCAAACGCTATCGTGTAAAACATTTCTTCTGAAGAAAGGATCTTTATCGGTGGTTGTACCTGACTTTCGATAAATATATCCAACTTCGCCTCCCTCAACTAAAGTGCGTCCGCCGTTGAGTGTGTAATTAACAATTGCTGTTCTCTTTCCAAGATCATCAAACATTGCTGTTGTGCGTGGTCCTGCAGAAAGTATAACAACATCATAACCATCGAGCGTTCCGACATCAAGATTGGTGAAGCGAACAGTGTCAACAACGTAACCTGCTTCGTTCAAAGTTTGCGCAAATAAATTTGCAGAAGAACCGAGTTGAACTTCGATTTCAGGTCCGCCGCCTTTGAATGGTGAAGTTCTGCCTTCAACCGCAACGTCATCATCAACCACGAGAATTATTCCGAGTGTGTTGATAATTTTGAATTTCAAGAAACCTGTTTGCGGAAAGAAGGTTTTATTGTGGCTTGTAGAATTATCTTCGGCAATTATGCGATAAACAATTGAATCGCCTGCAACAATAGCAGAAGTATCAATCGGGAAATAACCTTCGTATAAATCACCGTTCACATTCGTAAGGGTAAAGAATGCCGGTGTGCCTGCATTGAGCGCATATTCACATTTCACATTTGCGACGCCGATGTTATCGCTTACAACAGCTTTAACTTTTGCGGGCCATCTTACCTTAGCCTGATCTCTCAACGGATTATGAGCGATCACAGGGAAAATTGAATCGGCTTTAAAAACGAATTCGTGGAAAGTTGTTGATGAAGGATCATATCCCCAGTTACCTGCAACTGAAATATCCTTTGCGGCAATGCGGTATTTCATTGTATCGCCGACAGCAATAACTGAAGTATCAACATTAAATATTCCGGCAAAATGATCACCTTCAACTCTGTTCAGATAAAAACTTCCTGCCGCTCTTGTTGAGTTAGTTTGGTAAATAACTTTAACGGAGTCAACTCCTATATTGTCAGTAACATTTGCATGTACTGTAGCAGGCCATGTCTCCCTGAATTGATTAGGAAGCGGTAAGTGTGAAATTTCGGGCGGAACTAAATCTGTGTTCGCTTCGAATGTATAATAATTGTTCGGTGCGCCTGCAGGTAAAGAACTAAATCCTCCTGTAGAATCTTCCGCATAAATGTAATATGAATAGTGCGAAGGAGTTCCGTTTCCGGGAATGTTCGCATAAAAACTATCTGCAGTTGCTTGAGTTAAAGTTATCGAATCTGTTATCGTTCCGGCACTATTTCTTCCCCAATAAACTTTTAAACGATTCGGATTCAATGGTAATGCAGATTCAATTCTAACGCCGACTTTATAAGGACCTGTAAGGTTTTCGGTGTTAGTTAATTTTTTATGTACGAGATTCGGACCGAAAGTAACCTTTGCCATCCATGCTTGATAAATTCCGGTTCTGTCTTCCATCCAATAGCAATAAACTGTGTTGTTCAGTGCGGCAACACCGATGTAATCACCTTGATAACCGCTTGCTAAACCGGAAATAGTTTTCGGTTTGAATTTTGCATCGCTGACTTTAATATTTTCAAAAGAATTACCGCCGTCAATCGATCTTGCCAAATATACTTCGGCACTATCATTATGAACATTACGGCTATCATAAAATAAAACGTAAAGATGTCCGGTTGATTGATCGACAGTCATCCATGGATAATATTGATCTTTGCCGTTATTCATCGGATCGTTGTTAACTCTTTTGGGTGCCGACCAGGTCGTTCCGCCGTCGGTAGAACGAATGAGTGCTATATCAGGATCGGAACCTGCTGGAGCAACACCTTTCATCGGGAAAGTGATATAGATGTATCCGTTTGTCGAACCGCCGGTTCTATCAACAGCCATTGATGGGAAACTTGATACTCTAATACTTGTAGATTTTATGTTTCCTCTGATTCCAAAATTTGCGGCAGAATAAATTCTTACACCGGGTCCCCAAGTATCACCACCATCGGTAGAAGTGTTAAATCCGATAGCATCTTCGCCATAAACGCCTGCGCCCCAATTATCATAAACAGCCCATGCCGCGTATGCTTGACCGTTAGGTCCGGTTTGTATATTAATACCTTGATCGTGGCTACCTGCATTAACGCCGCTGCTAATATACTTTGATGCACTCCACGTTGCGCCGTTATCGGCAGAATATTTTAGTTCTATTTCATTCTCGTGCGGATCGCCTGTAATGAATCTTGTCCATGCGGCATAAAGTCTATTCACATAAGGTGAAGAAGCTTTTTTATCAACCATCAAATGGTTTTTATCGAGCAAATCTGCCGAAGAAACAGGACGCGGACCTGCAACATATCTACTCCAAGTCGCGCCGTTGTTAGAAGAGACTGCAACACCCTGCCCGCCGTCATTGGTTCCTGCATCAATAAAACCAACGCTGAAGTAACCATTAAGACCGATAACAGCGGCGGGATCGCCGGAGTTTCTTCCGTATGGAGGATCATCGGCTCCTGCCCAAGTAGCTCCGCCGTTTAATGTCCAATATGTACCGGTTCCATAAATCACACCGCCGACAGGAGAAGGGGTTGCGTTTGCCGAACCGATGACTATATTTAAATTGTTCGGGTGAACATCGACACTTAATTCAGATTGTGTAGTGTTTGTTGTTGGCCAGGGTCTGAAGTTGGGATATACTGTCGCGCGTGTGCTCTTAAAATTATAAATTTGAAAACCTACGTTTGAGGGAATATAGTTGTATCCGTCATTCACAATAAAACCTTTGAGATTGTTGTCGTCAGGTTTTACTCGAGACCAGATTTTACCTTCCTCGTTGCTCGATTGCTGTGCAATCAAACTTGTACCGAGAAAGATAAAAAGGTAAATGAAGAGTTTTTTCATCATGATTTCCTTTAGTTGATTTGATGATATAGTTAATTAAATAAGTTAATTTCTATGATAAGATCGGGATATTTGAAGAAGCTTTGAAGGAAAAGTTCCTCTGTGAAGTTGGTTTATAGAAATATTGGTAAAACACGCACAAAAATATCACAATCAATTAATTCACCAAATATTTTTTTGTGATTGCAAACAAGATTAAAATTTCCCTTTCGCAAATTTTTTCCGGTTCTAAAATTATGAATCAGTTTCAGGTAACAACTTTTTCTTTAATCCATTAGTGCAAAATATTTTTCTTTCCCAAATGAATTTTGAAGGAAAATTTTATTAATATTCGAGCATCAGATTATGCCAATTTTTGCTTCACTTTTAGCCGCAATTATTCCGAGCGTACTTTACCTGGTTTTTATTTACAAGTATGATAAGTACGATCCCGAGCCGATAGGTCTCTACCTTAAAAATTTTTTTTGGGGAGCGATCGGCGCAGTATTCTTTGCAATCATCGGAAATCTTTTTCTAAACGCACTTTTAAAAGATTTTTTTACCGACACGATAACTGCAGAACATTTCGATACTATCGTCATCGCACCATTTATCGAAGAAATAACAAAAGGAATTTTTCTCTTCTCCACAGTTGCGAAAAGAAAATTTGATAATGTTACTGACGGAATAGTTTATGGCGGTGCCATCGGGCTTGGCTTCGGAATGACCGAAAATTTTTTCTACTTTATCGCAAATTCCGATTCGCCCGGGAATTGGTTAATGATTGTTTCGATTCGAACAGGCTTCACTGCGGTGATGCATTGCGTTTCGACCGCAGTTTTCGGGGCTTTCCTCGGTGCCGCGAAATTTAAAGGAATATTTTTTAAAATCACTTTACCTCCGATTGGCTTGTCTATTGCAATATTCATTCACGCCGCATGGAATTTCAGCGTCAGTTTTACAAGCACTACTTTAATTGGTTTTTTGTTTTTGATCGGGACGATAATTTTATTTTTGGCGGCTTTCTCTCTTTCTATTTACGGTGAAAAACGGATGATACTTCGTGAATTGCGCGAAGAAGTGAACAACGGTCTGTTCGATGAAAAATTTTTATCAATCATCACTTCCGATGAAAGAAAAGAAAAAGGGTGGATTGATGAATCTATCCGCGAACAATTTTATCGTGATGCTATTTCGCTCGCGTTCAGAAAGATGCAGACGAAAAACTCTATCGGTGTGAATCGAAATTTTTATGAATCTGAAGCAATTTTTCTTCGGGAAAAAATTCAAAACTATTTTACGCCGAAGGAAATTTCGGAGTGAGTAAAGGAAATTTTTTCTTCATTTATCCCGATTCTTCTTTTAATGAAATTACATTGAAAAATTTAAATCCTTTTTCCGAATCTGATTTCGAACATTTGAAAACTACTTTAGCTAAAAATAATCTTGAAATAATTCAATCCTATCTGCGAAACGATTCAGTAAATTTCTTTTCGCAGGATGAATTCCATTTTCATGATGAGCAAACTGAATTCGCCGGTCTGAATATTAATTTTCTCGAGTCCGAAGAAGCAATTGAAAAAAAATCTTCAGAAATAAAAATGAATTTCTTTATTAATCCTTTCGGGTTTGGTTTGAATAAAGATTTTATAGAAAAAATATTTTCGTTGCTCGAAATCGATGACGATATTGCAATCTATTCCATGCATGAAAAGTATATCACTTTTTTGGCATTTAACAATTATGATAAAATTTTCTCCGATTTATTTCACATCAATTCGAAAGAAAAAAAAATGCACAAAAACTTTCTCTCTCTCGAAAAACTCTTTTATCGTTTGGATGGGTACGAATTGATTAATGATTTTTCAGCATTGAAAAAGTTATATGATTTTTTGTCGAAAAAAGAGAGCATCCCTTATTGCAGTCAAAATATGCACGAAGAATTTACCCACATCTTCATTGAATACAAGGAACAAATAAATTGAAGAAGATTGGCTTATACGGCGGAACATTCGACCCGATACACATGGGGCATTTGGTTACTGCGGAACTGGTTAAAGAAATTCGTCAACTCGATAAAATAATTTTTATCCCTGCATTCATTGCGCCGCATAAACAAGATGAGTTGACCGCACCTGCAAAGGATAGGATGAAGATGGTGAAACTCGCAATTAAAGATTCCCGCTATTTCTCATCTTCCAATTTCGAATTAAAGAGAAAAGGAATTTCTTACACGATCGATACTATCCGCGAGTTCAAAAAAAAGAAATATGATATCGAACTGATTATCGGGTACGATAACATGATTGACTTTCACAAATGGAAAGAGCCGGAGAAGATTTTGAAACTTTCGCGCGTTGTTGTTCTTCCCCGCCAATCGAGCGATGATCCACAAACAAGAAATAAATTTTTTGACTTTGTAGAATTTGTTTCAACGCCGCACATAGAGTTGAGTTCAACTGAAATTCGTAACAGAATTAAAAACAAAAAACCGATTCAGTTCCTTGTCTCCGACGCAGTAAAGAAATATATTTACCAACAAAAATTGTATCAATAAAAAATATAAATGCTTCAAGCGGAAAAATTAATTTCAGAAATAAAAAAGAGGAACAAACGTGCCATCGCCCGCGCAATTACGCTTGTTGAATCTTCGGAAGAACTTCCCGATTCATTCCTCGATCAAATTTTTTCGATGACCGGAAAATCTTACCGTATTGGAATAACAGGACCGCCGGGCGCGGGAAAAAGTAGCATCACGAATCAACTCACAAAATTTTATCGTGCGCAAAATAAAACTGTCGGCATCATTGCAGTTGATCCCACTAGTCCATTCACCGGCGGTGCGCTGCTTGGCGATAGAGTTCGCATGAATGATATTGGAAGAGATGAAGGAGTTTATATTCGAAGTATGGCAACGCGAGGAAGTCTCGGCGGTTTAAGCAAACGTGCAGTTGACGCCGCAGATATCCTCGATGCTGCAGAATTTGATTTTATAATTTTCGAGACGGTCGGCGTCGGGCAGAGCGAACTCGATATTGTGAAAGCGGCGGATACCACAATTGTAATTCTCGTTCCCGAATCTGGTGATGCCGTGCAAGCAATGAAAGCCGGTTTAATGGAGATTGCAGATTTTTTTATTGTGAACAAAGCCGATCGTCCCGGTGCTGAACAAGCAATCTCGGCAATTAAAACTATTTTAATGATGCGAGATCACGATGCGGAAAGTTGGCTACCAAATATCATCAAAACAGTTGCTACTGAAAATAAAGGTATTGAAGACGTTGCCGAAGAAATTCAACGGCATCAAGATTTTATGAATTCGAAAAATAGATTAAACGAAAACAGATTTTCTAAATTTCAAAACAGAGTAAAAGAAATTGTTGAATCAAAATTGATCAAAGATTTTTGGAACGGCGGAAAAGAATTTGAATCTCTGGTTACATCAAACCAATTTGAAAATGATCGCTTCTCCCCTTACAACATCGCGAACAAAATGATTTCGCAATTCAAAACTAAACTTGCAGAAAGGAAAAACAAATGAGTGACGAAAAACAGTTTTTCATCGAACTCACGGAAGAACAACAATTAATTAAAGACAGCGTAAAAGATTTTGCCGAACAATACATAAAACCACGTGTGATGGAATTCGATGAACAGCAAACTTTCCCTACAGAAATTATGAAACAATTCGGAGAGATGGGATTCCTCGGAGTTTTAGTTCCCGAAGAATTTGGCGGCGCCGGTTTAGGTTATGTTGAATTTGTAATTATCATCGAAGAACTTGCGAAAGTCGATCCTTCAATCGCCTTGTCAGTCGCGGCTCACAACGGGCTTTGTACTAATCATATTAATCTGTTTGCTTCGAAAGAACAGAAAGAAAAATATCTTCCCGATCTTGCAAGCGGGAAGAAAATCGGCGCATGGGGATTAACGGAATCTTTTTCGGGAAGCGATGCCGCCGGTTTGAAATCATTTGCAGAAAAAAATGGAAACGGTTTTATAATTAATGGAAGTAAAACTTTTACAACTCATGGATCGGTCGGTGAAACCTTTGTGATAATGGCTTTCACAGAAAAAGAAAAAAAATCAAAAGGCATCTCTGCATTCATTTTGCAAAAAGATTTTAAGGGATTGACGGTTGGTAAAAAGGAAAACAAACTCGGAATGCGAGCAAGTGATACATCCGAACTTTGGTTTGAAAATATGTTTGTCCCGCAGGAAAATTTAATTGGTCAGGAAGGAACAGGATTTAAACAAGCGATGAAAATTTTGGAAGGAGGAAGGATTTCAATTGCCGCTTTAAGTTGCGGATTAGCTCAGGGCGCGTTGAATGCTTCACTCGCCTATTCTGCCGAAAGAAAACAGTTCAATAAATCGTTAAATGAATTTCAAGCGATACAATTTAAACTTGCCGATATGGCAACAAACATCGAAGCCGCGCGACTGCTCACTTATAAAGCGGCACATGACAAAGATACAGGAAAAGATATTGCTCAAAGTGCGGCAATGGCAAAACTTTTTGCGAGCGAAACTGCGGAAAAATGTTCTTCCGAAGCTGTGCAGATTTTCGGCGGTTACGGCTTCACAAAAGATTATCCCGTTGAAAAATTCTATCGCGATGTTAAACTTTTAACAATCGGTGAAGGCACTTCCGAAATCCAGCGTGTAGTTATTGCAAGAAATATGTTGAATAGTTGAACATGAAAAAAATCGGAAGTGAAATAAAAACGAAAAGCTACTTTGTTCTCGAAGATGCATACAAGTCAATCTTGCACAAGTTTGAAAAACAGAGAAAAGCAATTCAACTCGGCGGCGGTGCTAAAGCCGTTGAGAAACATAAATCAAAAGGAAAATTAACGGCGCGGGAAAGAATCGCGAAGCTAATTGATAAAGATTCAAAATTTTTCGAACTCGGAATTTTTGCCGCTTTTGAAATGTATGAAGACTACGGCGGAGCCGCATCAGCCGGGGTTGTAACAGGCATCGGCAAAGTTGAAAACAGAGATTGCGTAATCGTTGCCAACGATGCAACTGTAAAAGCAGGCGCGTGGTTCCCCATGACTTGCAAAAAGAATTTACGCGCACAAGAAATTTGTATGGAAAATCATTTGCCGATAATTTACCTCGTCGATAGTGCCGGTGTTTTCCTTCCAATGCAAGATGAAATTTTTCCTGACAAAGAACACTTCGGCAGAATTTTTAGAAACAACGCGAAAATTTCTTCGATGGGAATTCCGCAGATTGCCGCAATAATGGGACCGTGCGTTGCAGGCGGCGCGTATCTTCCAATCATGAGCGATGAAACATTTATAGTTGACGGCGAAGGTTCTGTATTTCTTGCAGGTGCTCACCTCGTAAAAGCCGCAGTCGGTGAAGTTATCGATAACGAAAGTCTCGGCGGTGCGAAAGTTCAATCCAATGTTTCCGGAGTTACCGACCACGCGGTTAAAGATGATGAAGAATGTTTGAAAAAAATTCGAAGCACAATTGAAAAAATATTTCATGAAAAATATTCTGGTTTTAATCGGACAAAATCCTCCCCTCCTTCTTTTTCGCCATCGGAGATTTATGGATTATTGAATACAGATACATTCAAGCAATATGATATGAATGAACTGATTGCACGCATTGTCGATAATTCCGAAATTGATGAATACAAATCGGGTTACGGCAAAACATTGATAACTTGTTACACAAGAATTGATGGTTGGGCAGTTGGAATTGTTGCAAACCAGCGCACCGTTGTAAAATCAGCTTCCGGCGAGATGCAAGTTGGCGGAGTTATTTATTCCGACAGTGCGGATAAAGCAACCCGTTTTATTTTGAATTGTAACCAGAGAAAAATTCCAATTTTATTTTTGCAGGATGTAACCGGTTTTATGGTTGGAAGCCGCGCCGAACATGGAGGAATAATTAAAGACGGCGCAAAAATGGTCAACGCAGTTGCAAATAGTACGGTTCCTAAAATTACAATTATTGTCGGCAATAGTTTTGGCGCCGGCAATTATGCAATGTGCGGCAAAGCTTATGATCCTCGTTTCATCTTTTCATATCCGACTGCAAAAATTTCGGTGATGGGAGGACAACAAGCGAGTAGTGTTCTTCTCGATATAAAAATAAAACAACATGAAAAGATGGGGGAAACAATCGATGAAAAAGTAAAAGAGAAACTATTGCACGAAGTTATTTCTTCATATGAATCTGCGAGTTCACCGCAATATGCCGCCGCACGTTTGTGGGTTGATGAAGTTATTGATCCCGCACAAACTCGCGAATGGATTTCGATGGCAATAAATTGTGCGAATCATAATTCCGATATACCAAAATTCAATGTCGGTGTTATTCAAACATAAACGAAAAATATTTTTCTGTTTTTTATTATTTAACTTTTTTGCAGAATTCGGTTTAGCACAACATTCATCAACATTTTTGAGAGTAGATTCACTTACAAGATTCATCGCTTCCGATTATTTTAATTCACTTAAAACTTTCTCCTCCGATATTGATTTGGTTGATACAATTTACCAACGTTCGCTTGGAATAAATAACAACAATCTCTCCGAAGCCTTGTTAATTGCGGTCTTCGCAACCATTCCTTACAAAGTGATTCCGATTAATCTTCCAATCGTAAAACTGAGATTCGATATTCCACTCGTTTCGTCCGATTCGGCAACTTATATTTCAAAGAATAAAAATCTCCCCAAAAAATTACTGCACGATTCCCCCGATGGCGAACATGGAGATAAAGATAAACTCGCTCATTTTTTCGGAAATGCTTTTCTTGAATATAATTCTCGCGTCATGGATTTCACCGAAGGAATTGGTTATTTTGTGGAA
The DNA here is from genome assembly GCA_964393605.1 of uncultured Ignavibacteriaceae bacterium. Taxonomy (GTDB): domain Bacteria; phylum Bacteroidota; class Ignavibacteria; order Ignavibacteriales; family Ignavibacteriaceae; genus CAYMUL01. The sequence goes on along the minus strand of CAYMUL010000028.1, from coordinate 30,869 downwards.
GTGTTTGAAGAAGAATTTATAGGAGAAACAAAAATTGATTTCCGCGATATGCGCGTCAACAAACTCGGAGAATTTTTCGGGAAGAAACTCAAAACGGATTGTTCCTTTCTCCCCTCTTATTTTTTTATTAACGAAAAAAGAATTTTAGAAGATGAAAAAAATATTAATCATTGATGATGAAAGTGCAATACTCGATACTTTAAATTTAATTCTCGATTACGAAGGATATTCTGTCGAGACTTCAACTTCCGCTAAGACCGGATTGAAGCTACTCGAATCGGAAACATTTGATCTGTTGATTGTCGATATTCAAATGCCTGAAATGTCGGGTTTCGAAGTTATCACAAAAGTAAAAGAGTATAATCCATCTTTGAACATAATTGTAATCACCGCGCACAGTAGTATTGACAATGCTATTAAGGCAACGCGGCTCGGCGCATTTGATTTTTTAGAGAAGCCGATTGATCGCGATAAACTTTTAATTAGCGTGCGCAATGCGTTTAACGAATCGAAACTTCGTCGGGAAAATATTGATATAAAAAAACGTTTGTCGGACGATGAAAAAATTATCGGAAGTAGCACCGCGTTAAAAAAAATATTTGAGTTGATTGATAAAGTTGCCGGCACCGATGTAAGAATTTTAATCACCGGCGAAAACGGCACGGGGAAAGAATTAGTCGCTCGTGCAATTCATGAAAAAAGTCAGCGCGCAAAAGCATCTTTCATCGATGTGAATTGTGCGGCAATTCCGAACGAGTTGATTGAATCTGAATTATTCGGACATGAGAAAGGATCATTCACCGGCGCGCATCAACAGCGCATCGGAAGATTTGAACTTGCAGATAGCGGCACTCTGTTTTTAGATGAAGTCGGTGATATGAGTTTGCAAGCGCAGGCAAAAGTTCTTCGCGCAATTGAAGATGGAAAAATTGAACGGGTCGGTGGCGGAAAAAAAATTAGTGTCGATGTTCGCATCATTGCCGCGACAAATAAAGATTTGCCCGAAGAAATTTCAAAAGGAAATTTTAGAGAGGATTTGCTTCACCGCTTGAATGTAATCCCGATTCATGTTCCTCCGTTGCGCGAAAGGAAAGAAGATATTCCACTATTAATCAATCATTTCGTAAAAGAAATTTCACAAAAGCATAAAAAGATTGCGCCTCATTTTTCCGAAGATGCGATTGAACTACTTCGATCACTCGGCTGGCCCGGGAATATTCGCGAACTGCGAAACGTCGTTGAACGAATAATTATCATTGTCAACAAACCGATGATTGCGAAAAAAGATATTGAATTTTTGTTGCCGCTCGAAAAAATGTCGATGCAGGATATGTTTTCCGATGCGAATTCATTTCAGGATTTTAAAGAGAAAGCCGAGCGCGCATTTATTTTAAAACAACTCGAATCGAACAACTGGAACATCAGTAAAACCGCGGAGATGCTGGAGATTCAAAGAAGTCATCTCTACAACAAAATGAAAAAATATGGAATTGAGAAAGGAGAATAAATGCCTGAAACAATCTTCTCAAAAATTATTCGTAAAGAAATCAAAGCAGATATTGTTTTTGAAAATGAAAAATTACTCGCGTTCAAAGATATAAATCCGCAAGCTCCGGTTCATATCCTTATCATTCCTAAAATTGAGATTGCAACGGTACTCGATATTAGCGGCTCGGAACATGCATCATTATTGGGTGAAATGATTGATGCCGCAAATTCAATTGCAAAAAATTTAGGATTGGATAAATCCGGCTTCCGTTTGGTTATGAATTGTAAAGATGACGGTGGGCAGGAAGTTTATCATTTGCACATGCATCTTCTTGGCGGAAGAAAAATGAATTGGCCTCCCGGCTGATTACATTTCGCCAATCTTAATTATCGAGTAATCATATTTACTTCGAAGAATATTCACGGCTCGAAAAAGTTTTCGTTTTGATGTTTCGAGATTAACAAAAAGTTCTTCTTGTTCGGAGAACGGAAGAAAATTTTGCAAACCTATTCCGATTAGTCGAACGGCAATACGACGTGTGTTTGCTTTTTCAACCAGATTCCATGCGGTCTCGAAGATGATGCCGTCATCGTCTGTCGGTTTAATTTTTTTGTTTCGAGTGATTGTTTGAAAATCGGAATACCTCAATTTTATTGTTACAGTTGAAGCTACAAACTCGTGGTCGCGTAGAGTTTGACAAACTTTTCCCGTTAATTTGAAAATAGTTTTCTTCAACATTTCTTTACTTGTAACATCTTCGCTAAAAGTAGTTTCTTTCGAAATACTTTTCTGTTCGCGATTAGAATAAAAATTAGTTGAACCTTCGCCGTTCGCTTTCTTCCAAATATCGATTCCCGCTTTCCCGTAACGGCAACTGAAAAAGTCAATCGGCAGTTTTGAAATGTCGCCTATTTTAAATATTCCTTTGCTATTTAATTCTGCGGTAGTAACCTTTCCGACTCCAGGCATTGCTTGTATTGGTAAAGGTTCAAGAAAGGATTTTTCCATTCCGGACATGACGTAAGTTATTCCCTGAGGTTTCATAAAATCGGATGCAATCTTCGCAATAGTTTTATTCGAAGCAATTCCAATTGAGCTTGGAAGTTTTAATTCTTTTAAAATTTCTTTTTGAATTTTAATTGCAAGATTGTAAAGAGAGCCATAAATTTTTTGAGTGCCGGAAAAATCCATATAAAATTCATCGATTGATGCTTGCTCAAGTGTTGGCGGATATTTGGAAAGGATTTCTTTTACCATGCGAGAGAACCGGACATATTCTTCATGATGCCCGTGAAGATAAATTGCGTGCGGACAAAGTTTGTAGGCTTGTTTTATCGGCATAGCCGAGTGCAAACCATATTCTCGCGCTTCGTATGAACAAGCGGCAACTACTCCCCTCCCTTGAGGATCGCCTCCAACGACTACAGGCTTCCCATTCAATTTCGGATCGAGAATTCTTTCCACCGAAACAAAAAATGCATCAAGATCGAGGTGAAAGATGATGGACATGGAATAAATCCAAAAGTATTAGAGATAAGTTTTGCGGAGGTGATTAATCAAATTAATAAATATTGAGAAAACCATTTTTTCCTGTCTCTAAAAATTCACTAATCATCAAATAATTTTTTATCAGAATTTCTTCTATATCAGTTGTTGTGCAATTACCTCTTCTAATCCAAATAACAAATGGAGGATATCCTCTCAATAGGTTTAGTTCAACGAAATCAGCATCCTTTGAGAGAATGACAAAATTATTAGCTTTTGCGTAGCTCCAAACTTTACTATCACTTGCCCTATCAAGAGCAATATCTTTAACATGAATTGAATCGGGATAAAGATCTTTTAATTTCTCAACCAACTTCGGTGATAAATTTTGATCGAAGAGTAATTTCATACAACAGAAGAAGTAATATGACTTTCTCTATCCGCGGCGTAACTGAGGCAAGCGTAGATATCTTCTTTTGTTAAGTAAGGAAAATCCTCAAGGATTTGCTCTGTAGTCATTCCCGAAGCAAGATATCCGAGGATATCATATACTGTGATACGCAATCCTCTGACGCATGGTTTCCCGCCTCGTTTATCGGGTTCAATCGTAATAATTTTTCTATAATCTTGCATAATTAATTATCCTTTATTTATTCTTTCCTCATCAGAAAAATAAACATTACACTTCTCACAATAAAATATTTTTCAATTCCGTTCATAGATCGTTTTTAAAATTGGATGTACTTTAATAAGATTTTCGGGTATTCGTAATTTATTTTTTTCTCCGAGCAAGAACATCAATTCAAAAGCATTCGCAACTGCATTCCCCTGCGGATGATTATTCATGATAATATAAACTTCCTTCACTTTTTCATGTACCGATTTTATTTTTTGTGCAATCTCGGTCAACTCGCCTGAAGTATAAAGATACTTATAACGTTCGTTCTGTTCATCATAGCTTTGTTCTTTACCGAAATTATTGATTGATTGTTTCCATGCTTTAACATTTCTGCCATGAAAGCGAATATAAAGTTTGTCATTAGTAATATAAATTTGAAACGGCACTGCCTCACCAATTTGCGGCTGATCAATCGTGCAGTAAGTCAAATTAAGATTCTTGAACAATTCCATCGCTTCATTTTTCAACCATGATTTGTGACGCACTTCCACGAACAAATTATTCTCGCAAAATATTTCTGACAATGAATTAATATGTTTTGCATTTGCATCATTGAATTGAAATGAATAAGGAAATTGGATTAGTAACCCACCGAGTTTTACTTGGCGATTTAAAATATTTAAGATCTCTTTAACCGCATTAATATTGGCTGTAGTGAAGTTTTTTTTATGTGTGAAATCTTGATGAAGTTTAAGTGTGAACAAAAAATCGTTTTCCGTTTCAACTTTTTTAATCCACCCTTCCACAATTTTCGGCGAAACATATGTGTAATAAGTTGAATTCACTTCAACACAATTAAAATATTGTGCGTAAAATTTTAACCAATCGAAAGAGGCGGACTGTGCTTTCGGATAAAACGGTCCAACCCAATCTTTATAAGACCAGCCGGCAGTTCCGATATAATATTTTGGTTCGGTGATTTTCGAATTCATTGCAGGCAATTTAAAATTTGCTCTGCAGTTTTAAAATGTAATTACCTTATCGGATTCAACAGACCACGCAGTAAATTCTGCGAGATTACTTTTTTCAACTCCATCAATTAATTGAACTGTTGATAACCCGCGTGCATCGAGACAGGTTCCACATGCTTTCACTTTTCCTCCTTTGGTGATGATTCCTTTCAGCATCCGCTCAATGTTGTAATATCCTTGCGGAGTAATTTGATTCGGAACTGCACATGCGACTGAATCAGCGAGCAAAAATATTCGCAGTTCAAGTTCAGCAAAATCTTTCAGCATTTGCAAACCGAGACGCAATGCATTGTATGCTTTTTCTGTTCCATACGGTGCATCATTTATAACAATTAAATATTTCATTTTTTCCTTTTCATTTATGAGTCTACTTTAATTAGGTAAGAAACGGTTGAAACCGTTAAACTATTCGGTAAGCATTTCCTTTAACCAACGGCTTAAGCCGTTGGTTAATAATAACTTAAAGAACTGCGAACCGTTTCACCTGTCCCTTTGGGAACGGTTTATAATTCTTTTCCAATTTTATTTTGATAACTACAAACAAACCTTCAAATTTTCTGATCACAAATCCATTAAAAATATTTAAACCACCAATATTTTTCGAACCAAACTTTTCCCCAATGCCAGAGATAGCCCGGTTTTTTTATTTCAACATTTGGCATGGGTGAAGCATAAAAGTTCCCTTTTGCATATCCGGCAGAATGGTCTCCCATTTCTACAAAACATTCTCCATAGCCGTTAAAGGATTTATAATTCTTTCCGCCGTTAATTTTTTGTGAGATGTTATGAGCTACAACTTCAGCTTGATAATGTGCAAACACACCCGCTTTTGGTAATGGTTTTCCCATTTCCAACGAGATTGAAGTTATATCCCCGATTGCATAAACATCTGCAAACTTAGTTTCTAAATTATTTTTATCTACTTCAATCCAACCGGAATTACCAATCAATTGATTTCCTTGTAAAAAGCTTGGAGAACTAATTTTGGGAGTGAAGGCAAGTAAGTCAAATTCATATTTACTTCCATTTGAAAACAGAAGTTGATTTTCACCCGCAGAAACAAATTGGTGGTTGTTTAAATAATTTATCCGTTTCTGCTTTAATAGCTGCTTTACTGCTTCACCGATTTTTTCTCCCGCCACAGGAAGCGGAAAAGATTCAGGCGAATACAATGTTATTTCTGTTCTTTCTCTCACTCTTTTTTTTCGGATAAAATATTCGATTAACATTGCAGTTTCATAAGGCGAAGCCGGGCACTTAAACGGAAGCGATGAAATTAATACAGCAATTTTCCCCTCGTTAATATTTTTTAATTTTTCGTTTAATGACTGAACGCCGTCGGAAGTAAAAATATTATATCCGGAATTATTTAAATCTTCTGTTGCTTTAGTTTCTGCACCAAGTGCGATTAAAATGAAATCGAATAAGTATTCTTTGTTATTCACAGTAACAGATTTTTTTTGCGGGTCAATATTTTCAACTTGTCCGTAGAGAATAGAAACATTTCTATTCGCAAAAGTTTTAATCTTTCGTTTTAATTGGTGAGGTTGTCTATATCCGGCAACAACCCATGGCAGCGAAGGAGCAAAAAGAAAATGTTCTTCTTTTTCAATGAGAAATATTTCGCAATTTTTTTTTTCGCTGATTTTTTTGCTAAGCTCATGAAGAGCAACAATGCCGCCAATTCCGCCGCCAAGAATTCCTATTTTTATTTTATTGCTCATAAATTGTTCACAACATCATTTTGTTTCTTAATATTTTCGATAAGAACTTCGCGCATTAATTCGCATGCTTTTGTAACTTTTTTTGAAGCAACAGTATAATAAACATTAAGTCCTTCCCTACGCTGATTTAGTATTCCTTTTGAAGCCATAACAGTTAGATGCTGTGCAAAACTTGATTTTGGTCCACCGATTATTTCATGCAATTCTCCGAAAGTCATTTCATCTGTTCCGAGTAATTCAAGTATTTCGATTCTTGTCGCATTGCCCAACGCTTTGCATACATTGGCGTGCATTTCGTATAGTTTTTTTTCGCTCATAAGATTAGTTCTTTTATTCGTAAAATTACGAACTAAAGAACAATGCTCAAAGAATTATTTTCTTTGTAAAAAAAATAAAATGGGTAAATTTCCCATCATCGCTTAAATTTACATTAAACAAATAACATGTCAATGAAATGAATACTTCATTCGAAAATATCTGGAAAGAATTTCACGGAAAACTCCGGCAGTTTATTCTTATGCGCGTAAATAATGCGGATGATGCCGACGACATACTTCAAGAAGTTTTTATAAGGATTTATAAACGAATCGGTACTCTAAAAGAAGAAGAGAAACTCGCAAGCTGGATTTTTCAGATTACGCGAAATGTAATAATAGATTACTACCGTTCGAAAAAAGAAAGCAAAGAATTCGATGATGAAATTTTTTCAGATGAAGAATCCGATGAAAATGTTCTTTCAAAGCTGACAACAGGAATGAATGAATTTATCGAACACCTCCCCCCTATTTATAAAGAAGCGATTCAGTTGACGGAAATCGAAGGTATGAAACAACGCGAACTTGCAGAGAAACTTGGTATTTCCATTACCGGTGCAAAGTCGCGTGTACAAAGAGGAAGAGAGCAGTTAAAAGCAATGCTTCTCGACTGCTGCAATTTTGAATTCGACAGTGCGGGAAAGATGAGTGACTTCTCGAAGAAAATAAACTGCTGCGCAAACTTTAAGGAGTTAAAGTAGAAAACTAAAAATGATAGTGGATGTTCGGATAGTTGTTGAAGAGATAAATTATTCTTTGCGGTTTTGGAGTTGAGCTCAACAATTTTTTTTCATTGCCAATGTCTAAAATCTGGGATTTCATGCATTAGTAGTGGGTGAAAGCATCGCAACGCATTGTTCGGTGAAAGCCATCGGATGGTTGCCTCCAATATAACTTTTTGATGGTATAACAAATTGCGATACCATTAAATCGATTTCTTTCTCTTTAAGTGTGAACATAAAATCAGAGGGAAAACGTTTAATATTTCGTTTTACTATTTGCTTTAATACTCTTGCATCAACACCGTAAAGGACGGCAATATCCCGATCGAGTAAAACTTTCTGATTGCGAACAACCAGGATTTTATTAATTATCATTTATAAATGCTAAAGATAAAATCAAATATTCTGTTGATTTTCCAACAAAATAATCTTGGAAAATTTCGAAACTCTTGGCACATCACTCTTGTTATTCATAATTCTCCCTCCAGCAGGTTTAAAGAATTAATAGAATTTCTTCTAGCTTTTGAACAGAAATTAAGAACGATGTCTAAGCACAAATCATATCTTTTGGAAAAAATAATAAACAGTAAATAATAAATTCCTCTGCGTCTTTTTTGACACCTCTCCGTCTCCATTAGTGAAATTAAATTTTATTGGAGACCTAAATGAAAAAACTAAATAATCTTTTAACTATAACGTTGATGAGTCTGTTTATCATCAGCAATGCAATCGGCGGCGGAAATACTAAACTTCAGCCGGCATTAGAAACGCCCATTCTCGATGGCAAAATTGATGCGGTTTATAATTCTGGATTTAAATTCAATTCTTTCGTTCAACTCGAACCTGAGATTTTTGCAGTTCCAACGGTGCAGACAGAAATATATTTTCTTAACGATGAAAAAAATATTTACATAGCCGGAAAATTGTATCAGTCGAAAGCAACAATCAAATCGAGCAACGGAAGAAAAGATTCACCGATGATTCTTGACGGAGACGCTATCGGTATTGTTATTGACCCGCTGAACAACGGCAATTCGGCTTACTTTTTTTCTATCAATCCTTCTAACTCGGTAGTTGATGGAACTCTTGATGCAAATGGCAATTGGGATTTTAAGTGGGATGCAATTTTTTCTTCTTTAACTACGATTGAAAATAATTTTTGGACTTTTGAATTTCAGCTACCACTCTCTTCAATCAACTTTCAAGATAAAGATGAACAAGACTGGGGAATTAAGTTCCGTCGCGATTATGCACAAAACAAAGAAGTTATTTTGAACAACATCGTTGACAAAAATGAACCGTTTAGAATTAGCGATTTTATAAAACTTCGCCGCTTAACCGGTTTGAAAAAAGAAACTTCTCTTTTCTTCACACCCTATTCTTTTTACTCGATGAAAAAAAATTCTTTAACAGATGTTCGTGATAATAAATTTAAATTCGGCGGAGAGTTGAAATACAATCCACTTTCTTCAATGACTGTAATCGCAACTGTGAATCCAGACTTTGCGCAAATTGAAACCGACCAACTTATCATCAACGTTGATGATGTACCGGCTTCTTATCCCGAGAAGCGACCTTTCTTTACTGAGTCGAGCGATTTATATCCCGGACTTGCAGTGAACACACGCAACATCGAAGATATTGATGTTGGAATTAAATTGAGAGATGTTCGCGATAATTTGAAATATGATCTCACCTGGATTCTTGACCGCAAACAAAACAAATGGTATTTGAGTGATGTTCGCTGGACTGATAATGAAACTTTTTATATTGATTTAATCGGTGGAGTAAAAAATCAACAGTCAAGAACTGATTATAACTTTACAACTAATTTACGTACCTGGTTTTTTGATAAACGACTTACTGCTTATACTTGGTTCGGAACGATCAACAGACAAAATGCAAAAAATGAATATGAGTCGGTGAACTCTGTTCGATGGGTTACGCGAGAATTTACTGTTGCTTATTGGAATCATTTCAAAACGCAATTTTATAATCCGAACATCACCGGACATAATACGCTGTCAAATCAAATACTTCACCATGCTTGGATAACTTATTCCTTCTTTGATGAAAATAGTCTGTTCAGAGTTATTACACCGAAGTTTAAATACGAATACAATACGTTATACACTCATCCCGATCAATTCTATAATAACTTAATTTTTACATTGGATGCAACAATGCATCTCAGTCAAAATTTTGGCAATTGGAATTTATCGCTAAACTATATCCCCTCTTCGAAAAGATTGTTTAGACATAGAACTGTTTCCAATCAGCCGGAAGAAAAGATATTAGAAGATGCATTCAGCAAATTTGTTTTAGTTGAACAAAATCGTGCGGTTTGCCAAATAATATTAAACACAGATTATTCTAAAACCATCGGATTGAAACTTGACTACAATAATTTTGAGAAAAGAAAATCTGCTAATGATAATTTAATTGTAGAAACTTATTGGAGATTTAGTTCTACTACAAATGTTACATATTCGTTAGAGAATATTCGTTTGTATGGTTCTGAATATCAAGCGCAATATTTCCAAACATTGCATAGAATAAAACTCGAACATAATTTAACTGATAGAATAAATCTGCGTGCAGTTGTTCAATTAAACAAAGTTGAAATACCGAATGACAATGAATTCGAGCAGAATAATCCCATTATAAATTTTACTGCTTCGTATGAGTATATGAAAGGAAGTTATATTTATTTTGTGTTCAATAAAGAAAAACTAAATTGGAATGAGAACGGATCTTTAACTTCAACTAAAAATGATAATTGGTCTTTCGCTGTGAAGATAAATAATACGTTGAATATTTATTAGCTAATTTTCGCTTGCATAGAAAGATGTTATGAGCAATTGTAATTTTTACTTAGTGAATCTTCGTATTCTTAGTGACTTAGTGGTAAAAAAAGGATTCACCACTAAGACACTTAGGGCACTTAGCAACACTAAGAATTAGTAACAAAATAATGATGGAGAATTGAAATGAAAATACCGAAAATAAAAATCTGCTGTATAAGCAGCGTTGACGAAGCGATGATCGCAATTAAACACAGCGCATCTGCATTAGGATTAGTTTCCTCAATGCCAAGCGGACCCGGAGTGATAAGCGAAGATTTAATCACAGAGATTGTCGAATCCGTTCCGCCGCCAATTGCAACTTTTCTTCTCACAGGCAAACAAGATGCTGACTCAATTATTAATCAGCAAAGAAAAACAAAAGTGAACACACTGCAATTAGTTGATGCCGTTCCTTTTGACCAACTAAAAATATTGAGAAAAGAATTACCGGGAATTAAACTCGTTCAAGTAATTCACGTTCTCGATGACAATTCTATTCGCGAAGCAAAAGCAGTTGAACAATTTGTTGACGCACTGCTACTCGATTCCGGAAATCCCAACTTGAAAATAAAAGAACTTGGTGGAACCGGCAGAGTACACAATTGGGAGATAAGCAGAAAAATTGTTGATGATGTTTCGATTCCCGTTTTCTTAGCCGGCGGATTGAATGAATCGAATGTGCGTGATGCAATTGAAAAAGTTAATCCATTCGGATTGGATTTGTGCAGCAGTGTCCGCACAAATGGAAAACTTGATGAAGAAAAACTTGCTCGCTTATTTATGCAAATCAATAATCAAAAATGTTGTTAGACAATAAAGGAAAATGAAATTGGATTTTAATAAATCATTCGAAAATTCTATCGCTAAACTGAGACCGCTTGAAGAGAGCGATTTCAACGCTTTCATCGAGATCGCATTCGATGAATCAATTTGGATTCGCACAACGAACAGAATTCAAACAGAAGAAGATTTGCGAAAGTATGTTGAAGATTCTATAAAAGAACGGGAAAGAAAATTCCGCTATCCTTTTACAATTATAGATAAGCGAGCCAATCGCATTGCCGGATGCACAAGCTATGCAAACATTTCCGAAAGAGATAAAAGATTGGAGATCGGCTGGACCTGGCTCGGAAAAAAATTTCAAGGAACGGGATTAAACAAAGCATGCAAGTTTCTTCTTCTCCAAAATGCTTTTGAGAATCTTGGAATCGAACGAGTCGAATTGAAAACCGATGTTCTAAACATGCAGTCCCGAAAAGCAATGATGAAAATTGGAGCAGTTGAAGAAGGGATTTTGCGCAGCCATACACTTATGCCCGATGGAAGAAGACGCGATACTATTTATTACAGCATTCTTAAATCAGAATGGAAAAAGATTAGAGAAACAATTTTTAAAGAATTTTAGCGTGAACTTATTCCACACTTTATTTTATCATAATTTGGTATTAATTTACGCTCAAAAATAATTGGAGTAAAATATGCCTATAATTAAATCCATTTCAGCTCTGCGAAATAAGACAAGAGAAATTGCCTCTATCTGTCACAAAGAAGATAAACCCGTTTATCTCACGACAAACGGCGAGGGCGATTTAGTTGTGATGAGTATAAATCACTATGAACGACTTCAAGCTAAACTCGAATTATTCGAACAATTAAGTGTTGCACAAGCGCAATCTGCTGCCGGAGAAAAAGGAATTACACACGCTCAAGTCATGAAGAAAATAAGAAAGAAAATTAGTGCAAGGTAAATTCGAGATTCGCTTTTTGCCTATCGCTGTTGATGATTTGAATTCTATTTTCGATTACATCTCAGAGAAAAATATAATTGCGGCGGAAAAATTTATTGATAAACTCGATTCAAGAATCAGACTTCTTGAACAGCAACCACAATTAGGAGTAGTCCCACGGAATATTAAGCTGCGTAGTTATGGTTATCGAGTGCTTATCGTTGAAGTGTATTTGATCTTCTACATCATTAAAAAGAAGCGAATTGAAATTCACCGAATTATACACGGCTCAAGAAATCTTGATGCAATTATTGGACTGAATTAATTCATCGCAAAAGAAAATAAATAAATTATGAATTTGGTTGTTAGTGCATTAGAGAATAGCGGATTCAAAGCAAAGCTTGTTTCTTTGAAAATTATAGATGATATAAAATCAGATATTGAAAAGCGTTTTAGAGCGGGAGAGATTGATACTTCCCTCTTCAATCGTTACTTCAATAATTTTGAATACATCGCTCCGGCTGATGTAAAATCTATTTTGATCGTCGCCATTCCCCGCCCGCAAATTCATGTTGAGTTCACTTTTCAAGATCAAACAAAAACTCTAACTATTCCGCCGACTTACACTGGCTATAACTCCATCCCGCGAAGCATTGAAACATTACTTGCAAACTTAAATGAAAAAAAAAATCTCAAATTCATTCGAACGAAATTGCCGGAAAAATCTCTTGCAGTTCGTTGCGGACTTGCATTCTATGGACGAAACAATATCACATTCATTCCGGGTTTCGGAAGTTTTTATCAACTTGTATCGTTCTATACTTCGATAGAAACTGATATTGGTGATCCTCAAGAACCACGCATGCTTGAGCGGTGTAATCATTGCGTAGCGTGTGTTAATGTTTGCCCGACAAATGCAATTTCAACAGAGAGATTTTTGATTCATGCAGAAAAATGTTTGACTTTTTTTAACGAGAACAAAGGCGAATTTCCCGATTGGATAGACAATGATGCGCACAATAGTTTAGTCGGTTGCATTTTATGCCAGAAGTTTTGCCCCGAAAATAAACAAGTCAGAGATTGGTCGGTTTCAAAGATTCACTTCAATGAAGAAGAAACAAATTCAATCATCAACTCAAACGATTTGAGCGGTTGTTCACAAACTCTTCGAGAAAAAATAATTTCTCTCGACTTGATTGAAACGCATATTAATTTTGATTCATTCAAAAGAAACTTAACAACATTAATTTATCGTAACGATAAACTCAACTAAGGATTAAAAACATGAATTCGATAAATAAATATCTTAAGAATTTATTTTTCATCGCAGCATTACTTTTGCTCTGCGGCTGCAGTTCTTCGCTAATGTATAAAACTCCTCAACATGAAATTGATATAATAAAAATTTACAACTCCAAACTTGCAGAGTGGCCCGTTGAGTTTGATACTTTCTATGTTCAAACAAAATTCGGTGAGACGCATATTATTCACAGCGGCGATAAGAATAATCCGCCATTGATTCTTTTACATGCGATGGGTGTTACTTCAGCAATGTGGCTTGACAACATCGAAGAACTGAGCAGTCATTTTAATGTTTATGCAGTTGATATGATTGGCGACATCGGGAAAAGCAAATTGAATAATATTGATGAACCCGTTGACGATGCCGATTTATATTCCGAGTGGCTGAATGAAGTTTTTGATTCATTACAAATTGAAAAAGCAAATCTTGTCGGTGCATCAATGGGCGGCTGGGGTGCGATGAATTTTGCACTTCGAAATCCAAATCGTGTGAACAAGATTGCATTGCTCGGACCGATGGGAATTCCTTCCGCATCATTTGGAACAATTGCGAAAATTCTTTCTCTCGTTTGGTTTCCGACTGATGCGAAGAAAAAAGAGATGATTGAATGGACGCTCGGTGAAAATCAAAACACAAAAAAAAGATTTGAAGAACACATGTTGATTGCAATGGACTGCCGCGGCTTCCTCCCTACTCCGTGGACTCTTGACGATGAAGAACTTAAAAGTATTCTCAATCCAATTTTATTACTGCTCGGAGAGAAAGATGAAGTTGCCGGACCAACTGACGAAGTAAAAGAGCGTGCCGAAAAATTTTTCCACAATGTTGAAGTGCATCTTCTCAAAAATGCGGGACACATGATGAATACAGACGAGCCGTTGCATGTGAATTCACTACTGATGAATTTCTTTCGAAACAAAATCGTGAAAGAAAAATTATAAATATTTATCAAACAACACTTCGATCAATTTTTTCAGTTAATTAAATATCTTATTTTTGGTAAAGATATTTTCACTTAAAGATAAAACAAATTGAATCCCAAACTTTTTACTACTCTAAAAAATTACACTAAAGAACAATTTATTTCTGATGCAATCGCAGGAGTGATTGTCGGAGTTGTTGCATTACCGCTTGCAATAGCATTCGGAATTGCCTCCGGAGTTACGCCGGAGAAAGGCTTGATAACAGCCATCATCGCCGGTTTTCTTATTTCATTTTTCGGTGGAAGTCGCGTACAAATTGGCGGACCGACGGGCGCATTTATCATCATCGTTTATGGCATCATTCAAAACTACGGAACTACCGGACTTGCAATTGCAACAATTATGGCTGGGATAATTTTAGTAATTATGGGATTGATAAAATTCGGTTCGATGATAAAATTTATTCCGTATCCTGTTGTAGTTGGATTCACGAGCGGCATTGCGCTTCTAATTTTTTCAACTCAGATAAAAGATTTTTTTGGCTTAAAGATTTCTCAAATGCCGACCGAATTTCATGAAAAGTGGTTGATGTACTTTGCATCATTTTCTTCAATTAACTTTCATGTATTAGGACTCTCAACTCTTGCGTTACTGATAATGATTTTCTGGCCAAAAGTTACACATAAAATTCCCGGCTCGTTGATAGCAATCTTAATTACAACTGCACTCGTACAATTTTTTAATTTACCTGTAGATACAATCGGAAGTAAATATGGAGAGATTCCTTCTAATCTTCCTTCGCCAAGTTTTTATGAAATTGATTTTGCCGTCATCAGAAATTTAATCGGACCGGCAACCGTAATTGCTATTCTTGCGGGAATTGAATCCCTCCTTTCAGCTGTTGTTGCAGATGGAATGATCGGCGGTAAACACAGGAGCAACACAGAACTTATTGCGCAAGGAATTGCAAACATTGTTACCCCGCTCTTCGGCGGAATACCTGCAACCGGCGCAATTGCACGAACCGCCACAAATATTAAAAACGGCGGAAGAACTCCAATCGCAGGAATAATTCACGCATTAACGCTTTTGTTAATCATGCTATTCTTCGGGCAATATGCAAAGTTGATTCCGATGGCTACTTTAGCGGCTATACTGATTATGGTTTCTTATAACATGAGCGAGATTCATGCATTTAAGTCGTTGCTTAAAAGTCCGCGTAGCGATGTTGCCGTATTGTTGACTACTTTTTTCTTAACGGTTATTTTTGATTTGACAATCGCAATTGAAATAGGAATGGTTCTTTCTGTTTTACTATTCATGAAGCGAATGTCGGAAGTTTCTAACATAAGTGTAGTTACTCGAGAATTGGAAGACCCCGATGAAATTTCTGATCCAAACTCGATTGATAAAAAACAAATTCCCGAAGGTGTTGAAGTATTTGAAATCAACGGACCATTTTTCTTTGGTGCGGCAAAGAAATTTAAAGAGCAGATGTCGTTTGTGGAGAACCCACCGAAAATTAGAATCATTCGTATGAGAAACGTTCCGGCAATTGATGCGACCGGATTGCAAACTTTAAAAGATTTTTATTACGATGCCGCAAAGCACAACACTAAAATGCTACTTTCAGGAGTTCACGCACAGCCTTTATTTGCAATGACGCAAGCGGGTGTTCTCGATCTTTTTGGCGAAGAAAATGTTCTCGGAAATATTGATGATGCACTCGATCGTTCAAGGGAAATTCTTGGAAAAGAAAAGATTGGGCGACCTGTTGATTTCATTCCCTCCGTAAAAAGAGATACGAAGATTGATTAAGTTGAATGAAAAGATTTTTGGAAAGATTGAACTATTCGCACACTGATTTTTATCTGCGGAATTTTTAACCTTTGTTTTTTTCTGTTTCATGGATACTTCTGGAAATTATTCGACTGGAAAACAGAACTCGATAAAATAAAATTTCACAACAAAGCAATTATGCAAGTACTGAATCTGAAGTTGATGTATGTCTTTTTATTCTTCGCGGCATTCTGTTTTTTCTTTCCGCATGAATTGATGCAGACTGAACTTGGAAATTTTATTTTGTTTACCATTTCATTTTTTTGGATTACGAGAACGGTTGAACAATTTCTTTTCTTCAGGAATAAGACAATAGCGGAAAAATTTTTGATATTTTTATTCTTAATTGGAGGAACGATTCATCTGCTTCCCCTGCTAAACAATTAATGATCGAACAATCACTACAATATTTTCTTTTACAAAGAAATGATTAACTCAATGATTCCCCGGCATCCGATTCATTGGCGGATTCATCGGGTCGTCTTGAAAACGATGCATTAAAATTGCGAAAAATTTTTCAGATTGAGCAGGAGTTAGCACAGCTTTAAAACGATAAAAGTGTTTTACAATCCATCGTTGAGTTTCATTTTGTAATTCTCCGAACTCTTTAAGAATTAGCTCGGTCTTCGGATTCTCGGCACTATCATGGCTTATGGAATTAATCAATTCTTTACGTAATAACTCGTAACGTTCGTCCAAGGAATCGAGCCGAATATGGAAATCTTTCTTAATCTTATTGAATTGTGCGACTTGCGTCTCCGTTAAATTCAACTCTCTCTTTACTTTTTCAAATCTCTGTTTTTGCCATTTGGCTCTATCAAAATTATTTCCATCGCTCATCCGCAGATAAAGCATTGTTCCAAGTGAAGAGAGGTTAATGATTGTTATAAGGATGATAAAATCATTTGTAAATCTTTTCTTCATCATTTATTCCTTTCGCTTTTACTTCCGATAGACAGAATGCCGTCTGCCAAATTGTTCGGCGGAATTATTTCGAAATAGCGCATCCCAAATTCTTCTCTTAATGTATTATTTTCGTTCACTATAATTTCGTTGTCGTTTGCTGCTCTCCGACCATCGAGCGAACGCCCCAGCCATGAGCCGGAAAGAACTGCGACGACTACTGTCGTAACTGTTATCGCGGCTCTAAAAAATATTTTTATACTATCGATGTTGAAAATGAAAGAATTCGTTTTCGATTTCTCAATTCTATTTTCCAATCGAAACCACAGATCGGGCGATGGAGCTTCTTTCAAAATCTTTGCTTTCGTCCACTCATGCTTCAACAACTCGAAAGAATTTGCACATTCACTGCATATCTTCAAATGATCGGCAATAAAAATATTTTTTTCTTTCGGCAAATCTCCATCGATGTAAAGCAACAATTGTTTCTGGATTTTTTTATGATTCATAATTATCCCTTCGGCTTTGGTTCAGAATATCAGGTGAATTTTTCATCGTTTTAATTCTATTAATTTTTTTGCGAGATTTTCTTTTGCTCGAAACAGAAGCGATTCAACGGCGGGAATAGTTGTTTCCAAAATATCGGCAATTTCTGCATATGACTTTTCTTCATACCTTGAAAGAATGATTGCAGATTTCTGCTTCACCGGTAGCGAATCTATCGCTTCTCTTACAATCTGCTGAAGTTCAGATTTCTCAATATTTATCATTGGGTTTGCATTATCGGCAATTAATTCCCCCTCTTTATCATCCTCTCCCCAATAATTGAGAGATAGGATACTAATTATTTTTTTTCTTCGAAGACGATTTTTGCAAATATTTAAAGTAATGCGATAAATCCAGGTTGATAATTTCGATTCTTCTCTAAAAGTATGAATCGAATTGAATACCTTTATAAATACATCTTGCGAAGCATCTTCGGCTTCGTATCTGTTATTTGTCATTCCGTAACAAACATTCAAAATCATACGAATATATTTTTCATAAACATATTTATAAATAAAATCATCTCCATTTTTGAGATGCTCAATAATTTTTTTTTCTTCCATCGGATCGAGATTAATTTTTTAATCGCATAAACTAAAATATCTTATTTCATTGAGAATTAAATGAGGAAGAAAATTATTCGCTCAAAATATTAGGACAAGTATTTATCTCCTTTTTGATGATGAAAATTATTAGCAACTCATTTTGATTTATTGTATTTGGTTACAACGAAAAAAACCGCAAACCAAATTAAAGAGCGCAAAGCCATAGCTTTTACACTATCAAGTGCAACTAAATCACTTGTAGAATAAATGATCGCTGAAATAAAGAATACGGTGAGATGCATTACAAATACAATTAAACTATATTTTCGTGCGTGCATCTTATTTTTCCAAATGGTTAAAGCGACGCAAAAACCGGCGAGTCCCATTAAAATATTGTAAATCAATAATGGTGCGAAAACTGTATAAGCCGGCGTTGATATTTTTAAGAGAACAAGTGAACCTTCGCCAATAGTCAGTGAACTAAAAATCAATGCAACAGCGGCGGTAATTTTTATTAAAACAGATTTATTCATTTTACTTTCTAATCCTTATTTAAAATTAAATCACATAATGGTTTTAAAATTTTGCGGTGAATCCTAAAATAGGCGCAAGCCCTAAATCGTATCTTGGAGTTGTAGTAATCGTACCATCGCTATTTGCTTTTGATGAGTACGAAACGACGTTGTCTCTGTTGTATGCATTCCATAAATCGAGATAAACAGAAAACGACCATGTATTAAAAACAAATTGTTTATCGATACGAATATCTAATTTGTGAAAATCCGGGTAGCGTTCGGAATTTTTCGCTCCTTCGATGACAAAGTACTTATCCCCTTTCTTTATTACTCCAACGACCGGAGTGAATGGATTTCCTGAGGCATACTGGAACTTAGCTCCAATCTGCCAACCCGAACCAATTTCTACGCCTGCGAGTAAATTTAAGATATGAGGTCTATCGAATTCAAAATCGTAAAGATTATCGAAATCGTAATCCCTTCGTTTGGAAATCGAGTATGAATACGATGCACTTCCGACAAATCCTTCCGTGAACTTCTTTTGAAGAGCTAATTCGATACCTTGCGCATAGCCACTTCCACTGTTAATTAAAAGATTCGAACTATCAGGATCAAATTTTAAATCGGAAAGTTCTTTGTGATAAATTTCAATACCAAGTTTAGTATCATAACCAAGCCTATATTCAACTCCGGCGATATAATGTTCGGAGGAACTGCTTTTTAAGAATAAGTTTCGTACATCGGGTGACACTTCATAGCTTGCCGGAGTTTGATAGTATTTTCCCCAAGCAAGATTTAGCGTTGTGTTTGTATAAAACCTATACGAAAGGGAAACTCTTGGACTAACATTATTCTCATTAGTGAGTGAGAAGTGATCATATCGCAACCCCGTTGAAAGAACAATTGGTTCGATAATTTGGAAAGAAGATTGGATGTAAAACATTGACTTAAATTCTGAATCAGGTTTATACGAAATTGTATTTGCAGGGATGATAGTTCCATCTCTTGTTGTATCAGCCGGAGTCCATGATTCATTTTTTGAATTTATAATTTTGAATTGACCGCCCACTTTAAAATTTAATTTTTGGGAATATTGATGATTGATTTCACCTTTTATTCCGAGTTCATCTTCCCGAATATCCTCCCCTATTAGAGCGTCATTCAAATCATTCCCTTGCCGTGTGTACCATCCATTGCTGGTGAATGAAGCGGTTACCAAAGAAAATGTCTTCGTTGAAATTAAGGAACGCCAATTGATGCCGAACGCAGAACCATAGTCATCTCTGGTTAGTTTATCGTATCTATTCCACGAAACGGCAGTAGGTTCATCTTTCTCAACACCGTCTCGTCGAATCTGATCAACGTAATAAAATCCAACAAGACTAATGCGGTTATCTTTGTTCAAATCATAAGTAACTTTTCCAACTGCGTCATAATAATTTGGAGCAACCGGTTTATCAAGTATAGAAGTAATTAAATCGAAATACCCCCTTCGAATTGAAAATATCATGTTGCTGCTCGGGGCAATTGGTCCATCCATTGTTAAACCAAAACCGGCAATATTCATATTTGCATCAGTGTTGAGAGCTTCTTTGTTTCCTTCTTTCAAAGTCATTTCAAAAACAGATGACATCTTATCTCCATATTTTGAAGGGAATCCGCCTGTCATGAAATCTACCTTTTGAACCAAAGCCGGATTTACAATACTTATTACACCCATTGATTCTCCTGTACGTGCAAAGTGAATCGGATTATAGACTTCAATGTTATCAATCAGAGTAAGATTTTCATCAGGGCTACCTCCCCGCACAATTAGTTGAGCACTTTTAGTTCCGGCAGTAGCAACCCCCGGCATCGATTGCATCACACGAAAAATATCTTCCGCCGAACCGGGTGATCTCCTTATTTCTTCAGGAGAAATTGATCGGAAACTAACCGGATTTTCTACTGGCTTTGTGAAATGATCGGCAGTTACCTGAACTTCTCCTAACTCAACAACAGACGGCTGAAGTTCAAAATTGATCGAGTGATTTCTTCCTGGATTAATAACCAAATCTGTGAACAATGCAGGCTCATATCCAAGCATTGAAACTTTAAGGATGTAACGACCGGGAGAAATATTCTTCATAACATAATAGCCGTTAATATCGCTCGCCGCTCCGATATCTGTATCTGCTATAATAATATTTGCACCAATAAGAGGTTGCTTGGTCGCCGCATCCCTAATTTCGCCGGAGATGATTCCCGTTTTGGT
Source organism: uncultured Ignavibacteriaceae bacterium (assembly GCA_964393605.1). GTDB lineage: Bacteria > Bacteroidota > Ignavibacteria > Ignavibacteriales > Ignavibacteriaceae > CAYMUL01. The sequence goes on along the minus strand of CAYMUL010000028.1, from coordinate 10,084 downwards.
TTGCGCAGTGGATTCAAGCGTTGAAAGAAGCAGGATGAACTGAAGTAGCAATCCGAATTTAATTGTATTACACATTCTATTTTTCAAAATCTATTTCCTTTATTTAGAATTATTCATAACAATCTGACACACATTGCGTTGAAAACTTGCGGTATTTTTTTTTATTGCGGATTTTTTCGTGGAAGAAAACTTTTTCTGCCGATATTGGAACATCTAAATGACAATCAGATTACCAACGAAACTATTTTTGTGAAATTGTTGAAGCTTATTTTATGGGGAGGAATGTTATTCGTAATTATTCCAAAGTGGATACTTAATTCTTCCAAGAAGGTTGAACGTTATTAGATTTTGAACCAAAACAATCCTTTGCTGTCTGCTTTTTATAAAGTATCTTTGCGCGTGCGATTTATTAAAGTATGCTACACTCCTTCCCCTTTGATTGCAATCTTTTACAAATCTATTTTTAAACCAATGGACAACCTCAGCTTAATTACGAGAAGTTGCCCAAATCATCAGAAAGTTTTATGTCATTCGAAAATTTAAATCTTATTAAATCAATTAAATCAGCAATAGACGAGGAAGGTTACCTCATACCCACCCCTATACAAGAGAAAGCAATTCCAATAATCCTTCAAGGAAAAGATTTACTCGGCTCGGCGCAAACGGGAACAGGAAAAACTGCGGCATTCGCTATTCCCATTTTACAAATTTTGAGCGAGGAGAAAGCCAAACATCCACGTGATAAATCGGTTAAAAAGAAATTTACAAGATTCATCAAAGCATTGATAATCACCCCGACGCGTGAACTTGCTGTTCAAGTTAGTGAAAGCTTTTCTGTTTATGGAAAACATACCGGATTACATAATACGGTCATCTATGGCGGCGTTTCTCAAAATCCGCAAACGGAAAAATTGAAAAAAGGAGTGGAGATTCTTATAGCAACTCCGGGAAGATTGCTCGATTTAATGGAACAAAAATTCGTCGATGTTTCGAAGTTGAAAATATTGGTTCTCGATGAAGCGGACAGAATGCTTGATATGGGATTCATCCATGACGTTAAGAAAATTATTTCAAAACTACCGAAAGAACGACAATCACTTTTCTTTTCTGCGACGATGCCTCCCGAAGTTTCAAAACTTGCTCATTCAATTTTGAATCATCCCGTTAAAGTAGAAATTGAACCTGAGATAAAAACCGTTGAAGCAATTGAACAAGCTGTGTACTTCGTAGAACGAACTAACAAAAAGAAATTGTTAATTCATCTTATAAAAAATGAGAACATTACTTCAGCACTTGTATTTACACGTACAAAACGTGGTGCGGAAGTTTTGGCAAAACAATTGAATGCCGAAAAAATTCATGCCGACGCAATTCACGGCGATAAAACTCAACATTCGCGGCAACGTGCGTTAAATGATTTCAAATCCAACAAATTAACTGTACTTGTTGCTACAGATATTGCCTCTCGCGGAATTGATATTGAAAAACTTTCGCATGTAATTAATTATGATATTCCTGAAGATCCCGAGACCTATATTCATCGCGTTGGAAGAACAGGAAGAGCAGGGCTTGGCGGAACAGCGATTTCCTTTTGCGATGCAGAAGAGAGAAGCAACTTGAAATCGATTCAACGTTTAATTAACGCAAAGATTCCTATGCTTCTTGAACATCCCTTCAAATCGGAAGCTGTTGCGAATATCGATCAATCCGGCGAGAATATTTCTGAGAAAAAGAAAAAGTTTAGAGGCGACAAAAAATTCAGGCGAGATAGAAAATTCAGTGGCGACAAAAAGTTTTCTGGAAGAAAATCCGGTCGTAAAGAAAAATTTTGGGATCGAAAAAAGAAGAAGAAAAAATCGAAACAAAAATCTTAAAGATGTTTGTAGCTCGAACTTCAGTTCGAGAATTTTTAACAAAATAATTTAATTCGAATTGCCCCGAACTTTTGTTCGGGGTTTTTTATTTGCTTTACTTCTTCCCTCCCCAGCTATCTTTCAAGGTTACGGTGCGGTTGAAGATTAATTTCTCTCCACCGTTTTTTGTATCAACACAAAAATATCCAATCCGCTCAAATTGAAATTTATCACCGGTTTTTGCATTCGCTAATGACATTTCCAACTTCGCATCGTGAATAACTTCAAGTGATTTTTCATTTATGAAACTCAACCATTTTTCCTCATTGCCCGGATTTTCATTCGTGAAAAGTCTGTCATACAATCTCACTTCGGCATTTATAAAATGAGTTGCAGAAACCCAATGGATCACTCCTTTAACTTTTTTTGTACTTGTGCCGCTGCCGCTTTTTGTATCTGGGTCGTAAGTACAGCGAAGTTCAATTACATCTCCCGCAGCATCTTTAATTACTTTTTCACATTTAATTATGTACGCATAACGCAATCGCACTTCCCCTCCCGGAATTAGCCGATGATAACCTTTCGGCGGATTCTCCATAAAATCATCCCGATCAATAAAAATTTCTTTTCCAAAAATAATTTTTCTGGTTCCTGTAGTTGGATCTTCAGGATTGTTGACTGCATCAACTTCTTCTTCGTCGTTGTAATTTGTAATAACTATTTTTAGCGGCTTCAATACTGCCATTGCTCGTCGTGCATGTTTATTCAAATCATTTCGGATCGAATACTCGAGTAGCGCAATGTCAGAAACAGATTCACGTTTTGCTACGCCAACCGTTTCCGCAAAATTACGAATTGATTCCGGCGTGTAACCCCTTCTGCGAAGCGCGGAGATTGTCGGCATTCGTGGATCATCCCATCCGTCAACATATCCTTCTTTAACTAATTGTAATAATTTCCTTTTGCTCATAACAGTGTAGTTCAAGTTCAGCCGCGCAAATTCTATTTGTTGAGGATGATGCACTCCGAGTTGATCTAAAAACCAATCGTAAAGCGGGCGATGATTTTCGAATTCCAGCGTGCAGATTGAATGAGTAATTTCTTCAATCGAATCTTCATTTCCATGCGCCCAATCGTAAGTCGGATAAATGCACCACTTATTTCCCGTTCGATGATGTTCTGCGTGAACGATTCTGTACATCACAGGATCGCGCAAATTAAAATTGGGTGAAGCCATATCAATTTTAGCGCGGAGAGTTTTTGAACCGTTCGGGAATTCACCATTTTTCATTCGTTCGAATAAATCAAGATTCTCCACGATACTTCTGTCGCGATAAGGTGATTCCTTTCCCGGCTCGGTGAGTGTGCCGCGCGTCTGCCTGATTTCATCGCCGGATAAATCACAAACATAAGCAACGCTTTTATTTATAAGCATCACAGCCCATTGATACATTTGCTCGAAATAATCGGAAGCGAAAAATATTCTCTCTTCAAAATCAGCGCCGAGCCACTTCACATCTTCGATGATTGATTCAACATATTCAGTTTCTTCTTTTTCGGGATTTGTATCGTCAAAGCGAAGATTAAATTTCCCGTTATAATCGCGGGCAATTCCGTAATTCAGACAAATCGATTTCGCATGTCCGATATGCAAATAACCATTTGGTTCTGGAGGGAAACGGGTATGAACATTACCGTTCCACTTGTTAGTTTTTAAGTCTTCATCGATTATTTCGTAAATAAAATTTTTGGATTTGTTGAGTTCTTCATTGGAGAAATTATTCATGGAATTCCTATTTTTTTCAGCGCAAAATTACTTAATGAAGCCGCCGCTTCAAACGAGAGAAAATTTTTTATCTCAAGATTTCGTCAATCTTTTTTTTCAATTCCTCATCTGAAGTTTTTTCTGAAATATTTTTCAAAGTTTTTTTTGCCAGCGCGGCTGTATCCTTATTTTGTAGCAATAAAAGGGCAGATTCATATTTAGACTTTTCATAACTATTGTAAGCATTTATTAATTCATATATTTCGGCGGCGCGTTCGAATGAGCTGATTGCCGCAACGGAATTATTCATCTCTTTCGAGGTCATCCCGATTGCAAAAAGATCATCTGCGATTCCGCTGTAATTGCTGTAAGTTTTGTCGAACTCAAGCGCAGTGTTGAAATAATCAAACGCTTTATCGAAAACATTTTCTTTATAACTAATGAAGCCGAGAGTATAATAAATAAAGCTTAAACTGTAAGGATTGAATTCTCCTCCGTCATTTTTTTCCTTCTGCATAGTTACAAGAAGATTGGTGAGTTCAAAGAAATCTTGCTTATAATTTCTTTTCAGTTCGAGCAGTGATAATGTTCTATATGCCACCATTTCGGTTCTATTTTCGAGAGAAAAATTTGCGATTGCTTCCGGCTGAGTTAATTCAACAATTGTTTCAAATTTTTTTTTGCTGTATTGAAAAAGAACTTTTGCCTTTGAAGAAGATTCAAAAAAATTATCACTTAAACCGGAGATAGGATTTAATTTTATCAACCATTCTTCCGCGGCATCGAAATCATTAAAGCGGAGATAACACTTCATCACACCGATAGCGGCATTCATTTTACCTTCACTATAATCTGCGAGCGAAAATTTATTATAAGCCATAGAATAATTTTTAAGCGCGTAATCAATTTGATTCCGTCGAAGTAAGTCGTCAGCATTTTTCATTAATTCTTTACCGTCGAATATTTCCACAACTATCACATTTCTGTCGGGGTCAGAAGAACAAGCAAAATTTACAAATCCCAATATTGATGCGGTTAAAATCATTATTGAAAAAACGAACAGATTGCGTCCTAATATAGATACGTTCTTCATTTCACTTCTCAAAATTCTTCGGACGAAGTTGGTCAGCGGTCGGATTAACTTTTCTTTCCATACTTTCACCGCCACCCATCAGTGGTGAAGAATTAATTTTTTCAAAAGTAATTTGTACCTGACGCAACATCATTTTAAGTTCATCAAAAATGATTGTCAAATCTGTTGATTGTGAATTTAAGTATGAAACAAAATTATCAAGTTGAGGAACGAGCGCATTAAGTTGCGCAACGGTTTGAGCAATCGGTTCATAAATTTCCTTCCCTTCGGGATCAATCATCCGCTTCACTAATCCCTCCGGTTTTGAATAAGCAGCCAACAAAGTATCGCTTTGAGCAAGTGTTTTATTTAAGAGAGAAACCGTCGTCTTTAATTGTTGAGAAATATCTGCGAGGTTATTTAACGCTCTGAAGATCGCGCCTTTATCCGGATTGTTATCTGCAAAAAGATTATCTCCAAACTCGGATAACTGATTTGCGAGTGAGTTAGCTTTTTCGGATGCTTCTGCTAAATTCACAAGTGCGCGAAACACTGCACCTTTATCTGCATTATTATCTAAGTTTAAATTCTCGGTAAAAGTTTGGAGATTGAGAAGTATTGACGAAAGTGGATCGCCCGATTTTTCTATTTTGTTTTCTGCAAGAAGTTGTTTCCCTTCCGGCATATCAAGCGAAGGTATTCTACCTCCTTCCTGAATCAATTTTTTTTCGTCTTTTCCTTTTAGAAATTGTAAAGTACTTGCACTAGTTACCGGATTGTAACTTTTAAATATTACAGAATTTTTAACGATGCGGTTTCGATATTCTTCATAAACTTCAAATACACCTTCAATCAAATTCTCATCGGTGAGTTTGATTTCGGAAATTGTCCCGATCTTAAATCCTTTGAAATAGACAGGATTTGAAGAACCCAATCCATCACCATCGGAAAACTGAACTACGAAAGAATATGTTTTATCGAACGCTCGATTATTTTGTAAGACAAAATAAATCGAGATCATCACGATGATAATTGCGGTTGTCGCGAAGATCCCGACAATGCGGTTTGTATAACGAAATCTTAACTTCATCTTAATTAAATCTAATTTTCAAAAATTTTAAATTCATTGTTTTCAAAATTGTGTATTTCATCGGCAATTCCAAACATCAAGTCTTCCGAAGAATCAAAAAAGAATTGCGAATAAATATTCTTATCCCGCATATCCGTCATCCGTTGAACAATTATTAACATCTTTTTTGGGTCGAGTATCATGGCGGGATCTTCATAAAAAATTAGAGTCGGATCGTATAGATAAGTACGAATGAAAAGTAAGAGTTTATTGGTTTGAATCCCGATCTCCGCCGGTCTGACGGTCAAAATCTTTTCATCGAGTGAAAATTCTGAAAAAAGTTCACTGAGTTTTGACAACTTTTCCTCGTGCGAAATCTCAGGAAAATAATTGTCGAATGGAAGCAGTAGATTTTCCGAAATTGTTAAATTGGAAATCAATCCTCCAATCCTGAAAATGTATCCGATTTTTCTGTGTAAAAATTTTTCTCGATCCTTATTTAATTTGTATAGACTTTCCCCTTCAAAAATCACTTCACCACTTTCAGGTTCAAGAATTCCCGCCATCAATTTTAAGAATGCGCGGACTTCAATCTCTTTCTCTCCTTTAAGTGCGATTAATTTGTGTGCCGGGAATTCATAACTTAAATTTTCGCATATAGATTGCCCGTCTGCAACGAGTGTAATATTTTCTAATCTGATGATTGAATTGCTCATGCGTAACTCAATATGGAAATGAAAATATTGAATACAATTATCCACGCCAAAGAGTACACAACCGCTTTTATTGTTCTTTGCGGCACTTCGGTTGTTGCCTTGATAACTGCAAACCCCTGATACGACGCAATGATTGCAATGCCATAACCAAATATGATAGACTTGCCGAAGCTAATTATAAAATCTACAAACACTAATTCTTCAAAGATTGAAGTAAAATATGAATTGAGATTTATTGAATAAAAATATGATGCTACGAGTCCGCCGCTAATTAGTGCCACCGCATTAAAATAGATATTGAGAATAATGATTGAGAAAATCATCCCCATCACGCGAGGTGCAACCAGATATGAAACCGGTGAAATGCCGAAAGAGACAAGTGCCTCCATTTCATTGTTCACAACCATATTGCCGAGTTCTGTGGATATTGCTGTTCCGCTGCGGGCAATTATTATGAATGCCGTTAACAGTGCGCCGAGTTCTCGGATGACTAGCGTAACCATAATTGTATAGAATAATTTACTATGTGCAAAGCCGCTAAAAATTGCGTGCCCCTGCACCACGATCAAACCGCCGATCGCAAAGCCAATCAAAGCGATTATACCGAAAGCCTCAAAACCGGTGAATAATATTTGTCTCATCAAAACATTAAAACCAATGGTCTTAATACTTCTGAAAGAAAAACTATCGGCGATCACTTCAAAATTAAACAGAATGAAGCGGTTAAATTGCATTTAGATGACGTGTTATGTATTCATAAAATTGTTTGAACAAAGATAAACTTTTTAAATGAAAATATTTTTGTTTCGGCATAAATAATTTAACTTTGAATTATTCCACTTGAAGAAAGTTGAGAATTTTTCCATTCCATAAGAATTTATTTTCGTTTAAAATTGTTCATGAAATAATTTTATTTAGAATTTGAAAAATGAATCATGAAAATATTTATTACTTTTCTCTTATTTTATAGCTTCACAATCGCCCAGCAAAACGTGGCGATAACTTTCACGGTGTACGGGAAAGTTCCAAAAGAAGCGGACAAAATTTACATCACGGGTAATCATTCACTGCTCGGCAATTGGAATCCTTCACGCATTCCACTCAAAAAAGAAAATGATACAACCTGGTTCAAAAAGATTTATTTCTTCAAAGGTGATACCATTCAATTTAAATTCACGCGAGGCAATTGGACTTCGGAAGAAATCACTGCCGATGGCAGTATCCGCGAAAATTATTTTCATGTTGTCGCGGGGGAAGAAAATCTCACTTTCAATATCGCCCGATGGCGTGATGAAAAAAATTTGACAGCCGGAAAAATCACCGGCAAAATTGTTACACATCGTTCCTTCAGTTATGAAGGATTGCTCAGCCGCGATGTGCAAGTCTGGCTTCCTCCCGATTACGATGCGAACAGTGAAACCCGTTATCCGGTAATTTACATGCACGATGGACAAAACCTTTTTGATGTGGTTACCGCTTCCTTCGGAATTGAGTGGAATGTTGACGAAACTTCTGACAGCTTGATAAGAAATAATTTTGTTCAATCGTTTATCGTAGTTGGAATTTATAATACAGTCAATCGTGAAGATGAATACAGTCAGCACACAAAGGGAGAATTATATCGAGATTTCGTTTCGAAAAAGTTAAAACCATTTATTGATAAAACTTATAAGACGCTTCCCGATGCACCGCACACATACACTTTTGGATCTTCTGCGGGAGCGACAGTCTCGTTTTTGCTTGCATGGTCTTCCCCCGAAATTTTTGGAACTGCGATCTGTTTTTCCCCCGCATTCATGTATGAAAAATATAATATTAATCTTATTAAACTTGTTAAAGATCATGCCGGAGAAAAGAAAAATTTGAAATTCTATTTCTACAACGGAGGAGATGGACTTGATAGCCAGTTGCAATTCGGACTTGAGGATATGATTAAAAATTTGAAGCTAAAAGGATATAGTGAGAATAAGGATTTTTATCTCTTCGTCGATAGAAACGGAAAGCACCACGAATCAACGTGGGCGCAACATTTTTGGCGACCGCTATTACAATTTTTAGGAAACTGAAGCGAACTCATCATCGAAGCACCGGGTAGTATTCAATCCGTTGTTTGTGATTGAATGATACACTATTTTTGCAGCGGTTCTTTCATGGAGTCCACCCCCACTTCATGAGCAATGAGAACCGTAACCCGGCAGTCGCCCGGCTGTCGGGATTTTTTATTCACTCCGCTTTTATTCTATCTCGAAATTTTTTCTTAAACTTTTCTAACTTCGGATTAATTACAAAAACACAATATGGTTGAGATTTGTTGGAGTTGTAATAATTCTGATGATAATCTTCTGCCACATAGAATTCACTCAGTAGTGAAATTTCCGTAATGATTGGTTTATCAAAAATATTTTCATTTTCGATCGAAGCTATTACTCGTAATGCTGTCTCTTTTTCCAAATCTGTTTTATAAAATATTGCAGAACGATATTGAGTGCCGACATCATTTCCCTGACGGTTAAGCGTAGTAGGATCGTGTGTAGAGAAAAATACTTCTAACAAATCTTGATACGTAATTTTTGATGAATCATAAAAGATTTGGCAGGCTTCCGCATGCCCGGTTTTACCGTTACAAACCTGTTCGTAAGTCGGATCTTTTGTTGTGCCGCCTGTATAACCCGAGACAACTTTTTCAATCCCATTTAATCTTTGAAAAACGGATTCAACACACCAGAAACAACCTGCCGCAAAAGTTGCGACAGACAATTGCGAAGTTGTATCACTCATAACAGGTTTCTCCTTTAAATGAATTCTAATTTCAGCCGAATTATCACAGCCATGAAGTAACAGAAATAATATGAATATTGATCGTAACATTTTTTTTGAAAAGAAATATAATTGTTTTTCGTCAGTTAAACTTCTTTCTCGTTCTCTTAATCTTTATCTGAAATCACACGACACAATCTTCTTTTTTCACCACGGCACTTGAAGTTTTTCCTTTGCGCGACTTTGGGGAAAGAAAAGAATGCCACGAAAGAATTTATTATTTATTTTTACTATTGTCAATTGTCCATTCTCTCCCGATAGATCGGGACTCAATTGTCCATTCTCAAATTTCTTTCTCATTATCTTAATCTTTATCTTTCTCTGCTTTGCCCAAGCAACCATCTGCTTTTTTTAACCGCCAAGTTAGCCAAGCAACGCAAAGGAATTTTTGATTCACAATTCTCAATTATCAATCGTCCATTCTCCATTATCAATTGTCGATTCAAAACTATTCATTTTTAATTTGTAATTTTTAATTCTTCAAAGGAATGCCACAACGGCACTAAGGCACTACGCAGCACAAACACAATTATTTTAACAATTGTCCATTCTCAATTGTAAATTGTTAACTCCCGAAATTTTTTCCTCCTTTCAAAATCATCTCAAACTATTTAAAACAGAAAATCCTGCAAAATGCAGGATTACTTGTGGGCGCTCACGGGTTCCTCGAAGAGTCCTCTGGAGAACCGCGGACCCCTCCGACTTCGTCGGAGTGCTCTAAACAATTTTTCAATTTTTTGTGGGCGCTCACGGGTTCCTCGAAGAGTCCTCTGGAGAACCGCGGACCCCTCC
>CAYMUL010000027.1:0-43727 GCA_964393605.1 uncultured Ignavibacteriaceae bacterium | reverse complement strand
ATCAAGTTGTATTTGAAACTTTTTCCTTATCTCTATTTTATTTTGGACAGCAATGGCTGATATACAGTTAGCAAATCCGAATATATTCATTTGTTTGTGTTGTGTATTTTTTTTGAACATAATTCCGTCTTAGTTTATAATTTTTACAACAGGAATTTATTTAAATTTTCTTTATAAGAAAAATTATTCTCTGCCTTTTTAGAGTGAACTCAGTTATTAATTTTTTGGAGGAATTATGATGAGAAGACATAAACAAATGCGCAAGAAATGGATTCAATTTCTTATGCCTTTTTCTTTTTATACGTGGAAGAAAAAATTGAAACAGAAAACCAGCGTCGTTACGCCTTTTTACAATTTTGTTTATGGTAACCAAAAATTTGCTTTTAATAAATACCTGCAATTCTTAATGATAATAATCAGTGCGGTTTGTTTTATTAGCTGTGGACCAGCGGACCCAGAATATCTTGAACTCGAAGAAATTCAGGAACGTGGTCACCCTTTGGTCTATAAATTCAAAGTATATTGGAATAAACCTAATTGGGAGAATTTTGACCGACGTATACAATTTCATGTTGAGCCTGGTCCATCTTCCATATATTATTTTGGCAATACAGGTGGTATTGATGAAGGCGAGGCTACGGCGAGCTATATTTTTTCAGAGACCAATAACTCTGGAACGATTTATAATGTGAAAGCCGAATTTAAGGAATGTTCTAGTTGCACAACGATAATTGGTGAAACAAACTCCATAACTATTAAAGTTGATTATTCTAAGTTTAGGATTATTCAACTTCAAATGACTGGGGATAATTTATGGCCGAACTTTATTGATAATGAAGAGGAAATTTATTATTACGGTTATAATGAACGTATGAAAGCCTTTGGAGATGCTAACACTTTTATCAATATCCAAAATATCCCAAATTTATCAACGCAGATTACTTTCTACACAACTCAACAATTATTGGAGTGGACAATAGATAATGCAGGCGGAGATCATACAAATATAAATGGATATGGTTTAAATAAAGATGTAGCGATAATTTGTGGCGTTGAAAATATACCAAATGATATTACAGGACTCAATACTACATTGGATAATCTTGTAACTGGGTTTCACATGGGGCGCACAGAACTACTACCGGCGATGGCCTGGATTAGATTTGACAAAATAAGACTGCGTTATCCGGATTTATGGGAGTTTGTACGAGCTGTCAACGGAACAACACTCCACGAAATGGGACATGCACGGGGTATACAGGGGGATGATCCTATCGGCGGATTAATACCACCACATGGAGGAACAAATTCAGATAAATGTATTATGCGAAGTCCTTATAATGTCGGTTGGTTTATTAGTCCGGTTTTTTGTTATGAACATTTAGAATTTTTAAAAGATATTACTTGGTAAATTATTAAGGAAAAATAAATGAAAAATTTAATAATTATTACATCACTCTTTTTATTAGCGCACAATCTTTTTTCGCAGCCTAATATTACACTCCAAGCAAGCCTGCAAAAGGAGGTATTTTTACTTCACGAACCGATAGACTTATGGTTGGCCATAACGAATACAGGCGACTCAATTTATAAAGATTACTTTGCTTCATTAATTCGATTGAACGTATTAAATGAACAAAATGAACCGCAAAAATATATAGGAAGAGTGCTTTATGATTGGAGTGGGTTATTTCTTACACTTAAGCCGGGGGAATTTTCCTATCCGGTTTTTAATTTAGTAGATCTTTATGGGGAAGTATACAAAATTTCCCCTGTGTACGTTTTTATGCCCGAGGGTAAATATTTACTGGAGTTAAGCTTTCATCCTCCTGATGCTGATTCACAAATAATCAGGCTGCCATTTCAAATTGAGTACCCTGAAGGTTCGGAAGCGGCAGTTTATGAAGGTATCCTTTCTATTATTACTAAACAACATACCGCAGTTGAAAAAATAAGCAAGTATGAGTCTCTCTATCAAACCTATCCGAATAGTGTTTATACCCCCTTTCTTCTGATTGGTATGCATGCAACTTATACAGTAAGATATAACGATACACAAAAAGGATTGAGCTTGATAGGCGAATTGATTGAAAATTATCCAAACAGTTCATCAGCGGTTCATTTAACCGCAACCTATCTTAAATCTATGTCAAATGATCAAGAACGGTTTGAGTTTCTCAAAAAATTAAAATTAAAAACTGCCGGCGAAATTTCTAACAGATTTTATGATTCTCAGATCCAATACTTAGAAGAAAGAAATAAATAAAACAATATTCAGATAAAAATTAAAGAATGAGAGTTACATCATGAATAAAATAATTTTTGCAATTATAATTCTTATAAATCTCAATTTATTTGCTCAATGGGAGCATTATAAATCGGAAAATTTACCGGTTCGAATTGAGCCACAAACAGATAAAGAACTCATACGCGAAATTTTGATTGAAATACAAAATTCAATCTTTGTAAGTTCGAACGACTATCTCAAATACATTGATGGAAATGCTAAGGTAAAAAAACACGCAATTGATGAAATCATTTTTGAAGAACTTTATTACTTTAAATTGGAAAATATTGAAATCGAAATAAAAGATGGTTTAGCAAATGTTAACTGTGAGATTGTGTTTCCGGGAAAAAAAATTATTAACGAAAAAATGATATTGAGTAAATATCTTAATTCCTGGAAAATTAAATCATCATCGTTTATTATCGATTATCTATCTTATAGATATTCCAAATTCGAAAACGTCAATCCTTTAATACAATCTCCCCGATCATCAGTAATTTCTGAGTTATACTATTCTACAACTGCACTTCTTCAAAGAGAAGCCTGGGGAACAGACATATTCACTATTAATCGTAGTGTAACACGGGATATCTTAAGCCTGGCATTATTCAGTGATATTGCCGATGGGGAAGTTGTAGCATTAGAAAATACAGCCGATAAATTTAGTGTGATTTCAGATAATACATGGAATCGGTTAATCTATATGAGCGATGCTGGATTATGGATGAAATCTTATGGTGATAATTCAGGAGATATTCAGTTATTGAATCCTACCAGCGTAAGTCTTGATAAATTCGGAAATATTTTTGTACTAAGTGGCAACCCTTCTAAAATTTCGCAATTGATATATGATTCAAATTATGGTTTAATTAATTTTGTAAAGGATATCAATATCAGCGGTTATATGACTAAACCTGTTGATATTGCACATGATTGTAATTCTACTCCAGATATTGTTACAGATGATAAAATTTGGGTAGCCGATGAATTGGGTAATGCAATTTACAAACTTAATTGGGAAGGCGCTCAAGTAGCAAAATACACTAGCTTTCGTAACAATTCTACCGGGGAAATAATAAGCATAAATAATCCATCAAAGATAGTTGTTCCCCAAAATCCATGGAACAATTTCACCATTGGGTTAATTGATCAAAACAAAAAACGGATAATCTTTATAACCGATATTTTTAATATTCAAGGAGAAGAAATACTTTGTGATTTCTTTGAATATACATTTTCACAAAGTTTAGACGTAACTCTAAATTCATTAAGTTATTTTCTTGGGCGTTCAAATGAATCAATCTGGGTGAGTGATGAAAGAAATAAATGTTTTCATATTCTAAACGTCAAGTCAGGATATCTTGGCTCATTGAGTTATCTGAATAACATAGTTCAATGGAATAAACCTTTGAATATGATTTCAACAGCTATGTCAAATAGCTATGGTGGTTATTATGGTTTAATGACAATTGACGATTGGAATAGTATTAACGGGATTAACACTTACTATGAAGGCGCTGAACTCAGAAATATTTTTGCAAGATATAATGTTCCATCATTCTGCTCTCCGATAAATACAAATATTTATGGGACTTTTTTAACACGAAGCAAGGTTAATATAGACCTTCATTATTACAAAGCTAACTTGATAAACAGAGTTATGACAGATTTCAATTTTGATTGCAATAAGGATTGGCCAATTTTTCAATTCTGCAATCCCTACTTACCGAGCGAAGTAGGTATGTACACTGCAAAAATATTTGTTGAGCCACAGGATAATGATAACTATGGGGATTGGCAAATGACTCCGTTGGAGTATAATTTCCATTTTGCGCTTCCGGTTTCCGGGGCGCTTAACGGTCCCTCCCAGTTTTCAAATTGTTCTGACTTAACATTCAATGTTGATATTCAGAGCGGCTCAGGCGATTTTACATATTCATGGTTCATTCGTAAAGGCTCAAATCATAGTTGGGTACCATTATCCGGAAACTCAAATCAGTTAATTCTGCCTGTTAATGACGGCAATACTACTTTTACTTTACGATGTGATGTACATGATTCTTTTAATAACACTGAAATCTCTTTATCAAAATCAGTTAATGGTATTACTCAAATCGGCGCTTTAACTTCCGATGAGACATGGTGTGGAAATATCGAGATATGGGGTGATGTTATTGTGCCGCGTGATATTACTTTATCAATCGAACCGGGCGCATTATTAAGTTTCAAGAATAACGCCTCGCTAATAATTGATGGTTCGCTCATTAGCAATGGCGAATATTACAACAAAATAGGTTTCAATTTCATTTCCCCCGATTATGAATATCAAAACGGAATAAAAATAAACCAGGGCGGAACTGCAAATATTTCTTACTCGGTGATAGATAACGCATACATCGGCATTACAATTAATGAAACAAACGCCGATATAAACAATTGCGAAATTTCGAACTGCGGAAGAGGCATCTATCTTTACCGAACAAATTACGCCAATGAAGATAGCTGGCTGATGGATAATAAAATACGCGACTGTTACTGGTATGGTATTTCGATGTATCAATCCTCCCCATACATAATTGGTAATGAGTTGTATGATAATGGAATGGCTCTTTTCTGCGATCAGTATTCATCGCCATATCTTGGTTATGCAGAGACTTATGGTAATAACTATATACATAATAACTCAATCGGATTGTTTGCAAACTTTTCATCAAATCCATTTCTCGGAAGGACTGGCTGCATAGCTTTTGGTGGTAACAACAGTTTTGTAAATCAAACTTCGTATCATATCGAAGCATTAAACGATTGTGAAATACTTGCGGAGAATAATTGGTGGGACTCATTTGCCGGTAAGTTTTACAGTTATAATTCGAATATAGATTACGAGCCATACCTCGAGTCGCCGCCGTTTAACAATCTGAATAATATGAAAAACTCCCCCGAAGAGTTAGCCTTTGATAGTAAGTTTGCTCAAAGAGGTTTTGACTCAAAGGTTACAACTGAAGAAAAAGAATTGGGATTCCAAAACGATTGGTGCATAAAATGGAAACTGCTTTATGCAAGGAATCTTATAGAAGTAAAGAAATACAAACAGGCGCAAAAAATATGTAAAGATGTAATCGAAGAATATCCGGACTCATCGCTAACCCATTACGCGGTTGATTTACTTTGGCAGGCAAGCCGAAGAGGAGATAACGACTCATTGAAAGGCTTCTTTAAGAAACTTTCAAACAAGAAAGCGAAAAAGAAGTTGTATGCATCTGCGGAAAAAATACTTGCGGGCTTCGAGAGAAATCTTCGCATAGAAAATCTTGACAGAATTATCGCCAAGTATTCAGGCGAACAAATTTTGGAAGCAGTATTGTTCGATAAATTCATCTATTATTTTAAAGAACAGAAGAATAAACAATTGGCGAGAGATATTTCAAATCAACTGGATTCACTTTTTCCCGGTACGCACACAGCACTCGAGGCTCATAGATTTTTGGGAGATGAACAGCAAGGTGGAAATATGTTATCGAAGGTAAATCTTGGTTCGGAGAACATGGTTGTAACTGGCGCAGATAATTTACCAAAAGAATATGAATTGCGCGGCAATTATCCGAATCCATTTAATCCGAGCACGACTATTAGTTACGGAATACCTGAGGAGAGTAAAGTTCAAATAACAATTTATGATATACTCGGAACGAGAGTAACGGAATTGGTAAATGAAATTCAGTCTGCTGGTTACTACAATGTAACGTTCAATGCCCGTAACCTTGCAAGCGGAATATACATTTATAGGTTGACTGCCGTAAAACCAGATGGAAAATTATTTGATAAAGTTTCCAAGTTGATGCTATTGAAGTGAATTGGATTCTCAGCCTTCCTCTGCTTCGGAGTGTAGAGGAAGGTTGTAGAAGCGGAGGACAAATATGCCAATTCTAATAATTCTCATCCTTCTTCTCGCAATACGGATTGAAAAGCCGGAAACCACTCTCAAGAAAATTAAAGAAAAACAATCTCAAATAGAGTTAGCCGCAAAATTATTCAGCGTTAAAACCGAATATCTTTCAGCAATTATTTTTGCGGAAAGAACATTAAACTATACATGGGAAGATGATGCCCTTGACGTACTTTTTGCAAATGCCGGATTGAATAGCTCGATCGGATTTTGTCAAGTAAAAATGAAAACAGCTTATTGGATTGAGTTGCAACTTGAGGATGAAGCAAGTCGTTTTTTTCCCGGGAGAAAGTACAAAAATATTTTGAGCGAAAGCAAGAGCAAAGAAGAAATAATCAAAAAATTAGTAAATGATTCGCTAAACATTTTATATGCGGCGGCGTACCTGCGCATAATAATTTCACGATGGGAAGCAGAGAAATTTTCGATAGAAGAAAAACCGGAAATACAAGCCACGCTTTATTCAACAGGGATATTCAAAACGGATGGAAGCGAACGCAAACCCAACAAAAATCCGCAAGTGAATAGATTCGGGTTAAAAGTCCTTGAAGCAATTCGAAAACTCTACTACGGGAAAAGATGACCGCTTCACTTTTCCAACTCATTCACTTTTTGCAGCCTACGCAAGTGTCGTTCCTGTGTTCTGACAATTAACGCTAAACACTTTCGAGGCTGTAAAATTACTTGGGTAGTTAAAACTTTTGCAGGGCTAATTTGGACAAGTAAGGAAAACAATTGCCGATGAGATTTCAAAATTCAGAAAAGATCTCGAAGACTCATTTTCATATTTTCCAAAATATTTTCGTCCGCCGCGCGGTATTTTTACTTTCGGATTGAATTCAATTCTTAAAAAATTAAAAATGCAAAACGTAATGTGGTCTCTATTAACAAAAGACTATAATAACGATTTGAAAGTAGTTAAATTTGCCCTCGCGAAATATTTGACTAATAATTCAATCGTTGTTTTTCATGATCGGGTGGAAAACAAAACAATCATCAAAGACTCAATCAACAATCTCATTGAAACCGCAACAAAAAACAATTTTACAATCGGAGAAACACAGGAATGTTTGAAATAATATTTGCGCTCGCAGTCGCGGGCTATTTCATTCAAACTGCAGTTTTCTTAATCGGTGCGAATAAAAAATTTCCACGACGTACGCGTGAAGAACTTCCGACTGCATCGGTCATTGTAGCCGCTCGCAACGAAGAAGAAAATATTCTTCGCTGTCTGGAATCGCTCGATAAACTCACTTATCCCGAAGGGAAACTGGAAATCATTTTAGTGAATGATCATTCTACCGATCGCACTGAAGAAATAATTGATAATTTCATTGCCGGAAAAAATCGCTTCAGAAAAATTAATGCGGAGAAAGAATTCGGAAAACTTCGTGGAAAAACAAATGCGTTGGCAAACGGAATCGCTTCCGTCAATAACGAAATTATACTCACCACCGATGCCGATTGCGCCGTTTCACCAAAGTGGGCAGAAACAATTGCATCATATTACACCTGTGATGTCGCTGTAGTCAACGGCTACACCGATCAACTTGCAGTTGATGGTTTTAGCGGAATGCAGAATTTGGATTTTTTATTTTTGCTCACTGTTGCATCCGGTTGTATAAATATTAACAACCCAATCACCTGCATCGGAAATAATATGTCATACCGAAAAAAAGCGTATGACGAAGTCGGTGGTTATCAAAATTTACCGTTCAGCGTAACGGAAGATTTCGTTTTGCTCGATGCAATTCACAAACTAAAAAAATATAAATTAGTTTATCCGCTTGATGCAGATGCGCTTGTTACTTCACTCGCTTGTAAAGATTGGAAAAGTTTAAAACGTCAGAAGAAGAGATGGGGAGTGGGCGGTTTGCGCGTGCCCGTTACCGGTTACACTGTGCTGGTTAGCGGCTTTGTTTCACACCTTTGCATTTTACTATTACCTTTTTTTTATAGCAGTGTCGGGCTTTCACTTCTTTTTTTAAAAGTTCTGTCGGATTATCTTTTGCTCAAGATGGTTTCTTCAAAACTTCGATTGAAAAATTCGATGAAATATTTTTTCCAATTTCAACTCTATTATTTGATTTACGTAATCGTTCTTCCGCTTGTTGTATTTGTCGATCAAAAAGTTGAATGGAAGGGGAGAAAGTATTAATGCTACTGCTCTGTAATTATTATTTAACTTATCGGTGCAATGCTTATTGCGAGTTCTGTCATTTCGCTGATCACTCACAATTTAAAAATTCTCCTTTTGCATTGAGAAAAGATTTTGAAAAGAATGTTGCTGAACTTGCAAATCACGGTGTAAAGTTTATCGATCTAACCGGTGGAGAACCCTTATTACATAAGGATGTTGCGGACTTTGCGGCATTTGCTCGATCTTTAAAAATGCAAACAAGTATTACTACTAATACTTTGCTTTACCCGAAGTTTGCGGAAAAACTTGCGGGTAATATTAACCTTCTCCACTTTTCGCTCGACTCTCCAATTCGCGAAGAGCATGATCAAATAAGAAAAGTGAGGTGCTACGATAAAGTTTTTGAAAGCATTGCGATTGCAAAATCTCTCGGTGAATTTCCCGATTTGTTATTCACCGTAACCAATGAAACTTATAAGCATCTTCCGACGATGTATGATCTCGCACTCAAACACGAAATTGTTTTGCTCGTCAATCCGGTTTTCAGTTATTTTGGAAATGAAGGATTGAGCGACGAAGCAATCGATTTCATCAGAGAATTCTGTTCGGGTAAATTGAATATTTATATGAACGATTCATATTTGAAACTGCGGAAAGCCGGCGGCAATCATATAGATTCTCCATTGTGCAAAGCAGTTTCGCGGGTTGTTGTGATCTCTCCTGCAAACGAAGTGATACTTCCGTGCTATCATTTCGCAAACAAAAAAATAAAAATTGAAAAAACTATTTCCGAAATTCGTGCAAGTGATGAAGTGAAATATTATAAAAAAATGGAAGGACGATTTGACTTTTGCGAAGGTTGCACCGTCAATTGCTACTTCGAACCTTCATTTGCTTTCCCGACAAATATTTATGGAATACTCAGTTTATCATCGAAATTGAAATACGGTTATCAAAAACTTGTCAAACAAAAATTAACAAGAAAAAATAGAAACGTTAAAGTTTGAAAAAATTATTCATACTTCTTATCTCCCTTTATTTATCGGTCTTTGGGCAGTCAACCGAATTTTTCCCTTCCGATATGAACGTGCATCATTTCAAAGCAAATTTTTTGGAAGCTCGAATGGGAACTGCCTTTGAGTTGAACCAAAATAATTTACGATTGGACATCGGCAATTCCCGCGAAATAATTCATTGGAAAAAATCGCCGCATGAAATCTTCGGTTTGGGTGCAGATTTTTTTACTTTCACAAAGTTAAGGGGAGAAAAAGATTTCCACTTTCCCGTCGATGCAGTTGATTATTTATTTGGCATAAATTTTACTTATAAAAAATCTGAAGCGAAAAGTTCGCTCGGCGGAAGATTGAGATTGAGCCACATCAGCGCGCATTTTGTTGATGGACATTTCAACGGCACTTCAGGTTCATGGCGCGATGGCAGAAATCCTATTGTGTATAGCCGTGAATTTTTTGAGTTGCTCGGATTTTATTCTTTACAAGATTATAGATTTTATGCCGGCGGAACTTATCTCTTTCATACAACACCCGAAAACATCGGGAAATCTATTTTACAATTTGGAAGTGATGGTTATCCTCTCGAAATAATTAAAGACATGCTTTATGTTTTTTACGGAGTAGATTTTAAATTCTTTTCACAACAAAATTCAGAAAGCCAAACGGAAGTTGCACTCGGAGTTAAATTCGGAAAAAAATATTCGCCGGGGAAAACTCTCTACTTCAAGTATTTCAACGGCACGAGTATTCACGGCGAATATTTCGATGTGAAGGAAAATCATTTCAGTTTTGTTTTTAATATTGAGATTTAATGCCAAAGATAGACACAGACCCTTTTTCAGAAATTAATAAGCACGAAGACAGCAACATAAAAGTTAAAATGAAAGATATTTTAATTCCGCTTTTTCTATTTCTACTAACATTGTTCACAACCACAATCGCCGGTGTTGAGTGGGCTTCCGGGCAGTTTGCTACAATTGAGTTTTCGTCTCTCGCCAAAGGATTGCCGTATTCGTTATCTATTTTATTTGTACTCGGTTGTCATGAATTCGGACACTACTTCGCATCGATGTATCACAAAGTTAAAACAACACTTCCTTACTTTCTTCCATTTCCGGCGATTGATGGATTCCTAAATTTCGGAACATTCGGCGCGGTGATTAAAACTAAATCGCTGATCCTAAATAAGAAAGCAATGTTTGATATTGGCGTGTACGGACCAATTGCAGGCTTCGTCGCGTGTTTAGGAATTTTGATTTACGGTTTCACTCATCTTCCTACGATAGATTATCTGTTGAATATTCATCCCGACTATTTTGAGGCAAGCTATGGGAAGAACGCGATTAGTTTAAGTTTTGGCGATAGCATTTTATTTTCATTCATGCGTGAGTTATTAACAAATAGCGGAGATTTCATCCCGCCGATGTCGGAGATTTATCATTATCCTTATTTGTGTGTCGGTTGGTTTGGTTTATTTGTTACATCGATGAACTTAGTTCCGGTCGGGCAGTTGGATGGCGGACATATCATCTATGCAATGTTCGGAAGCGAAACGCAGATGAAGATTTCTTCAATCGCAATGGTAATATTGATTTTATTGGGTTTGGGCGGTGTGGTCGAATCGGTTTTAGTTTCCGGCACAAATTTCGGTTGGACAGGGTGGCTCTTCTGGTCTGCAATTCTCTACTTTGTAATTAAAGTAAAACATCCGCCGGTTTATGACGAGAGTGAAATCGATCCGAAACGAAAAGCGATTGGTTGGTTTGCTATTTTAATGTTTATTCTTTGCTTTTCACCATCTCCATTTGTGCTAACATTTTAATTTTAATAAATCATAGAAAAAAAATTGCATTGTATAAATTTGATTGCATGATAAAATTTCGAGCGATGAAAAAAATCTTCATATTTCTAATAGGCGCACTAATCTTTGTCGGCTGCGAAAAAGAATATTCGGGCATTGTTACTACTTCCGAACAATCGTTTCAAGTTGTTGAACTTGGCGTTGTACACGATGTAATTTACAATCCCGCAGAACCGCAAATCAATCTCTCCATCAAATTCTCATCGAGTAATTCAATCGTTACGGTTTATGGAAACATTATCGGAAGTGATGATAAAAAAATAAATTCATCCCCGATTATTTTTTATGATGATGGCAATTCTCTTAACGGAGATAAAGTGAAAGGGGATAATAACTTCTCGGCAATTTATTCTTTACCGACAAATCTTGTGAACGGAAATTATCATATCGAATATTTGGTTGCACACACTTCAGGTAGCACAATTAAAGTTGCGACACGGAGTTTCAATTTTGATAACGGAGCTTCAAACGTTGCGCCGATTGTTGCGCATCTTGTTGTTCCCGATACGGTTCGAATTACTACCGATACAACATATATTTTAATCACACTTGCCGCTTCAGATTCTAACGGATACAATGATCTCGACAAAGTATTCTTTAATTCCTTCATTCCTCCGAACGGAAATGCATCTTCGAGCAACCCGATCTTACTATTTGATAACGGCACAAACGGCGATGTAACTTCCGGCGACGGCATTTTTTCGCGAATCGTGATTCTTCCTCCGGTCGGTGTTACGCGCGGAATTTATCGCTGGGAATTTCAAGCTAAAGATCGCGGAAGAAAAACCAGCAACGTTATTATTCACTACCTGCATGTACTTTAACAATTTATTTTATACTTTGAATTATTCAACAAAACTTTTTAACCACCGAATTATATCTCTCGCAATAATTATTTTTGCTTCAAGCTTTGTTTCTGCACAAGTCAAACCGACTTCTTTTATAATCGGGAATGAATTGGAAAAACAAAACTCTACTTACGATGAAACACCGGCGAGCAATTCTATAACGGATATTGTTACAATCGGCGATACGATCTGGCTCGGTTCTTCGAGGGGCTTGAGCAGATCCACAGATAAAGGTGCAACGTGGAAAAATTATTATCGCTCTGAAATTTTCGGCGAAGAAAGTGTTTCTGCACTTGCATATCATTCGGCAACAAACTCTATTTGGTGCGCGACTGCTCACTCGGTTGAAAGAAGCGGACAAAATCTTCCCGAAGGAAGTGGAATTCATTTCTCCACAGATAACGGCGAAACATGGAAGTCAGCGGCTCAACCGATCGATAATGAAACCGATACTTTGGTTCAATATGGAATTAGTATGATTCGCGCGCTTCCCGTTACTGTTGCAATCCAAAATATTACTTACGACATCGCATTCACGAAAGAGCATGTGTGGATTGTTTCATTTGCCGGCGGCGCGAGGAAAGTAAGATTCGATAGTCTCTTCGCAAATACAAATTCGAAGTGGGAAAGAGTTGTCATTCCTCCCGATTATCTCGATAGCATCAATCAAACCGATACTTTAAAATTTTCACTACAACCGGTCGCAGGAAAATTTGGTACAGAAAATAATTTAAATCATCGCGTCTTCTCTTTGGCCGGGATAGACGACTCCTCCATTTGCATCGGAAGTGCTGGTGGAATTAATCTCACCCGCGACAACGGAAAAAGTTGGCTGAAGTTCAAACATCAAAATCAAGATTTTCCCATCAGCGGAAATTTTGTAGTTGCATTAGCTTATAATAGTTTCGACAAAACAATTTGGAGCGCATCGTGGAAGGCAGAAGATTTGAATGAATCTTATGCTGTCAGTTATTCTACCGATTTCGGTAAAACGTGGCGTGTAAGTTTGGAATCTGAAAAAGCGCACAACTTCGGATCATTTTTTAATCAAGTAATATGTGCGACTGACAACGGCGCATTCAGAACTTATGACGGCGGCAGTTCGTGGTCGAATACCGGAACAATTTTTGACATCAACACGAAATTAAAATTGAACACAACAGTTTTTTACTCCGCAGCTTTTTTAAAGAATGAAGCAATTTGGCTCGGCTCGGTGGACGGTTTGGTGAAGAATTCAGAAATCGGAAATTTATGGACTGACAAATGGACTATTTTATTTGCAACACAACCTTTGAGTTCGAAAGAAGATTCTTATGCATTTCCGAATCCATTTTCTCCTCGCAATGAAATTTTAAAAATAAAATATGGTACCGGCGGGCAATCGCTTGATGTTTCAATTCGCATTTATGATTTCGGAATGAATTACATCCGTACGATAATTCAAAATGCACCGCGTGTTCCCGTTCATTCTGTCTCGGGGGGATTAGGAAATGAACTTAACGGTGTGCTTGATTTTTGGGATGGGAGAGATGACAACGGCAGTGTTGTTCCGAACGGAGTTTATTTTTATAGAATCGATCGGGGTAATCTCGAACCTGTCTATGGAAAAATTGTGGTGATGCAATGATTAAAAATATTTTTTTCATTCTATTGATTTTCTCATCAATAAATTTTGCACAACCACAATACAGCGCATCAAACGGAACAGCAGGTGCATTTTCGCGCATGGGTTTTGGCACACGTGGAAATGCAATGGCGAACAGTATCTCCGCCGTTAAAGAAGGAAATGTTTATTCCTATTACAATCCCGCGCTGATTGTTTTTCAAGAAGATAATGCGTTGACCGCGGCGTATTCTTTTTTAAGTTTAGACCGTCAACTGAATTATTTAAGTTTCGCGCGCAAGTTTGTTTTTTATTCCGCAAAAGATAGTTCCAATCCTAATAGAAAACCGCGATCAACTGCAGGCGTGAGCGCAGGCTTAATTAATGCGAGTGTGAACAAGATCGGGGAGTATGATAATCAAGGTTATAAAAAATCTGAATTCTCAACTTCCGAAAATCAATTCTTCATTGCATTCGCCAATAAATTTTCTGAAAAGATCAGCGTCGGCGTCGGCGTTAAATTTTATTACTATAAATTATATGAAGAAGTTACTTCAACCGGTCTCGGTTTTGATCTCGGTTTGCTTTATTCTTATAACGAAAATCTTTCCTTCTCATTCGTGTTTCAAGATTTGAACAGTAAATACAAATGGGATACTTCTCCGATTTACGGAAACGAAGGAATGACAACAATCAACACTTTTCCCCTCACAAAAAAAGTCGGAGTCAGTTTTAAACTCCCTGCGGAAAATGTTTTGATGTCTGGAGAATTTTTATTTGACAATTATTCAAAACGGATGGCGAGGTTTGGTGTCGAATATTCTCCGTTACAATTTTTAATTTTGCGGGGTGGAATTGATAATTTAGATTTCTCAAACAGCGATGAACTTATCCGCCCGTCATTTGGATTTTCCTATTTACATAATTTGTTTGAATTCGCAATTGCAGTCGAGTATGCGTACGTGATTGAACATTATTCACCCGGCGATAGACATATCATCGGCATCAACTTTAAGTTTTAAATTTTTATTATTGCACTATGAAAACGATAATCTTTTCTTTTTTAATTACCGCATCGCTTCTTGCACAAACAGCAGGGGAAAGCGGGCTATCATATTTAAAAATCGGATTCGGCGCACGTAACATTGCACTCGCAGATAACGGCGCAGTTTTAGCCAATGATGTTACCGCCGCATTTTATAACCCTGCTAATCTCTACACCGCTTACGGAAATGAAATTATGATTCTCCACAACGAATGGATTGGCGATGTCAGCAGTGAGATGGGCGCGGTCCGATTCTCCGCTTTCGGTTTGCCTCTCGCGATTGGAATCATCTCCACAACCGTTGCAGATATTGAAATAAGAGAAGTTGCAGGATTACCTCTTTCAAAATTCAACGCCCATTTTGCATCAATCTTTACTTCAACTGCTTTCGAAATTACTCCGGAAATTTTTTCGGGTCTTTCTGTCAAATATCTTTACGAAGGCATTTACGCAGATGAAGCCGCCGGTTTTGGTTTCGATTTCGGTTTAACATATTTAACTCCGCTGAAAAATTTAAATGCTTCGGTTGCGGTGAGGAATATCGGTTCTCTTTCAAAACTGAAAAATGAATCGACAAAACTTCCATCCGAATTGAGATTGGGTGCATCGTACAAATATTCTTTGTTTGATTACTCACTCGAAATTTTTCCTGCCGTCGAGTTTCAAAAATATTTTAGTTCGGATGATTTTCACATCAACGGTGCGGTAGAAATTTTATACGATAGATTATTCGCACTTCGACTCGGCTATCAACTTTTCTATGAATCAAAAGGTTTTACAGCTGGCGCAGGATTAAACTGGGGCGGGCTATCGTTCGATTACGCACTCGTTCCGTTCAGTTATAGTTTAGGTGCTGGGCACGTTGTCTCATTAAACTTTAGATTTTGATGATTGATTTTATTCCGTTTTCAGAAGCAAAATTATCTGATGAAGTTTGGGATTCGTTTGTAGCAAATTCCGATAACGGAACAATTTTTCATGAAAGAAAATTTCTCGGCTATCACACAGAAGGAAAATTTGAAGACGCTTCACTTGTTTTGTATAAAGCAAAAAAAATATTTGCGGTGTTTCCTGCTGTCGTTATTCGTCGCGATGGATTAAAAATACTTTCTTCACACAGCGGTTCTTCGTACGGCGGTTTTGTGTACAACGAAGACCTCACGCTAAAAGATGCATTCTCGATTATTGACGCGGTTGAATCTTTTTCAAAACAAATTGAGTGTAGGGCGATTCAACTTACTTTGCCGCCGATAATTTATCAAACAAAATATTCTAACTACATCGATTTCGCCCTTTATCGATGCGGCTATTCTTATCTTAAACGGGAAGTTTCGAGCATCGTTCAACTTGATAACATTAGCGAAGATATTTTGAATACATTTCGCTCCGAAGCAAGAACCGCAACAAAGAAAGCTATTTCTTCCGGCGTGGTTATTAAAGAAACCGATCGCTTCGAAGAATATTATTCTATTTTGAAAAAGAATTTAAAATTGCGGCACAATGTTAATCCTACTCACTCTCTTGATGAGTTGATTAAGATTAAAAAACTTTATCCGAATGCAGTAAGATTGTGGGGCGCATTTCTTGATGATGAATTGATTGCCGGCGTTTGCAACTTCTCCGCAAATAAAAAAGTTGTTCTCGCGTTTTATATCAGTCACAATGAAGCATTCCAGGTTTATCGTCCGGTGAATTTACTTTTTTATGAAATCATGAAAAAATATAAAACCGAAGGATTTAACTTTCTTGATTTCGGAATCTTTACTGTGAACATGGAACCGAATTGGGGATTGGGACGCTTCAAAGAAAATTTTGGCGCACGCGGTATCTTTAGAGATACATTTTACAAAAAACTCTGATGTTAAAAATTTTACACATCGCGCCGCAAAATTATGCAGGCGTTCCTTATTCATTTTATCAGATGCATAATGCATGCGGCGATTATTCGCGGTTGATCACTCTCCACAAAAATCCTATTCAATTTAAAGAAGATATTTGCATGGATTGGTTTCTTCCGAATTTTTCAATTGCTAAAAGTTGGAGAAGCAGCAAAGCCGCATCAACACAGACCGAAACTGTTCATTTAAAATATTTCCGATCCAAAAATATTTTTGAAAAGATATACTTTGCTTCGACTGATTTATTGCGCACTCCGTCTGTAGCATCATCAATGAAAAAATATTTTCTCGATGAATTTGATATAATTCATTTCGATGCAGGACTTGATTTTTACCGTTTTCCGAAACAGGCAATTGAATGGAAAAAAATGGGGAAGAAAATCGTCTGCTGTTTTTACGGCAGTGATTTGAGATTGCGAGGAATAGTAAAAGAACTCGATGATATCTCTGATTTGAATATCACTTCGGAGTTTGACCACTTATGCATGAAACCCGATTTACATTATCTGTTTTATCCTTACGATTCTTCTGAACTGCCAACACGAAAAAAAAATGTGACAGATAAAATCCGAATCATTCACTCACCGACAAACAGATTGTACAAAGGCACCGATGTAATTTTATCGGCGATTGAAAAAATTAAAAGAGAGGGGAACATTGAATTTTTATTGATCGAAAATATGCCGCGAAATCAATTATTGGAATTGAAAGCAAGTTGCGATATTTGTATCGATCAAGTCGGTGGAAAATTAGGCGGAACCGGCTACGGCAAAGCTGGTTTGGAAACTCTTGCGATGGGAATTCCTACTATTACAAACATGAACAATGAATATAAAAATTGGCTTCCCGAAAATCCTTTTGTCGTTGCGAACAATGAAAAAGAATTAATTAACTCGCTATTTCAATTGATCGATAATGCGGAAACCCGCATGAATATTGGCGAAAATGGACGTAGATGGGTGATGAAATATCATTCGTTCGAATCGGTAAATAAAAATCTTTATGAATTGTATCGGCAGAAAAAAATAATATGAGCGGGAAAAAACTTTTTGAATCAACTGCATGGTATGCCGGCGGAAATATAATTTTACGAGCCGCAAATTTTTTGTTGCTCCCAATCTATTCTCATTTTATTACCCCGGAAGAATTCGGCGTTATCTCTTTACTTCTCGCTTTTTATGCGATTGCTTCTGCGGTTTATCAATTCGGTTTGCCCGCCGCGCTTACGAAATTTTATCTCGATAAAAATCAAAGCAATCAAAAAATCATTTTCTCTACGGCGTTTTGGTTTCTGCTTTTTTTCGGACTCTCTCTCGGTTTGGTTCTCTTTTTGTTGGGCGACATATTAACACTTCTTCTCATTGGCGATTCAGGAAGTCGTCAATTATTCAATATAATTTTAGTGATATTAATTGTTGAAAGCATTGCAAGTTATGCAATGCAACTTTTGAAAACTAAAGAAGAGGCGAAGCGAACGGTTGTAATCAACGCAATTGGCGCGGTTGCAAACATTATTCTCACTTTGATTTTATTGGTTCAGTATGAATTCGGAATTTCTGCAATTTTAATTTCGCAGTTAGTCGGCGCAGTAATTATTGCTGTGGTTACGCTTTCTATTTCGAAAAGAGAATTGATTTTTACATTCGATAAAAAATTATTTTATGAAATGACAAAATTCAGTTTGCCTCTTATGATTGGCGGAATTATGACCGCTTGTGTTGATTTCATGGATAGATTTTTTCTCGATTTGTATCTCGCGAAAGAGGAAGTCGGCTTGTACAGTTTTGCGTATCGAATTGCGATTGTCATGAATTTATTTGTTATCGGTTTTCGCACAGCGTGGACTCCGCGATCGATTGCAGAATATAATTCCGGAAATTATGAACATACTTTTGGAAAATATTTTTCAGCTTTGATTTCTTCACTGCTGGTATTTTTTTTGCTCATCGCACTTTTCGCAAAATATTTGTTTGAAATAAAAATCGGGAATGAGTTTTTGTTTAATCAAGAATACATTTTGGGAATTACAATTCTACCTTTCGTGCTACTCGGTTATTTATTCAATGGATTGATTTCATTTTATTCCTTCTATCCTTTTGTATCGGGGAAGGGTTATCATTTCTTGATTTCCGATGCGATTGCTTTCGCAACGAATATAGTATTTAATTTACTTCTCATACCGAAATATGGTTTGACCGGTGCGGCAATTGCAACCTCATTCAGTTTTATGTTTAGTTACGTTTATCTCGCTTCCATTTCATCAAACAAGATTAAAATTAAATATTCTTATCCGGAAATATTTTTACTGATTCTATTTGCGACCTTTATTTATGCGGTGGCTATGTATATCGATTTATTCCACATCAAGTTGTTGCTCTTTGTACTCTTTACTTCGTTTGTCGCAAAAAAATATTTATCGAAAAATTTCCTTCTCTATTTTTCAAGAAAAGATTGAACGAATCTAAGCAGTTTCGCTTCTTCAACTTCCCATGAATATTTTTGAGGAATAATTTCCCGCGCGAGATTTGAATCCCGTTCCAATTTTTTTCTATCGTTCATATAACCGAGAATTATTTTTGCGGCAGCTTTGGTGTCGGAGTATTCAACAAGATTGACGCACGATTGTTCTCCCAACTCTTCACGAAGTAATTTAAATGCAGGATAGATGACTGATTTTCCCAAAGCTAAATACTCAAATATCTTTATCGGCAGTGAGTTTCTAAAAATAAAATTATCTTCTCTCAAATCGATAAAAATATCTGCGCCGCACAATAATTTTGGCAGAGAAGAATAATCGACATAGTCGTGAAAATCTATTTCGAGATTTTTATTTTCGCTCTTGAATGATTCGAATCTAATTTTTGATTTTTCATCGATGAATTGCCCGATGATGAGCATCTTAATTTTTTGTCCGCTCAATTCCGCAACTATTTTACATGCAGAAAGGAAGCGAAAGAATCCGCGTGAATCATCAAGTATGCCGCTGAACCCGATTGTGAAAGGATGATCGCTATCAACCCCATTTACATTTTCATAAAAATATTTTGGCGGGAAATATGAAACAATTTCATATTTCAAATTTGGAGAGAAGCGGAGGTATCTTTTCAATTTATTTTTCTCGCCGCAAATTAGTCCGTCAATCTTTTGCACCGCAAGAAAATTTATTAAAGAAAGAAAAAAATAATTCCACCATCGTTTTGCAGATTTATATTTGAATGCAACATTTTCGGGGTACCATTCCGATACATCATAAAAAATTTTTACCTGCGGCGAAAATTTCTTTTTGAGCCGGGAGGCAGCAAAAATCGGCAGTGGTTCTCCGCAAAAAATAATTTCGGGATTTATTTCATTTAATCGCTTTACGAAGTTGTTAATTTTTTCTTCTTTGTTTAAGTTGATGCCGTCAAATGAAAGAATATTGATTTTGTCTTTGACACAAACTTTTTCTTCCGCTGAAGAAATTATAAAATAATTGTAACCGCTATTCACTAATGAAAAACCGAATTTATAAAATATGCGATCGTCGAGCGATTTATGCCCGGAAGTAAGATAAACGATATTGCTCACGATATATCTCCGAAGTATCCGCGAGTATTAATTGTTCGCCCGGACAGATTAGGCGATGTCATTTTATCTACTGCTCTTCCGCGCGAGATAAAAAATAGTTTTCCAAATTCTTTTGTAGTCATGCTGGTACGAAATTACGCAAAAGATATTTTAAGTAACAATCCTTTTATCGACGAAATAATTTCCATCGACGATGCGGAAGCGAAAATTATTCATTGGCGCGAGCTTGCGAATCTCATCCGTCGCCGCAATTTTACTCACTCTTTTTCACTTTTGCCGACCGAGCGAATCAACTGGCTTTTATTTTTTTGCGGAATAAAATTACACTTCGGTGTCGGAAATAAATTTTATCAATTCATTACAAACACAAAAAGCGTGTACAGGCGAAATCTCAATCCGTTGAGACACGAAGCAGATTACTGTTTGGATTTCGCACGCAAAATTGGCGTCGAAGTTCGAAGTTGTGATTCACAGATTTTTCTCGATGATTCTACCCGAAAATTTTTCAAATCGGAGCGAGAAAAAATTTTGGGCGGAAAAAAATATTTGGTTGCGATTCATTCAACTTACGGAAACTCTACACCAAATTGGAAACCTGAACGCTACAAAAAACTTATCGCAAAATTTCTCTCAACAAACGAAATCTCGGTGATTGTAACGGATCATAAAATTCCCGTTGAAATTAACGCGCTCGAGGGAGTAATTTATCCCGATGTCTCTTCGCAGAAAAAGTTGGTCGGAATTATTTCTATTTGCGATTTGTTAATTTCATCCTCAACCGGACCATCGCACGTTGCAGGTGCCGTCGGCACACCGACACTTACCCTATTCTGTCCTTTGCCTGCATGTAGCCCAACTTTATGGAAACCCACCGGCAACAAAGCGGAAGTAATCCTTCCCGAAGAAAATTATTGTAGAAAATTTTGCGGCGGAAATCCCAAAAATTGTTTCTTCGAAGGAGAAGGAGGAATTGAAGTGGATTCGGTTTTCAACAAAGCGATTTCAATCTTAAAATCAAGCTGATATTATCAGTTCTTCTTTACATTTTAGAATTATCTCCCTTTCCCGAAAAAGCATTTATCATTAACTTGCATTTAATTTTAATTTGAGAATGAAAGAATATTTAAACTTAGTAAAGACTGTTATTGAAGAAGGCGTAAGAAAACCAAGTCGAACCGGTGTTGATACAATCTCTTATTTTGGCGCACATTATAAAGTAAATTTACAAAACGGATTCCCGCTTCTAACCACGAAAAAGATGGAATGGAAATCGCTCCTCCACGAAGTTCTCTGGTATCTCTCCGGCGAAAATCATATTAGAAATTTACGGCAACACACAAAAATTTGGGATGCGTGGGCTGATGAAAATGGAAATCTTGAAACTGCCTACGGTTATTATTGGCGCAAATTTCCTTCCGCACAAAAAAATGGTTCCGGTTGGGAAATAAAAGAAGTCGATCAAATTCAATATGTAATTGATGAAATAAAAAGAAACCCGAACAGCCGTCGGCTTGTCGTTTCAGCTTGGGAGCCGGGGAATGCAATCAGCAGTAAACTTCCGCCGTGTCATTATAGTTTTGTATTCAATGTGAATGACGGAAAATTGAACTGCCATTTAACTCAACGAAGCGGAGATATTGCTCTCGGCATTCCATTTAATCTTGCCGCGTATTCAATCCTAACACAAATAATTGCGCACGAGACTGAATTGGAGCTGGGATATTTTTCTCACACAATCGTTGATGCGCATATTTATGTGGGCGATGAAGGAACCGAAATGGAAAAGTATGATCACTTGAAAGGTTTGCATGAACAATTGAAGCGTGAACCGATGCAACTGCCGCAACTCAAAATTGCTAATAAACCGATCGACGATTTAAAGTTTGAAGACTTCGAATTAATCGGCTATCAATCTCACCCGAAAATAAAATTTGAAGTTGCAGTTTGAAATTTATTTTGTCATGAAAAAAATTATTATCGCGGCGATTGCGAGCAACGGAATTATCGGTCGTGCCGATGGCTCTATGCCGTGGCATGTGAAGGAAGAATTCAAACACTTCAAATCAACTACGATCGGCTACCCGATTATAATGGGAAGAATTACTTTCGAAAGTCTCGGAAAACCTTTGCCCGAAAGAACTAACATCGTTATCACGTCAAACAAAAATTATTTTTTTGAAGATGAAAGCGTTAAGATTTTTAACAATCTTGAAGAAGCGTATTCATTTTGTGAGGCAAAAAATTTTGAAAAATGTTTTATCACCGGCGGAGCTAAAATTTATAAACTTGCGTTAAACACTGCGGATGAAATGATTTTATCCCGCATGAAATTTGAAGCTGAAGGTTCAATTGCCTTCCCGTTTTTTGATGAAAAAGAATGGACTATCACGCAGACTGAAAACCATGAACAGTTCGAAGTATTTTATTATACGAGGCGCAATGTCTAAAATCAATATTCTTCCCGATTCACTCGTGAACAAAATTGCGGCGGGGGAAGTTGTGCAACGCCCCGAATCAGCATTGAAAGAATTGCTGGAAAATTCGATAGATGCAGGCGCAACAGAAATTTCAGTTATCATCAAAGGCGCAGGAAAATCTTTACTTCAAGTTATTGATAACGGCGAAGGTATGTCCGAAGAAGATGCACTCGTCTCAATAAAAAAACATGCGACGAGCAAAATAAAAACATTCGACGATTTGACTGCGATTCGCTCTCTCGGCTTCAGAGGAGAAGCACTTTCATCAATTGCTTCAGTAAGCCAATTCGAAATTCGAACCGAGCGGCGCGAAGATGAAATCGGTACTTTAATTAGAATTGAAGAAGAAGAAAAAATCACGAAAGAAAAAGGATCATTCCCGAAAGGAACTTCTGTTTCTGTAAAAAATCTTTTTTACAATACGCCGGCGAGAAGAAATTTTCTTCGTTCAGATTCAACCGAGCTAAAACGATTAATCGACATCTTCAAAAAAATTGCGCTCATCTACCCGAATATCTTTTTTAAATTTTATAATGATGAAGAGTTGATTTTTAATTATCCAATCGCGGCTATCGACGAGCGGATTCAATCCGTTTTTGGCGAGTCGATGTTGAATGCGCTGATTCCGGTGAATGAAATTACAGAATATATTTCTTTGCAAGGATACATCGGCAAACCCTCATTAATAAAGCGTGCGCGCGGTGAGCAATATCTTTTCTTGAATAAGAGATTAATCCAGAGCAAACAAGTTAATCATGCAGTATTTTCCGCTTACGAAAATGTTGTGGAAAAAGGAGAATACCCATTCTTCATTTTGTTTCTCGATGTTGATCCATCAAAAGTTGATGTGAATGTGCATCCTTCAAAATATGAAGTTCGTTTTGAAGATGAGAATGATATCTATGCTTTTGTGGTTTCGGTTGTGCGTAAATCGCTTGCTTCACACGACCTCGTTCCGAATTTGAGTTTTAGTGAAAAAGCTGACGGCACAAAACTCCAATTTGATCCATTCGTTTTTACTGAGAAAAAAAATTTTGAAGATCGACCGGCGCGTCCATCTTCTCCAAAGCCAATTCCATATTCTTCCGATGATATTGAATTGTTGTTCGGACAAATCTCCGCAACAGTTGATAGAAGAAGCGATGTACCGTTGGAAGAACCGTTCGATGCCGCAGAAAGAATCGCCGCTAAAAGTGTTTTGACAATCTCTTCCTCTCCGGGAAGAACCGAAGAGACAGGTTTCATAATTCAACTGCATCAAAAATATATTCTTTCCGAAATCAAAAGCGGATTGATGATTATCGATCAACACGTAGCGCATGAAAGAATTCTTTACGAAAAAGTTTTAAAACTTTTCGAAGCCAATTTTCCTTTTTCACAACAACTTCTTTTTCCAAAAACTATAAAACTCGATCCCGGAAGTTTTTTAATTGTAAAAGAGTTGGATAGCTATCTCAACCGTCTCGGATTTGCAATAAAATATTTTAGTGATAACACGATCATCCTCGAAGGCGTTCCGCAAGACATTAAAAATGGCGAAGAGGAAGATGTGTTAACTCAAATGATTGATGAGTATATCGAAAATCAAAAAATAAAAAAACTTGAACAAAGGGATAACCTTGCAAAATCATTTGCGTGCAAGGCATCCATCAAAGCCGGAGATAAACTTAATCAACAAGAAATGAGAGTGCTGATTGACCAGCTCTTCGCAACTTCGATGCCCTATGTTTGCCCGCATGGCAGACCGATTGTCGTTAAAATTTCTCTCGACGAATTTGATAGGAGATTTGGCAGAACTTAATTTTGAAAATTCAAAATTCAGTTTCATAAATTTGCAATGAAAAATCTTGTTTTATGTTATCCCTCTTTCATTATGAAATCTATAAGAAGGAAAAAGTTATGAATGACCGATTTGCCGATCTTAAAAAGAAATATTTTGAGAAAGTTTCGAAGTCGAGAGACATCGGAATGAAATACACAACTGTGAGCGGTGTACCGATTGATGTTTGCTACAACCCCGATGATATTGAAAATATTGACTTCGAACGGGATTTAAATTTCCCGGGGAATTTTCCTTTCACGCGCGGAATTCATTCTAACGGATACAGAGGAAAAATCTGGACGATGCGGCAGTTTGCCGGTTTCGGTTCTCCCGAAGATACTAATCAACGTTTCAAATATCTTTTGAAGAACGGACAAACCGGTTTATCTGTTGCATTCGATTTACCGACTTTGATGGGATGGGATTCCGACGCCGAACTAAGTCAGGGGGAAGTTGGTATTTGCGGCGTTTCTATTTCTTCTCTACAAGATATGGAAACTCTCTTCAATGAAATTCCTCTTGCAGAAGTTTCAACGAGTATGACAATCAATTCTCCCGCGGCGATGATATTTGCTTTCTATCTTGCAGTCGCACAGAAACAGGGAGTCGATTTAAAATCTTTGCGCGGAACTTTACAGAACGATATTTTGAAAGAGTACATCGCGCAGAAAGAATATATTTTCCCACCCAATCCTTCAATGAGAATCATTGTTGATATGGTTGAGTATTGTGCGAATGAAGTTCCGCAATTCAATCCAATCTCCGTTAGCGGTTATCATATTCGCGAGGCAGGTTCAACGGCAGTGCAGGAACTTGCATACACTCTTGCGGACGGATTTGCATATATCGAGGCGTGCATTGAAAGAGGAATGGATGTGGATGAATTCGCGCCGAGAATTTCTTTCTTCTTTAATTCTCATCTCGATTTTTTTGAAGAGATTGCGAAGTATCGTGCTGCGCGCAGAATTTATGCGCGGCGAATGAAAGATGTGTATAAAGCGAAGAGTGATCGTTCATGGTGGATGCGCTTTCACACGCAGACTGCAGGATGTACTTTGACTGCACAACAGCCTGAGAACAACATTGTGCGAACCGCGTTGCAAGCACTCGCCGCAGTACTCGGCGGAACGCAATCGTTGCATACAAATTCAATGGATGAAACTCTCGCTCTGCCAAGTGAAAAAGCAGTGAAGATTGCACTTCGAACCCAACAATTAATTGCGTATGAAACAGGATTAATCAACACTGTCGATCCTCTCGGAGGAAGTTATTTTGTAGAAAGTTTGACAAACAAAATGGAACAGGAGACTCTCCGAATATTTGAAGAGATTGATTCTCTCGGCGGTGTAATAAATGCAATTGATGCAGGCTATTTTCAAAAACAAATTGCCGATTCGGCATACCGTTATCAAAAAGAAGTAGAACGAAAAGAAAAAATTATTGTTGGCGTTAATGAATTTATTGACGCGAATGAAAAGGTTGATATTCCGATTTTATACATTTCCCCCGAAGTAGAAAAAATTCAGCGTAGCCGTCTTGCAGAGTTGAAACAAAGCCGCAACACGGAAGCCGCAAATTCTTCCTTACAAAAAATAAATGAAGCGGCAGTTGACGGAAAAAATCTTATGCCTGTGTTCGTAGAAGCGGCGCACAATTACGTTACGCTCGGTGAAATGGTTAGCGAATTGAAAGAAGTGTTTGGCATTTATGAGGAGTCTGCTATCTTTTGAACGACTTTATAAAATTAGCCCGCGTTTCGCAATGGATTAAAAATATCTTTGTTTTAGTTCCGCTTGTTTATTCGAAACATCTTTTTCAACAGAATTTTTACATGCCGGCATTGCTCGGACTTTTTGTTTTCTGTTTGATTTCCTCCGTCGTGTACATCATCAACGACATTGTCGATGTTGAAGCAGATCGAATGCATCCCGTAAAAAAATATAGACCGCTGGCAACGGGGAGTATCAAGGTTTCAAGTGCTATTGTGTTTGCATCGGCACTGTTTGTCGTTGCATTCATTTTTACCTATAATCTGCCGATTTATTTTTCATTGCTCGCGCTAAGCTATCTTGTGTTGAATATTTTTTATTCATTCATTTTAAAGAATATTGTGTTGGTAGATATTTTTACAATTGCATCTGGATTCATGCTTCGCGTTACCGCCGGAGCGTTTGTAATTCATGTAGAGATTTCAAGTTGGCTAATTTTAACAACGATGTTCCTTTCTCTATTTTTGGCTGTGATGAAACGGCGCTCTGAAATTGTCTCCAATGAAAACGAAGGAATGAGCGGCACGAGAAAAGTATTGAATGAGTATTCGGTTCGATTTACGGAACAACTTGGAACAATTGCCGCCGCCGGTTTAATTATTTCTTACGCTCTTTATTCTGTATCGCCACGAACCGTTTCGCTGTTTGAAACCGAGCATTTGATTTATACAACTCCTTTCGTCGCTTTCGGAATTTTTAGATATATGTATCTTGTTTATATGAACGATAAGGGTGAAAACACTGTTGAACTTTTACTTGGCGATAGATCAATGTGGTTAAACGGAATTGCATATGTTACAGCAACTATTCTAATTGTCTATCACATTTTGGGGAATTGATGAAATTAATTTTCTTCGCACTAATTTTTTATTTCGCCGGATGCTCTTCTTCTTTTTATGAAGATTGTCTAATAATTTCTCCGAACAAAATGGAAGCGTGGGTTGATTTAATGCCGGGAGGTGAAGGTTCGTTTCTGTTTGCCGGTTATTTTCAGATTGATGTTGAAGACACTTGCGAAATCGAAACTGAACTGGATGCAACCTTCGAAATTTTTCAAGATGAAAATAAAAAATATTCTGCCGCCGCATTCGCGAAATTAGATGGAATTGATTATGACTCAATTAAAAATAATTATGCACTAAAATATTTAGTTACTCCGAAAGAGAAAATGAAACCAACAACTGTTACTGTGGATATACCGGTTGATATTAAAATCAATGTTGATTGCGGTGGAGAAAAAATTTATGCAATCTACAATTCAATTTCTGTCATGAAAGTTTATTGATGTTCTCCGATATTATCTCACTTTTAATTTTGATATTGCTGAGCGCATTCTTTTCCGGTTCGGAGATGGCGTATGTTCTATCCAATAAAATCAAGCTGGAACTGCGTGCGCGTACAAATAGATTTGGGGCGAAGCAGGCTCATTTTTTCGCACACAATCCGGAAAATCTTTTCTCTACTTTGCTTGTGGGGAATAATATTGCAAACATTGCGTACGCTTCATTGAGCGCAATTTTACTCAAAACTTTTTTTGCGTTTAACGAATGGGAGATTCTTTTCATATCAACTTTTATACTTCTCATTTTCGGTGAGTTACTTCCAAAATATTTTGCACGAGAAATTCCCGATGCCTTCTTCATGTTTGTTGCAATTCCACTCAGGTTTATCTCACTAATACTCTCACCGATAAACCGATTAACAGAAGCCATTACAAAAAAATTGACTGCAACAAAAAATTTAAGTCAGGAGACAATCTCAAATTTATTTGATCGCGATGATCTTGATATGCTTGTAAAAGAAAGCCAGGATGCGGGTATCGTGAATAAACAAGATTCCGAAATCATAAGAAAAGTTTTTGATTTGAAGGAACAAAACGTTAGCGAAGCGATGCGTCCCCGTACCGAAATTGTCGGTGTGGAACTCGAAAGTTCAATGGATGAAGTGATACAATCGTTCATCGAATCGGGTTATTCCAAAATTATTGTGTACGAAGAAAATATGGATAACATAAAAGGTGTTGTCCTCGCTTATGATCTTTATAAAGAACCCTCGAGTTTAAAAATACTTGTGCGAGAAATTCTTTTTGTACCGGAATCGAAAAAAAGTCTCGACATGCTCAACGATTTTTTAGAGAAAGGAGTTTCCATTGCTGTTGTTGTCGATGAATTCGGTGGCACTAGCGGTATCGTTACAACCGAAGATATTATCGAAGAACTCTTCGGCGAAATAAAAGATGAGTACGACATCGATGAAAATATTATGCGAAAAATTGACGACAATACTTATCTCGTCAGCGGGAAAGTGGAAATTGATTTACTGAATGATGAATTCAAACTTGATCTTCCAATCGGTGATTATGAAACAATCGCCGGTTTCATTACTGCGAATTCCGGAATAATTCCCTCGCAAGGTGAGATTGTTCAATTTGATAGATATACTTTTCATATTCTTCGCTCGAACCAACGTAAAATCGAATTGGCTAAACTGACTATTTCAAGAATTTAAATTGAAGAAAATTATTTTGTTTGACGGCGTTTGCAACTTCTGCAATTTTTGGGTGAACTTTATTATTGATAGAGACTCAAAAAATGTTTTTCTTTTTTCTCCGCTGCAATCTGATTTCGGTCAAAATAAATTGAGAGAACTCGGCTTTTCAATCGTTGACTTCGATACTTTCATCCTCATCGACGATAAAAAATATTTTACAAAATCTACCGCAGCATTTCAGATTTTAAAAGAACTAAACACGAAATTGAAATTATTTTATCCTTTAAAATTTCTTCCGGTTTTTCTTCGCGATGCATTTTATTCACTCATTGCAAAAAATCGTTATTCATTTTTCGGAAAGAAAGAATCGTGCAGAATTCCTACTCCCGAAGAGAGAGCAAAATTTATTTCATGATTTATTGCGAAGAATTATGAGTCTGAATTTTGTAGTTGAAGCGAAATCAAAAGATACCAAAGCACGCGCGGGATTTTTTGAAACTGCGCACGGAAGAGTTGAAACGCCTGTATTCATGCCGGTCGGAACGCAAGGCACTGTTAAAGCGGTGAACCAAAATTACTTAAGTGAAGAATTGAAAAGCAAAATAATTTTAGGGAATACATATCATCTTTATCTCCGTCCGGGTACAGATGTATTAGAAAAAGCAGGTGGGCTTCACAATTTTATGAATTGGAAAAATGCAATACTCACCGATAGCGGCGGGTTTCAAGTTTTCAGTTTATCCGATTTGCGAAAAATTAAAAGCGACGGAGTTGAATTCCGTTCACATCTCGACGGCTCAAAACATTTTTTTACGCCCGAGAAAGTTATTTCAATCCAACGCTCCATCGGCGCGGATGTTATGATGGTTCTTGACGAGTGTACACCTTATCCTTGCGAATATGATTACGCGAAAAAATCCACGCAACTAACGAGTGATTGGGCAATTAAAAATTACGATGCGTTCCAAAATATTTCGCCGCTTTACGGCTACGAACAATTTTTATTCGGCATTGTGCAGGGAAGTGTGTACAAAGATTTACGTGAAAAGAGCGCGCGCGATCTTTCGCAAATACAATTTGACGGAATTGCAATCGGCGGTTTGGCAGTCGGCGAACCTACCGAAACGATGTATGAATTGGTGGACTTCACGACAGAATTTTTATCCGAAAATAAACCACGCTATTTGATGGGAGTTGGTCGCCCTGAAAATATTCTCGAAGCAATTGAAAGAGGAATCGATATGTTCGATTGTGTTATGCCGACTCGCAACGCGCGCAACGCATATCTGTTCACTTCGGACGGCATCGTATCAATTCGTAACGCAAAGTATAAAGATGATTTTTCCCCGCTCGATTCAGATTGCAGTTGTTATACTTGCAGAAATTATTCTCGCGCATATCTACGGCATCTTTATATTGCTAAGGAAATTTTAGCTTTAGAACTCGGTTCGATTCACAATTTATTTTTTTATTTGAATCTCGTGGAAACCGCGCGTGAAAAAATATTAAGCAATAATTTTAAAGACTGGAAAAATTCAATAATTAATTCTTTAACAAAAAACTCAAACGAAAAGGAGTAATGAAAATGTACAATTTAATTGCAATGGCGCCACCACCGGATTCAAGCGGCGGAGGCGGCGGAATGATCAGCACGCTGGTTATGTTCGGCGCGATCTTTCTGATTTTTTATTTCATGATTATTCGCCCGCAACAGAAACGAAATAAGGAAAGAGAGAAACTTCTCTCCGGTGTGCAAAAAGGTGATAAAGTGATTACAAGCAGCGGTATTCACGGCATCGTTGCCGGTTTGGAAGATACTACCGTGCTTATTCAAGTTTCTGAAAATGTAAAAATGAAATTTGAAAAGAGTGCGATTTCAAACATCGTTTCAACCAAAACAACGAGCTAATTTTTTTCAGGCTTGAATCAAATATTTCGTTTTCGATTCAAGCCTGCTTTTTAGCGGCAGCTCTAAAAATTTAGAATTGTGATTTTATATTTTGGAGAATTTTTAAGTGATGTTGGATGATAATCATTCTACCGATATTTTAAAAATATAAATTTTAAGCTGAACTCCAGTATTATAAAAAGACCTCACCCCTTGCCCCTCTCCTGTAGGAGAGGGGATTGAGGATGATGAAAAATTGAAATCTTCAAAAACCAAAATCATAGTAACAAGAATTTATAAACATAAACCTTAATTTTTTTTTCAACCTTAGTAACAATAATATCGCCACGAAAAAAGACCTTATTATCTTATTGACACTTCACGGTTTTAAATTTCGAAATTGTAAAACAGACCTCACCCCTTGCCCCTCTCCTGCAGGAGAGGGGATAGAATGGTGACGCTAATTTGAAGACCTAAAACATTCAAAATCCTCGAAGTGGATTAATTATTTTAACACAATCACTGCAAAGCAAAAATAAAAATACAAACCTTAATTCCCCGACAACATTAGTAACAACAATATTGTAAAAACGGACCTCACCCCTTGCCCCTCTCCTGTAGGAGAGGGGATAGAATGATGACGAAAAATTGGAATCTTCAAAAACCAAAATCATAGTAACAAGAATTTATAAACATAAACCTTAATTTTTTTTTCAACCTTAGTAACAATAATATCGCCACGAAAAAAGACCTTATTATATTATTGACACTTCACGGTTTTGAATTTCGAAATTGTAAAACGGACCTCACCCCTTGCCCCTCTCCTGTAGGAGAGGGGATTGAATGATGATGCTAATTTGAAGACCTAAAGCATTCAAAATCCTCGTAGTGGATTAATTTTCATTTGATAATCGACTGCACAAATTAATCGGCGCAAGTTGAAACAGTGTTCTCAATCTTCTACTCGCATTTCGATGATTATTTATTATTTGCTGAATTTCATGAAACATTCTCGCATAAAATTTTACTCACTCCAATTTCTTTTTTGGTTTCTACTTTTTACTTCTCTATTTTTTGCAAAGTTATTTCCACATTTACAAAACAGATTGAATGAAATATTATATCGGAATT
This sequence comes from uncultured Ignavibacteriaceae bacterium, assembly GCA_964393605.1. Classification (GTDB taxonomy): domain Bacteria; phylum Bacteroidota; class Ignavibacteria; order Ignavibacteriales; family Ignavibacteriaceae; genus CAYMUL01. The sequence continues at coordinate 11,942 of CAYMUL010000027.1, read as the reverse complement.
GACGGCGGAGGAACCAAGTCTCATTACGTTGTTATTGATGAAAACAAGAAACAATTATTCGAGTACTATGGCGGACCAACAAATTTTTTAATGCTCGGAAACGATGTCGTTTGCGAAACAATTTTTTCTGCGCTTCAGAAATGTTGCGAAGAATTAAAAATGCAAATTTCCGATTTTGCGGGAATTACGCTCGGCACAACCGGCGCGGGAAGAAGAAGCGATGCCGAGTCTCTTGAAAAATCTTTTTACTCTTTCCTTACTCAAAAAAATATTTCGATAAATAATTTTCAAGTTGTGAGCGATGCAATTGTTGCACTCGAAGGTGCATTCGGTGGTGAAGTCGGATGTATTTTAATTGCAGGCACCGGCTCGATTTGTTTTGGCAAAGACCAGAAAGGAAATGTTCATCGCACCGGCGGCTTCGGTAGATTTATAGGCGATGAAGGGAGTGGCTACGGCATCGGGCAGATGGCGTTAAAATCAATTGCAAAAAATTTTGACGGCAGAGGAAATCCTACTTTATTAATGAATATTTTTTTGAATGAATTTAAAATCACTTCATCCGAACAATTGATAATTGATATCTACAAAAATAATTTCGACATTGCATCGGTAGCCCCGATTGTACTTCGAGCCGCAGAACAAGGGGACAAAACAGCTTCCGACATTTTGGAATTCTCCGCAGATGAATTGGTTCTTCACATTCGTGCGATGAGAAAAAAAATTATCAACGATAAATTGCGCGTGTCATTTATCGGCAGTTTAATTGCGAATGAAAATGTATACAGCGCATTGCTTCGAAAAAAAATAGAAACAACATTGAGCGACATAGTCGTAGTCGAACCAAAACATAAACCTGCATTCGGCGCGGCTCTGATGGCATCAACATATAAAAAATTAACTTAAATAAATGAGTAGCGATGAATCAAAAAAGTAAAGCATGGTCATGGATACCGACACTCTATTTTGCAGAAGGTATTCCTTACATAGTAGTGATGACACTCTCCGTCATAATGTACAAGCGTCTCGGAATTTCGAACACAGAAATTGCTCTTTACACAAGCTGGCTTTATTTGCCATGGGTGATAAAGCCATTGTGGAGTCCCGTCGTCGATATTCTAAAAACAAAAAGATTTTGGATTGTGATAATGCAATTGCTAATCGGCGGGGGTTTAGCGGGCGTTGCTTTCACTATTCCCACCGAAAATTATTTTCAATACACTTTAGCATTTTTCTGGTTGCTCGCTTTCAGTTCTGCTACGCATGATATTGCGGCAGACGGTTTTTATATGCTCGCTCTTTCTAAACATGATCAAGCATGGTTCGTAGGCATTCGAAGCACGTTTTATCGGCTCGCGATGATCACAGGACAGGGATTACTCGTAATCCTCGCCGGATATTTGGAAAGCAGCAGTGGTCTGCCTCCGGTTGAAATGAATGTAAATTCTAAAACAGAAAATGTTGTTGCACTCGATTCATTCAATCCAAATAAACAAGAATTTCCTTCTTCAAATGATTTGGAAATTATTTCTTCTTCTCCCGTTTTAAGTCTTTCAACTTCGGGAATGAAAAAAAGTGAAATTGATTCTCTCGTTACATTCGCGAAGAATTGGAATTCTCAAAACAAATTTTATTCGGAGGAAGTTAAAGCAACCGCTACATCTGCAAAGGCAGAAGATGAGTCATGGTTCTCCAAAAATATCGGAACGCCACTCGGAAATTTTATTAAAAATAATTTTGGTGAAGAAGAGAAAGTTGTTACGCAAAAAGAAATTACCGGAGCGATTGGTTTTGTCTATTTAAAACTTTCGCAACAGCCCGATGAAAAAATTGTTGTGAACTTCGGCAGAGAATCGGGAGATAATAGTATCACGCTTGTTGAAGGTGCAAGATTTGAATTCAATAAATCGAATTGGAATATTCCTGCGATCGCAGTTGTTCAACTCGATCCGAAATTAAAAATGGAAACATCAACTCACTTTGCGGGAAGAGCGGGTAATATTCCTTTCGCCTGGATGATTACTTTTCTTGTTCTCGCCGGATTGTTTATTCTCTTCTTTGTTTATCATAAATTCGTTTTGCCCAAGCCTGATGCGGATAAAGCGGTTGTTCATGATAACTCAAATTCAATTCTAAAAGAATTTTTCAAAACATTTGCGCTCTTCTTTAAAAAGAAAAACATCGGTTTGATTTTAGCATTTTTACTTCTCTATCGTTTTGCCGAGGCACAACTTGTAAAACTTGCCGCTCCGTTTTTGCTTGATGTGCGTGAAGTCGGCGGGCTTGCTTTAACAACAGGTCAAGTAGGATTTGTGTATGGAACAGTTGGCATTATCGGTTTAACATTGGGCGGAATCCTCGGTGGATTTTTAGCGGCGCGCGACGGTTTGAAAAAATGGATTTGGGTGATGGTGCTTGCTATCAACGTTCCAGATCTCGTTTATATCTATCTCGCTTACGCATTGCCCGATAATTTTCTTATCATCAATTTGTGTGTAGCGATTGAACAATTCGGCTACGGTTTCGGATTTACGGCTTACATGCTTTATATGATTTACATTTCCGACGGCGAACATAAAACCGCGCACTACGCAATTTGCACGGGATTCATGGCACTCGGCATGATGATTCCCGGAATGTTCAGCGGTTGGTTGCAAGAATTGATCGGCTACTCCCACTTCTTCGTTTGGGTTTGCATCGCAACAATTCCAGCGTTCATCATTACAAAATTAATTCCGCTCGATCCTGAGTTTGGTAAAAAAACTGAGTAACGAGATGAACTTCCTTAAAAAATTTTTTCAATTTATAATTCTAATTTTCATTTCCATTATTTCAATCGGAAATAATTTAGAAGACCCGCGAGTAAAAAATCACACAGATTTTCTTTTCAATACTTTCAACGATGTGCGAATCTTCGATATTAAAAATGATCCATGGGTAGAGCAAACTTTAAACTCAATGACGATTGAAGAGAAAGCCGGACAACTATTATTCCCTTACGCAAGCGGAAAATATTATTCCGAAGACAATCCTTCCTATTTGCGATTGAAACATCTTGTCGAAGAGATGAAAATTGGTGGAATTATTTTTTTTCAAAGCGGCATTTATGAAGAAGCGATTCTTACGAACAAGCTACAATCGTTATCAAAAATTCCGTTACTCATCTCATCCGATTTTGAGAGAGGAGTTGCGCAACACGTTGACAGAACAACATCGTTTCCTTATTCGATGGCACTCGGTGCGGCGAATGATACCGCTCTCGTATATCGAATGGGAAAAATTATTGCGCGCGAAGGTTTATCATTCGGAGTGCATCAAAACTATGCACCGGTTGCCGATGTCAATAACGAAGCGAACAATCCTATCATCAATGTTCGTGCGTTCGGAGAAAAAGTTGAGCTCGTCGCGAATCTTTCAAACGCATTTTTAAAAGGTTTGCAAGATGGCGGCATGGTTGCAACTTCAAAACATTTTCCCGGACACGGCAACACAACAATCGACTCGCACAAAGATCTTCCCGTGATTTCAGGAAGTGAAGATGAGTTAATGAAGACTGAATTAGCACCCTTCATATCCAATATCAATAACGGCGTAATGTCAATTATGATCGGGCATCTTGGTGTTCCGGTGTTTGATTCCGATACTATCTCTGCAACTCTTTCTCCAAAAATTGTTACAAAGCTTTTGAGAGAAAAATTAAAGTTCAACGGATTGATTGTAACCGATGCGATGAATATGCACGCGATTACAAAAAGATACACAACGGGGGAAGCCGCTATTCTCGCGCTCGAAGCCGGCAATGACTTGATTTTATTTCCCGATCCCTCGTTTGAAGATGAAGTTGTTCACTCCGTTGTTCGTGCAGTTTATAGTGGAAGAATTTCTGTTGCGCGAATTGACGAATCTGTTCGCAGAATTTTAATTTTAAAAAGATGGTTGAAACTTCATGAAAAATCGCAAATAGATATTGATTCGATTGCAGACAACATCGGCATTGATGAACATTTCAAAGTTGCTAATCTTCTCGCGGAAAAATCTATTACTCTTGTTAAGAATGAAAAAAATCTTTTGCCGGTTTCTTCGGGGGACAAAAAAAAATATCATCACATAATTTTACTTGATACGAAAGAATCTTCGCCGGCAAATCGTTTTCAGAATTTGATAGCCGCGCGCAATCCCTCAGTTACAACAACAATACTCACCCCACGCTCAACAAAAGGGGAGTACAGAGAAGCGATGAATGAAATTAAAAAGAAGGATATAATTTTACTTTCAACTTATCTTAAAGTGCGCGCATATCAGGGTACAATCGGTTTGAATGCTAAACAGGAAACATTCGTTGCACAACTTTTAAAAACTAAAAAACCGGTTCTACTCCTTTCGCACGGCAATCCTTATCTGTTGTCTAACTTTCCGAAAGTGAACGGTTACATAACAAATTACGGCGAAGCGGAAATTTCAGAAACCGCCTTAGCCGCATCATTATTCGGTGAAACGCACATTACCGGAAAACTTCCGATCTCTCTTCCAAATACCAATTTTATTTTTGGCGATGGAATTGAATTGAAAAAATCTGCGCTGAGCGATAAATCAAAATCTTATTCTCTTCAAGAGAAAGAAAAATTTTCTAATGTGGATTCTTTAATCAATAATTCAATCAAAGATTCCGCTTTTCCCGGTGCAGTCATTTTAATTGCAAAGGAAGGAGAAATCCTCCATAAAAAAGCTTTCGGAAATATGACGTATGATTTCAATTCTCGCACGATGACAACCGAAACAATTTTTGATCTCGCTTCCGTTTCAAAAGTGATTGCTACTACTACTGCCGCAATGATTTGTGTTGATAGAAAACTTTTTAAACTTGAAGATAAAGTTGTCAAATATATTCCCGCATTCGGAAAGAACGGGAAGAAAAATATTACATTGAAGGATTTGCTGCTTCATCAAAGCGGGTTGCCGGCTTTTAAACCATACTATAAACTTGTAAAGAATGGTAACGAACTTCTTCAAGATATTTATAATTCAAAATTGGATTTTGAAACCGGAACAAAAATGGTTTATTCCGATCTCGGAATGATTACGCTCGCCAAAGTGATTGAAAAAGTTTCCAAAAAATCGCTCGACAAATTTTGCTACGAAAATATTTTTTCACCGCTCGGGATGAGAAATACATTTTACAATCCCGCAAAAGAGATTCGCGAAAAAATAGCCCCGACCGAAGTTGACAACTATTTTAGAAATCGCTTGCTTATTGGTGAAGTGCATGACGAAACAGCATACATGCTGAACGGAGTTGCCGGGCATGCCGGTTTGTTCTCTACCGTCTCAGATATTGCCGTGCTTTTACAGATGCTTTTGCAAAAAGGAAATTATCAGGGAGTACAATTAATCAAACCTGAAACAGTTGCGTTATTCACGAGTAGACAATCTAAAATCAGTTCTCGTGGAATCGGGTGGGATACCAAATCAGAGAAAAGTTCTGCAGGAGAATTATTCTCTTCAACTTCTTTCGGACACACAGGTTACACCGGCACTTCCGTTTGGGTCGATCCCGAAAAAAAAGTTTTTGCAATCCTTTTCACTAATAGAGTTCACCCCACAAGAAACAATATTAAAATTGGGAAAGTGCGCCCACAATTTTATAACGAGGTCATAAGGGCAATGGAAAATTGAGAATGGAGAATGGTAAATTGGAAAAATAATTGTGTTTGTGCTGCGTAGTGTCTTAATGCCGTTGTGGCATTCCTTTGAAAAATTAAAAATTACAAATTAAAAATGAATAGTTCTGAATGGACAATGGACAATTGACAATTGATAATTGAATTCCGATCCATCGGGAGAGAATGGTGACTGCCACGCTTACGCTTTGGTAGGTAAAATGTGTGAATTTTTTTTCATTTAAAAAAATGCTACACAAGAAATTTGTAGTACTGCAACTTCAATCTTTTCTAATTGTAGCCGAAAAATTCTCTCCAATTTCGAAAAGTAAAATACCTGCCGCTACTGATACATTTAAGGATTGCAACTTCCCTTTCATCGGAATCTTTACGAGCAAATCGCAATTATCTGCCGTGAGTTTTCTTATTCCTTTTTCTTCGTTGCCTAAAATCAGCGCAAGCGGAAAAGGATACTTTGCAATTTTGTAATCAACCGAATTTTCAAGTGTGCTGCCACAAATCCAAAATCCTTTTTCCTTCAGCAACTTCAATTCATTCACAAGATTATTTACCTGCGCGATTTTTAAAATGTTCACTGCACCCGTGGAAATTCTATTAACTGTTTCATTGACCGGTGCGGAATTGTGTTTCGTAATTAATACTCCCTTAATTCCTGCGCATTCGGCGGTTCTTAAAATAGCACCGATGTTATGCGGGTCTTGAATCGAATCTAAAATTAACAGAACAGGAAGCCGGGATTGTTTTGCTTCATCGCAAACTTCTTCAACGGAAAAAAAATTAAAATCACTTTTCACCGCAACTACACCTTGTGCGGAAGGATCGGAAGTGAGGAACTTAAATTTTTCTATTGGAGCGATTGAACATTTTATTCCTCTTTTCTTCGCGGCAATTCTAATCGCGTCAAGAATATTTCCATGTTGATTAAAAAGAATATGCACACTTTGAATTTCTTCTCCCGCATTCAAAGCTTCAAGCACGGGTTTTCGCCCGATTATTACATTCATTGCTTCTGTTCTTTTTTCGCTTCTGCTTTTAATGATGCCGGAATTATAATTTCTTTTACAACTGAATTTTTTGTGAGATAGAAAAACCAAATTGCGCCCCAAAGCATAAACAAAATTGAAATAAGTTGTGCTTCGGATAATCCGAATAACAACTTCGGATTCAATCGGATAAACTCAACCAAAAATCTTCCGAGTCCGGTAAAGAATAAATAAATTGAAAATAGTTTTCCTTGCGGAAGAATTTTTTTTCTTAATGACCAAAGCAAAAAGAACAACGCAACGGCAAAAAGAAATTCATATACCGGAGTTGGATGAAGCGGTGTATTGTTCGGAACAATACCATCGGGAAATGATGCGGCGATATCCGATTCGCTGAACATAGCAGAAGGAGGCACAACACCGTTTTCGTAATTTGTTCCCCACGGAAGGTCAGTCGGAATTCCATAATCGCCATCGCCGGCAAGATGACAGCCGATTCTACCGATTCCATAAGATAGCGCGAGCATCGGCGCGACAACATCGAAAAAATAAATAAACGGCAACCCTTTCTTTTTAACGTAAAGATAAACTGCAAGTGCCGCGAGAATTAATCCGCCGTAAAAAGTTAATCCGCCGGGAGAGAAAGCCATGTCCCATGGTTCTTCTATAAACTCGTTCCAATTTTCAATCAAGTGAAGGAGTTTGCTTCCGATAATTCCGAAGATGAGAGCGAGAATCGTAATTTCGTTTGCAACATTGTTTGAAAGACCTAATCTTTCAAACTCTTTTGTGAGTAAATAACTTGCGGTGATGAAGGCGATGCCAAGCATTAAACCGTAACTATAAACTGTGAAGGGACCAATCTGAAAAAGTTCTGGATACATATTCTATTTTAGTTGATTAAAAAAAATTCGTTAGTCTGTTTGAGATAAAAATTCATCGAGAAAAATTTCGCTCTGCTCGTTTGATTTCATATTCTTCACGGAAATTTTATTTTGTTTGAATTCCTCTCCGCCGATAAAGATCGCTTTCTTCGCATTGAATTTATTGGCTTCGCGCATCTGTGCCTTTACCGAGCGGTTGAGATAATCGAGTTCAACAATCTTTCCTTTTTCTCGAAGTTGAATTGCAATTTCGAATGCTTTTTGTGTGAGAGTTTTATCGAGAAGAATAATGTAATAATCAAGCTCGTTTATAAATTGCGGAAGTGCGTTTTCGTTTTCGAGCGCGAGTAAAAGTCTCTCAATTCCCGCTGCAAATCCAACACCATGTGAAGGTTTTCCGCCGAGTTGTTCAATCAATCCGTCATATCTTCCGCCGCCGCAAAGCGCACTTTGAGCGCCGACTTTTCCGCTAAGGATTTCAAATGTCGTATCGCAGTAATAATCTAAACCGCGAACCAATCCGTAATTTATTTCATGAGGAATCGAAAGTGATTTTAAAACGGAAATGACATCTTCAAAAAAGACTTTGCTTTCTTCGGTTAAGAAATCATACAACTTTGGCGCACCGATTAATTCATGTTGATCGACTTCCGCTTTACTATCGAGAATTCTCAAAATATTTGTTTCAAATCTTTTTCTGCTCTCCTCGGTTAAATTTTTCAATTTGGGTTGAAGAAATTCGTTGAGTGCAGATTTGAAATTTTCTCTTTCTTCTTTTTTGCCGAGACTATTGACAACAACTTTTAAATCTTTCAATCCAAGTAAAGAAAAAATTTTGTATGCGCACAAAATCATCTCCGCATCGAGTAAAGGGGAGCGGCTTCCAAGAGCTTCGGCGCCGAATTGATGAAACTGGCGGAGTCTGCCGGCTTGCGGTCTTTCCTGCCTGAACATCGAAGCAACATAAAACAATTTTTGCACCGGTTGCTTTGCCTCGAGTGAATGTTCGATGAACGCACGCACAACTGAAGCGGTCATCTCCGGTCGGAGCGTTAATGATGTATTTCCTTTATCGAGGAAAGTGTACATCTCCTTACTGACAATATCCGTTTCCTCGCCGATGCTACGCGCAAACAAGTTTGTTTCTTCAAAAATCGGAGTGCTTATCTCAGAATAATTATAGGATGAAAATATTTTCCTCACGGCAGAAGTTACAAAATTCCATTTTACAAACTCTTCGGGAAGAATATCTTTTGCGCCGGTAACTGATTTTATTATTTCTGCCATTAAATTTCTATACCCTGCCCTTCACCTTCAGTAAAGATGTTATAAATCTCTTCGGCGGAGTTCGCGGCAATCAATTCATTTCTCACTTTATCTTGAGCCATTAATCTTGTTATTCTGCTCAACAGTTTTATATGCAAGCTAACCATATCATCTCTTCCGACAATTAAAAAGAAATGATGTACGGGGGCTTTATCGAGCGCGTCATAATCAATAGGATTTATTGAACGGCCGTAAGCGCAAACAACATCAGTAACTGCATTTGTTTTCCCGTGAGGAATCGCAAAATTTTTTCCGACACCTGTGGACATAATTTTTTCTCTCTCAAAAATTGCTGCTCGCATTTTATCAATATCGTTAACGCTCGCATCTTCTTTGAATAAATCAACTATCTCATTTATCGCGTCTTCTTTTGTGGCGGCTTTCATTTCGGGAATTATTCTCTGCACATTGAGGTATTGTGATAACTTCATCTAAACAACCAATTAAAAATTACATAACCAAATTTCACTGAATTGGATAGCAATTTAATAAAAGAAATTTTCTTACTCTCCTTTATCATAAGAATAAAACTCCACTTTAAAGATTTTTTGTCCGGAAAAAATTTTCAGTGGATGAAAAAGCAATAATTTTTATCTTTGCACAACTTTAATAACAAAAACAGGATCATTATGAAAAAAACGATTTACGTTTTCCTCTCACTCTTCTCATTTGGCTTTTTTGCAAATGCGCAGGATAACTCCGTTGAATTGCGAACCGGCGGAGGAACTTTAGTAAGTTCACACACTTCATTGCAAACCGCGTATAACGCTGTGCCAAACCCGCTCGACGAAAGTTATGTAATCGAAATTACTTCGATTTATACTGGAGCAGCGGAAACATTTCCTATAACATTATCGCTAAGAGACAGTGCTTCAAACTCGCGCACAGTTACAATTAGACCGAAAGCCGGAGTAACATCCGTTACTGTTGGAGGTACTGCCGCCGGACAACCTATCATTCTCTTCTCAAATGCCGATTATATTATTCTCGATGGTAGTGCGGGCGGAATTGGAAATTCTATGAATCTCACAATTCAAAATTTGGCGACAACTTCAAGTTCATTCACATTAAGATTTCTTGACGGTGCAACTTATAACACTGTCAAATGGTGCAAAATAATTAACAGCACTCAGGCAACTGCCGGACCGCGTGCAATTGAAATTGGAACTTCCGTTTCAAATCCTTCAGGAAATTCTTTCAATTACATTACCTTTAACGAAATTGTCGGTGGTAGATCAGGTATCGGTCTCGCAGGCACTGCGGCAAATCCGAATCTCTCAAATTATATTTACTTCAATAAAATTTATGATTGGGCTTATGCGGCTGTTTGGGTTCTTTCAAGTTCAAACAACACGGTGATTGAAAAAAATGAGATGTGGCAAACCGCCGGTTATAGTACAACGCCCACCGGAGTTATTTTCGGCGCAGTGATAAACCTCGACATCATCTCGAATAAAATGTATGATCTCCAAGGCACCAGTACTACTGTGCGCGGTATTTCCGGTAGTATGGGAGTTGGAAGCGTTTTGAACATCGTAAATAATTTTATCAGTTTGATGCTCGATAACGGAACGAAGACTTCTATTTATGCTATTCAGGTTACGGGTGCAAACGAATACACAACCAACATTCATAACAATACAATTAGACTCGGCGGTAACCATACCGGCGGAACGGCGGGAGTTGTTATATCGGCAGGAATTGTAAAAGGTTCTACAAGCGCAACCGGAACTTTCAATATGAAAAATAATCTCGTGTTGAATACTCGTTCCGGCGGAACAACGGGAACTTTTCACACCGGTTTCTTCGCGGGCACAACAAATCTTGTCGGTAATTTAGATATCGATTACAATGTTTATTACACAAATAACGGCGTAGATTCTTTTCACTCCGCTTGGAATGGAGTTCTCTATAATTCATTAGCACAATACAAAGATTCAGCCGCACCGCATGAACAACATACAATTTTCAAAGCTACAAATTTTGTTTCCGGTACAGATCTTCATTTGGCAGGATCGTCGGTCGGCGATGTTGATTTGGTTGGAATGCCGATCGTTGGAATTACACACGATATCGATGGCGACGTTCGAAGCGCAACACATCCATATCGCGGAGCCGATGAAGCCGCTACGCCAATTCCGGTTGAGTTGTCTCTATTCACTGCAGGCGTAGATGGAAATTCAGTTATGCTTTCGTGGAGAACTGCAACCGAACTGAATACTCATTCCTTTATTGTTGAAAGAAAAAGTAGTGATGATAATTGGTTAACGATTGGTTCGGTGCAAGCGGCTGGCGCATCAACTGAAATTCGTAATTATAGTTTTGTTGATAACTCTGTAGCTGAAGGAAAATATAGTTACAAACTCCGCATGAATGATCTTGACGGATCGTATTCTTATAGTTCAATCATCGAAATTGAAATTGGATCTCCGATGGAATTTTCTTTGGAGCAGAATTATCCAAATCCATTTAATCCAAGTACGACAATTAATTTCTCGACTGCGCAAACGGCAATCGTAAAATTGGTTCTTTTCAATCAGATTGGTGAAGAAGTAAAAACGCTTATCAATCAAGAAATGAATGCAGGAAAATATTCTTTGAATTTTGATGCTTCAAATCTGCCGAGTGGAGTTTATTTTTACAAACTTACAGCAGGTACATTTACATCAACGAAGAAATTTATTTTGATGAAGTAAAGATTTTTTTTCGATAAATTAATTCAAGCCCCGGTTTTTCAACGGGGCTTTTTTTTAAGCATTCATTTTTATCTGTGATGATCTGTCGCATCAGTGTCATCAGTGTCATCTGTGTGCTATTAAATCTTAGTATTGAATTACATGAATGCCACGAAGGCACAAAGACACGAAGAAACGATATCCAATTTTTTTTTAACCGCCAAGTTCGCGAAGAAACGCAAAGCAATTTTTTTTAACCGCCAAGTTCGCGAAGAAACGCAAAGCGAATTTTTTTGACCGCAAAGGCGCGAAGACGCAATAGGATATTCATTTTTAATTTGTGAGTTCACTCTAAAAAGGCAGAGAATAATTTTTCTTATAAAGAAAATTTAAATA
>CAYMUL010000026.1:0-47166 GCA_964393605.1 uncultured Ignavibacteriaceae bacterium | reverse complement strand
AATTGAGAGTGGACAATCGTAAATAATAAATTTCTCTGTGTACCTCCGGGTTCTCTGTGGTGAAAAAATAGAATGGTTAATTGAGATGGCAGATAAAGATAAAGATAATGAGAAAGAGAAAGAGAAAGAGAAATGACAATGGAGAATAATCAATTATAAATTCCTTTGTGCCTTAGTGCCGTTGTGGCATTTGTTTGAAGAATTAAAAATTACAAATTAAAAATGAATAACCCTTTGCACCTCTACGTCTTTGCGGTGAAAAAAAATAAAATTCCTTTATTGAGTTTTTATTAATTTTGAATCGCTAAAAAACAAATTTGAGACACCATTATTCATCACTAATTACAAAAACGTAATGTTAAACTTTCGTAACTGTAATTCACTTGTAATGATTAATGAAATTAGAAAGTGCTGTGCAAAAAAAAATCATTCAACTACTCGAAATATTTCAAGCAAATAAAATATTCGTTACAACTGCTATCGCGGTTCTGTTTATCTTTTTGTTTGATTTTGTAATTCGGTACAATTATCTAACTACAGAAATGAGCGGAAAGGATACTTTCTTTTACATACTCTCCGCGTTATTCGAATTTGCTTTGCTTTCATTCCTACTAACACTCCGCATAAAAAATATACTACTCATCCCTTTTATTATTTTCTATGTTTTCATCATTGCGGGTTCGTATGGATTTTATACATTTTTCAATACACTCCCGGGGATTAATACATTTGCATTTATGTTTTTAACACCGCAAAATTCTTACACACTTTTTGTAGATAGTCTTTCAGTCTTAAATGTTTCGCTAATTCTTTTGACCATCGCGGCAACAAGTTACACTGTCATTAAATTCAGAAAGCGCATCCAATTTCCGAACAACAAAATACGAATTGTCATTTTAGTTTTGGTTATTCTGTTCGCACTCGTTTTGAAAAATAATACAAGACTTGCGGATAATAGAATACTCCCATTTTCGAATGCAGTTTTCTCGGTAATACACGGTTACAAAGCATCACAAGCAGAAGGTTCCTTGACGAAACTTGGTTATAGAACTTATCAACCAAACCTCGTTGCACAAAAAAGAAAGTTTGACTACAACATAATTTACATCATGTCTGAGAGCATCAATCCATTTCTCCTCACCGAATATGGTTATGATCAACAATTCATGCCAAAGACTTCAACCATTCTTGAAGAAAACAATGCAGTCATTTTCAAGAAGATGTTTTCCAATGCAACGATTACTGCTGTCTCCGTTCCATTTGCAGTTGCGGGATTAAATCCAATCGAGGGGAGAGAAAAATTACTTTCCACTCCGATGATTTACGATTTAATTAAAGAAAATTTTTCAAATATGAAAACTGCTATAATCTCGTCATGGTCTTATGATGATTATCCGAAGTTCAAAGATTTTTTCTCTTCTAAAAATTTAGATTGCTTCATCTTCCGCGAAATGCTTGATGCAGAAAAAGTTTGCGACATGGGCGCAGATGATTCACTGATTGCGGGTTGCCTCGAAAAATTTATTGGTGCGTTAAACTCTGATGAAAGTTTTTTCAGTTTTCTTCATTTTAGCAACACACATTATCCTTACTATTCCAGGTCAAAAGAAGAACGAAATCTTCCGAATGAAATAAGTAAAAGTTATGCAAACTCGCTAAATACATTTGATGGAAATCTCTCGGCGGTTTTTTCGCTTCTCAAGCAAAAAAAAATATTGGATAAAACAATCATCTTTTTTACATCAGATCATTCGGAACAATTGGGATTGTTCGGTGATCAATTCGGGCATTACGGAAAATTTAGTATCTGGAATTGCGCGGTACCAGCGTGGTGTATTTTCCCAAAGAACTTTCTTAACGAGACGGATAAAAATCAATTGTTTGCAAATGCCGAATTGAATACAAGCAATAATGATATCATACCCACACTTTGCGACATTATGAAACTAAAATTTCCATCGCCTTTTGGCAATTCTTTGTTAAACTCATTTCCTAACGAAAGAAAGATTTACATTTATAACGGATTAGGGGAGAACCGTACCGACAATAAAGATTATTTTGGAATAATTTTTAACGATGAATTTTTTATCTCCACCAAACGCGCCGGAGAGTTTGAGCATAATGTCTATTCGATTGAAGATAGAGCGCAAAAGCATGACTTATTTTCTTCATCCAAAAACGCCCGATTATTCCAGGAAATAACCGCAAACGTTTTTATGAACAGATAATCCCGGCAATAAAAAATTCTTTCATAACATTTCTTGGCTTTGCAAAGTGATTTAATTAAATTTGCACTTCAAAATTTTGAGGATAAATGGAAAACTATACTGGTAAAATCGTACAAATAATTGGTCCCGTTATCGACATTCAGTTCGATAGCAGTCACTTACCAAAAATTTATAACGCAATTAAAGTCCCGCGCGTAAATGCCGAAGGAGAAAAAGAAGAGTTAATCTGCGAAGTTCAGCAGCATCTCGGCGAAGATAGAGTACGCACCGTTGCAATGGATAGCACCGACGGACTAATGCGTGGAATGGATGCCATTGATACCAAAGAGCCAATTAGTATTCCGGTCGGTCCGCAAACTCTCGGTCGTTTGATAAATGTTACCGGAGAGGGAATTGACGGGCTTGGAGAAATCAAAACCGAAAAAAAATATCCTCTACATAGACCCGCACCTAAATTTGATACTCTCTCCACTTCATCCGAAATGTTTGAAACAGGAATTAAAGTTATCGACTTGCTCGAACCTTACACTAAAGGAGGGAAGACCGGATTATTTGGCGGTGCTGGAGTTGGTAAAACCGTTATCATTCAAGAACTTATTAACAACATTGCTCAACATCATGGTGGTTACTCAGTATTTTCAGGTGTGGGCGAAAGAACCCGTGAAGGAAATGACCTCTGGTTAGAAATGAAAGAATCCGGAGTTCTTGCTAAAACTGCGCTCGTGTTTGGACAGATGAACGAACCCCCCGGCGCTCGTTTAAGAGTTGGTTTAACCGGTTTAACTATAGCAGAATACTTCCGCGATGAAGAGGGAAAAGATGTTCTTCTCTTTATTGATAACATTTTCCGTTTCACTCAAGCAGGTTCTGAAGTGAGTGCGCTTTTGGGCAGAATGCCTTCTGCAGTTGGTTATCAACCGACACTTGCTACGGAGATGGGTGCTCTTCAGGAAAGAATTACTTCTACCGATAAAGGTTCTATCACTTCTGTACAAGCAATTTATGTACCGGCGGATGACTTAACTGACCCTGCACCGGCAACGGCATTCTCACATCTGGATGCAACAACGGTATTGAGCAGACAAATCGCTGAACTCGGAATTTATCCCGCAGTCGATCCGCTCGATTCAACTTCAAGAATTCTTGAACCGGGTATCATAGGCGAAAGGCACTATTTAACCGCTCGAAAAGCAAAAGAAGTTCTTCAAGGTTACAAAGATTTACAAGATATTATTTCTATACTTGGAATGGATGAACTTTCAGATGAAGATAAAACAACTGTTAAGAGAGCAAGAAGACTGCAAAGATATTTCTCGCAACCTTTCCACGTTGCCGAAGCATTTACAGGTCATAAAGGAAAATATGTTACAATCGAGGAAACATTGAAAGGCGCTGAGGCAATTCTTGGCGGAGATTGCGACGATTGGCCGGAACCGGCTTTTATGTATGTCGGACAAATTGAAGAAGCTCACGAACGAGCTAAAAAGATGATGAGTTAATTCTTATGAAAGAATTTGATGTTGAAATTGTAACTCCCGAAAGAAGAGTGTACAATGACAAAATTAAAATGATAACTCTCCCCGGAACTGAAGGGGAGTTTCAGGTTTTATTCAATCATGCGCCACTGCTTAGCACGTTTGAAGTTGGCAGAATTCAGGTAGTTGATGCCGCAGAAAAAATGCAAGTTTTTGCTACATCCGGAGGAACTGTAGAAGTATTAAAGAACAAAGTTCTCGTTCTTGCCGAATCCGTTGAACGTGCAGAAGAAATTGATATTGAAAGAGCTGAAGCCGCAATTAACCGTGCGAAAGAAAGACTCGCCTACAAAGAAATAAATATCGATTCGATGCGTGCGGAAGGCTCACTTGCTCGTGCAAAAAATCGTGCTGAAATTGCCAAGAAATTTAAGCGAGTTTAATTCCGTGCAGGAGTATGTACTATTAAATTTCGCAAAATAGATTTTCGTAGAAATGTTTATGAGAATTGAAACAAAAGTGATGCATTAAGCATCCCTTCTTTGTTTTAAGTAGGAATTTATTTTACAGCATCAAAAAGTTGAGCGGCATACTCCCAATTTATTACATTGAACCAATTTTCAATATACTCGTTTCTTCTGTTTTGATATTTCAAATAATAAGCGTGTTCCCAAACGTCAAGACCGATGATGGGCGCGCCTTTAATCTCTGCCACATCCATCAAAGGGTTGTCCTGGTTTGGAGTTGATGCAATTACAACTTTTCCATTCGCCGCAACAAGCCAAGCCCATCCTGAGCCAAAGCGAGTCATCGCCGCATTAGAAAATTGTTTTTTGAATTCCTCGTAACTCCCGAAGGCAGAATTAATTGCGTCATTTAGTCTACCGTTAGGATTGCCTCCATCTTTTTTCATCAACTTCCAAAAGAGGGAGTGGTTCCAATGTCCACCGCCGTTATTTCTTATTGCGGCAGGTAATTTAGAAACATTCGCAAAAAGTTCATCGAGAGATTTACCTTCATGCTCCGTTCCTTCAATCGCTTTGTTCAGATTAGTAACATACGCGTTATGATGTTTTGAATGATGTATCTCCATTGTTTGTGCATCGATAAATGGTTCCAATGCATTGTAGTCGTAATTCAAAGCAGGCAATTCAAATTTAGCCATGATATTTTCCTTTCATTATTGTTGATTGATTAAACGCCAAAAGAATTTCCGCAGCCGCAAGTTTTAGCGGCGTTCGGATTATTAAAAACGAATCCCTTTCCGTTTAGCCCGTCGGAGAAATCGAGTTCAGTTCCCGACAAATAAAAAAGACTTTTCCCGTCAACAAAAAGACGAAATGAATCATAATCAATAACAGTATCACCTTCCTTAGAATTTGCATCGAATCCGAGTGAATAGGAAAGACCTGAACATCCGCCTCCTTTAACACCGACTCGCAAACCGTGTGTTTGGGGAATATTGTTTTCACTTTTAATTTTTAGAACCTGTTGAATAGCCTTTTCGGTTATTTTTATTTCAGATTCAGTTTGAACTTGAGACATAAATACCTCTTAATATTATGAGACTTGTTTAAGATTTTGAGCTGTGAATTCGGGGTAATTCAATCGCCAGCTCTTTGCGGTAAGTGGAACGAGAATTTCTCTCCGTTCGAGTGTTGAAGCAAAATTTTTCGTTATCGATTCTGCATCCGAGTAACTCAAATTTTCTCCCCTTAATGTAAAAAATGCATGCACTGCAAATTGGAAATCTCGCAAGAAAAGATTCGAGTTATGAAATAACGGGAATCGCGATTTGAAGTATCTTAAAAAAATAGCTTCTTCATTTTTAAGTACTTGAAGATGGTTAATTTTCATTTGTTCCCACTCTCCTTTATTATGAGTTAGAAATTATTTTAACTTGGTTGCAAGTTAATCAGGAGAGAGAACAATTTCAATCTATCTAAAATTGTAGAAGTTTTAAGGAATTGTTGACTAAATCGATTAGCGGTGTGAAATAAATTCCAAAAATTAAAACCGGTATTGCAAGTAGGAATAAAATTAATTTTTCCGAAAATTCATTGCCGGAACGAATGAACTCTACTCTCGGTTGATTGAAGAACATATGTTTCAATACTCGAACGTAATAGTACAACGAAACCACACTATTCAATACGGCGATGAATGCAAGCATGTATAAACTTGAATCAACAAGCGCAATGAACATATATAGTTTTCCGATGAAACCGACTGTCGGCGGAAGACCGGTGAGCGAAATTAAAAACAATCCGAAGATTACGCCGTACAATGGATAAACTTTCCCGAGTCCGTCGTAGTCATCAATATCTTCGCTTCCGATTTTGTTGCTGATTAAAATTACGACAAAGAAAGCACCGAGATTCATAAACAGATATGCGGCAAAATATATCATCACCGCGAACATTCCCTGATCTGAAAGCGCGGCAACTGCGGCAAGCATGTAACCTGCATGCGCTATTGAAGAATAGGCAAGCATTCTTTTCAAATCATCCTGCCAGAGTGCGGCAAAATTTCCGACCGTCATCGTGAGTATAGAAAAGATTATTAGAGCTTCTTTCCATTCAAACACGGGTAGGATTAACCAATGAATGTTTGTTTCACCGGCGATAGTGAAACCGGTAAAAATAAATCTTAACAGCAGAGCGAATCCAGCCGCTTTACTTGCGACAGAAAGATATGCGGTAATTGTAGTCGGTGCGCCTTGATAAACATCCGGCGTCCAAAAGTGAAAAGGAACTCCCGATATTTTGTAACCGATTCCCGTAATAATAAAAATTATTGAGAGAAGTGTAAGAATGTAACTTGAACTTCCGATGTGTAAAATTTGATTTATCTCAATAATGTTTGTGCTTCCCGTTAATCCGTAGAGAAGCGAAATTCCGAATAGCATTATTCCCGATGCGACACCGCCGTAAATAATATATTTTAAGGATGCTTCGGTGCTTTGTCGCGATGTTTTCATAAACCCTGCAAGCACGTAGGAACTGAGCGAAACTAATTCTACGGAAAGATAAATTAAAAGTAGATCATTCGAATTGATCATGAAGAACATTCCCAACACCATTCCGAAAATCAGCGTGTAATATTCGCCAAGTCTATCTTCGCAACTCTTTAATTCTTTGGAGAGAACAGAGAATGCAATGATGAACAATGTTGCGAGAGTTACAATTAATTTGAAAAATGAAGCGAAGCTATCTGCGGCGACAAAACTTCTCCCCGAAGTAGTTCTGAATGCTGTATGAAGTGTGTATCCTTCAATAATAAAATATGTAGTTGCGACTAACCCCAACACTGCGAGAGCGGGGAGGATTTTCTTCTTCGATGGAAAGATCAAATCAAATATTAAAACAACCGCGAGAGAAATTGAAACCGCGATTTCCGGCTTTAATAAATGAAGACTTTCGAAGAAATAATTTACGCTCATCTTAGATTCCGGAGGATAAAAATGTTTCGGATTTCATTAACAAGTCAACCAAAGTGTTCACGCTTGCATTCATGAAATCGAGCATCAAAGATGGATAAACACCGAGAAGAATAATGATAATTGTCAACGGTACAAACATAATATATTCGCGCGCATCAAGGTCGGTAAGCGAATTCCATTTTGCATTAAGTTGTCCGAGATAAACTCTTTGCATAGTCCAAAGCATGTAACCTGCACCCAAAAGAATTCCAAGTGTTGATACTGCGGTAAGCCATCTAATTTCCGTCGCGCCGAAAGCACCGAGGAATACAAAACTTTCTGAAATGAAACCGCTCAAACCCGGAAGTCCGATTGCCGCAAAGAATGCAACCGTTGTGAATCCTGTGTACACGGGCATTTGATTTGCAAGTCCGCCGAAATCATTCAAACCTCGTTGATGAGTTCTGTCATAAATTACTCCAACAATCAGGAAGAGCATTGCGGTAATTGTGCCATGGTTAAACATTTGGAAGATCGCACCGGAAACTCCAAGTGTATTGACTGCCGCCATTCCGAGCATTACGAATCCCATGTGCGAAACAGAGGAATATGCAATCAGCTTTTTAAAATCAGTTTGAGCCATTGCGCAGAGTGCACCGTAAATTATGTTTATCATTCCGAAGAGCGCAATCCACCAAAGAAGATCATTCGTTATTTCAGGAAACATAGGATAGTTGATGCGGAGAATTCCATACGTTCCCATCTTTAAAAGAACGCCGGCAAGAATAACGCTGATTGGTGTAGGCGCTTCAACGTGTGCATCGGGAAGCCACGTGTGGAAAGGGAACATCGGTATTTTAATTGCAAAGCCAACGAACAATCCGAGAAACGCGAGCAGTCGCAAATTGTTCGGATTCATCGGGGAAAGAATTCCATCCGCAGTGTAATTATCTGCGTTCATCATTGAAAGCATATTGAAGGTGAAAATCTTCGAACCGTCAGGTAAAGTTTCCTGCACGCTGAGATAAAGCCCGATCATCGCGAGCAAAATGAAAACGCTTCCGAATAAAGTGTAAATAAAAAACTTGATAGCCGCATATTCTTTTCGCGGTCCGCCCCAAAGCCCTATTAGGAAATACATCGGCAGAAGCATTAATTCCCAAAAGATATAGAAGAGGAAGAAATCGAGTGCGACGAAAACGCCCATCATTCCTGTAACGAGTAATAGATACAATGCGAAATAACCTTTTACGGAATGGTCAATCTTCCATGAAGAAATTGCGGCGATGAAAGAAATCAACGCAGTCAGTACAACCATTGGCGCGCTGATACCATCGACACCAAGGAAGTAATCAATTTTAATTGTGCCAAGCCAGGAGATTCCTGAAATCTCAATCCACTTCAATCTTTCCACAAACTGAAATGAGGCTTGGTCATAAACTCCTCCGAGTGAGTAATTGTAGAATGACCACATCACTCCGGCGAGTACGAGTTGTAAAAATGTTACTGCGATAGTAATAATCTTAATTTGTTTCTCATATCCTTTCGGAAGCGCGAGAATAAAGACCATTCCTAACAACGGTAAAAAAGTTAGTAGAGATAAAATCGGAAAATTTTGCATGTTAACTTCCCATCAATTTTCAAAATCCAGAAAAAATTAAAATTAGAATTACAAGAGAAAAGACAACCATCACAAGATAGGTTTGAACTTTTCCAGTTTGAAATTTTCGTAAGATAATTCCGAGCAAACCGCTGAGCGTGGCTGAAAGATTCACTGCACCATCGACTACAACATTATCAAAACCGCCGCTGAAGCGGGAGATGAGACGTGTAATCGATGCGCTACCATTGACGATGCCGTCAATCACTTTCGCATCGAACCAGGCGAGTAGTTTGCTTTTCAGAATTGTTACTTGAACGAATGCTTTATCATAGAACTCATCGAAATACCATTTGTTCAAAGAGAATTTATAAAGAGGTGAAATCTTTTTTACGAATGCATCTGTATCAAGTTTTTTCTTTTCGTAAATGATGTACGCAACCAAAATTCCTGTTAAGGCAAGAATTAAAGAAAGAATCATTGCAGGAAAATGAGCCGCATGCATTGCATCGTGAAGTGCTTCGTAGGAAAGAGGATTTAATGTTTCTTCCGGAGTTCCATAATCCATTCCGTCAATCAAAAAGAAATAGCGTGCATCTTCCGGCACAACCGATTCAGGTCTTTCAATCCATTCTGAAAGCACCCAACCCGATTCAGCATTTAACGGATTCGTTGTATAAAAAATAAAGAATGAGAGTACCGCAAGCAGAATCAACGGGAATGTCATCAGCTTCGGTGATTCGTGTGCGTGCTCAAATTTGTGATGGTCGCGCGGCTCGCCATGGAAAGTTAGAATCAGCAGACGGAACATATAGAATGCGGTCATCAACGCAACTGTGAATCCGACTATTGCAAATATCCAATTATGTTCCATTAATCCGAATGCAAAAGTAGCAGCGAGAATTCCATCCTTACTTAAAAATCCTGATGTAAGCGGAATGCCGCTGATTGCTAAAGAAAAAATTAAAAATGTTGCATAAGTAATCGGCATTTTTTTTCTCAAGCCGCCCATCTTCGTTATTTCTTGTTCATGATGCATTGAATGAATTACCGAACCGCTTCCCAAAAACAATCCGGCTTTAAAGAATGCATGTGTAACGAGATGAAAGAAGGCGAGTGAATAAGCCCCAACACCGAGTGCCAAAATCATATAACCGAGTTGACTGATTGTTGAGTACGCCAAAACTTTTTTAATATCTGTTTGTGTGAGAGCGATTGTTGCAGGAATGAATGCCGATAACGCGCCGATACATGCAATTACAAAAAGCGCATCGCCGGTGAGCATCGGGAAAATTCTTACAACAAGATAAACGCCTGCGGCAACCATCGTTGCGGCGTGTATTAATGCGCTTACGGGAGTCGGACCTTCCATTGCATCGGGAAGCCAGACGTGTAAAGGAAATTGTGCGGACTTTCCAACTGCGCCGCAAAAGAGAAGTAATCCGGTTACGGTTAATCCCCAGGCGGAATCAAACGGTAGTTTGCCCGAAGCTATCGCCGCAAAAATTTCATCGAGAACAAAAGTGTGGTAGTGATTATAAATTATTAATATGCCGAGCAACATTCCGATATCGCCAATCCGGTTGACGATGAATGCCTTCTTCGCCGCATCGGAGGCGGATTTCTTTTCATACCAATGCCCGATTAAAAGATAGGAAGAGAGCCCGACTAATTCCCAAAAAATGTACATCATTAATAAGTTATGTGTGAGGACAATTCCCATCATCGAAAAGGTGAAGATGCCGAGATAAGCAAAGTAACGATTGTATCGAACATCTCCCTTCATATATTCGATGGAGAAGTAGTGCACAAGCGCGCTAACCAAGGCAACAACGAACATCATAATCACCGAAATATTGTCGATGATTATTCCGAGTTTCATATTTATTTCTCCGAAGCCGGGAACTATGCCGAGATTTATCCATTCAAATTCATAAATAAATTTATCGATGCGATAATGACCGAGTTTCATGTATGCGATGAAGATGCTTGTTAGAAGCACAACGGTAATTATCGCAACTTCAAACAAATACATTTTCGAGAACTTCTTGCCGAGAATCACCGTGAAGAAAAATCCGACTAACGGCGCAAAAAGTATTATCAGTGCATAAGTGCTAAAATCGAATGTGTTCATTTTTATTCTTTAAGATTATCGATTTCATCGACGTTTACGTGAGAAAAAGTTTTGTAAATATTCAGAACGATAGCGAGAGCAATTGCGGCTTCTGCGGCAGCAAGCACAATAACAAACAGCGCCGCCATTTGTCCGCCGAATCCGTAATTTCCGAATCTTGCGAATGCAACAAAATTAATATTTGCGGCGTTGAGAATTAATTCAATTCCCATCAAAACCATTACTGCATTTTTTCTTGTCAAAACTGCATAAAGCCCGAATGCAAATAATAGCGAGCTGATAAAAAGAAAATGATTTAAACCGATACTCATTGTATTTTATTTCCTTGCGATGCTTGCGGCACCGATTAATGCGATCAAAAGTAAAATTCCGAGCAGTTCAAAAATCAAAACATATTCATTCATCAATAAAATGCCGAGCGACTCAAGTGTAGTTTGAGGAATCGGATTGTCAGCTACAACCCATCTCGTTTTGCTTATTGATGAAACAAGAATTCCGGCTAATAATCCGACAGAAATAGAAGCGGGAAGAACTTGAACTGCGGTCGTTTTTATCGGAACGTCTGTAATTTTATTTGTCAACATAACACCAAATAAAATTAAGATTAGAATTCCACCGACATAAACAATGAGTTGCACAACTGCAATAAAATCAGCACCGAGCAGAACATAAATTCCAGCGACGCCAAAAAATGTAAGTAATAAATTGTATGCGGCATAAACTATATTCTTTGATGAAACAACAAAGAAGGCGGAAACAACTGTTATCAATCCAAAGAAATAGAAGAGTAATTCATACCAACTCATTTATTCTCTCCTTTATTTTCTTCTACGGGATTAGGTTTTACTTCAGCTTTTGCCGCGGCTTTTGCGGCATCAGCAGCCACTTTTAACGCGGCTTTCTCTGCTTCTGCTTTTGCGAAGTTTTCCTTCTTCTCTTGAATTTCTTTTTCGTTCAAAGTAACGAAACTATAAATTAAATCTTTTCTATCGAACTCCGAAAATTCATAAGCGTCAGTCATATAAATACATTCCGTCGGGCAGGGGAAAACACAAAGCTGACAAAAACAGCATTTTGCAAAATCAATATCGAATTGTGTAACCCAGAGTGCTTTCTTTTTTCCGTTTGAAGTTTTGCCGAGGTCTTCTGTCGGTAAAGATTTTACTGTTTCGATGGTAATGCAATTAACGGGGCAGGCGCGCGCACATTGGTCGCAACCGATGCAGTCATCCATATTAACATATAATCTGTTGCGAACTCTTTCCGGCAGCGGAAGTTTTACATCGGGATATTGAATTGTTACGGCTCTTGTAAAGAAATGTCTGAAAGTAACATTCATCCCTACAAAAGTTGTGAAGAGTGCGTCATAAATATTTTTAAAGTACTGTTTCATCAAAGCACCGCAATCAACCCGACAATTAACAAATTAACGAATGCGATGGGAATCAAATATTTCCAGCAGACAAGCATAAGTTGATCAACTCGCAAGCGGGGAAGTGTCCATCTCAACCACATTTGAACAAAGACAAAGAAGATTCCTTTTAAAGAAAACCAAATAAACTGTTCAATTGGAATCAGCCATTCTGCGCCGAGTGTATTTCCTAAATAACCAAAAGGGGATTGATACCCGCCAAGAAAAATTGATGATACAATAACAGAAACCGCAAACATGTTTGCATATTCGGCTAAGAAAAACATTGCGAACTTCATTCCAGAATATTCAACGTGATAACCGGCGACGAGTTCTGATTCTGCTTCGGGTATATCAAACGGTGTGCGGTTCACTTCCGCAAGTGTGCTGATATAAATTATGATGAACCCTACAAACATGAAAGGAATGTATGCGAATTTTTTCCAGCCTTCTTCAAATCCGCCGAAGATTATCCAATTGAAAATATTGGAAGATTGTTCTTCGCTCAAATAATAGAGATTTAACGAACCGAAGAGCATTACGATTGTGAGAATCACGAGTACAGTCGGAATTTCGTAACTGACAATCTGCGCGGCAGACCGCATTGCGCCAAGCAATGAATATTTATTATTCGATCCCCAGCCCGCCATTAATATTCCGGCGACTACAAGTCCCGTAACTGCTACGATGTATAAAAGTCCGAGATCAACATTAGCACCAATGTACGCGCTTGAGAATGGAATTGCCGCAAAAGCCGCATAACTTCCGGCGAATACAAGCACCGGCGCAACATTAAATAATTTTTTATCTGCGTTAGCTGCAACTATATCTTCTTTCTGTAAAAGTTTTACGATGTCCGCAATAGTTTGTAACCAACCATGATAGCCAACTCTCATCGGACCTAATCTATCCTGTATATGTGCCGAAACTTTTCTTTCGAGCCAAACACTAAACAATGCAAACGGAACAAGAAAAACCAATGGTAGCGCGGCATTAATGGCATAAGCCAAAATTGTGTTTCCCGTTAGTTCATAAAAGAAGTTGTAAATCATCTATCAACTTCTCCTAAAACAATATCGATGCTTCCGAGAATTGCAATAACGTCTGCAATCAAATGACCTCTGCACAATTCTCCCATTATTCCAAGATGAATGAAAGAAGGTGCGCGAACTTTCATTCTGTGCGGTTGCAGTTGTCCGTTACTTACAATGAAGTAACCCAATTCACCGCGAGGATTTTCAACGCGCGCATATACTTGTCCGACCGGCGGTTTTATTCTTTTCGGAATTGCAGATTGAACATCGCCTTCAGGAATTTGATCGATTGCTTGTTCAATAATTTTCAAACTTTCTTCCATTTCAAGAATTCGCAAATAATATCGATCCCACGAATCGCCGACAGTTCCGTAAGTTCCTTTGCCGACCGGAATATCGAAATCGAATTTATGATAAACTGAATATGGATCATCCTTTCGCAAATCCCATTTCATACCGCTCGCACGTAAGTTGGGTCCGGTGATACCGAAGTTGATTGCAGTTTCAACCGGAAGTATTCCGATGTTCGCAGTTCGTTCAATAAAAATTTTGTTGCGTGTAAGAAGTTGGTCTAATTCTTTTAATGTTGGTCTGAATTCTTTTACAAAGTCTTTTGTTTTGCGTACAAAATCGGGATGAATATCATGCGACAATCCGCCGACCCAAATGTAATTGTAAAGAAGTCTCGCACCGCAAGTAGTTTCGAAAATTGTAAGAATTTTTTCACGATCTCTAAAGCAGTAAAGGAAAGGGGAGAATGTTCCGATATCAAGACCGTAAGTTCCGACTGCAATCAAATGAGATGCAATTCGTTGCAATTCGCCGATGATAACTCGAATATATTCAACTCTCTCAGGAACTTGAATGCCGAGAAGTTTTTCAACTGCAACTGCGTAACCGAATTCGTTGTACATCGAAGCGAGATAATCCATTCGATCAACGTATGGAATAATTTGCGGATATGTCATCGCCTCGCAATGTTTTTCGAAGCAACGATGCAAGTAACCGAGATGTGGTTTTACATCGAGGATTAATTCACCTTCGAGGTCAATCTCCAACCGCAAAACACCGTGAGTTGACGGATGTTGCGGACCCATGTTTAATATCATTTGCTCGGTTTTAACAGCCATTAATTTTTATTTTATAGATCAAGTTGGAACTTTCATTCCGTTATAGAATTCAGGATTTTTATAATCTTTTCTTAAAGGAAAACCCGCGTCCCAATCATAAGGCATTAGTATTCGTTGAAGATTTGCATGATTCACAAAATTGATACCTATCATATCATACGCTTCCCGTTCTTGAAAGAGTGCGTGTTTCCAAATTGCAGTAACAGAATTAACATCGGGATTTTCTCTCGGCGCCGATGTTTTTATCACCAACGATTGTTTCGATGAAGTTGCCTCGAGATGATAATAAACGGAAAGTGTTCCTCCTTCAATTTCGAGTGAACCATCTTCCAGTGTTTTCTTCGTTCCGTTTTCATCATCAACTGCGGAAAGGAGTTGCAGCGAATCGAATTTTAATTCTTCATTATCTCTTAAAAATTCAGAAATGAAATCAACCGCATCAGGTGCAACAGCGATAATTCCTTCTGTTGGGAGTGAATTGAATTGCTCAATTATTTTTTCCCCGAATTTTTCTTTTAATAATTCAAAAATTTCTTGTTTAGATTTCATGCAGTTTTCTTTGCGACTAAAGATTCATATCTAATTTTTTCTTGAAGTTTCAGCAACCCTTCAAGAAGTGCTTCAGGGCGGGGAGGACAGCCGGGCACATATACATCAACGGGAATAACGCGGTCAACACCTTTCAAAACATGATAACCGTGTTCCCAATATGGTCCGCCACAATTCGAACAACTTCCCATCGAGATTACATATTTCGGATCGGGCATCTGCTCGTAAAGTCTTTTTATTCGTGTTGCCATTTTTAGTGTAACGGTGCCGGAAATAATAATAACATCCGATTGGCGTGGAGATGGGCGCGGCATAACTCCGAATCTATCGAAATCATAATGCGATGCAGAAGTAGCCATCATTTCAATTGCGCAACATGCAAGTCCAAAGCCGACCTGCCAAAGCGATGACAATCTTGCCCAATTCATTAAATCATCAACATTTGTGATGATGATGTTTTCGTTTTCAAATTTAAGATCTAATAATCCCATTGCTAATTCACTTCCGGATTGTTATTTGGTTTTTGTAAAGTGGGAGGAGAAAATTTTGGACGTTCCCATTCAAGGTCGCCTTTGCGCCATTCGTATGCCATGCCGAGTGCAAGTAGAACTAAGAATATCACACCGATAAAATAACCCGCCAAACCAAGTTCGCGATAAACCATTGCCCATGGAACAAGCAAAACGATTTCCACATCGAAGATTAAAAAAATTAATGCAACGACATAAAAGCGAATGTTGAATTTAATCCACGGTGAGCCGATAGGTTCTTCACCGCATTCGTACGTATGTAACTTTTCTTTTGATGGTCTGTTCGGACGAATCAACTTTGCTGTTAATATGCCGACTACAACGAAGATTATCGCAACCAAAAGGAAGGCGAATACTTTACCGAATTCAGTCAGCATCTGTTTTAATATTTGTGAACAAAAATTACTACTTCTGTTTTGTGTAAAAATTTCTAATAATTCTTATCTCAAAGATGAAAAAAAAATTTTGAATGTGAGAATATTTTTTTTAATCTTCTCTACTTTTTGTTAATTCACGATAAAAATTTTCAAAAATTAATTTAATTCATCATGATTTTTAGAAAATCTGTTAATTTATCACATAAATCATTCCAATTATTATTTTAAGAACTCAAAAATTCAGATGCGCCCGACTTTTGCAGAAATAAATCTTCACAACTTGAGAAAAAATTTTTCTTATTTAAGAAGTTTAGCACCGAATTCGAAATTCATGGCGGTTGTTAAAGCCGATGGATACGGACACGGTGCGGTTGAAGTTTCTAAATCTTTATTGAATTTTGAAAACCCGCCCGAATATTTTGCAGTCGCATTACTTGAAGAAGCTGTGGAATTGCGAAAATCAGGAATAGAAATTCCAATCCTTGTTTTCGATCCTCTGAATGAAAAAAATATCGACGATATTATTAAATACAATATAATGGCAACTGTGAACGATGAATCGCAAATCGCGCTTTTGAAGAAATATGAAACGCGGCATCTAAAAGTTCATCTGAAAATTGATACCGGCATGGGGCGTGTTGGAATCGAACCGAAAAAAGCAAGCACATTCTTGAAATCGCTTCTCGGTTTGCAAATTGAAGTTGAAGGACTATATACTCATTTCGCGTCGGCTGATTCAGATAGTCAATTCACAAAGCGGCAAAAGAAACTTTTCAAAAAATTTATTTCCGAATTTGAAAAAGAAAAAATTCTGCCGAAAATAATTCATGCATCGAACAGCGCGGCAATACTACATCATCCCGAAGCGCATTTTAATTGCGTGCGTCCGGGTTTAGCATTGTATGGATTCACACCGGATATAAAAGACCCGCTTGCAAAAAAACTTCTTCCTGTTATGCAGATAAAATCTTATGTTTCCACAGTAAGATTTTTTGAAAAAGGCGAATCAGTCAGTTACGGAAGAAAATATATTTTGAAAAGCAAATCGAAAATAATTTCTGTTCCAATTGGTTATGCAGACGGAATAAGCCGCTCACTCACCAATAAAATGAAATGTATCATCGGAGAAAAAAAATATCAGCAAGTCGGCACAGTTACTATGGATAGAATTATGTTCGATGTCGGGAAAGACAATATTCAACCTGGCGATGAAGTTATCATCATCGGGGCAAAGGGGAATAATGAAATTACAGCATGGCATCTCGCAAAGAAATTAAAAACTATTCCCTACGAAATTACCTGTTGCATCACTAAACGTGTCCCGAGGATTTATTTAAGCTAATGGATTTTGTCAAACAATATATTATTCAATGTATCGGCGTCTCGGCGAATAATCTCCGGTTGAGTTCTGAAAAAATTGAAGTGATCGCACTTTTAAAACATTCAATTACTACTTGCGAAAACCTCGAAGTTGAAATTCAAAAAATGAAAAAGGTTACCGAGTTTGCCCGGCTTGCAATTCGTTTGCATGAGATTTATAATTTTCTTACACAGACAAGAATTGATTTTATAAAAATTTCGGAAAAGTTTAAAGAGCATTGTCAGTTTATAATTAAAGATGTAAATCAGTTGTTAGAATCTGTGAATCCGGTTTCATTCAAAGAAGCAATCGCAAAACTTTCGCCGCCAAAAACGGAAAGTAACGATAACGCCGAGATTGAAGTTGATTTGCAGCAAAGAAGTAATCGTGCGAACCCGGCTCCCGAATTCAACACGATTGCGGTGAAGGAAAAATTAATCCTTGAAGAAGAAAAGGAAGATGAAAATTTTTTCTTTCAAAATTATGAAGCATCGATTCTTAAACCCATTAAAGAGTTTGAGGAATTGTTGAAGAAACTTGCGCGCAACGAAGCAGAAAATTCTGAAGTGGACAAATTCGCTAAAGTTATGTTGAAGAATTCAGTTCTCTCCGAAAAATTTGGGAGCGAAGTTGTCGCAAATATGTTAAAGATAGTTGCAAAAGCGTTGATGTTGACCCGTACAAAAGAATTAGTTCCAAGCCGCGACCTCGTCGAATCCATCCGCGCTTGTATAATTGTTATCGTTGCTGTTGTGCGAAATAAGGAAGTTGATATTAGTATTTATTTAAATAGAGCCGAAGATTTCGGCAAAAGAATTTCTTTAATGAAGATAAAAGGAATTGGATTATGAATCTTTATGCTGTGATTATGGCCGGTGGTGTCGGCTCTCGTTTTTGGCCCCGAAGTCGTGAAAAAAAACCGAAACAGCTATTAAAAATTATTGGTGAACAAACAATGATTCAACAAACCGTTAAAAGATTGAAAGGTTTGATTCCCGATGAAAATATTTTGATTGTAACGAATAGAGATCATCGCGATGAGATTGTAAATCAACTTCCGCAATTAAAAAGTGAGAATGTAATTTCGGAACCGTTCGGAAGAAACACTGCACCTTGCATCGGGGTTGCCGCAAAAATTTTACAGAAGAAAGATCCCGAAGGTGTGATGATAGTACTGCCCGCCGATCATTATATTGTGAACGAAAACAATTTCAGAGAGACATTGAGTAGAGCCGCAGAATATGCATTCAACTCGAAAGGGCTCATTACCATCGGCGTTATTCCTACACGTCCCGAAACAGGTTACGGTTACATTCAAATAGAAGAAAAAAGTGTTGCCCCCGATATTCATAAAGTTTATACATTCGCGGAAAAACCAAATTATGCAACGGCTGTTCGTTTTTTAGAAAGTGGAGATTTCCTCTGGAACAGCGGAATGTTTATCTGGCGTGTTGATACTGTACTTGAAGAAATTTCTTCATTTATGCCCGAACTCGCTTCCGGTTTGGGTGAACTCGAGTCCGAAATTTTTACTAATAATTTTGATGAAAAACTTGAAGATATTTATTCGCGGATTAAAGGAATTTCCATCGATTACGGGATAATGGAAAAATCGCAAAAAGTATTTTTAACAAAAGCAGATTTCAGCTGGAGCGATGTTGGAAGTTGGGAAGAAGTGTACCGACTTTCCAATAAATCAGAGAACGGAAATTCAATTGTCGGCGATGTATTTGTTGATATGACTTACGATTCATACATTTTTTCGCCAAACAAATTTTGCGCGGTAATCGGCGTGAATAATATTATCGTAATCAACAGCGAAGATGCGATGCTCGTTTGTAGAAGAGATCAATCGCAAGAAGTAAAAAAGATTGTCGATCACTTGAAACACAATAAACTTACCGAATATTTGTAATGAAAAAACTTATTACCGAAAGGGAAATAATATCTTTTGCAAAAACCGGTGGAAGAGAATTTATAATTTCACCAGAAGATTTAGTTACCCCGCTTGCGGCAGACGCGGCAAAGTCTCGCGGAATTATTTTTGTTAAAGATGGCTCAAAGCAGAGTAGTGCTTCTAAAAATTTTTTAAGTGCCGGAAGCAGTATCGCTATTGGTTGTGATCATACTGGCTTCAATCTTAAAAAATCTATTATAGAAAAATTGAAGCAGAAAAATTTTACGATTGTCGATGTCGGAACTAACTCGGCGGAATCTTGTGATTACCCCGACTTTGCGCGGATGGTCGCTCTCAAAGTTCAAAAGCAGGAATGCACTGCCGGTATTTTAATTGATGCAACGGGAATTCCTTCTGCAATTACCGCGAATAAGTTTAAAGGGATCATTGCCGCGACTTGCTACAACGAATTTTCAGCGCGAAGTTCGAGAGAACATAACAACTCAAATGTACTTGTACTCGGCGCAAAATCGCTCGGCGAAGAAACTTGTTTTTCTATTTTAAGTGTTTGGCTCTCAACCCCGTTTCTCGGCGATCGGCATGCAAAACGGCTCGACAAAATTTTCGCAATCGAAAAACAGAATTTCAAACTTTAATTTCATTCAAATCAAAAAATGAAGAAAATGATTTATCATTTTTATTGCATCTTTTTCGGAATTATTTTAGACCTCAAGTTTGATAATTTCTCGAACAGATATTGATTACTAAAGAAATAATATTTTACAATCTTAAAAACAATTGGAGGATTAAATGGCGTTCTCATTAAACAGAATCACACTCATCGGAAATCTTGGTCGTGATGCCGAAACAAGAATGACTCAAAACAATTTTGAAGTTACCAACTTTAGTATTGCGACAACACACAGCTACAAAAACAAAGACGGCGAGTGGTCGAACGAAACTACATGGCATAACGTTGTTACTTTTAGCGCATCCGATTATATGAAGCAAGCGCTGAAAAAAGGTGCAAAGTTTTATGTCGAAGGTAGATTATCTAAAAGAGATTACACGGATAAAGATGGAAATAAAAAATTAGCCGTCGAAGTAGTTTCTGAAAAATTATTTCCGCTCGAAGGAAGAGAATCTGCTTCGCGCGAAGATTCTACGATCGAATCTGCGCCCGACCCTTCGGTGCAGGGCAATGACGATCTCCCCTTTTAAATTTTTTTTCAACATTGAGGATTTAATTTTCTTTTGGATAATGGCGAAATATTTCAGTTCGGCATATTATTACTTTTAATTTGTTTATCGGCTTTTTTTTCAGGTTCGGAAGTTGCATTGTTTTCTCTCGACAAGAAAAAATTAAAATCTTTCTTTGGCGAGAGTCCGCGAGCATTAAATCGGCTCACGAAATTGCTTGATTCGCCGCGGCGGCTTCTGGTTACAATCTTAATTGCTAACAATATTGTGAACGTTGCCGCGTCAATTATCGGTGTGATGATTACACTAAGCATCGCCAATAAATTCAATATCTCGCCATCTATTGCGCTTGCGATCGATATCGTTATCATTACCGGATTAATTGTTCTCTTCGGAGAGATTACACCTAAAATTTTCGCTTCGAAAAATAGCGTACGATTTGCACGGTTCGCTTCATTTCCGCTTTATTGGGTTAGCGTTTTACTTTTTCCTATTGCAGAAACTTTAACCGAACTAATTAAAGCTGGCGCATCGAAAGTAAAGTTTAATAAATTAAAAGGTGCAATTACAAACGAAGAACTGCCGCATCTTGCAGAACTCAGCCACGAAAAAGGAACAATTGAAGAAGACGAAAGAGAATTAATTCAAGGAATTGTTTCTTCTTCAAAAATTTCTGTGAAAGAAATAATGTGTCCCCGCGTTGATATAAAAGCTGTTTCAATTGAAACTTCATACCTCGAACTTCTCGATGCTGTTAAAGAATCGGGGCACAGCAGAATCCCCGTTTATAAAGCAGACATCGACGACATTGTCGGCATTCTTTACACAAAAGATGTTTTGCCTTTTTTAAAAAATCCTGAAGAGCGCGATACTTTTTTACTTGAAAATGTAATGCGCAAACCGCTATTCATTCCCGAAACAAAATTGATTAATTCATTGATGAAAGAATTTCAGAACAGCAAAACACACATTGCCATTGTTGTTGATGAGTTTGGAGGAGTTGCAGGATTAATTACTCTTGAAGATATTCTCGAAGAGATTGTCGGAGAAATTCGCGATGAACTTGATGTGCGCGAAGATTGGATAAAGAAAATTAATCCCGGAAATTTTGTAGTTAAAGGTTCGGTGCCGCTCGATGAAGTATCTGAAGCATTAGAAATTGAGTTTGAAGATGAAGACCGCGATTATGAGACCATCGGCGGATTTATTATGAGTCAAGCAGGAAATATTCCGAAGCAAGGTTATTCGTTTGAGTACAAAGGTTTTCTTTTTTCGGTGAAAGAAATTTTTAAACGAAGAGTTCAATCAATTTTAGTGGAGAAGGTAAAATGAAATCCGGTTGCCTCATTAAAGGAATTATTATCTCGACAATTTTTTTGGCAATTGTATTTTATATCTTCATAAATAAATATGATGAATTTGTGAAACCGATGCTCGATAATTTTTTAACCGAAATTGTAAATGACGAACTCGGCGATGAGTTAAGCGCACTGAAATCAACCGCAGAAAAAGATTCTCTGCAGTCAATTCTTCGTGAGTTGATGCAAAACGTTGATATTACCGTCAACGCTTCCGGCGAAAATGTTTCCAAATCTTTGACGGATATTGCGGTTCAACTTAAAAATATTGCTAAAGACAGCATCGTTACAAAATATGAATTGGATGAATTTTTGAAACTATCAGAAAAGATTAAAGAAGATGAAAGATCAAAGAAAAACGGAAATTAAAGTCGGCGTAACTGTTACGGTTGCAGTGCTTCTTCTCATTTGGGTTATCGGTTGGGCGAAGAATTTTTCTTTAAATCCCGAAAGGAAAATCGTAAAAGTAGAATTTGAAACTGTCTCCGGTTTAGAAGTTGCTGATATGGTTACAGTCAACGGAGTTCGCAAAGGTTTTGTCGAGGACATTCGCGTAAATAAAAATTCCGCTTATGCAATTTTATCTTTTGATAAAGATGTTGATCTTCGCGTCGATGCGGAGTTCGCAATCTCGATGCTCGATCTGATGGGGGGAAAAAAAGTTGAAGTCAAACAGGGCATCGCTCCCGAAAAACTTGACTTCTCAAAAGTGCAAACCGGTTCTTTTTATGCTGATATTCCTCTCGTGATGAAAATTGTCGGCTCGTTCAATGATGAAATTCAATCGCTGATGAAAAAAATTGATGTTACACTCTCATCGATCAACACATATTTAACGGATGAGGCATTCAACCGCGAACTAAAAAATTCATTAACAAATCTCTCCGAAGTTTCAACTCAACTTCGTGCGATGATTGGCGAAAACAGAAATGAGTTCAAACTGCTTGTGAAAAACAGTAATGAACTTGTTGACGAGACTAAGAGCTTCATCAATGAGAATAAAGAAGATATTTCGGGCTTGATAAAAAAAACAGAATCGCTAATGACTTCTTCAAACGATTTGATTACGAAGATTGACAAACTCGTT
Organism: uncultured Ignavibacteriaceae bacterium; assembly: GCA_964393605.1. Taxonomy (GTDB): domain Bacteria; phylum Bacteroidota; class Ignavibacteria; order Ignavibacteriales; family Ignavibacteriaceae; genus CAYMUL01. The sequence goes on along the minus strand of CAYMUL010000026.1, from coordinate 24,375 downwards.
TCCGAAACTTCAAATAAACAAAACAATCTCGGCAAATTCCTTTACGATGAAAATATGATGAATGATTTGAAAGCAACTTTACAATCGGTAAAAGAATTAACGGATATTCTCAATGCACAACTAAAAGGCGAAGGTGTGAACGTAGATGCTAAAATCGATCTCTTCTAAAATATTTTTTCTTTTCTTTGTATTAATTTTTTCTTCACAAAATTTATTTCCCGATTCTCCACTTGCAAAAAAAGGGGAGAGGGGAATGGTTGTTTCCGCCGAACCGATTGCAACCAAAGTGGGACTAACAATTTTGAAGAAAGGCGGGAACGCCGTTGATGCCGCAGTTGCAACCGCTTTTGCACTTGCGGTAACTTATCCCGTTGCCGGAAATATCGGCGGCGGAGGATTCATCGTTCTTCATCTCGCAAACGGAACAAACACATCAATCGATTTTAGAGAGAAAGCACCGTCATCTGCATTTCGAGATATGTATCTCGATTCGCTCGGTAATTTTGTCGAAGCATTAAGTCAAGAAGGAGAAACATCTTCCGGTGTGCCGGGAAGTGTTGCCGGTTTGCTTTACACACTTGAAAAATATGGCACGATGAAACTTACCGATGTCATCCAACCCGCAATAAATCTGGCTGAAATAGGTTTCCCTCTCAGCGAATCGAATGCTCGTTCATTCAAAGGTTATCAACCAATCTTTAAAAAATATCCCTCATCGTGGAAAGTCTTTACCAAAAATGGTGATGCATATCTCGAAGGAGAAATTTTCAAACAACCCGATTTAGCAAAAACTCTTAAACTCATTCGCGATAAAGGAAGAGATGGTTTTTACACCGGCGAAGTTGCAGATTTGATTGTTGCCCAAATGAAAAATAGCGGCGGATATATTTCTCATCAAGATTTAATTAATTATCAAGCCGCAGAAAGAAATGTGATTGAAGGAAGTTATCACGATTACAAAATTGTATCGATGCCGCCGCCATCTTCCGGTGGAATTGCGCTCGTTGAACTTTTAAATATTCTCGAAAATTTTTCATTTGATAAATATGATTGGAACTCGAGCAAACATATTCATGCATTGGTTGAATCGATGAAGTTTGTGTACGCCGACCGTGCGCAGCATCTCGGCGACCCCGATTTTTTTCCCGTGCCAATTGATAAGCTGATTTCAAAATCTTATGCGAAAGAAATTTTTGATATGATTGGAGATAAAGCAAAGCCATCATCCGAAATTTCAGCCGGTGATTTTTCCGCGCTTCAGGAAAGTGAAGAGACAACTCATTTTTCGATTTATGATCAATTCGGAAATGCAGTGAGTATGACAACAACAATCAACTCCGGTTATGGTTCGGGTGTAGTTGTCGAAGGTGCCGGATTTCTTTTAAACAATGAAATGGATGACTTCTCCGCAAAACCGGGAACGCCGAATCAGTTTGGCTTGCTCGGCGGCGAAGCGAATGCAATCGTTCCGAATAAAAGAATGTTGAGTTCTATGACTCCGACAATCATCTTGAAGAACAATGAACCATTTTTAGTTCTCGGTTCGCCGGGCGGTTCAACAATTATTACGGTTGTTCTGCAAGTCGCGTTGAATTGCATGGAATTTGAAATGGACTTACAAGCCGCAGTTGATGCGCCCCGCATTCATCATCAATGGTTCCCCGATGAAATTTTTTACGAACCTTACGGCTTAAATAATGATGTAATTGATAATTTAAAAACTGCAGGACATAAATTCGGGAATTTAAGAAGATTGGGACTTGTCGAAGCAATTATGATTGATAAAAAGAAAAATGTAATTTGGGGTGCAACCGATCCGCGCGGCTCCGGGCTTGCAGAAGGTTTTTAATGATTATCGGAATCGGTATCGATATTATTGAAATCGATAGAATAAAACAGAGCGTTGATAATTTCGGTGAGCGTTTCTTAAAAAAAATCTTTACCGAAAAAGAATTGGAATATTGCCTTTCAAAAGCTAATAAATATCAGCATCTCGCCGCACGCTTCGCCGCAAAAGAGGCAATTGCCAAAGCCCTTACAACCGGCTGGAATAAAGAATTTAACTGGACAAATATCGAAATAATTAATGAGCCAAGCGGTCTGCCGAAGGCATCTTTGCTCGGTAATCTCGGTGAATTTCTTTCGGACAATAAACAGCTACAAATCTCGATGAGCCATTCGCAAAATTATGTTGCGTGCATCGCAATTATTTATAAAAGTTGAAGTTTTTTTTCTTCAACTTCAACCTATTTTTGTAAGTAGTAAATCATATAACTTATTGCTTATCTAAAGGCGCAATGATATATTTGCCCATCTTTTTCTCAATTTTTAGCAAAAATGAAGATCAAAATTTCAGGCTTAAGTGAGGGTACACATCACTTAAGTTTTTATGGACAGAGTTCCGAATTAAAACTTGCGGAACCGTTCTTTGACAAGTACACATTGGAAATCGATTTAACAAAAAATCATCACCAAATTTTAATGAAAGCCGAACTCGGTTTGAAAGCCAAATTCCTGTGTGATCGATGTGCGAATGAGTTTGAATCGAACGTGCCTGTAAATTTTTCCATGGCTTTTTTCATGGGAATTAAACCGGCAGATACCGATGATCTTAATGTCCAATATCTTCCGACCGATGCAGATAAAATTGATATTACCGAAGAAATTTTTGATTATGCAAATCTTTCTATTCCATTAAAAAATCTTTGCAGAGAAGATTGTAAAGGATTGTGCCTTAAATGTGGTGTCGATCTCAATACTTGTTCTTGCAACTGCGATGTAAGTTCAACCGATGATCGTTGGCTTCCGTTGATGGAATTAAAAAATAAATTACAATAGACTTTTACATTTTTTATTAATACAAAGAGAAGAAACGATGCCAAATCCCAAGAGAAAAATGTCCAAAACAAGACGCGATAAGAGACGTACACATTACAAAGCAGTTGCGCCAACTTTGAGCGCTTGTTCAAATTGTGGCGAGTTAAAATTAGCACATCATGCATGCCCATCATGCGGATATTATAACGGCCGTTCAATGTTCGTTCCTAAAAATTAGGAACATTAAATTTTAATGGGAGACCCAACAAGTTCATCTTCACCCGTGCGCATCGTTGTTGATGCAATGGGAGGAGACTTTGCGCCGAACAATGATGTTCTCGGCGCAGTTGAAGCGCAAAATAGTTTCTCCGGCATTGAAGTTATTCTCGTCGGTGATAAATCTAAAATTCTTGAAACGCTGAAAAATAATTCTGTTTCGTTTCCCGAAAAAAATATTGTGCACGCTTCCGATGTTATCGGAATGAAAGACAACCCGACGCGAGCCGTAATTTCTAAACCCGACTCTTCTTTAGTGCGAGGATTAAATTTAGTTAAAGAAGGAAAAGCCGATGCGTTTGTTAGCGCAGGCAATACAGGCGCAGTAGCCGCCGCTTCAAATTTGGTCCTCGGAAGAATTGAAGGAATTGAACGCTCGACAATGGGAACATACTTTCCAACAGAAAAAAATATTACAACTATTTTTGATGTCGGTTCAAATGTTGATTCTAAACCTTCCCATCTTTTTGGTTTTGCAATGTTGGGAAGTATTTATGTTGAAACACTTTTCAATATTAAAAATCCTACCGTAGCATTATTGAGCGTTGGCGAAGAAGAAGGTAAAGGCGGAAAGACAATTAAAGAAACCTATGAGCTTCTTAAAAATTCCCAACTCAATTTCATCGGAAATGTTGAGGGAAGAGATTTGTTTGCCGGATGTGCAAATGTTGTTGTGTGCGATGGATTCGTCGGAAATATTTTAATAAAATTTGGCGAATCATTTCCCAAATTCATGAGAGCACTTTTTAGACAACATGCGGAGAAATCTCTCATCAACAAACTTAAAATCGGAATGTTGAAACCGACGATGAAAGAAGCATTCAAACCGCTTGATTATCAAGAGTATGGCGGGCTTCCTCTTTTGGGTTTGAAGGGAATTACTATTATCGGGCATGGTTCAAGTTCTGTTCTGGCAATTAAGAATATGGTTCTGCGTGCGAAGGAAATGGTTGAACGAAAGTTGATCTCAAAAATCGAACAATCATTAAAATTGAATTCTAATATTTTGGTAACTACAAATGAATAAAAAAATAACCTCACTCATCACTGCGGTCGGAATGTACGTTCCCGAAAAAGTGATGGATAATAAATACTTCGAATCAATCCTCGATACAAACGACGAGTGGATTCGCACCCGTACCGGAATTTCCGAAAGAAGAAAAATGGAAAACGGTGCGACAAGCGATATGGCGGCTGAAGCGACAAAAGACCTTCTTAAATCTTACAATATTAATCCGCTTGATATAGAAGTTATAATCGTTGCAACCGTAACACCGGATATGTTTTTTCCGGCGACAGCGTGTTTAGTGCAAAATAAAGTCGGTGCAAAGAATGCTTGGTGCTTCGATCTCTCTGCCGCTTGCTCAGGATTTTTATACGCATTTCAAGTCGGTTCTTCGCTTATCGAATCAGGTACATACAAAAAAGTTTTAGTAATCGGCGCAGATAAAATGAGCGCGATTGTTGATTACACAGATCGCAACAATGCAATACTTTTTGGAGACGGTGCGGCGGCTGTTCTTCTCGAACCTTCTAACGATACTTCAATCGGATTGCAAGATTCAATTCTCCGTTCCGATGGCGGCGGAAAAGATCTGTTGTATATGAAAGCCGGCGGAAGTTTAAATCCTTCTTCGGTTGAGACCGTTAATAACAGATGGCACTATCTTTATCAAGATGGAAAGTCTGTATTTAAAGTTGCAGTTGTCGGAATGGCTGATGTTTCCGCAGAGATAATGAAGAACAATAATTTGGTCGGGGAAGATATTAGTTATCTCGTGCCTCATCAAGCGAACATGAGAATTATAAATGCAACTGCGGAGAGAATGGGTGTCGGACTTGACAAAGTGATGATTAATATTGATAGATTCGGCAACACAACTGCGGCAACCATTCCACTTTGTTTGGTAGAATATTATCGCGCAGGAAAAATTAAAAAAGGGGATAAGTTGATCTTCGCCGCATTTGGTGCGGGTTTTACGTGGGGTGCTTGTTATTACGTTTGGGGAATCGATAATTGAGCAAACGCGCTTTCTTATTTCCCGGACAGGGTTCGCAATATGTCGGGATGTGCAAAGATATTTTTGAGAACTCCGTTGAAGCAAAAGAAATGATTCGAACTGCAGACGGCGCACTCGGAATAAATTTATCGCACATCATGTTTCAAGGTCCGGAAGAAGAACTAAAGCAAACCGAATTTACCCAACCTGCAATTTTTCTGCACAGTGTTGTATTGGCAAGCATCATCCGCACACTTGATTTTGAAGGCGCGGCAGGGCATTCTCTCGGCGAATACAGTGCGCTTGTTGCGTGCGGTGCAATTCAATTTTATGATGCAGTTCAACTCGTCCGTTTGCGCGGCAAAGCGATGCAGAGATCAGGTATCGACAATCCGGGAACGATGGCGGCTGTTGTCGGTTTGCAATCCGATCTTTTAATTCAAGTTTGCGAAGAGGCATCTTCCGAAGGAATTGTGCAGTGTGCTAATTTCAATTCGCCCGGACAAATTGTAATTTCAGGATCGGTTACTGGCGTTCGCAAAGCAATGGAAATTGCAAAAACCAGAGGCGCGAAACTTGTCAAAGAGCTTGTCGTTAGCGGCGCATTCCATTCTCCTCTGATGCAATCTGCAAAAGAAACTCTCTCATCCGAAATTAAAAATTATAATTTTTATGAGGCACGGAAACCCGTTTATGCAAACGTTACCGCGAAACCCATTACGGATAAGAGTGAAATCAAAAATCTTTTAATCGAACAGGTTACAAGTCCTGTAAAGTGGGATGATACTATTCGGAACATGATTGGCGATGACTTCACAGAATTTTATGAAATTGGTCCCGGCAAAGTTCTGCAGGGTTTAGTGAAAAGAATAAATCCCGATGTACAATGTTTTTCAATCGATAAATATTCCGATGTGGAGAAATATTTATAATGTCAGATAATTTTTCAAAAGTTATCAAAGGGTTGAAGATCGATCCGATGATTTTCACATTTAAGTTTGCATGCAAATGTAACGGTGAATGTTGTCATTATGGCGTGTACACGGATTTCGATGAGTTCGTACAGATAATGAAGACAAAAGATGAAATCATTCCTTGCATGGATTCAACACAAAATAAAAATATTACTAAATGGTTCGAGCGTCCGGAAGAGGATGATGATTTTAATTCCGGTATTGCAGTCGGCACTGAAATCATTAATAAGAAATGTACGTTTTTAGATAAAGAAGGTTATTGCACGCTCCAAAAAATTTCTTTACAAAAAAAAGAAGATAAGTGGAAGAGAAAGCCGTTGTACTGCATTCTATTCCCGTTGACTGTTTATCAGGGCGCGCTGACTGTCGATCATGAACATATCGATCGTTTAAAATATTGCAATAAATATCCCGTCAACAATTCAACAATTTTTGAATATTGCAAAGAAGAAATAATTCATCTTCTCGGTGAAGATGGCTATGAAGAGTTATCACAATATCGTGAAGAATATTTTAGAGAATTAGAAGAAAGCAAAATGTATGTTCAATCTAAAGGATAAAGTTGCGCTTGTAACCGGCGGATCGCGCGGTATCGGCAAAGCTATCGTCGAAAAATATTCCGAAGCAGGCTGTAAAGTTGTCTTCACTTATCACAGTTCTGAAGAAGCCGCAAAAAAAATTGAAGAGGAATGTGCCTCTAAAGGCGCAGAAGTCTGCGGAAAAAAAAGTGATGCTTCCTTGTTGAAAGATGCCGAAGAGGTTATTAACTTTGCTTTGGAAAAATTTAAGAGATTAGATTTTCTTGTTAATAACGCTGGAATAACGAAAGACAATCTACTCTTAAGAATGAGTGAATCGGATTTCGATTCTGTTCTTAATGCAAATTTGAAAAGTGTATTCAATTTAACTAAAGCCGCGCTGAAGCCGATGATGTCCCAAAAGTTTGGACGGATGATAAATATTTCATCGATAGTCGGAATCACCGGTAATCCCGGGCAGGCGAATTATGTTGCATCAAAAGCAGGCGTAATCGGTTTTTCAAAATCGATTGCAAAAGAAGTCGCCAGCCGTAACATAAATGTTAATATAATTGCGCCGGGCTTTATTGAAACAGATATGACAAATAAATTGAATGAGAAACAAAAAGAAGCTATCTTTTCGTTAATCCCTTTAAAAAGATTGGGAAGACCGGAAGATATTGCAAACTTAACACTCTTTTTATCTTCCGAATATTCGGATTATATCACCGGACAGGTTTTTGCTGTTGACGGTGGAATGACAATGTAATTTTCTTAACACATAATAACTAAAAAAGGAGATATCAATGAACGTTGAAGCAAAAGTTAAAGAAATCATTATTGATAAACTTGGTGTAGAAGAATCTCAAGTTACACATGCCGCATCATTTACGAATGATCTCGGCGCAGATTCTCTCGACATCGTTGAATTGGTAATGGGATTCGAAAGTGCTTTCAACATTTCAATTCCGGACGAAGATGCCGAAAAAATTGGAACTGTAGGAGATGCAGTAAGCTATTTGCAAAGCAAAATTAGCTAATTCTTTTCAACCGGTTGTCTTTGCCGTAAATTCAAATCTTCACCGTAAAGACAACCATTTATTATATTCTGAATGAATACAAATAACCGCCGAAGAGTTGTTGTTACCGGGCTTGGTGCAATCACACCTATCGGAAACGATGTTCATTCTTTTTGGGAAGCTCTTTTAAAAGGGGAGAATGGAGTTGCGCCAATTACAAAATTCGATGCCGAAAAGTATGATACAAGATTTGCGGCAGAAGTAAAAAATTTTGATGCGATTCAATTCATCGAAAAAAAAAATATTCGAAGAATGGATTTGTTCTCGCAGTATTCTCTCGCTTCTTCGGAGATGGCATTGCTCGATGCAAAAATCGATCTTTCTAAAATTAATTTGGAAAGATTCGGAGTGATTTATGGTTCCGGAATCGGAGGACTTAAATCAATTGAAGACCAATGCGAAACTTTCTTTCCCGAAAAAGATCCTAAAAAACTTTCCCCCTTTTTTGTAACGATGATGATAGCCGATATTGCAGCCGGGCATATCTCGATAAAATTTGGATTGAAAGGTCCGAACTATTCAACAACATCCGCATGCGCAACTGCATCACATTCAATATCGGATGCATTCATGCACATTCAGCGGGGAAGTGCCGATATGATGATTTGCGGCGGCTCGGAAGCGGCAATCACACAATTTTCTATCGGTGGATTTAGTGCGATGAAAGCGTTATCAACCTGGAACGATCGTTATAGAGAAGCTTCGCGTCCGTTTGATAAAGATAGAAACGGATTCGTGATGGGAGAAGGTGCAGGCACGCTTCTACTTGAAGAATTGAATCATGCATTGAACCGCGGCGCGACGATTTATGCCGAACTCGCCGGAATTGGAATTACTGCCGATGCACATCATATCACCGCACCCGAACCAAGCGGAGATGGTGCTATCCGTGCAATGAAATTGGCGATTGAAGACGCAGGATTAACACCCAACGATATTGATCATATCAACGCCCACGGTACATCAACTCCTTACAACGATGTTACTGAAACAAAAGCTATTAAAACTGTTTTTAGTAATCATGCTTATGACATGGTTGTTTGTTCTATAAAATCAATGACGGGACATTTGCTCGGTGCTGCAGGAGGTATTGAAGCCATTGCAACCGTACTCTCGGTGAAAAATGATATTGTTCCACCGACAATTAATTTAATCTCACCCGATCCCGAATGCGACTTGAATTACAGCGCATTACTCCCGACAAGAAAAAAAATCGATGCCGCAATTTCCAATACATTCGGATTCGGCGGACACAATGCATCACTTCTTTTTAAAAAGTTTAAGGAATGAAATTACTTAAGTGGATTTTCGGCATCGGAAAAAGTAATTCCGTTGCCAAAGAATTCAACCGAAAAAAAAGAAAGCGCATCGAAGCTATCTCCGGAATGAAAATCAAGGATGCGAAAATATTCATCGAAGCATTAACGCATCGCTCTGTCCTCGACGATGAAAGATTTAAAACTTCTAACGAACGATTAGAATTTCTCGGTGATGCAATTCTTAATTTTGTCGTGGCAGATTATCTTTTCGAAAAATTTCCACTCAATGATGAGGGATTTTTAACCAAAGTGCGTGCGAACTTCGTAAATAAAAATACTCTTTATGAAGTAGGCGAAACGATGAAGTTGTTCGATTTAATTTTCGTCAACAAAGAGCTTGTCAATCATGATTATCTCGGGAAAAAATCTTTGCTTGCAGACACGCTTGAAGCGTTGATTGGTGCGATTTATCTCGACGCAGGGTTTGAGCGAACTTACGATTTTATCCGCGACAAAATTATTGCAAAAGTAGAAAATGCAGGCATCCACCTGATTGATGAAAATTTCAAGAGCCAGTTACTTGAATTCGCGCAAGCTAAGAAAATTAATGCCCCGCGTTACATAGTTTTGGAAGAGCTGGGTCCCGAACACGATAGAACTTTTCTGATTGAAGTTCGTGTCGGAGAAAATATCTCTGCCACAGGAAAAGGAAAAAATAAAAAATCAGCTGAACAGGAAGCCGCGAAAGATGCGCTTCAAAAATTGGAAGAATATTATTCCGCTTCAATGAAGCTATAGAAAAATTATTCAGCCGTTCGTTATCATCACGAGTATTAAATTTAAATCAACTATTTATAAACTTAATCAAATCTATATTTAAATGACACCTGACAAATTCGTAGAAAGACATATTGGAACAATTGAGCACAGTAGTAAAATTATGCTCGAATCAATCGGCATTAATTCTGTCGATGAATTAATCAAACAAACAATTCCGCAACAAATTCAACTGAAAGCAGACTTGTCAATCGGCGAGCCGATGACAGAGTTCGAATTCTCAAATCATGTTCAATCGGTAGCAGAAAAAAATAACATTACTAAATCTTATATAGGAATGGGTTATTATCCGACAGTTACTCCGGCGGTGATTCGAAGAAATGTTTTCGAAAATCCCGGTTGGTACACACAATACACGCCGTACCAAGCAGAAATTTCACAGGGAAGATTGGAAGCGTTAATCAATTATCAAACGATGATTATTGATTTAACGGGTTTGCCGATTGCAAATGCTTCATTGTTGGATGAAGGAACTTCCGCCGCAGAAGCGATGCTTATGTTTTACGCCGCTCAAAATGAAAAGCGCAAAAAATTTTTTATTGATAGTGATTCGTTTCCGCAAACGGTCGAAGTCCTTCGAACAAGAGCACTTCCGAAAGGAATCGATATCGTAATCGGAAATATTGATGAATTTAATTTCACCGAAGATTTTTTTGCGCTGTTCATTCAATATCCCGCCGCAAGCGGAAAGATTAGAAACCATCACGAACATGTCAGGAAAGCAAGAGAAAAAAATATTAAAACCATTTTCGCTTCAGATATTTTATCGCTCACGATTATAGTGCCTCCGGGGGAATTTGGAGCTGATGCTGTCGTCGGCTCTACACAACGATTCGGCGTTCCGATGGGTTTCGGCGGTCCTCATGCCGGTTATTTTGCTACTACCGAAGAATTTAAGAGATTACTTCCGGGAAGAATTATCGGCGCATCAATTGATTCCGAGGGGAAATCCGCTTTTCGAATGGCACTTCAAACAAGGGAGCAACATATCCGTCGTGAAAAAGCAACGAGTAATATCTGCACAGCTCAAGTTCTGCTTGCGGTAATGGCGGGAATGTACGCCGTGTATCACGGTCCAAAAAGATTGAAGCAAATTGCAATAAAAATTCACACTCTTACAAAAAAACTTTCTCATGGCTTGGAAGCAATAGGATTCAACCAAACAAATGAAACTTATTTTGACACGCTGAAAATTGAGTTCAGTAATTCTGACAACTTGAATAAATTAAATGAATTAAGTAGAAAAACTAACGTTGAATTTTTTAAGTCGGGAGATCAGTCACTACAAATTTCTTTGAATGAAACTACAAACGAAAATGATGTTGATGAGATAATTTCTCTCTTCTCACAAGTAGGTAAATCGAAAGGAGCAGTGAAAAGCATCGGTATAGCAGAAACTTTTGAACGAAAAACTCCATTTCTTCAGCATCCGATTTTTAATTCTCTTCATTCCGAAACCGAAATGCTCCGTTATATTAAACGATTGGAAAATAAAGACCTCTCATTAACAGCATCGATGATTCCTCTCGGTTCTTGCACAATGAAATTAAATGCGGCAGCGGAGATGTTTCCGGTTTCGCTTCCGCAAATTGCAAATATTCATCCTTTCACTTCGGAGGAAAACACTGCGGGATACAAAACAATTATTCATGAATTAGAAAATTTGCTCGGTACAATTACCGGACTTCCTGCAGTTTCGCTTCAACCGAACTCAGGCGCACAAGGAGAGTACGCCGGTTTAATGGTTATCAGGAAATATCTTCATCATAAAGGGGAAATCGAACGCAACATAGTTTTAATTCCTTCCTCTGCACACGGAACTAATCCTGCAAGTGCCGTAATGGCGGGAATGTCGGTCATCGTAGTCAAGTGCGATGAAAAAGGGAATATCGACGTAACGGACTTGAAAGAAAAAATTTCTCAACACAAAAATAAAATTGCGGCATTGATGGTTACCTATCCTTCAACTCACGGAGTTTTTGAAGAATCGATTGTGGAAATCTGTGAGTTAGTTCATCAAGCAGGCGGACAAGTTTATATGGACGGCGCGAACATGAATGCCCAAGTTGGATTAACAAATCCCAAAATGATTGGAGCGGATGTTTGCCATTTGAATCTGCACAAAACTTTTGCAATTCCGCACGGCGGCGGTGGACCGGGTGTCGGACCAATTTGCGTTGCCGAACATCTGAGAAATTTTTTGCCGGGTCATCCCGTCATTAATGTTGGCGGTAAAAATGATTTGGGTACGATATCCGCGGCACCTTACGGCAGTGCAAGTATTTTATTGATTTCTTATGCGTATATAAAAATGCTCGGAGGAGATGGGTTGAAAAAAGCAACGGAGTATGCAATCTTGAACGCTAACTATCTCAAATCCAAACTTGAAAAAGATTACAAAGTTTTGTATCAAGGTACGAACGGACGAATCGCTCACGAATTGATTTTTGATATGAGAGAATTTAAACGAACCGCAGGAGTTGAAGTTGAAGACATCGCAAAACGATTGATGGATTATGGTTTCCACGCACCGACTGTTTCATTTCCCGTTGCGGGAACTCTAATGGTTGAACCGACAGAGAGTGAATCTCTTTTTGAGTTGGATAGATTTGTCGAAGCGATGATTCTTATTCGAAAAGAAATTGCCGAAGTAGAAAATGGAGTTCACTCACAGACAGATAATTTATTGAAGAACGCGCCACACACGATGTCTGTAATTTGCTCGAATGATTGGAGTAAAAGTTATTCGCGTGAAGAAGCGGCATTCCCAACCGAATGGACGCGCAAAAATAAATTTTGGCCTTCGACTTCAAGAATTAACAGCGCATTCGGCGATAGAAATTTAGTTTGCGCTTGTCTGCCGATTGAAGAATATGAAAAGGAAACCGCATGAACATAGACTTTTGCGAAATTCTTAGAACATCAAAAAATATTGCAGTGGTCGGAATCTCCGACAAGCCGGAAAGAGATAGCGGAAGAATTGCGATGAAGTTATCCAGTAGCGGATACAATGTTTTCGGCGTTCACCCTTCTTTGCAAAGTTTCAATGGAATAAAAATATTTAAATCTTTGGATGAAATGGATACTGAAATTGATATTGTCGATGTCTTCATTTCTTCGGATAAAATTCCCACGATAATTCCTTCGGTGCTAAAATTAAAACCAAAAGTATTATGGCTTCAACTCGGTATTCAAAACGATGAAGCCATTCAACCCGCAATTGATGCGGGGATAACTGTAATTCAAAATAGATGTATTGCTATCGAAATGAATAATTGCCGCTTTCAGAAGTAGCTCAGGTGCTGTGTGAAACTTTTTCGTGCTACGCTATTTTCACTTTTTCTTCTCATTGCCTGCTTCGGGAAAAATGATTCGACATCTTCCGTCGCAAAAAAATTTTTCATCAATAAAATTGTACTTCAGGGAAATGAAATAACCGAAGCCGATATTATTTTTTCGGAAATGACGTTCAAAGAAGGGGATTGGATTGATTCAACTATTTTGTTTTTTAACCGGGAAAGAATTTATAGTTTAGGACTTTTTACTTCGGTGGAAATGATTGTCGGAAAGGAATTAGAAGACACACTAATTATCGCCGTTGAAGAAAGCTGGTATATCTGGCCGATTCCTTTTATCTCTTTTACGGAAAGTGATGGCTTGCGAACAACGTACGGGATGAATGTTAGCATCCTAAATTTTCGTGGAAGAAATGAGCAAATTGATTTTATCCTTGCGCTTGGCTTCGATCCATTTTATAAAATCAGATACCAGGTTCCATATCTATTTCGTGAAGAAAAAATTTCGCTCGATATGATGAGCGAGTACACAACAATTAAAAATCGCAGCAGAAAAGCCGAGTTGATTCACGGCGGTGATTTCGAACAGAAATTTTTTATCGGTTCAATTTCATTCGGGAAACGTTTCAATATTTATAACACTGCTTCAATCACGCTCGAATATCAAAACGTGCAAACGCCTTTCTTCAATAGTTTAATTGCAATCTCAGATGACGAAAAAGATGTTACTTTGAATGGCGGCTTGGCATACACCTATGATTCGCGCGACCTCGTGCAATTTCCTGCAAATGGGTTTTACTTTAGATATGCCATAAAAAATTATGGATTCGGGATGAATGATATCTCTTATCGTGTAGCCGAAATTGACTCAAGATTTTATGATACACTCTTCAATGATTTTTCTTACAAATTAAAATTTGGTTTTCGAACTGTCGGCGGTGATAAAATCCCTAACTACGCCCACTCTTTTTTTGGGTACGAAGAAAAAATTCGCGGATATTATAATCAACAAGATGAAGGTCATACAAGGTTGTTCAGTTCTTTTGAAATAAAATATCCAATTATTTCTGAAATGAATTGGTCGATTGATTTACCGTTTGTGCCAAGCAGTTTGACTTCCTATCGTCTTGCGATTTACTCCGAAATATTTTTGGATGCCGGAACATCAAAATTTCGTGAAGATAAATGGAACTCTTCGGTCGTGAATGCCGGTTTCGGTTTTGGTTTCACTGTTCTGTTGCTGCCTTATAGTGTCGGAAGATTTGAAGTAGGGTTCGATAAAAAATTCAACTCGGAAATTATATTGACTTATGGAACATCTTTCTAATATCGATTTGTATTACGTTTCGCCGCAGAGAATTTCCGGCGGAACTATAAATTTAGATAAGGAAGAATCTAAACACATGGTTACTGTGATGCGCGTTCCCGTTGGTTGCACTTGTTGGGTTACTGATGGACTTGGGAACTTGTTCGAAACGATTATCAGTGCAATAAATAAATCGGGTGTTACGCTTAAAGTTGTCGAGGTAAAAAATCATAAAAAGAAATTCGAAAATATAAATGTGTGTGTTCCTCATATTAAAAAACAAGAACGTCTCGCGTACTTAATTGAGAAAGTTGTTGAGTTTGGAGTGAACAATCTTATCATTTTCGATTCTGCAAATACGCTGAAGCGACCGCCGCGAATTGACCGAAACGAGAATATTGCCATCACGGCGATGAAACAATCTTTACAACTTTACAAACCGAACATCTCCTACATGAACTTCGACGATATTATGAAATTGGAAGGGGAGAAGATTGTGTTTAATCAACGAGCCGAAAAATCTTTTCTGAGCTATAATTTTGGAAAGAATCCCGCTGATCCAAAATATTTCTTCATCGGACCGGAAGGAGATTTCACCAAAAGTGAATTAGAAAAATTCGGCGATGATGTTTATTATTTATCAGCTACAAGATTAAGAAGCGAAACTGCCTCGATAGCCGCTACCGCGCTTATATTTGCAGGCTTAACTGCTTTAGAAATTGTTTCAACAGACGTGTGAATTTATCCTGAACTCTATTTGAAGTTTCAATAACTTCGGTGTGAGAGAGTTTTTCATTCGTCAGTCCTGCCGCAAAATTTGTTATGCAAGAAATCGCGGCGACTTCCATTCCTAATTCAAATCCGACAAATGCTTCATGCACGGTTGACATCCCCACCGCATCGCCATAAAATTTATCAATCATTCTTATCTCTGCCGGTGTTTCGTAGCTCGGACCTTTTGTGTACCAATAAGTTCCTTCCTTCAAATCGATTTTTTCTTCAAGTGCGGAAGTGCGAATCAGTTCCAATAATTTTTTTGAGGGGAAATTATTTAGAGATGAATAGTTCTCAACTCGCGTCAAACCGATTAACTGCGATAATTCTTTTTTGATAAACATTCCGTTGAAAGAAGTATTCAACATCAAAGTTCCCGGCGAAAAATTAGGATTTACTCCTCCTGCCGCATTTGTGAGAAGCAAATAATTACATCCGAGATGCCACGAAAGATAAATCGGTAATAGTGCTTGAGAGATCGTATATCCTTCGTAGAAATGAATTCGCCCTTGCAGTATCATCAATTTTAGATTTCCAATTTCGGCAAAGTGAATTGTGTTGCTGTGTCCCTGCACTTCCGAACTCGGATAATTTTTTATATCGCTCATTGCGATCGATTTAATTTTGTTGACTTCATTTGCAAAATTTCCTAAACCGCTTCCCAACACTAATGCGATGTTTGGTTTGAAAGGAATTTGACTTTCAACCTGTTCAATAATATCAGCGAAGATTAATTGAAAATTCTTCATGATTAAAACATAATTCCGGCAAGAGTTGCAGTTAGTAAAGTTGCAAGCGAGCCGCCAATCACGGCGCGCACGCCGAGTTGTGCAAGGTCTCGTTTTCGTTCGGGTGCAAGCGGACCGATGCCTCCAATTTGAATTGCGATGGAACTAAAATTTGCGAATCCACACAATGCGTAAGTTGCCATGATCATCGCTTTTTCCGAAATGATTTTATTCATTTGAATCATATTGCTTAAATCGAGATAAGCGACAAACTCATTCAACACTACTTTCGTTCCGATCAAACTTCCAAACGCCATTGCATCCTGCCATGGAACGCCGATTGCAAAAGCGAGGAATTGCAATATCGATCCAAAGATTAATTGAAGACTTAATGGATTTCCGAATTGTGTCTGAAGATTATTATTTACATTAATCCAATCGCCAAATGAAATTAAAATATAATTTACAAGTGCAATCAGCGCGATGAAGGCAATTAACATTGCACCAACATTTAACGCAAGCATCAAACCTTCGGAAGCACCGTTCGCGGCGGCTTCAATTACATTTGAAGAAGTTTTTTCGATTTGAACTTTCACTGTTCCTTTTGTTTCAGGAATTGATGTTTCGGGAAATATAATTTTTGAAATAAGAAGAGCCGCAGGTGCCGCCATTACACTCGCGCCGAGAAGATGCGTTGCAAACATTAATTGAGCTTGGTTGATATCTAATTTCATACTTGCCGCAAAAGAAGTTCCGAGCATTTGTATGTAAGCCGCCATAACTCCGCCGGCAATAGTTGCCATGCCGCCAACCATGATTGTGAGCAATTCGCTGTTCGTCATTCCTTTTATGTAAGGTTTGATCATCAATGGTGCTTCAGTTTGTCCGACAAAAATATTAGCCGAGCATGAAAGAGATTCTGCGCCGCTCGTGCCCATGATTTTAGCCATCACCCAAGCCATCGCTTGAACAATTCGTTGCATCACTCCGAGATAATAAAATATGCTCATCAAGCTTGCGAAGAAAATTATTGTCGGCAGAACTTGAAATGCG
Source organism: uncultured Ignavibacteriaceae bacterium (assembly GCA_964393605.1). Classification (GTDB taxonomy): domain Bacteria; phylum Bacteroidota; class Ignavibacteria; order Ignavibacteriales; family Ignavibacteriaceae; genus CAYMUL01. The sequence continues at coordinate 7,458 of CAYMUL010000026.1, read as the reverse complement.
AAGAAGAAACCGAGACTTGATTCCATGCCGGGGGAGATTGCAAGATTTCCAAAAACAAATTTTGCGCCTTCTGTTGTGAAATTCAAAACCAAAACAAAAAGTCCGCCAATCCATTTGAATACATCTTTTACAAATCCGAGCGGGTAGAAAAAATTTCTTAGCGTGTCTCCTTTCAAAATAAAAATGGCAAATGTTATTTGCAGAAATAATCCGCCTCCAACGAGTTTCCAATTTATTTTTCGCCGATTGTTCGAAAGTAATAATGCGATTAAAAGAATTACGGCAACACCGATTACGCCTCTTAATAGTGAAAATAAAAAATCCATCTTAACCTCTCTCTTCGGGAATGTAATGACATCTTCTGCATCGCGCTTCATAAAGATCAGCCGCGCCAACAACCACGCGCCCTTCAGCCGCAACTTTGCGTTGTGTCTTATCCGCCGGGTTTCCGCATACAACACAGATTGCAAGCGTCTTCGTAATATATTCAGCAATCGCAAGTAATTGCGGCATCGGTTCGAACGGAATGCCTTTGTAATCCTGATCTAACCCTGCAACGATAACTCGCTTATTTTTATTAGCGAGAGAGTTGCAAACATGAATTAATTTTTGATCGAAGAATTGTGCTTCGTCTATTCCAACAACATATGCGTCTTCAGAAAAATTTACAATCTCTTCCGCATCATCCACAATAATAGATGCAAGCGATTGCTCTGAATGTGAAACTATTTTCGATTCGGAATATCGATTATCAATCTTCGGTTTGAATATGACAACATTTTGTTTTGCAATTTTAGCTCGGCGAAGACGGCGGATTAGTTCTTCCGTTTTTCCGCTGAACATACATCCGGCGATTATTTCAATCCACCCTGTATTATGTGGGATTGAGTGTGGTTGGAATTCATGCATAAATTATTTCCTCAAATCTTTTTTTGAAAAAGCCATAGGTAGCAACTCCGTAATTTTTTTTATTAGAATTTCGTTTTTAGAATTTGTCATTACAACATCGATATCGCCGCACTGCTCATAAATCACCTGTCTGCAAGAGCCGCACGGCGAGCAGAAATCATCACTATCGCTCGTAATGGCGATTGCGGCAAAATCATTTTCGTTTTCGGAAACAGCTTTAAAGATTGCAGTTCGTTCCGCGCAAATTGTTAAAGAATATGAAGCACTCTCGATGTTGCAACCTGTCGTAATCTTTCCACTCTTTGCAAGTAACGCCGCGCCAACATGGAAACCGGAAAAATCGGGTTTCGCAAATTTCATTGCCGATTTCGCATTTGTTAAAAGATTTTTGTAATCGATTTCTTGTTTCATAAATAATTTACCAATGATATTTTTTTGATAATGCTCTGAAGTAATTTACGATCAATAAAATTTCGTAAATAAACGGGAATAAAATTAAATCAAATAATTTGAATTTGTATCCGAATTTTTTAGAAAAATTTAATGCAAAGATTATTTCGTAGAAAAATTTGTAGAGACCGGGAATTAAAAAATATGGCGCGAACCAAAAATACAAGACCATGTATTGAGATATTATTCCCGTCAAATGCCAAAGCGTCAGAAAAATTTGTTGAGGTAATAAATAGTGAAAAGATGAATGTGTGTGTCTTGCACGCTGATTTGAAAATGCTTTGAATGTTGTTTTGGAGCTTGTTTTAACAATGCTTTCGGGGTGAAGCATCACGTCAATCTTTGCGCCAATTTTGTTTAGTTCCCTGAGAAGCAGATCGTCGTCTCCCGAAAGAGTTTCACGAGTTTTTTCATAACCGCCGACTTCAAAAAATTTTTGTTTGCGAAAAGCCAAATTTGCACCTGAAGCTGAATGAGGAATTCCTATCAATGTAGAAAAAATTTTAAGAATTAGATTTTTGTAATAATCAAACTTGTTATAATTAAAAACGAAATTTTTTCCATCAATGAACTCCATCAGTCCAAAAACAAAGTCATTACCTGTAGAGAATTTTGAGTTGAGATGGTGTAACCAATTTTGCGGCACAGCGCAATCTGCGTCAGTTGCGGCGATGATTTCGAACTTCGCATTCTCGATTCCAATTTGGAGTGCCCCGCGTTTGCCTGTGAATCTTTTCGCATCTGAATTCAATAATTTTAAACCGTTAATATTTTCGGTGCGGCGAATTATTTGAGCCATAGAATCCGTAGAGCGATCATCAACTATTATCACTTCGTAAAGATCTTTCGGGTAATCCAATTTCGAGAGGGAATCGAGAAGAAATCTAATTCTTTCCTCTTCATTTCGTGCGGCGACAACAATCGAGAAACCAAGTTTTTTCTCTGTTTGGTTTAACTCAAGTTTTTTTTCTCTTCTTATTAATCGAAAAGTAACAATCAACTGTAACGATGTGAAAACAACGAGCGAGAAAAAAATAATTAGGGGATATATTTCTTTAAAGAATTGTAATAAACTCATAAGCTCAAAAATTACTTTCGAAATATATTCAATTTTAAAGAGTATGAAGAAAAGAATTAACAAATGTCCGAAAGACTCCTTTGGAGATAATGGAGAATTAACAATGGACAATGGAGAATTGACAGTGGATAATGGAGAATTGAGAATTGAGAGTTGTGAATTGAGAATAATAAATTCCTCCGTGTTCCTCAGAGTTCTATGTGGTGAAAAAGGAAGATGGCAATGGGACTTCGTAGATTAAGTTTAAGTGTAAGTGTCTCCTATCGGGAGATAAATAAGCAGAAGAGAATTGACAATGGATAATGGAGAATTGACAATTGACAATGGAGAATTGAGAATTGAGAGTTGTGAATTGAGAATAATAAATTCCTCCGTGTTCCTCCGAGTTCTCTGTGGTGAAAAAAGAAGAGAAGAGTCAACAATTGATAATGGAGAATAGAAAATGGACAATCGTAAATAATAAATTATCAATTTCTTTGATGGCATTCTTTTCTTACCGCTAAAATACGAAGAATTCAAATTTCACTGAATTTTGATGCCTATCCGTAACCTTGAAAACTCCGGAGAAGCTACTTTGACTCAAATTTTTGCAGAAATTTTTCTTCAAAAAACTAAAACTTTCGTTTGAGAAAAAAAAGAATTTTCATAGATTTAGTTTAAAATGAAATAATTCAATTATTAAGGAATCTTTATGAAATTTATTTTTACTTGCGGAGATATTAACGGCATCGGACCTGAAATTGTACTAAAGGCAATTAATGCATTGCATGTCGAAAATCATACGAAAATCTACTTTCTTTGCCCCGAAGGAATTTTCTCCGATACATTAAAATTCATCACCCCAACATTTAATTTTGAAATTGTTAAAACATTCGAGCATGCCTCAGAGGATTTTCATAAAATATCGATAATTGAGTTTGCGAAGGCATCAGTGCAGTATGGAAAACCGACGGCAGTATCGGGAAAAATTTCTCTCAAAGCGCTTAGAATTGCAACAGACCTCGCGTTAGAAGGAAAAGTTGACGGAATAATAACCGCACCCGTTTCTAAAATCGCAATGAAAATGGCTAAGAATAAATATCCCGGACAAACCGAAACTCTTGCCGCATGGACAAAAACAAAAAACTTTGCCATGCTTTTTGTTTCAAAAAGAATGAAAGCTGGTTTGGTAACAATTCACGTTCCGCTGAAAGATGTTCCGAAATTGGTTACGAAAAATCTTGTGCAGCAAAGATTGGATTCATTGATAAAATCGATGCAGACTGATTTTGGTTTGAAGACTCCGAAAATTGCAATGCTTGGTTTGAATCCGCACGCAGGGGAAAATGGTCAATTTGGTTCCGAGGAGAAAAAAGTACTTGAACCAATCGTTGCAAAACATAAAAATATGATTCAAGGTCCGTTTCCCACAGATGCTTTCTTCGCTAAAAGAAAATACAACGATTTCGATTTGATACTCGGAATGTATCATGACCAGGTTCTCACGCCGTTCAAGTTGTTGAATCATGAAGGTGGAGTGAACTACACAGCCGGGTTACCATTTGTCCGCACCTCGCCCGATCACGGAGTTGCCTTCGATATTGCCGGAAAAGGAAAAGCCGATGAACGAAGTACGCTTGAAGCATTCCAATGGGCTTATCTAATTTCTAAGAACCGTTATTTGTATAAACTTGAAAACGGTAAGTAACTATTCTTTCTTCTCTTCAATTTATAATGAGCATATGAGGGGAGTTAATTATCGAAAGTGGGCGGAGTATATTCATCTCATTACAAAAAAGTACTTGCCGAGGGAAGCGAAGGTGCTGGAACTCGGTTCGGGAAATTGCCGCGTTGCCGCGCAGTTAAAATATAAAAATGTTATCGCAACTGATATTTCTTTACAAATGCTATCTCATGGAAATTCAAATGTTAAAAAGATTTGCTGCAGTATGGAATCCCTTCCGTTTAAAACTAAATTTGATCTGATTTTTTCTGCATTCGATAGTGTGAATTATCTCCTCACGAAAAAAAATCTTCTCAACTTTTTTGTTGAAGTGAGAAAAATATTATCCGTTGATGGAGTCCTGACTTTCGATGTCAGTATGAAAAACAATAGTATAGGAAGCGTTCAACCTGTCATGAAAAAACACTCTTCAAATGGAATAGATTACACACACACACAATGGTTCGATGAAAAAAAATCACTTCATTACAACCGGTTTATTTTCAACGACTCAAATGGAGAAACAATTACGGAACTTCATGCACAAAGAATTTATTCATTCGAAACATTTTTTGCTCTCGCCGAAAAAGCTGATTTATATGTAGTTGATTGTCTGAATGCCTTTTCCACGAATGCAGGAAATGCAAGCTCGAAGCGGTTGCAATTCATTTATAAAGCGGCTTGAAGATGCTTCAATTCGAAAATGTTTTTTATAATTATCCCGATAACCCTGTTCTGAAAGATGTTTCTTTCGCAATTAAACAAGGAGAGTTTGTATTTCTGATTGGAAAAAGCGGCTGCGGTAAAAGTACTCTGCTTCAAATGATTTATATGCAAATAAAACCTGCCGCAGGAACTGTGCATCTCGCTGAGTATGATTCTTCTACAATTTCGAAAAGGGAAATTCCTTACTTGCGAAGAAAAATCGGTGTTGTGTTTCAAGATTTCAAACCGCTCAAAGACAGAAATGTGTACGACAATGTTGCTTTTGTTTTGGAAGTAACGGGTGCTAAAAGAAGAAATATTAAACAGAAAGTTAATGACGCACTGAATTCAGTCGGATTAATGCATAAGCGCAATTACAAACCGGATCAGCTTTCAGGCGGCGAACAGCAGAGAGTTGCAATAGCACGCGCAATTGTGAATGACCCCGCATTGATACTCGCAGATGAACCTACCGGCAATCTTGACCCCGAAACATCGGACGAAATTATGCAGCTGATTAAGAAGATTCACAATAGGGGAACGGCGGTACTTTATGCTACTCACAATTATGAATTGTTAAAAAAGTATAACGAGCGAATTCTTAAACTTGATAGCGGAAATATAAAAGAGATAACCGCCAACGCTCTCGGTTAAATTATTTCGTGTTTAATAAATTCAAGATTTCTGCGGAAACATCGTTGATATTTTTCGCACCGTCAATTTCATAAATCTTTTTTCTTCCGTTATAGTATTCAAGCACGGGAAATGTGTTTTGTTTGAAAATCTTAATCCGATTTTTAATCACTTCTTCACTGTCATCTTTTCGAGTGTAGAAACTATCTTTTGCACCACATTTCGGACAGACTTTTTCATTTCCTAATTCGCTGTAACTTACAATCGTTCCACAAACTTTGCACGCGCCCCGGCTCGTTACTCGTCTAATAATTTCGTCATCGTCTGCTTTTATGTAAAGAAGTTTAACGTCATGGATATTGAGTTGTTCAAATAAAATTGAAAGAGCTTTCGCCTGTGCGAGTGTGCGTGGAAATCCATCGAGAATAAATCCTTTATCGCAACTTTTATCCTGAAGAGTCTCGCGAATAATTCCGATCATAATTTCGTCGGGAACTAATTCACCTGCATTCATGATTTCGCGGGCTTTTAAACCGAGTTCGGTTCCGTTGTTTCCGGCTTCGCGCAGGATATCGCCCGTCGAGATATGAGGTATATCGAAATGAGAGCTAAGAACTTTAGCTTGAGTTCCTTTGCCCACTCCGGGCGCTCCAAAAAGAATTAATTGCATTCATTCTCCATAAAATTCATTAGCAAGTTATTATTCTCTTCTTACTTTAGCAAGAAATTTGAAATGAAAAAGATTTCACTTTACTTTTTTCTTATCTCTTTAAAGAAGTTTTTTAGAAGAGTCTGACTCTCGGTTTCATAAATTCCGGAATAAACTTTTGGCAGGTGATAGTATTTGTTTTCTTTAATGAGATTGAAGACAGAGCCGCAGGCACCGAATTTAGTATCAAAAGTTGAAAAATAAATTGTTTCGATTCTCGAAAGAAGAATTGCACCGGTACACATTACGCACGGTTCAAGTGTAACATAGATTTGACATTCCTCCAAAGTTTTTGCGCCGAGATAGTTGCACGCGGAAGTGATTGCAATCATTTCGGCATGCGCGGTGGAGTCGTTCAATCGTATATTTTGATTATAACCTCTGCCGATAATTTTATTTTTGTGAACAACGACAGCACCGACCGGGACTTCATTATCTTCCGCGGCTTGTTCTGCAAGTTGAAGCGCGGCGAACATGAATCGATAATTATCTTCAGAAAAAATCAATAAAACTTTCTTGATGAATTTATTTTAAGATGGTAAAAGGTGAGAAAAACCTAAGATCGAATTTTACTTTCACAACCCAAACGATAGCCGCCAATTCTCAATTATCAATTCTCCATTGTCAATTGTAAATTATCCATTGTCAATTGTAAATTATCCATTGTCAATTGTTGTAGTACGCCCGGAAGGATTCGAACCCTCAACCCTCAGATCCGAAGTCTGATGCTCTATCCAGTTGAGCTACGGGCGCTTTTAATTTTTGATTTATAATTTGCTATTTATTATTTGCAAAAGAACGAGTGCTATGTTTTTAATGCCAAAAGTATTGATTGACAGCATCGTACCTCTATATCAAAATGGTATCTCGAACAACTAAATTCTCAACCGCAAAGTCGCGAAGACGCTAAGATATATTTTATTTTTTTCAACTTTTCTTCGCGTCTCTGCGTCTTCGCGGTAAGTTTTTAGAGCTTCCCAAATAGACAATAATTAACAAATTTTTTAGTACACCCGAAAGGATTCTTCCGAAGGAATGCCTTTGGCAGAACCCCTAACCTTCTGATCCTGAATTTAATACTCGATCCAGTTGAGCTACGGGTGCTTTTAATTTTTGATTTATTATTTGCTATTTATTATTTGAAAAACTAATCTTAAGAACATAATTAATTCCAGATGTTCGATTGAATCTTCCAATAGAAAATAGACAATAATAAATAACAAATTTTTTAGTACACCCGAAAGGATTCTTCCGAAGGAATGCCTTTGGCAG
>CAYMUL010000025.1:0-48207 GCA_964393605.1 uncultured Ignavibacteriaceae bacterium | reverse complement strand
AAAACGTTTCGGACTTACTCTCTCTCCACAGGCGCAGGAGTGAGTTCATTAGTAGCCACTTGTTATACCGCTTTTTTACATTACTCTTTAAAACATCGCGTGGTTAAAACTAATTTATATCTGCTAAAATACCAATTTAATATTTTCTTCTATTTGATTTTTTCATTTACCTTGAAGAAACGAATAAAAACTTTTCCCCAAGTGGTGGTGCGACAGCACGACCACATTTTAACAATATTGACTATACCAAACCTAAGCCAATTGTGCTTTAATAATTTTTACAAGTTGAACAATTTAAAATAAAACATACAACCTTTTTTACTTAGATAATTTTATAAAGCACAGTTGGCGGCGAAAAAGAAATACTGAGTGACCAGATTTTAATACTTGAGCTAGTATGAGTATAAAATAAATTATTTTGATGAGATTATATTATTTGCACATTTGCTCAAATGTTTGTTATATTTGAGCTATGAAAAAAGATACAATAACACCAGTTTGTGAAATCGATTTTATTGACGAAAAGAAAGTAAAGTCTGTTAAGAAACGAATACCGGATGATTCCTTGATAACTGAACTTTCTGAAACTTTTAAGGGGTTAAGTGATTTTACGAGGTTAAAAATCTTGCTTGCTCTTGCTGAAGATGAATTATGTGTTTGCGATGTTGCAGCTTTGGCAGGCGTTTCTGTATCCGCAATTTCTCACCAGTTAAGATTATTAAAAAATGTTGGTTTAGTAAAATATAGAAAAGAAGGAAAAATGGTTTATTATTCTTTAGCTGATGAGCATATAGTTAAAATTGTAAATGAAGCAACTAAACATTGCAAAGAATATATGTAATGACAATATGCTGATAAGTAACACACATAGAATATCCAAAATAGTTGCGGCAATTTTGTTAGCAGTAATTATTTCTGTTTTTAGTTATTCTGAATTGGGACAATATGGTTTTGATAATACCACCAACGATTATTGTGAGATAGTAAAATCGGCGCAGGCAAGTAAAGACTTAACAAACAATTTATTTAAACTACAAGTTGATAAAACAATATCTTTGCATTGGATTGTAGAAGAAATAAATATAATCGTTGCATTTAAATTTAACAAATTAGTTTCGGAACAATTTCACACACCACAAAAAACGACTAAAGTTTATCTTTTCAACAGAACATTTTTGATTTAACATCCCCTTAGCATTAGTCAATCCCTTAAGAGGGATAAGTGTATTTATTTTAAAAAATTTTGGAGAAAATATGAGGCGACTATTTGCTTTGTTCATTCTTATTTTTTCAATCAGCATCACGACCGTATTTGGTCAACAAGGAATGAATAAAGAATTAACATTAAACGAAGCAATTGAAATTGGATTGAATAATAATCCGGGAATAAAATCTGAACGGGAAAATATTTCAGCAGCTAAAGGAAGATTTTGGAGCGGTATTTCATTACCGGCACCGGAAGTTGGCGTTAGTTATGAATACACTCCGGTAAATAAGAGTTTGAGAAATTTTAGTGAAAGAACATTTGAAGTAAGTCAATCTTTTGAGTTTCCTTCAAATTATTTTCTAAGAGGTTCCAGATTCAGTAAAGAAGAAGAAATTGCTTTTTATGGATTGAAGCAGACTGAAGTTGTAATAACAGCACAAATAAAATCTGCATATTACAATGTTCTTTCAAAGAAAGAACTATTAGGGATAGCAGATGAAAATCTAAAGATAGCTGAAGATTTTTCTAAAAAGGCAGAGATACGATACAATGTTGGCGAAGGAACTAATCTTGAAAGATTAACTGCAAAAGTTCAGTTTACTGAAGCATCAAATAATTTAGAGGTTGCAAAGAATGAACTGAGAACTGCCAATTCAGAATTGAATTTTGTGTTAGGATATGGAAAGCGAACAGATGAGATTTTTACTCTTGCAGATAGTTTGACTTTTACACCGACAGAAAAATTAACTTTTGAGGAACTGTATAACTTATCACTATCAGTTAATCAGCAAATAAAAATTTCGGAATTGAATGTAAGCACATCATCAATTGATAAATCTCTTGCGTGGTCTTCTCTACTCCCAAACTTTAATCTTGCTTATTTCAGACAAACAAGAGATGGAGACAATGGTTTCTACGGAGCTTCATTTGGAATTTCTGTTCCACTTTGGTTTTTGTTTGAAAACAGAGGGCAAATACAAGAAGCTACAGCAAATGTAAATATAGCAGAATCTGAACTGCAATTAGTAAAGAATGAAGTTTATCTGAGATTAAGAAGTGCATTCAATGATTATGAAAATGATTTAAGGCAGGTTAATCTTTACATAAGTGATATTCTGCCGCAAGCGGAAGAAGTTTACCGTTCTGCATCTGCAAGTTATGATGCAGGCGAAATTACTTACATAGAATTTTTACAGGCAAGGCAAACATTAATTGGAGCCTACAGCAATTATACGAATGTGTTGTTCAATTATTACCGTTCGATATTTACGCTTGAAGAAACGGTTGGACAAAATCTATTGAAATAAAATGAAGGAGTTAAAAGTGAAATTTAAATCAGTAATATTAATTACTATAATTCTCATCGCAGTGATTTTATTTGGATGTGGTGATAACAAAACTGAAGAAAAAACCAACGAAAACGCTAAAGAAGAATCTCACGAAGTAAGTGAGGTTGTGCTTTCATCAGAAGCGCGAAGTAAAATTGACCTTGCATTTGATGTGGTAAAAGAAGGAACAATAAGTGGAACGCTAAAAGCGCCAGCCAAGGTAATTACTAACCAGGATTATGAGGCACAAGTTAGTTCTCTTGTTCAAGGAAGAGTGCATAAGGTATATGTAAAAGAAGGCGAATACGTAAAAGAAGGGCAAGTATTAATGCACGTTGAAGGACTTGAGATAGGAGAAATTAAAGCAGTTTATCTGCAAGCCAAAGCCACACTTGATTTTACCAAAGCTGCTTATGAAAGACAGCAAACTCTGCTTGAGCAAAATGTTGGTTCACAAAAGGCGTTTCTTGAAGCTAAGGCAGAATATGAAAAAGCACTTGCTGAATACAACGCTGAGGATAAAAGAATTCATTCCATTGGTCTGGAACATAGCGATATAGAAACCGACGCTGACACTGAACATATTGCAGGTGTGTTAACAATTAAAGCTCCTATAAATGGAATCGTGACTGAGCGAAATGTAGTAATTGGACAATTGGTTGAAGCAAACACAACTGCTTTTAAGATAATGAACATATCCAATCTTTGGGCTGAAGGACAGATATATGAAAAAGACTTAACCAAAGTTTCGGGAAAGCCGAAAGTTGAGTTTACAACTTCTGCTTATCCAAATGAAAAGTTTAAAGGTGAAGTGATACTCATAGGACAAACGATTGATGAGCATTCAAGGACAATTAAAGTAAGAGCTTCTCTTCAAAATACAAACAGCAAGCTTAAGCCAAATATGTTTGGCGAATTGTTTATACCTATCAACAGCAATTCAAAAGGGATTATAATTCCAACTGATGCAATGGTTAAAGAAGGAAATGAATCTTATGTATTTGTAGTTGAGAATGATTCTACTTTTACAAGAAGAAATGTTGAAACGGGAATTGAGTTTGCCGGAATGAGAGAAGTAGTAAACGGACTAAAGAAAGGTGAAAAGATTGTAAGTAAAGGTGTGTTCTTCCTAAAATCTGAATTACTAAAAGAAACATTTGGAGAGGAAGAATAATATGATTGAAAGAATATTAAGATTTTCGTTAAAGCAAAAGCTGCTAATTCTGTTTGCAGTTATTTTGCTTATTGCCGGTGGGATAGCAGCATTCAGAATTCTGCCGATTGATGCTGTTCCCGATGTAACAAATATTCAAGTTCAGATTCTTACTAACTCCCCTACGCTTGCACCTTTGGAAGTTGAACGATATATAACTTTTCCAATTGAAGTAGCAATGAATGGAATACCGGATGTTGAAGAAATCCGTTCAGTCTCAAAGTTTGGCTTATCATTAGTGACGGTTGTATTTCACGATAATGTGGATATTTATTTTGCAAGGCAGCTTGTGTTTGAACGGCTGCAAACAGCGGCAGAAGATATTCCGCCGGAATTTGGTAAGCCGGAACTTGGACCAACAAGCACCGGGCTTGGTGAAATTTATCAGTATATCATTAGACCAAAAGATAAGACAAAAATTCAAGACTCAACATCTTTGATGGAAATGAGAACTCTGCAAGATTGGATTGCTAAAAGACAATTGCTGACTGTTCCCGGAATAAATGAAGTGAATAGTTTTGGCGGAATCGAAAAACAATACCAGGTGTTGATAGATCCACAAAAACTTTTAAGCTATAATCTAACTTTACGGGATGTGTTTAATGCAGTTGCAGAAAACAATGCAAACGCCGGCGGTGCTTACATTGAACACGCAAATGAACAATATCTTGTCAGAGGTTCCGGCTTAGTTCAAAGCATAGATGATATAAATAACATTATTGTAAAAACATTAGAAAATGGCACTCCAATTTATGTTCACAACGTAGCCGATGTTCAGCTTGGTTCAGCAATAAGGCAAGGAGCTGTAACGATGAACGGCGAAGGTGAAGTCGCTGCCGGAATTACAATGATGCTGAAAGGTGAAAACAGCCGAGTAGTTGTTGACAGAGTAAAAGAAAAAATAGAAACTGTCCAAAGGGCTTTGCCGGACACTGTTACGATTGAACCTTTCTATGACAGAGCTGAATTAGTTGATAAAACTATAAAGACAGTTCAGACAAATTTAATAGAAGGCGGCATACTTGTTATTCTTATTCTTGTTCTTCTGCTTTACAATTTGCGAGGCGGATTTATCGTTGCTTCTGTAATTCCCCTTTCAATGTTGTTTGCAGTAATAATGATGGTTGCAACCGGTGTATCAGGAAACTTAATGTCGCTTGGCGCTTTGGATTTCGGATTGATTGTTGACGGCGCTGTGGTAATGGTAGAAAATGCAATCCGTAAGCTTCACGAAAAGAGAAATGGTGTAAGCGCAGAAGAAACATTATTAGAGTCTGCTTTGGAAGTTGGGAGACCAGTTGTGTTTGCTGTGGGAATAATTATAATTGTTTACTTCCCTATTATGACTCTTACCGGAATTGAAGGGAAAATGTTTAAACCAATGGCATACACTGTAACTTACGCTTTAATTGGAGCTTTAATACTAAGCTTAACTTATGTGCCGGTAATGAATGCTTTGATGTTCAGAAAGAAAGTAACCGAAAAAGAAAGTCCTATTATTACTTGGTCAAAAAAGAAATACGTTCCGGTGTTAAAAAAGATTCTTCACAAAAGAATTTTAGTAACCGGAATTGCATCAGCATTTGTAATTATCAGTCTTATAATTTTTCCTTTCTTAGGAAGCGAATTTATTCCACAGCTTGATGAAGGTTCTATTGCTTTACAGGTGTTGAGACTGCCAAGCATTTCATTAACTACCGCTGTAAATACTACATCGTTAATTGAGAAAGAGATATTGAAATTTCCCGAAGTGAATTATGTTGTATCAAAAACAGGAAGAGCGGAAATAGGAACGGATCCGATGGGCGTTGAGATGAGCGATATAAATGTGGAACTGAAACCAAAAGATGAATGGACAACTGGAAGAAATAAAGAAGAACTTGTTAATGCAATGAGCGAACAGCTTTCAAAACTTCCCGGGATGGTTTTTAGTTTTTCACAGCCGATTCAATTAAGAGTTGCAGAATTGATTGCGGGAGTCCGCTCTGACATTGCGATTAAGCTTTTTGGTGAAGATTTGGAAACGCTAAAAGAAAAAGCAGAAGAAATTGCAAAAGTGGTTACAAAGATAGAAGGTGCTGCAGATGTAAAAGTTGAACAGGTAACCGGACTGCCGCAGCTTCAAATAAGAGTTGATAGAAATAAAATTGCACGTTATGGAATTAATGTTGCAGATGTTAATCAAATAATTGAAACAGCTATTGGCGGTAAATCTGCCGGTGAAGTTTTTGAAGGCGAAAGAAGGTTTGATTTGGTTGTTCGGTTTAGAGAAAGCGCACGTAGCGATGTTGATGTTATAAAAAATATTTTAGTCCCAACTCCAAACGGCTCGAGCATTCCGTTAAGCCAGATTGCTGATGTTTATGTTGAAGAAGGTCCGGCACAAATAAGTCGTGAACACAGCCAGAGAAGAATTGTAGTTGAGCTGAATGTAAGAGGAAGAGACATAGGTAGTTTTGTTGAAGAAGCAGAAAGAACAATTTATGATAAAGTAAAACTTCCAGCCGGATATTATTTGGAGTGGGGCGGAACATTTGAGCAGCTTGCAAGCGCAAGGGAAAGATTAGCGATTGTTGTTCCATTATCTCTATTTCTTATCTTCTTGCTGTTGTTCATTTCATTCGGTTCGATAAGAAATGCTTTATTGATTTATACAGGAATTCCATTTGCAATTGTCGGCGGTGTTTTTTCTTTATTGATAAGAGGAATGCACTTCAGCATTTCTGCCGGAGTAGGATTCATTGCTTTGTTTGGTGTTGCTGTATTGAATGGTGTTGTGATGGTTTCATTTATAAATCACTTGCGACAGGAAGGAAAGCCGCTTGAAGAAGCTGTTATTGAAGGTGCTGCAACAAGGTTAAGACCGGTACTTATGACTGCGCTAGTTGCAAGTCTTGGTTTCATTCCAATGGCAATATCCACCGGTGCAGGGGCAGAAGTTCAACGACCACTTGCAACAGTCGTAATCGGCGGATTGATAACTTCAACAATATTAACATTGTTTGTGCTGCCGACATTTTATATGTGGTTTGAGAAACGAAAAGCAGAAACACCGATTTAATGGATGTAATGGAAGATGGAAAATGTAAGAACGAAATCAATAATCAAATGTCCTTTTTGTGGTTTTGAAAAAGAAGAAGAAATGCCGATTGATGCTTGTGTTCATTTTTATGAATGCAAATCTTGTGGAAAAATAGTAAAACCAAAGGAAGGCGAATGCTGTGTTTTCTGTTCCTATGGTGATGTCAAGTGTCCGCCAAAGCAAATAGAAGAAAACATTTAGAAAAAATAAAGGAAGAAATAATGAAAGAAGTAAAAGCAATTGTTCAGCCGTTTATGTTAATAAAAGTAGTAAGCGCACTTCATAAAATTGACGGGCTGCCCGGTATAACTATTTCTGATACTAAAGGATTTGGTAAAAGCAAAGGTAAAAAGGAAAACGATGAAGAAGGAATTTTTGAGTTTGTGCCAAAGAATAAAATAGAAGTAGTAGTTCCGGATGAGCTTGTTGAAACAGTGGTAAATACAATTCAGGAAAATGCACACACCGGCAATCCCGGCGACGGGAAAATATTTGTTACTGAAGTTAGCAGCATTGTTAAGATAAGAACGAATGAAAGAGGAGAAGAAGCGATATAATGGAAAAATCTATCTATAAAATTTCTAAGATGGATTGCCCGGCTGAGGAACAGTTGGTAAGAATGAAATTAGAAAATATTAATGGCATCTTGAGAATGGATTTTGATATTCCAAACAGAACACTAACTGTTTTGCATAACGGAGATAATAAAGTAATCTCGGAACAAATCGGTGAATTAAACTTAGATTCAAAGTTGATTAAAAGCATTGAGACTAATGAATATGCTCACTTAAAAATTGAAGAATCAAATCAAGTAAAACTTTTATGGACTGTTCTAATAATCAACTTCGGATTTTTTGTTATTGAAATGACAACCGGGATTATTTCAAAATCAATGGGGCTTGTTGCAGATTCGCTTGATATGTTTGCCGATGCGGCAGTTTACGGTATGAGTCTTTTAGCAGTAGGCAAAGCTGTTTCGCGGAAAAAATTAGTAGCAAAATTAGCAGGTTATTTCCAATTTTCTTTAGCGATTATCGGTTTCATTGAAGTAATTAGAAGATTCATACGTTTTGAAGAAATACCGGATTTTCAAACAATGATTATAGTTTCAGTTCTTGCCTTGATTGGAAATATTGTTTCCCTTTATCTGCTTCAAAAAGCAAAGAATAATGAAGCACATATGCAGGCAAGTATGATTTTTACTTCTAATGATATTATTGTAAATGGGGGTGTTATAACTGCCGGATTTTTAGTGAGCATTTTAGATTCCAAAATACCGGATTTAATAATTGGAGCGATTGTGTTTACTTTTGTAATTAGAGGTTCGTTTAGGATATTGAAATTGGCAATTAAAAAAACAAATAATATTTAATCTAACTAAGCGGTATAACTATTAATTATACCGCCGAAAATCCATATAGTATGCATCGCGGTTGTGCATACTATATTCCTACTAAATATTTGATTTTGTAACATTTTTAATCTTTTTATCCGCATATACAACATCATATTAAAAGATGTTATGCGGCGGAATTTTTCTTCTCCTAAAACAACTTTTAATTGGTTCGCATTCCTCATGTCCGTTCATGTAGATTGTCGTTCAAAAAATTCAAACATAATCTTTTCCGTTAATTCCATCTTCGGGGTATTTACCCCGACTTGTATTTCCATATAACTTACGCGAAGTTAAGAATAAAAATCTATTCCAACCAAATTTATTTTTTGCAAGCCAATATTGTGCCAGAAAAATTGCGCGGTTATTTTTAAACACAGAATTATGATGTTCGAATAGAAAAATCTTTGCATGGAAGTATTAAGGTTGAAACCAAAACTGAAGTCAACAAATGAATCATACTTTAAAATAAAAAAGGCTGCGGGGGGCGCAGCCATGAGGGTGTGTGTCGTGTGGAGAAAATATGACCAATATGATTTTTCTCTTTTAAAACAATAACATTCCCATGCAAATCAGCATGAAAAAAGAAATAATGAATATCCAGTAGCGTTCAATCTTTTCCATGTTTTTTCTCTTTGTTAAAAAAATCTGTTGCAAAACTATTGTTTTAAATTTCCACCCGCATCACCCTTTTGTGTGAATTTATTTTTATGAGAGATTCGTCATAACCTTTACTTATTGAGGTATTTCAATACTGCTTCGGTAGCACTGCGTACTTGAAGTTTCTCATAAACTTTTCTTAAATGCGAGCGCACGGTTTCCACGCTTATAAATAGAACGTCGGCAATTTCTTTATAACGCAAACCTTTTGAAAGATAACCCAAAATTTCCCACTCTCTTTCTGTTAGCTGTTCCTGTACGGAAGATGCTTTCTTTTCAACTTTAAAATGATTAACAACTTTACGTGCAATTTCCATCGACATCGGTGAGCCGCCATTGACAACCTCCGTGATTGCATCAAGTATTTTTTGCGGCGGTGTTCGCTTTAACAAATAACCCGTTGCGCCGGCTTTCAACGCTTCAAAAACCATTTCATTGTCGTCGTACATAGTCAGCATTATAAAATCTGCATTTTTCATTTTGGGTTTCAAGCTGCGGACAATATCAATTCCGCTGCCGTCGGGGAGATTGATATCTGTTATCACAACTCGCGGCGAAAGTGTTTCGAGCTTGCTCATTGATGTTTTATAATTTGCGAATGCACCGACGAACTTAAATCCTTCGGCATTGTTAATCAAAAGAGAAAGCGATTCACTTATCTCTTTATGATCTTCAATGATTGCAACGGTTATTATCTGTTCCGTCATTTTGTTATTTGTTGACTGCATTTAATTAAAATAATAGGATTGAAAATTATGTTCGGTAAAATTTATTTACATCACACTAATGTGTGAAATCAAATTGGCGCGGTTAAAAATATTTTTGTTCCCCCATTCGGTTTAGAGTTGATGTTGATTTTTCCGTTCACGTTTTTGGTTCTTTGTTTAAGATTGGAAAGCCCGTTACTGAATTGGTCAATCTCATCAATGTTAAACCCTTTGCCGTCGTCGTCAATTCTGATTTCGATTCTGTCGCCCGGTATTTTAATTTCAATTTTTACATTCTTTGCTTCTGAATGTTTTATAATGTTGTTGATGATTTCTTTAATGATTAAAAAAATATTGTGTCGAATTTCTGCGGTAATATATTTTTCTTCAATTTCATCGGGAACGGAAACAGAAAGCGTAATTGATGCAAGCGATAAAATGTTCTCTGCAAATTGAATTATGTAGAACACTAATTTATCCAGACGATCGTTGCC
This sequence comes from uncultured Ignavibacteriaceae bacterium, assembly GCA_964393605.1. Taxonomy (GTDB): domain Bacteria; phylum Bacteroidota; class Ignavibacteria; order Ignavibacteriales; family Ignavibacteriaceae; genus CAYMUL01. Next base: position 38,123 of record CAYMUL010000025.1, on the reverse strand, counting down.
GGGATTTACCGCCCACACAATTTCATCCATTGTTGAAGCGAGTTCAATTCCCGTTTCAGAAATTTGATTTAAGTATTTTTTCACAGGTTGAGTATCGTCAACATTTTGTTTTCCAACTTCGCTTAAAAGATTTATTCGCGTAACAATTGCCCCGAGTTCATCGTGCATATCTTTCGAAATTCTTATTCGTTCTTTTTCAAGTTGATGTTGTGTTTCAAGCGCGGTAATCTTTTTAGAATAAGACTTTCGCACAGCGAACACTACTATCAGCGCAATTAATGACGTTAATAAAATTCCCGCAACTATTCTGAACAAAGTTGTTTCATAAAAGAATGGACGAATAGTGAATGTAAATTGAAGCGTATCAGAATTTTCTGATTCCGTTCCTTTTGACGCGATGAGAATAAAATTATAATTGCCGTGAGAAAGATTTGTGTACACCGCTTTATTCGTTGAGGCGCGGGAACTGAATTCCGCATCAACGGGAATGAGTTTATATCTGAAATTTATGAAGCGCGGTTCAATCATTGTCTTTGCCGAGAAATTTAATTCAAGTCTGTTCACGCCGGGACCGATTTCTTTTTCATCACCGGCGCGGAATTCGTTCCAAAAAAAATCTGAAATGTATGATTCGATTTTTTCTTTTCGTTTTTGAATTCTATCGGGATCGATGACGACAAGTCCTTTCAATGTTGAAATCATAATGTTCCCGTTGGAAAGAAGATTCGCGCTCAACTGTGTTGCGTATGAACAAACTTCCGAAAGCATTCCGTCCCCTTTCCCAAAAATTTCGCTTGTAACTTTTGAAGCTGTTTTATTAAAATAATTTTCAGCTTCACTTTTTGAAATAGAAAAAATTCCGGTTTGAGTTGAAAACCAAAACTTACTCTTTTCATCATAAATTATATTGTTGAGATTATTAGTATGAAGTCCATCGCGTTTGCGAATATATTGTATGAGCGAATCCTTAACTCTAATTAAACCACCTTCGGGAGAACTAAACCAGAGCGTGCCGTCGGGTTCTTCATAAAAACCGGAAAGGATGTTCGTTCCCAATCCGTTTTTCTCATTCAAGTTTTTGTAAATTTTATTGTTGCGAATAAAATAAAGCCCACCGCCGGAAGTTCCGGCAACAATATCTCCGTTTTTTCTTTTAAAGATGAAAGAAATGTAAGTGTTATTTAATCCGTTTGATTGATTGAAGTAGTGAACATTTTTTCCGTTCACAACACAAATGCCGGCACCGTTTGTACCGAACCAATATGTGTTGTCGTCATCAATAAATATTGAGCGAATAAAATTAATACGCAGAATGTTTGTGATGTTATAAACCTCATGCGTGGTTTTTGAAAATAGATGTATTCCCGATGTTCGCGTTGCAACGAGCAAATTATTTCGCTTGTCGCGAGTAATAAAATAAATGTGATCATTCGGGAGAAGCAAACTTTTCCTCGCTACAAATTTTCCATCTGCGTGAGAAATATTATACATACCTGTTGTCGTTCCGGCGATGTAATTGTTCGGAGAGTCTTCATAAATGCAATTAACAAACTCATCGGCTAAACCGTTGTGTGCAGAGATGACTTCAAAAGTTGCGGGTTTAAGAAGATCGATTCCGCCCGTTCGCGAAGCAATCCACGCATGATTATCGACAACTTGAAAGGCGACAATTCTATCGTCTGTTAATCCATGCTCTTTATTGAGTGGAAAAAGTTTCATCATCGATTCGTTAAAAATGAACATGCCGCTATTGTAAGTTGCAATCCAAAAATTTCCATTTTTATCTTCATGAACTTTTAAGATGAGATCGTTTGTTAAAGCAGCAAAAATATTTTCATAAATTTTCTTTTCGTTTGAATAAACTGCCAACCCCTTGTTAGTGCCAATCCAGATTCTCTTTTGGGAATCGATAAAGATTGATCGGCACCAGGGCGAAGGAAGATTTGGTAATGCAAATAGCGACGCAGTATCATTCACAACTTTAAGTAATCCATATCCGGTTCCCGCAAGCAGAGTTTCTTTATTTAAATTTGAAATCGAAAGAATGTTTTTCAATAAAAGATTTTTCGGGAAGACAACCTTCTTGAATTTTTTATTTTCATATTTAAACAAACCGTGCTGCAGAGTTCCAATCCATGTAACCCCATTTTCATCCGTAAAGATTTTACTAACGGTTACATCGGATAAATTTTCTTTTTCGCCAAAAGAATAAAAATCGTTGCCGCGCTTTATTGACAAGCCCCGCACGTGGTATGAAATCCAAAGATTTCCATCATTGTCTTCGTTGATATGATTTATTGCGGGATCCAACAAACCGGGGCTGTTGTCGGTATCAAAAGTTATTGAGTTTATACCGTCATATTTTATCAAGCCGCTTCCTGTTGCAAACCAGAAGAACCCTTTTTTATCAACGATAAAATTTTGAACGATTGCAGAAGGTAATCCATCGGCTTCGCCAAGTCTGCGGGCGATTAATCCATAATTTTTTCTTGAAAAATCGATCAACTTCGTTTGCGAGTGAAGTTGTAATGAAGAAATTAATAATATGGAAAAGAAAAAAACATTATTCATCAGATTTAATTCTTTACAAATCTCACAGGATCATGAATAAACCAGAGCCAATGATCATCCTTGAATAATGCCATTACGTCGGGCATCGCCGAAAAATTTATTCTGTTTGATGCGTACTCAAATTTGCTTTCAAGAACTGGAACGGTGAATCCGTTACCGAACTCTATTTTTCTTTCACAACTTTCGGATTGAAGATTAAAATTAAAGAGAAGCGAAACTTTTGTGAATGAAAAAATTTTATCTTCTGCCGAATAAACGATTGCATGATTCTCGGCTTTCCAATATCCGTGTGGTCGTTTTTCAAACTTCTGCTGCGGAATCATTCTTTGTATCTCTTGAAGAAATAATTCATTATCTAAAAGAGAAATGGTTTTTCGATTTATAAAGCGATGAAAAGGAATTTCAGGATTCGTCTCCGCCGTTTTGGAAAACAGCACTTTCACATTAGTAAAAAGTAATTCGCGATTAGTAACGAGAAACGTTCCTTCAAAAATAAATTCGGGAATGAAAACACATGCAACGTGGGGAACTTCAATAAATAAAGTGTCGATAAAAGTGCCATCAGCGCGAAACGAAAGCGATTCTTTATTTTCTCCTTTCCAATTTCCAAAGAGAAGGTTTGTTAGTTCTAAATCTTCTTCCGATTGAGACGAAGCACAACCAAAAGGAACGAGCGCAAAAAAAATTAGAAGAAGAATAAAACCGACAGCGAAATTATTTTTCATTTTTCGTCAAGAAATCTTCAATGGTTTTGAGCAGATTATTCTCAACTTCAAGGATGATGTAGAAATTTACGAGATGCCGCCGTAATGTTTTCATAATATTTTTTTCATCGCTGTAATCACCTTGAAAAATCATATTGTCCATCATTTTAATTATGAGATCGTTGTAAATTTTTTGTTCAGTATAAACTTTAGAGATCCGCGAAGTTAATTTGAAATCAATGAATTGAGTAACTTGAGAAATCTTCATCGATTCCCATGCGGTTTCTTCGAGGCGTTCAAAATAATAGCTCTGTGCAGTGGAATCTTTTTTTTGTGTCTTTAGAAATTCTGATAGATAAGCAATAGTCTTTTCATGCGCTTCAATTGATTTGAGAAGAAGTGTTTTGTTATTTTTTACTTCGTTCCTCAAATTCATTATTGCAACATCTGCAAGTTGTTCGTTATTATAATTTTCGCGGAACTCATTCCCGATCAGCGCAAGACTGACTGCAAATACAACCGAAATAATTTCTATTACAATTTGTGAAAGGTTGATTTTTATTTTTTCCAATTGTTCCTCTTCTAATCTGTGAGTTGTGTTTCGAAATATATTAAACAAAACAACAGATGTAAAAGTGATTTTTGCGATTTTAGAATTTACGCTGTTGATTCTTTCTCGTGTATTAAAAGGTTTAAATCTTGCGCGTGCCATAAATCATGTTTCGTGTTTATATGATGAACATCATTCTAACACATTTATGCTATTGCCACAGATGCATTGGCGAAATAACTTTGCACCCGAATTAATTAATTAAATAAAGGAAACCATATGAAACAGAAATTGAAACTTTTGCTCGGCTTAATAATATTACCGTTGGCTTATTCTTTTCCGCAATTATCAACACCGGAACCGGAATCGGTCTATGGCGGAATTATTAATGCTATCAGCGTGATTCAAACTTCTGCAAGTACTTCAAGAATATTTGTATCAACCGAAAGTGCAAACTCAATCTTTTATGCGGACGTAACATCAACCGGAACCCCTTCATTCGGTAGCTTCAACGTGATGCCCGGAGTCGGAGACGATGACGGTTACGGAAGCAGAATAACAAATATCTCTGCCGAAGCTTCAAGCGGGTATTTGTTTTTCGTCAACAACGGAAATCTTTACAGCACTCACCCAAGCAGCAGCTCCGTTACTACAATTTATTCCCCCGGAGTTTCGGGAATGATTGTTTATGGCGGTTATCTTTTCTTTCTCGAATCAAATCATCTTCGCTGGGGAACAATAAACTCCACAACCGGTGCATTCACAGAAAACGCCGCTTCACCTTTAACTTTAGCGGGAACACCCGGTATGCCGAAGATTGTAATCAATCCTTCGAATTCTAAAATTTATGTCGCAGAATTTGGAACGATGCCCCCATCGATTTACAAATCATCCGACAATTACAATGCGATTGGTTCATCAACTACATTTAGTTTGCTGTCAACAAGTTCGTTGAGCAGTTCGATGCCCTGGGCAGGATTTGGCATCGGTTCGGATGGAACGCTCTTCTTTAACGGCAACAACAATCCTTCGGGAAAAATTATTGCACACTCTACAAATGACGGAACAACATGGACTTCCGCTTCAACCGGTGTTGAAGGGATTGGCGGTTCCAATTTTGCATTTCAAGCAAGCGGATCAAATTATGTTGTCTACTTCGCAAAAGTTTATTCAACATTCAACACAACAACAAAATCTTTCGGCAGTTGGTCAACATTTGGAAATGTTGGTTTTGAAACACATCCGAATGATGGTCCTGTTGCCGCCGACCCGTTAAATGCATCGATACTTTATTTTGCAACTGATCAGGGACTTGGCGCAACAGAAAATGGTGGCGCAAATATTTTTGAAATTGATGATGGGATTGAAGCTGTACAAGTAAAAGATTTCGATATGAACTCCGGCAAATCAGATGCATGGCTTGCCTCAAAATCGGGAATTAGATATGTCTCCGGTTATGGCACTGCTCCGTCCTGGTCGTACGCAATTTTTCCGAATGGAGATGGCTCGCCTTATTATTCTGCAGAGATGATAAAGAATAATCAATACTCCGCATTCGTTGGAAATCTTCGAGTTTATAAAACGCAAGACAAAGGAAATTTATGGACGCAAGTTTTTACTGCGGAGAATGCGCCATATAATTTTTCCTCAATCGGCTCTTATGTTAAAGCTATCGAAGTTTATTCTTCCGATACAAATCTTGTTGCATGCGGATACACACTCGGCGATACATTGCAAGGAGGATTTTTTTATTCGACAGACGGCGGAACAAATTGGAATCAAAAATTATTGAAAGCAACTTCGGGTTATAACGATGCGGATATTAATGATATCATCTTCACAACCGAAGGAGGAAATCCGGTTGCGTACATCGGCGTAACTTATGATATGACGATTGCAATTTCCAGCCGTGCAAGAAGTGTTTATCGCGCAGAATGGAGCGGCGGTAGTTGGTCTGTTAGAAATGATTTTGACGCAAGCTACACAAGCACGGGAACGGCGATAACCGCTACAGTCAACGACTTGCACGCTTCTCTTACCGGAGATACTTTGTTCGCATGCGGTACTGATGCCGGGACAAATCATCCGATACTTTATTACAAAATTATTTCGGGAACAAATAAATGGACTCCGTTCACGACGAGTGGATTTCCTGCCTCTGCAGGTAAAGTCGGAAAAGCTGTTACTTTCGGCAACGATACAGTTTATTGCGCCGTTGATAACGACATTTATATAATGCACTTTGCAGGAAGTTCATGGACGATAGGATATTCTTATGCAGTCGGTAATGAGATCAACGTTCTTTACTATGACGATTTAATTGTCGGAACGGGAACAGGGGCTTACAGTCAAAGAATTATTTTACCGACAAATGCAAGCGAACCGAATGCCAATATTAAAACTTATTCGCTCGAACAAAATTTTCCGAATCCATTTAATCCTTCTACCGTGATTAAATTCAGCGTGCCCGAAGAAAGCGTAGTCGAATTAAAAATATTTGATCTTCTCGGAAAAGAAATTAAAACTCTACTCAGCGATTACCATAAAGCGGGAAGTTATAAAGTATTGTGGAATAGTGATGACAACAGCGGAAACATTGTTGCATCGGGAGTTTATTTTGTTCGTTTGACAGGAAAGAATTTTTCGATCAGCAGAAAGATGCTTCTGGTCAGATAAAGTTTCCTAACTAACTAACTTCATCTGCGTTTCGATAGGATATGAGTTTGAATAGCATCATATTCATCGGAACGCAGAACAATTTATAACTTATCATTTCCGATTGCCTATTCACAATTCACCCCCGATGAAGCGCGACAAAATTTTCAATTCTCAATTATTTCACCGCTACTTCAAGCGAGGCAACGGATTCGAATACTGCATTTAATTTATCACCGCGATTTGCTTTCCCAACGCCGGATGGTGTGCCGGTGTAAATTAAATCTCCCTTCTCTAATTTCATCACCGAAGAAATGTACTGCACTATTTCCGCAGGTTTGAATATCATTTTGTTCAATTCGGAATTCTGTTTCTCAACTTCATTGACAAATAATTTTAATCTCCACGAAAGCGAGAAAGGCTTTTCATTAACGGGAACAAAATTTCCAAGCACTGCGCTGCCGTCAAAACATTTTGCGAGAGTCCATGGATTGCCTTTATTTTTCAGCTTGTCCTGGAGGTCGCGAAGCGTCATATCAAGTCCGACTGTGTAACCGATAACAGATTTGTCTGCTTCTTCGAGTGATGCGTTTTTCAATTCATTACCAATTAATAAAACAAGTTCAACTTCGTGGTGCATATCCGAAGAATGTTCGGGGTGAACAATTGCATCGCCGCTGAAAATAATGTTCGAAGGAGGTTTCAAAAATATTAAAGGAAATTCGGGAACTTCGTTTCCCAGTTCTTTTGCATGTTCGGCATAATTTCTACCGATGCAAACAATTTTTCCTACATGGAATTCTTCGGCGCCGAGTTTTATTGTTGTCATATCTTTTTCAATTTACTATTGATGAACTAATTGTGAATAAAAAATTGCTTTCTCGTTTATGCGTCAATCTCCAACCGAAATCGATAGAGATTGGAATAAGAACTTTGCTTAAAGTGAATCCGGTTTCAATTAACGGTTTGTCAAAAGTATTTAAAGCATAAGGAGAAATTAAATTACTTTCGTTACTCAAAGATATAATTCCAAAATTTAAGTAGGGAGTAATTTCTATTTCGAGAGAGCGGAGAAAATCTATTCCGAGCAAATTAAAAAATTCGGAGCGCGTCCGCCAATTGAAAAAAGCAGTAATGATGCGGTCGCCGGTGGCTTCGTACAATCTTAAAGTTCGAAAAGTATTTTCGTCCGAGAGGTATTCAAGATTTCCCGGAAGCACGAAGAGATTTTGAAACGGCACAGCACCTTTTGAGTAAGTTCCCTTCAATGAAAAATCCAGATTAGTGTTACCGCTTGTCGCAACTCGCGCTGAAGTATTGAGAGAATATTGTGTTGAACTTAATATATCGGTAAAAAATCCGTCGGAGGAATGTTTAACATTTCCGCCGAAGCGAATTGTAAAATCTCGTTCTGAAATTCTGCGGCGATACATTCCATCTTCAATGTAATCTCTAAAATCAATTGTGAAACCGAGATTGAAAGAAGTAATCGAAGCATCATAAATCAATTTATTCGGTGGATAGGTTTTCTTTTTTGCAAAGAAAGAAAAATTACTGTTGATAAATGCGCTTTCATCTTTTGTAGAGGAAATTCCTCCGCTAAGAATTACAACAGGAAGTATCTCACTGCTGAAAGTAAAATTGAATCCTTTTGAGTAATAGTAGTCTTGAAATTCATATTTGGAAACAAGTGCAAGTATTGAGCTGAGAAATTCATTACCGTCTGCGTTGTTCTCAAACAAAATTCTTTTTTGATTAAAGATTGATAATGTCAAACGGTGAGTGCGATAATCGCCAAGATAAACGCGGGTGAAAAGCTCATTCTTAATTTTCTTATCGGAAAAACCGTAAGAATTTTTCAAACGAATATCAAAACGGTCGTTGTACAAATCATTTATTGAAAATGTAAAATCGAGAGCATGTCCTTCCACGCGGTTGAAGTGATAAAGCCCGAGCGGTCCCGTAAATGAAATGTTATCATCATAATTTAGTGTTGATGCGAAGAAAGAAAATTCTTTCCAAAAATCTTTCGGAACGTTTTTAATACTGTCAATTTTGTCAAAAGCAGAAACCTCTTCTTCAGTTGCGGCGATGGTTTGTGTTGTTGACCAATAGGAAGAATCTTTTTCGTCCGCATCGGTTTTAACGGTGATTACCGCTTTATCAAAAAAGTCATCGGGAATTTCTGTATTTATATTGTATGAATGAAGAAGCGAGGCAAGTTCGATATCAATCTTCACCAAACCCAGTAATGACATTGCTAATGAGAGATTGTAATCAACCGGCATATAAACGTTTTCACCGAACGGGCGAAACTGTTGAACGATTGTAATTCTTTCAAATAATCCGCCGGTGTTTGCCGCACGATTCAATTGCAAATCTACTTCTATCAAATCATAAGTTTTATCGGAGATAAAAATATTTCCGACGAAACCTGCATCGAGCGAATCATCTGGTGAGGCATAGATTTGAAAAATGTTTTGATTGTCGTAAGAAATTGTATCGGTTAAAATAAAATAGTAGTAGCTCAATCCTTTATTTGAAATAGGATTAATCATATCGCGGTTAAAAAATTGAATATCGTCTTCATAAAAATTTTGAATCAATCTGCCACCTGTTAAAGTATTAACGGAAGAAGGAACATTCGCCGTTTGTCTTCGCGCAAGAATGATTTCCTTTTTCTTGTCTTCTTTTTTGAAAAAAGTTTTGCTGTGATTTTCGAATATCGCCCCGATAATCAGCGTGTCATCTGTGGAAAGCCCGATGCTGAAAGCTCCGCCGCCTTCGGAATTTAAATCTTGATTTGTTTTAACAACAAACTTTGTGAATCCTTCAAACTCATAAGAATTGAATAATTTATTTCTCTCATCTCTCCGGGTAATTGCTCTTCTTAAAATTTCAAGCGCAGGATTTTCGCCGGGGAAAACTGTTATCTCCGGCAGATTTACACTTGACTCGTTCAATTTAATAACAAGATTTTCAACGCTTTGCACTACTTTAATTTTTAGTGTGTCGGAAATGAAACCGATGTACGAAGTGATGAGAGTATAATTCCCCACAGATAATTTTATTTCAAAATTACCGGATTTATTCGCCGCGGCACCGCTTCCCGTTTCAACAATGCGAATGTTTGCATACGGAAGAGCCTCATTAGCGGCGGATGAAATCACTTTCCCCTTAATGCTGTTGAGCTGCGGGAAGACTGAAAAAAATAATGCGGAGAGAAAGAAGATTAAAAATAATTTTTTCATACTATTTTATATTGCACTTGAAATTAATATTGAAATGACGGGCAAAAATAGATGTGCGCGCTCATTCGATAAAACCATTCATAATATTTAATAAAATGATTACGACTTCTAAAATAAAAACTATTGTATTTGATTTGGGGAACGTTCTCCTTCCGTTTGATTACTCCCGCGCCGTGAATAAAATCAATTCTATAAAAAACGGGTACGGCGATATACTGATAAAATATTTAAAAGATAATTACTCTCTTCACCGAAAATTTGAGAAAGGAGAATTAACCGATGAGGAATTTTGTTATCCGGTGTTGAAGGCAATTGATTTTATTATCGATGCAAATCAGTTTCGTCGCATCTACTCAAATATTTTTTCTATGAATGAAGAAGTTGTCTCGCTTCTCCCCAAACTAAAAATGAATTATAAACTTGTTCTTCTTTCGAACACGAATGTCATTCACCAAAAATATGGTTATGAACAATTAGAATTTTTCAAACACTTCGATAAATTAATTCTCTCTCATGAAGTTGGCGCGGTAAAACCGGAAGCAGAAATTTATAGATGCGTCGAAGAATTTACTTTTTGCAAACCGGAAGAACATATTTTCATAGATGACATTCCCGAATATGTTCAAGCCGCAATTACAAGGGGTTGGGAAGGTATTGTTTTCAAAAATGCTTCGCAGTTGGTTGAAGAACTTCGCACAAAAAATATTTTGATTGATTCAATATTATAAATGAATCTACTATAATAAGGTACGAAACGGTTGAAACCGTTAAACTGTTCGGTATGCATCTCCACTAACCAACGGCTTAAGCCATTGGTTAATAATTACTTCGCAAAACATAGACGGAGTCATTCGGTCTTACAAGTGTTTCGCAGGGAATAGTTACTTTATCTCCTTTATTAGCAAGCTCAATCTCCACATCGTCATTTTTAATATTTTGAATAGTGAACTGTAGAACTCCCGTTGTGTTACCGATAATGAGCAATTCTTCCCCGATAGAAATTGAGCCGCTCTCAAGCACAAAATAAACCACGTTATTTTTTTTATAATAATTTATAACCTTGCCGATGTACTCTTTCCGTTTTGTTGCTTTGCTTCCTTCAACTCCGGCATACTCTTTTGCACTCGGAATGCCGTGATAAAATCCGGCGGAAAATCCACGGTTGTACACCGCTTCTAATTCTTTAAGGAATTCTTTTTTTACTTCTTTTGTAAGTTTATTTTTTTCGTCCGTGCGATCGAAAAATAAATCAATTGCTCTTCGGTAAACGGAAACAACAGTTGCAACATATTCGGGACTTCTTTTTCTTCCTTCAATTTTGAAAGAATCAATTCCGGCTTCAATTAATTCATCGATAAATTCAATTGTGCAGAGATCTTTCGGAGAGAGAACGTAATCTTCACCGATGATTAATGAATCTTTAATTGCAGGATCATAAACTTCATACTCTCTTCTGCATGGTTGCACACACTCGCCGCGGTTTGCGCTTTGCCCGAACAGGTGATGACTCATGAAACATCTACCGCTTACAGCAATGCACATTGCGCCGTGTATGAATGCTTCAATTTCAATATCGGTTTTGCTTCGAATCTCTTTAATGTCTTTCAACGTACACTCGCGTGCGAGAACCAATCGAACAGCACCGAGACTTTTAACAAAATTCGCGCTCATTGAATTTGAAATTGATCCTTGAGTGGAAAAACAAAAAGGCATTTCATATTTCTTTGCAACTTCGGCGACTGCAAAATCCCAGCAGATAATTCTATCAACGCTATCTTTTTTTGCGGCGGCGATTATTTCGTGTAGTTCCTCAAGTTCCGACTCATAAACGATAGTGTTTAAAGTGAGATATGTTAAAACATTTTTTTCTTTGCAAAGGGAGACAATTTCCGGAAGCTCTTCAAGAGTAAAGTTGTCGGCTTTGGCGCGCATATTTAATTTATCAACTCCGAAATAGATAGCGTCAGCACCCGCATTAATAGAGGCGTTGAGCATAGTCCGGTTTCCCGCCGGCGCCATCAATTCCGGTTTTTTAATTTTATTCATTTGATTTATGTGTAGGATTTCTTTAGAAAAAATTTATTTTAGAAATGGGGATGAAGTTTTAGAGATTCTGATTTTATCCCGCGCAAATATAATTCTTGAGTTCGTAGATTTTGGGTGAAAAATAATTAACGAAGCAGTTGTCCCAAATAAATATTTGTGTGGCTCAAGTTGAAGAATGTTTAATCCATCATTCCGTCCATCTTACTAAAGCCGAGTGAACTAAAACTGACGGGAATATTGCAGAAGCTGAATTTCATCAACAAATAAAATTTGAAATTATTATTTCCGTTGGGCTTATCCAATGGATAGAAAATAAATCGCGATGGTGAAAGCGTCTCTGTGAAAATCAGTCATATCTGTGTCATCAGTGTGCTATTAGCTATTCCGTGCAACTTCAGTTATGATTCAAATAATCTAATAAGGTTGGCGTTCGTGAAGAGTAATTATTACAAAGGTTGAGAAATGAATGAGATTTATCTTTACTTTATTTTATTCAACAAGATATTGCCATGAAAATTGAATCGCTTAGTAAATGCAAAAAATTTTTTCTGATTACACATTGCTTCATTTCTGCGCATTATAAATTTCTGAACCGTATTTTTATTGAACCTTAGTAACAGAAAAACTTATAAACAAAAACCTTATTAGATTATTCACAGAAGTTACGCATCCTTTCTTCGGCATAACAACTTTTGTGTTAAGTGAGTTTGTAATTCACATTGAAAGGATAGTTGATAAACTATTGAACTTTTAAAGAGTTAATTATTTATGAGCGATTAAATATAAACGAGTTTAATCGCTTTTATTTCGAAGAGATATTAACTTATCAGTTGGCTCGTTTGAGGATTCTAAAAATAATATAAATATTTTATTTTCAGAGCCGATGCACGGCTTGTTGTGTGCAGTTTTAACGGTTGCGGATTTCCGAATGAATCAAACTCGGTTCGTCGGTCTTGAACTTCATTTATCGCAAAGTAAATCCAACTCTTCGGCGAAAAGTTATACGCAAAAAGTAATGCGGCAATCATTTGTTCAAGCTTGTCGGAAGATTTTACATAAACATTATCAACATAAATTCGAATGTTTAAATTATTAATCGGAGTAATTGAAAAATAAGGGCGTGAGTTATAGGTAATATCTTCAATGCTTCCGCCGGGATTGCCTTCGATAAAAGTATTGATGCTCGTTCCTGCGGTTATAGAATTAGAAATTTTATAACTGAATTCCATTCCCCACCAGGAATAAAATGCAAGATAGTCGCGGCTGAAATTATATGTCTTTTCATAACCGCCGTAAAGATTTCCATTCCAAATCGGATTAGTATGAAACCATGAACTTAGAGTTAAACTTTGTGAAGTGAATTCTTTTGAGAGATCTTTTGATTTACCTGTTGAGAGTGTAATTTCATATCCCCAAAAATTTCTGAACTGCATGTTGAAACCATAGATAACCGCGTAATCTGTGAAGTCATCTTGCTTATTATGATTTAGTGTAATGCCGCCGTAAGTCAAAATTTGTCGAATATATCCTTCATCAAAATACCAGATAGGACCTGCGATAGGTGTCAGCTCCCACGTTCCGCGCCAGGGTACAAAACCGATTTGATCAATATCAAATTTTTCGCCGATGTATCTTGCTCTCGATAAAATTATAAAATCTTCGGTGAAGCGATTGAAGTTGCCGCTAAATGCAAAATCTCCTTCATTGTTTTTTACTGAACGTGCAATTTGATATGATAGCTGCCAATTGGAGGAACGAAATGCGCCGTCAATATCAAGCACTCCGTAAGTATTATCTTTTGTGTATTTGCCGACATATAAAAATCCGATGTTAGAATTTCCGAAAATGTTTTTCTTAACCCTTGCCGAAGCAAAATAGGCGCGCGGCTCGGAAGCGTTCAATCCGCCGGACGAATAATCTGTCTGATCTGTTAAAGCAAGAAAGCCGCCGTATTCAAAATCATCGGAGCGACCGAAAACTTTTGAACCGAGAAGAAGCGGTACTTCTTTTCCATCGGGAAGTTTTCTTCCTATTCTTCTTGAATAAAATAATTCGAGGGGTTGATAGAATCCTGAATTTTGATCTTTCCCCGCCGCCATAAAAATTTCATTTCCTTCAGTAAAGAAAGGACGTCGTTCTCTGAAATATGATTCGTAACGGGAGATGTTAAAGTTGAAAGGATCGGCTTCAATCTGCGCAAAGTCGGGGTTGCCCGTTAATTGAAAAGTCAGCTGCGCCGAAGGATTGTAAAAAATATCGATGCCCGCATCGGGATCAAATTTATATTTTCCATTGCCGAGATATGTAGCTTTTGTAATGCCGACGGGATAGATTTCAAGATTCATTCCGGTGATTTGCGGTTTGAAATTTTCGAAGATTAGCTTCCCGAATTTAGAGATTCGTTGTCCTTCATTTTTATCATATTCATTCCAATACATATCTTCGTTTAGGTGAGGAATCCATCTATCGAAATCCAATCCCCACTCCGATAAATTTTTATCGTATTGAATTGTACGGTAAGGAATTTCCATTTCGATAACATAACCCCAATCATAAAATTTAGAATCGGCAAACCAAACGCCATCCCAATTATAATCACGATTGCGCGCGTCGTCAATCAATCTGCTATCGGACTTAACGCCGGAAGCAGAGACTGCAAATTTGTAAGCAGACTTTTTATCGTTAAAGGAATCGAACATGAACGAAACAACATCGCCGCCGAATTGATCTTGCATTCCATTATTTTTCTGTACTTCATCGGGGTTGTCAAAACACTTTATCAAACAGTAAATTGATTCATCTGTAGTGAGAACTTTTGCCACTGTTTGCCTTGTTGCCGCTGTATTTGGATACGGTTGAAGTTGAATGAAATCAAAAACCGAATCCGCTTCGGACCAAACAGCATCTATTGCTCCGTCAACTTCAATTTTTGTATTGATTTGTTTTACGATTAATTTCTTTTCGTTACTTTGGGCAGAGAGCGATGCTGCAAAAATTATAAATGCAAGTAATAGAACCACGTTTCCTTGTTTATTAATTAGTTTTGTTTGCAAAATAAGAATTCCTAAAATCAATTTCTAAAAGAATTTTTACTCTTTATCAAAATAAAATAGACGAGCTGAAGCAGGAAATTTCAGGCGAAAAAGCTGAACAAAAAAAATCCCGTCCACTTTTTTCAAGAAGACGGGATTCAGTTTTTAACTATTTATATTATTTACTCAACTTTGGCAAGGCGATGATAACCGTAAGGCGATTCTCTGAATCGCCCTTTTCTTTTCTAAGCTATTCGCCTTTAAATAGTCGAAACGGAGTTTCGATTTACTATCCTGCACCAGGTAAGTTATTTATACAATTCCCTGGTCGAGCATTGCATCGGCAACTTTTAAGAAACCGCCGATGTTTGCGCCGTTCACATAATTGCCGGGCGTACCGAATCTTTCGGCAGTATCCACACATGTTTTGTGAATGCTCTTCATAATTAAGTGCAAGCGGTTATCAACTTCTTCGCGAGTCCAATTAAAGCGCATACTATTCTGCGCCATCTCTAAACCTGAAACCGCAACTCCGCCGGCATTCGCGGCTTTCGCCGGTCCGTATAGAATTTTTGCATCTACATACATTTTAATCGCATCAATTGTGCTTGGCATGTTTGCACCTTCGGAAACAACATACACGCCGTTCTTTAACAAGTTGTTTGCATCAATATGATTTATTTCGTTTTGTGTGGCGGAAGGAAATGCGCAATCTGCTTTAAGATTCCATAGTTCATTGTGGTCGCTCTTCGGATCGATATCCGTGTACACTGCCGATTTATATTTCTCCAGGTAATCTTTAATTCTTCCGCGCTTTACATTTTTCAAGTTCATAATGAATTTAAGTTTTTCTCTGTCGATACCAGCTTCATCATAAATAAATCCGTTCGAATCGGAAAGTGTGAGAACTTTTCCTCCGAGGTCCAAGATCTTTTCAACGGTGAATTGTGCAACGTTTCCGCTTCCCGAAACCAAACATCTTTTTCCTTCAAGCGTTTGATTTTTTGTCGATAACATTTCCGCCGCAAAATAAACCGAGCCATAACCGGTTGCTTCGGGACGAATTAACGAGCCGCCCCAGTTTATTCCCTTGCCTGTCAGCACGCCGGTAAATTCGTTTCGTAATTTTTTGTATTGTCCGAACAGATAACCAATCTCTCTTCCGCCAACGCCAATATCGCCGGCGGGCACGTCGGTGTTAGAGCCAATGTGTCTGAATAATTCGCTCATAAAACTTTGACAGAAGCGCATCACTTCGTTGTCGCTTTTACCTTTCGGATCGAAATCGCTACCACCTTTTCCGCCGCCCATCGGTAAAGTGGTTAAACTATTTTTGAAAACTTGTTCGAACGCAAGAAATTTTAGAATTCCTAAATTGACTGAAGGATGAAAACGCAACCCTCCTTTGTATGGACCGATAGCGCTATTCATTTCAATTCTGAAACCGCGGTTAACCTGAACTTCGCCCTGGTCGTCCATCCATGGAACTCTGAACAGAATAACTCTTTCCGGCTCAACAATTCTTTCTAAAATTTTTGCCGAACGATATTCGGGGTGTCTATTCAACACGATGCCAAGTGATTCAATCACTTCTTCCACAGCTTGAAGAAATTCAGGTTCTGCGGGATTCTTTGCTTTAACGCTTGCAAGTACTTCTTTTACATAATTAGACATTGTTGTCTCCTCTTTGTTTTTTTTTGTTAAGGAATAAAGATGAATTATTGTTTATGATGAACATCAAATAACTGTTGTTTGTTTGGTAGGGATGTAAATTGAGGAATGAAATTTTTTTCTCGCGTCTCAAATTTGTAGTGCTTATAAGATTATTATTTTATTATTCAAATGTGTTACAACAAAATTAAAAAAAATTTCCAAAGTAGAATTATTAAGTTTTTTTAATGAAGATAATTTGTTGATAACGCGCAAAGTTTTGATTATCAAAATTCAAATTTTACGCCGGTTAATTTTTCAGAAATTTCCCAAAGCCGGTTCATATTGTTTTCATCCTTTGCTCGTGGAATTGAATTTACTTTCTTCGGGAAACCGCGAACTTCGTTCTTGCCATCGGGACCGATAAAATCTCCGCCGGAAACATCACTACCGACAGCCGCATAAATCAAGGGGAGAGAACCCATCTCTGCTTTTTGTGCAAAGAGGCGCGACAAAATATTTGCATATAATTTGTTTCGTTGAAGTTGAGTGTAAGTCCATCCCGGATGAGCGGCAACCGATTTCATATTCAGTTTATACTCTTCAATCTTTTTTTGAAGAAAGAAAGCGAAGTGAAGATTTGCAATTTTACTGTCGCAGTATGCCGTCCATGTTTTATAATTTCTTTTTTCCCAATTGATGTCGTTGAAATCAATATTGCCGTACTTATGCAGCGCGCTTGAAACTGAAACTATGCGTGAATCAATTGTAGTTTTCAGAATTGGAAAAAGTAACGCAGTTAATGCAAAATGTCCGAAGTGATTCGTCCCGATTTGAATTTCGAAATTGTCTTTCGTTTTTGAATACGGCATTGCCATCACACCCGCATTATTTAAAAGCAGATCGAGCCGGTTAAATTTTCGTTTGAATTCTTTTACAAAATTATGAATTGAATTAAGGTCAGTGAGATCGAGTTGAAGCGGGTGAACATCAGCAGAGGAAAATTCGGTTGAGATTTTTTCCCGCGTAAATTTCCCAGCATCAATATTTCTTGTAGCGAGTACAACCGTTCCGTTGTTTCTTGCAATTGTTCGTGCCGCATGAAAACCGAGTCCGCTGTTCGCACCGGTGATGATAAATATTTTCCCTTTTTGGTCTGGCACATTTTTATTGTACCATGTTTGAATATTCGTGCTCAAATTAAATTCATTTTCATTTGTCGTAAAGTTAGAAATTTAATTATGAAAGAGGAAGAGATATTAATTGTGGATGCACTTAAAAATTGACAATTGTCCGAAGGACTCCTTTGGAGATAATGGAGAATGGATAATTGAAAATAATAATTTCCTTTGCGCACGTTCGCGAACTTTGCGGTGAAAAGAATTGACTTAGTGTTCCTTAGTGTCCTTAGTGTCTACGTGGTTTTACTTCTTTATTTACCACTGAGACACTAAGATCACTAAGTTTGCACTAAGATTTAAAGGCACGCGGATGATATTGATTAATTAAAAATTTCAAATTAAAAATGAATTCAATTTGGAATCAGCGTCTTTGCGGTGAAAAAGGAAATGAGTGCGCGAGAACGAGAAGGGATGAAGTGCAAAGTGCTTGATGTTTTATATCTCAATTCATGCGGCTACTTTCTTTGCTCAAAGAAAAGCACTGCGAAAAATTTGTAGCGTAATATTTTCAGAATAAATATTTTATGACTGCGTTCAAAAAAATTTTAAGGAAGCAAATGCCGAAAAAAGATGTTCGAGTAGATCAATATATTGCAAAGTCGAAAGAGTTTGCGCAACCAATACTAAACCACATTCGCGCCACCGTTCATGCGGCTTGTCCCGATATTGAAGAAACTATAAAGTGGGGCTTTCCACATTTCTTGTATAAAGGAATTCTTTGCAGCATGGCATCATTCAAAGAGCACTGTGCATTTGTTTTTTGGAAAGCAACGTTGATGAAGGATAAATCATTAATAAAAAATGCCGAAGCAGAAACGGCAATGGGGAACTTCGGAAAAATAAAAACTCTTTCCGATTTACCTTCTCAAAAAAAATTCCTTGCAATGTTAAAAGAGGCAATAAAATTAAACGAAGAAGAAATAAAACTTCCGTCGATTAAAAAATCTGTGAAAGAACAAAAAGAAATTGTTATGCCCGATGATTTTCTTTCCGCGTTGGGCAAAAACAAAAAAGCAAAAGAAGTTTTTGAATCTTTTTCCTATTCACACAAGAAAGAATATGTTGAATGGATTGTTGAAGCAAAACGAGAAGAAACACGAGGAAGCAGAATTATCAAGGCGATTGAGATGCTTAAAGAAGGAAAGAGCAGAAACTGGAAGTACGAAAAAAAATAGTTCTCTCTCGGTTTTAATTTTTCTCAAATGTAACTGTAAAAATTGTTCCTTTGCCGACTTCACTTTCTACGGAGATGCTGCCGCCTAAATTTTTTATTAATTCGTACACAATCACTAAACCAAAACCCGTTCCCGATTCATTCATTGTTCCCATCGTTGAATTTCTGCTTTCTAACTTGAACAATTTATCGCACTGTTCTTTAGTCATGCCGACACCATCGTCTGTGATAGAAATTTTCAATCGCTCAACTTCATCGAAAGCATTTACCGAAATATTTCCGCCAGTGTTTGTGTACTTTATTGAGTTATTAATCAAGTTAAGTAATACGGAATGAAGTGCTTGTTTATTGGTTAAGATTGATACTTCGTTTTTTAATTCCGACTTGAGATTAATCTCTTTCTTCACCGCGGCATTCTTTAAACTTTCAATGACATCATCAATTTCATCATTGAGAAGAACAACTGACTTATCAAATTCTTTTTTATTGAATTGCATTCCAACCCATTCGAGTAAATTCTTTAGAAACACATAATGCTTTTTGGAAACCGAGTTGATATCTTTTGCAAACTTCCGAATTTCTTCTTCCGACAGTTCTTCGTATTGTTCAAAAATTATTTCAGAGTAACTCAAAATAATTTGATACGGACTGCGTAAATCGTGCGCAAGCACGGAGAGTAATTTATCTTTCACTTCATTTACTTCCGTCAGTTGTTTGTTTGCATGGCTTAGTTGTGAATTGAATTTCTGAATTTCTTCGACAGTTTTTTTTCTGTACAGATTGCGACTGACTAAACCTGCAAACAAAATAAGTATTAGCACAAAACCGATAATTAGGGCGAGAATGTAATCGCTTTGTCGTTGAATTTTAAGTTCGTTGAGTTCTTTATTTTGTTCAATCAGTTTTAATTGTTGATTTGTTTTTTCAGTTTCGACACGAGCGCGAAGATCAGCCATCAATTCGGAAAGCTCTTTGTTAAATACAGAGTCATCTAAAGTTTTATGCAATTTGTGCGCGTTATATGCCTCTGCAATCTTCCCCTCCTTTTCATAAAGAATTGAAAGAAGTCGATATGATTCTGATTGATACAAAATCATCGTGTTCGGTTTGCTAATCTTTAAAGATTTTTCGAGACTCTTCTTTGCACCTTCCGGATCACCAAGTTTTAGTGAAAGCTCTGCGGCTTTATTCAAATGCCCGACTGATTCGACGACCAAATTATTTTCTTCGCCGAATTTTATTGCATCGTTCAATGCGGTTTTTGCTTTGGAAAAATCCTCCAGGTCGGTGAACAATTCAGCAATATTAATCATCACTTCAAAAACCACTCTTGTGGCGGAATGATTATTAACTTTTGGTTGTTCGATATAATAAAGATTTATTGCGCGTTGATAATAATCGAGTGCTTTGTTTTTGTTTCCCTCTAAAATCTCAATTGATGCGAAGTAACGAAGTGAGTTTAAATTATATGGTAAAAGTCTATCGTTGTTAACCGAATCCGCTTTTAAAAAATATTTTTTTGCTTCAGAATAATTTCCCGTTTGCCTTTTTACTAACCCGATATTATTAAGAGCAACATAAGTTAGTTCAAAATGATTGCTCTGAAAAGCGAGTTCTTCCACTTTACGAAAATAAAATTCAGATTGTTCGTAAAGATTTAGTAGATAATAGATGTTGCCGATTTCGAGCAAAGTCCATCCCACGCCCGATTTTTCGCCGAGTACACTCCATAAATCCGATGCCGCCTTTAGCTGTTCGAGTGCGTGATTGAGAAGTCCTTGTTCTCTGTAAAAAGCACCTTTTTCTGCCAGCAGGGTCGCTTCAAATTTTCTATCGCCCGTCTTTCGTGCAATCTGCATTAAAATGTTATTGTAGTAAAGTGCTTTTTTTGCATCGTAACTTCTGAAATAAAAAACTAATTCTCGAATTGCCCAAATCGCCGCGCTATCAGTTGCGCCGGATTTAATTATTTCATCAACAATTAAAATTTTTTTCTTAAGATTGAGCGAGTCGTTCGCGAAAGGATTAATCGTAATTGAAAGTGCCGTGAAGACAATAATCAAAAATTTACTTAACATTCCGCTCACAAAAATATTTTAACATCTTTTTATTTTTTTTATGAATGAAGTTTTGCTTTTCTAAATTGAATATAGAATTATTCAACAACCAAAGAAACAAAAAAATGTTTTTCCGTCTGCTTCTTGTAAAAAACCCGGGAAGTTACTTGTTAATGTGGAAATCTTTAAAATAAAAAACCGAACTGCGATGAGTTCGGTTAAAGAATTATTTTCTTTATTATCAACTAACTAATCATAATCAATTTTTGCTGCGCAAACTTGTCAACTTAACATCGCCGCCGGTAGAGCTAAGTTCAATTTTCTTTCC
Source organism: uncultured Ignavibacteriaceae bacterium (assembly GCA_964393605.1). GTDB lineage: Bacteria > Bacteroidota > Ignavibacteria > Ignavibacteriales > Ignavibacteriaceae > CAYMUL01. The sequence continues at coordinate 16,924 of CAYMUL010000025.1, read as the reverse complement.
GCCGCCGTTCAATGTTGCTCTTACTTTTGAAGAGGAAGTTTTAATATTTTTTGTTCCGGAAATATCGAGCGAGGCATCGCCGCCCAAAGTATTTAGTTCGATTTCAGCATTAGCAGATTCGGAAACTGCGGCAAAAACATCTCCGCCGATTGTACTTAAATCAACGCCTCTATTGTCGCCATCGATTTCGGCGCGAATATTTCCGCCCGCCGTTGATGCATCGACGCGAGAGTTGTTGCAATAAATTTTAATATCGCCGCCTGTTGTGTTGGCATCAACATCACCATCGCGCGTAGCAATAATAATATCGCCTCCGGCTGTTGATGCTTTTACATCACCAACATGATTTTTGAATTTTATATCTCCACCTGCCGTAGAAGATTTTGCGGCACCTTCAGATGAATCAATACTAATATCTCCGCCGGCTGTTGATACATCTATACTACCGTTGAGGTTATTTACTTTTACATCGCCGCCTGCCGTAGAAATTTCCGTATTAAATTTTTGGGGGAGTTGAATTTCATATTTCACACGTACATTCTTTAGCGCGGAGAATAAATTGGAAAGAAAACTTCCTTCTTTTTTTCCTGAGACAAAAACGCCGTAGTCTGTTTCGTTAATAGCAAATTCCATTTTGTCGGAAGCTTTTTCATTTCCGTAAATTACTACGGTAACTTCATTAGTTGCCGAAGTTTTTATAACCACATCTCCGGCATCGCTTTCTAATTTTAATTTTTTTCCTTCTCCAACTTGAAAAGTTTTCTTGTGCAAAACTTTGAGGGTTTCTGCTTGAGCAACCGAGACGAGCGCTAACGCCGCGAACAAAATAACAAATGATATTAGTTTTTTCATGGTAATTCCTTTTTTATTGGATTAGACTTATTGTTTAGGGAAATGGTTACCTTTAACGATGCAAAATTACTTGCACTTTCATCGCAATAAATTCTGAATTATTTAAGCGTGGCTATTTTTAAAGTGATGGTAAATAAATCGGAGGGATGGTAAAAATTTTTTAAGAAGAGATTTTCGTTTTGCCTTCAATTGCAAGACGTACAAAACCATCAGCGGCATCGAGTCTCTTTTTTGCTTCATCGGAATCTACATTTGCTCGAATCATCACAAGTGCGGTTTTAACATGTCCGCCTGCTTTTGCGAGGTACTCGGCGGCTTCATCATACGTTGCGCCGGTAATAGTCATTACAATTCGCTTTGATCTTTCGACTAATTTTTTGTTAGTCATTTGTAAATCAATCATCATGTTTTCGTACACTTTTCCGAGCCGTATCATCGAAGTTGTGGTAAGCATATTTAAAACAAGTTTCTGTGCAGTGCCGCTTTTCATGCGGGTAGAACCCATTATAACCTCAGGTCCAACGTAAGGGCAAATCGCAACATCAACTTCTTGAATATTAAAATTACTTCTCGGGTTACATGTAATGAATAAAGTTCGTGCGCCAATTTCTTTTGCTTTTTTTACTGCGCCAACTACGTAAGGAGTTCTTCTGCTTGCAGCAATTCCGCACACAACATCTTTTGAAGTAACGTTTGCTTTAATCACATCTGCCGCGCCATTTTCTTCATGATCTTCAGCACCTTCCTGCGCGCGAAACATAGCTTCTTTACCGCCGGCAATAAAACCTTCTATCAATCCGAATGGCGTACCGAAAGTCGGCGGACATTCGGAAGCATCAACAACACCAAGTCTGCCGCTTGTGCCCGCACCGAAGTACAAAAGTCTACCGCCGTTTTTTAATGCATCGACAATTATTTCAACTGCCTGTTCTATGTAAGGAAGTTCGTTCTCCACTGCGAGCGGAACGAGTTTATCTTCTTCATTAATTATTTTAAGAATTTCGGCCGTAGATTTTGCATCGATCTCCATCGAGCGAGGATTACGTTGTTCAGTTGAAAGTCCGGCAATTTCTTCAAATAAATTTTTATCCTTCTGAGAAGGAGGGGTCATTTATTCAACTCCAGGAGTAGGAGTTTTTTTCCTTTAATATTTTTTATGTTACTTGGTTTATAGTGAAGCTCGAACGTTGTTGCTTTTTTAATGTAAGGACCATATTTGGTTTCCGCTTTTTTAAATTCTTCGGTGAGATCTCCCCCCTTCATCGCCATCAGAAAAGCTTTCTTTTCAACAAGCGGTAATGTGTAGCGAAGAAGAATAATAAGAGGAACAGTTGCGCGACTTACAACTAAATCAAATGATTCTTTGTACTGCTCAATAAATTCAGGGCTTTCAACTCTATTGTTTTCTGCTTTCACATTAATCAACATCAGCTTTTCAATAAACTCGTTGACTGCATTAATTTTTTTCTTGGTTGCATCGACAAGCACGCCTTTTAAGTCGGGACGCATAATAGAAAGAGGAATGCCGGGGAAACCGCCGCCCGTTCCGATATCTAAAAATCGTGTTGACTTTTGCGGAACGAAGCGATAAATATAAGACGAAATGAAGACATGATTTTCGACAATCGAGTTGATATCTTTTTTGGATACAAGATTTAGTTCACCGTTTTTGTCATGCACAAGTTGAGCAAAGTGTGCTAATCTTTCCATCTGGGTGATTTCGGGGTTATAACCATTTTCCCAGTAAAAATTGGTTATTTCTTTAAGAAATTTTTTTTGAGATTCAACCATTAATAAGCGGTTCCTAAAAAAAGATGAAATTACTTTTTCAAATATATCAATAAAACAGAAATATCTGAAGGAGTTACACCGGAGATTCGAGACGCCTGCCCGATAGACCTTGGTTTTATTCGGTTAAGTTTTTCTCTTCCCTCGGCAGAAAGAGATTTTAAGTTTAAATAATTTAAGTTTAAAGGAATTTTTAGCGATTCATATCGTTCAAGTTTTTCAACCATTTCATTCTGTCGTTTGATATATCCTTCATATTTGATCTCTGTTTCGATCTGATATAATGTATCGTCGTTAATGTTGCCGAACGATTCTTCCTTCTCCAAAAAATGCCTCAGCTGTTTGAGCTGAAGTTCCGGTCTTCGACAGAGTTTTGCAATTGATTCAGACGATTCCAACCTATTGCTTCCAAGTTTTACGAGTTCATCATTAATTTCTTTCGGAGTAATTTTTTTCTCTTCTAAAAAATTAATTCCGTAAGCTATTTGTTCCTTTCGAACTTCAATAGATTTGAAATCATTTTCAGAAATCAATCCAAACTCAAAACCATATTTTGAAAGGCGAAGATCCGCATTATCCTGCCTCAATAACAATCTATGTTCCGCTCGCGAAGTGAACATGCGGTACGGTTCTTCGGTTGATTTATTCACGAGATCGTCAATTAATACTCCGATGTACGCCTCGCTTCTTTTCAAAACAAAATCAGATTCATCTCTGACTTTTCTCGCGGCGTTAATTCCTGCAACCAATCCTTGCGCGGCGGCTTCTTCATAGCCCGACGTGCCATTGATCTGCCCGGCAAAGAAAAGCCCACGTACCTTTTTCGTTTCGAGTGTTAAATCTACTTGATGTGGCGGAAAGAAATCATATTCGACCGCATAACCGGGGCGAATCATCTCTACATTTTCCAAACCATAAATTGAATGGAGTGCTTCATATTGTATCTCTGCCGGAAGTGATGTTGAAAATCCGTTGAGATAAATTAAATCCGATTCAAGTCCTTCCGGTTCGAGAAAAAGTTGGTGTCGAAGTTTATCCGAAAACCGCACAACTTTATCTTCAATCGATGGACAGTATCGCGGTCCAATTCCCTGTATTCTTCCCGTGAACATAGGAGATTGTGCAAATCCCTTCTCAAGAATTTTATGAACTTTTTCATTTGTGTGTGTGATATGACATGAAATCTGCGGCAAAAAAGGAAACAATTTTTTATCTGTTCGATAAGAAAAGGGCTGAGGGTTATCATCTCCAAATTGAGCTTCCAAAACATCCCAATTGATACTCTCTTTTTGTAATCTGGGGGGAGTTCCTGTTTTAAGTCTGCCGGATTCGAATCCGAACTTTTTTAGTGATGCAGTAATTCCGGTTGCGGGCATTTCGCCGAACCTTCCTCCAGAAACGGAATTCAACCCCGTGTGCATAAGAGCATTAAGAAAAGTTCCCGAACAGAGTATTACGCATTTAGCACCGATAAAGTTATTTTGGTTGTCGATGACTCCGGCAACTTTATCATCTTCAATTTTTATTTCAGTAATCGATTTTTCAACAATCGAAATATTTGGTTCCCCCTCTATCAATTTTACTGCGAGTGAAGAATAAATTTCGCGGTCGTTTTGGCTGCGGGGCGACCAAACCGCCGGTCCTTTGGAGCGATTCAACATCCTGAATTGAATTCCTGATCGATCGGCAATTTGCCCCATAACTCCACCGAGTGCGTCAATTTCACGAACTAAATGCCCTTTTGCTGTTCCGCCGATTGCAGGATTGCATGACATTCTTCCAAGCGCAAATTTATCCATTGTAACAAGAGCAACTTTACAACCCATTCTTCCCGATGCAACTGCGGCTTCGATTCCTGCGTGTCCGCCGCCAACTACAATGATGTCAAAAAAACTCTCTCTCTGTTTCACGTGAAATTTAGAATTTCTTTCTTTTTAATTCAAATTGCAAGACTTTCTCATCTTTGTACGAATTGCAACTGCTACCGTGAAAATTTTCGTTCAGAACAAATCCATTTCTCTCAAGTACTCTTATTGAAGCTGTGTTTGATTCAAAAACTTTGGCGATTATCATTTCAATGGGGAGATTTTCAAAACATTTTTCGGCGAGAATTCCGATTGCCTCAATGACAAATCCCTTTCCTCGAAAAAAACTACCGAGCCAATAGCCGATTTCCGCCGAAACTTCGTCAATATTTGTAATGCCGATACAGCCTGCAAGTTCTCCGCTTTGTAAATCAATAATTGCAAAATTGTACATCAATCCTTCGTTTCTGCCGACTTCTGATTTTTCGAGAAATGCTTTTGCATCTTCAATCTTGTACGGATATGGCAATTGTCTCAAGTTTTTGTGTATTTCAAAATCTTGAAGATGTGAAAAAATTGCCATGGCATCACTCTCCCAAAATATTCTTAGCTTGATCTTTTTGCCAAAATATTCATCATTAAATTTCACGTGAAATCACTTTCCAATACAAAATTTAGAAAAAATGTTATTCAGAATATCGTCTGTTGTTACGATTCCGATTATTTCGCCAAGCGAATCGGCGGACTTGCGCAAATCAACCGAAATGAACTCACCGCTGAGTTTGTTATTTACGGAAGTTTCTGCGCTCATTAAATTTTCGATACAGAATTTCATCACGTTGTAATGCCTTTCTGAAGAAATTACGGCACTTTGTTCGGTGTAATTTTCTGCAAAACCGATTTTATCTTTTATAATTTCAAACAAACGATGAATTCCCTCTCCCGTTTTGGCAGAAATGAAAATTTCGTTCTCGTTCCTCTTTTCAATCAGATCAACTTTGTTTTTTATTTTAAGAATATGGGAATTGTCGATAAGTTTTATCTCATCCAAAATTTTTTCGGATGGTATTGATGCAGCATCTTCAATAAGAATAATGAGGTCGGCTTCCTCAATAATTTTGCGTGTTCGGGTTACACCTTCGAGTTCAATTTCGTCTGTCGCGGTGCGGATTCCTGCGGTATCGAAAAAACGGAAAAGAATTCCATCAATCGAAACCTCTTCACGAATGACATCTCGTGTTGTTCCGGGAATATCGCTAACTATCGCGCGGTTTTCTTTTAAGATATAATTTAATAGTGAAGATTTGCCGACATTCGGTTCGCCGACAAGTGCAATGTTATAGCCATCTCTTAAAATTCTACCGAATGAATATGTGGCGAGCAGTTTCTCAAGTTCTGTTTTTATTTCAAGAATCATCTCTAATAACTTCGCTCTTTCAATGAATTCTAAATCTTCTTCGGCGAAATCCAATTCAAGCTCGACTAATGAAACTGCATTAATAATTTTTGAACGAAGCATATTAACCGCGCGCGACAAAATTCCGTCAAGTTGATTTCTTGCGCCGCGTAATGATGCATTGGTGCGCGCATTGATAATTGATGCAACTGCTTCGGCTTGTGCAAGATCTAATTTGTTATTTAAGAATGCTCTCTTTGTGAACTCCCCCGGCTCTGCGGAGCGAATTTTATTTTCGAAAAGCAGTAACATAATTTTTTGTGCAATCACCGGGCTACCATGAAAACTAATTTCAACAACATCTTCGCCGGTGTATGAGTTTGGAGATTTAAATATTGCGAGCAATACATCATCAATCGCCTCACTGTTCGATGATAAAATTTTTCCGTGATGGATTGTGTGTGTCTGTGCAAAGGAAGGTTTTATTTTTCCTTTAAAGATTTTATCTGCAATTTTAATAGAATCATTACCACTAATACGAATAACCGAAACGGCTCCGACTCCGGCAGGGGTAATTATAGCAGCGATTGTATCTTCATTGTTAAACATGGGTTGCAAAAATAAAGATTGCTCATGCGAACGACAATCCATTTGTTGAGTGGCGATTTTATTTTAACCTTAAAATATTTAAGTTTGACATATAATTGCAGGGCAATTTATAATTACAAATTAAAAATTAAAAATGAATGGGTTTGAATTGACAATTGACAATGGATAATGGAGAATTGAAAATGGAGAAAGAGAATTGACATTTGACAAACGTAATTAATAAATTCCTTCATGGCAATCTTTTTTTTACTACCAAGTCGCGCAAAGGAAAAACGTTGTGTGCCTTTGTGAAAATCCTTCGTGTTCCTTTGTGGTGAAACAGGAAGTGTTAATTAAGCAAGCAGATAAAGATTAAGGTAAGTTTATTTATCTCCCTTCGGGAGATAAAAAAAAAGAAGAAAAATAAATTGAATTGCATACGAAGAACAATTTTAAAATCCTTTCACATTCTATTTAACTTTTAATTTGAAAAACATACACTTGAAATGCGAATTGGACAGAAATAAAATTCATTTAAATAATCTTCAACTAATTGATTGATGAACTAAAACAAGGTATTTTGCAAACAACTTTTATAAACTTTTAACGGAGAATAATAATGATAAACCAAATTACCGAACACCTCGGCAGCGAAGCAAAAAATTTGCTCGAACATAAAGCAAAAGTTTCTAAAGATTTACTTCATCTTCCGGGTCCTGATTTTATCGATCGCATTTTTGCGCCAACCGATCGCAACATAAATACACTGCGCAATCTTCAAGCAATGTTCAATTCAGGCAGATTAGCTGGCACCGGCTATGTTTCAATCCTTCCTGTTGATCAAGGAATTGAACACACTGCAGGCGCATCGTTCGCACCGAACCCGATTTATTTCGATCCCGAAAATATTGTGAAGCTTGCAATTGAAGGAGGATGCAATGCAGTCGCTTCAACGCTTGGTGTGCTTGGCTCTGTTGCAAGAAAATATGCACACAAAATTCCATTCGTCTTAAAAATTAATCACAATGAACTTTTAACATATCCGAATAAGTTCGATCAAATTTTGTTTGCGGGAATTGAACAAGCATGGGATATGGGATCCGCCGCAGTCGGTGCTACAATTTATTTTGGATCGGAAGAAAGTAGCAGACAGATAATTGAAGTCAGCGAAGCATTCCAATATGCACACGAATTAGGAATGGCAACAATTCTCTGGTGTTATACAAGAAACAACGCATTCAAAGCGGATAAAGATTATCACGTTGCCGCAGATTTAACGGGGCAAGCAAATCACCTCGGTGTTACAATTCAAGCGGATATCATTAAACAAAAACTTCCCGAGAATAACGGCGGTTTCAATGCAATTAAATTTGGAAAGACTCACAAAAAAGTTTATACCGATTTAACTACCGAGCATCCGATTGACTTAACACGCTATCAAGTTATGAACAATTATATGGGAAGAGCCGGATTAATTAACAGCGGCGGAGCTTCGGGAGATAATGACTTTGCCGAAGCCGTGCAAACTGCGGTGATTAACAAGCGCGCAGGGGGAATGGGTTTAATCTCCGGCAGAAAAGCTTTTCAACGCCCGATGAATGAAGGCGTAAAGTTATTAAATCTTATTCAAGATGTTTATCTTACCAAAGAAGTAACTGTAGCTTAATACAATTATTTTATTCAAAGACTTGCCATTGCTGTGCAGTGTGGCAAGTCTTTTTTTTTGTTGGAGAGATTTTTTTGAATCCAACTGTGAACTTCCAATTTTCTCACACATCCCGAACAAAAAAACACAAAGCAAATTTTTTTTTGAATTAGAGTTGAAAGATTTTTTAAGAATGGATTATTGAATTATCATTCGAGAAATCCATTGTCGAACCTCGTAGAGGTTTAATTATTGTAAGATATTGATTGACCAGTAAAACCAATCCCCGTAGGGGATTTACAAAAGAATGTTACAATTATTTGAAGCAGTTAACTAAATGAAAATAATAATAAATCCTCTACGAGGATTTTTAGCGTTTTATTTTTCACATTAGCGTAATCATTCAAACCCCTCTCATGTAGGAGAGGGGAAAGGGGTGAGGTCATTTTGCCGGTAGGATGTTAATAAAAGTGAAACGTGAATAATCTAATAAGGTTATTTTTTTTTTGTGTGTTTTTGTTACTAAGGTTGATGGAAAATTAAGGTTGTATTTTTATTGTAGCTTTGCGGAGATTATCAGAAAATAATAAATCCTCTACGAGGATTTTTAGCGTTTTATTTTTCATATTAGCGTAATCATTCAAACCCCTCTCATGTAGGAGAGGGGAAAGGGGTGAGGTCATTTTGCCGGTAGGATGTTAATAAAAGTGAAACGTGAATAATCTAATAAGGTTATTTTTTTTTTGTGTGTTTTTGTTACTAAGGTTGATGGAAAATTAAGGTTATATTTTTATTGTAGCTTTGCGGAGATTATCAGAAAATAATTAATCCTCTAGGAGGATTTGGAAAGTCAAATCAATTCGAGCTTTTCTAATTTAGTGTTGATAGAATTTTTTAGAATAATTTTTTGAATTATCATTCGAGAAATCCATTGTCGAACCTCGTAGAGGTTTAATTATTGTAAGATATTGATTGACCAGTAAAACCAATCCCCGTAGGGGATTTACAAAAGAATGTTACAATTATTTGAAGCAGTTAACTAAATGAAAATAATAATGAATCCTCTACGAGGATTCTTGGATTTATAAAATCTTAAAAATATTTCCTAACCAATTTTCAAAATTCATGTCATTTTTGTTTCTCACACTTCCCAAACAGAAAAAAACACTAATTAAATCTTTCAAAGTAAATTGATATTAGTCAAACGTTCAGGTATTTTTGAAACTCATAAAACGAGATACTATGCAAACGCCTTTAATGGCACAATATTATAAAATCAAAAAAGAATACCCGGATACAGTTCTACTTTTTAGAGTTGGTGACTTTTTTGAAACATTCGAAGAAGATGCTAAAATAGCTTCGAAGACGCTGGGAATAACTTTAACCAAACGAGCCAATGGCGCTGCCGGCGAAGTTCCGCTTGCGGGGTTTCCGCATCATGCACTCGATTCATATTTGCCAAAACTTGTGCGTGCAGGTTTGCGCGTAGCCGTTTGCGATCAAATGGAAAATCCGAAACTTGCAAAAGGCATCGTCAAGCGTGAAGTTACCGAAGTTGTTACTCCCGGCGTAGCATTCTCGGATAAACTTCTTGACCACAAAAAAAATAATTATCTCCTTTCATTTTTTATTAATGATAACCTTGCGGGAATTTCTTTCTGCGATATTTCTACGGGGGAGTTTTTCGTTTTTGAATCTTCATCCGAAAATTTATTGGATCAACTTGAGTTGATTAATCCCGCCGAAATTCTTTACCAGAAAAAAAATAAAGATTTTTTAGAAAACGGAAAGAAAAGATTTTTAAGTTCGGTGAAGCAAACAAGAGTTGATGATTGGATTTTTAATTACGAGTATGGAAAAGATTTATTGCTCGCACAATTCAAAACTGTCAATTTAAAAGGCTTCGGAATAGATCATCTTACATGCGGCATTGCAGCGGCGGGTGCAATAATGCACTACTTAAATGAAACACAGAAAGCTAATCTTTCTCACCTTATACAAATTTCTCTTTACAATCCAACCGACTACATGATTCTCGATTCATCTACAAAGAGGAATCTTGAAATTACTTATTCGATGCAAAGCGGAACGGCTGACGGCACATTAATTTCTGTGCTGGACAAAACTGAAACTCCCATGGGTGCGCGATTACTGAAAAAATGGATTAGTGCACCGTTAAAAAAATTAGAACCAATTGTACAACGGCAATCTGCCGTCAATGAATTTTTCTTGAACAAAGTTTTGAGAAGAAATTTAATCGAGGATTTAAAAGAGATTGGTGATCTCGAAAGATTGATTTCAAAGATTTGTACGGGGAGAGCAAATCCGCGCGAAGTTATTCAACTCAAATATTCTTTAAAGAAACTTCCTCCGGTAAAACAACTTCTTTCAAAAGCAGAAACAAAAACTCTCGTACAACTTCACGATAAAATTTTATTGCTCGAAAGTTTAACGCAAAAAATAGAAGAAGCAATTGTGGATGCGCCACCACTTTCGCTTGCAGATGGAGGAGTAATTCGCCCAAACTTCTCTCCCGAACTCGATGAGTTGCGCGACATTTCTATAAACGGTAAAGATTGGATTGCAAACCTACAGCGACAGGAAAGAGAACGCACCGGAATTTCTTCTTTAAAAGTTAGCTACAATAAAGTTTTTGGCTACTACATCGAAATCAGCAACGCCAATAAAGATAAGGCACCGGCGGACTACATACGGAAGCAAACTCTGGTGAACTCGGAACGTTACATCACTCCCGACTTAAAAGTGTACGAGGAAAAAGTTCTTCACGCAGAAGAAAAAATTTATGAATTGGAATCGCAACTATTCAATGAAATCAGATTATTAATTTCAACCGAAGCATCGGCAATTCAAAACAATGCGCGAATGATTGCAATGCTCGATGCGTTTCTTTCGCTCGCTTCTTGCGCGGATGAATATGGTTATATCAAACCCGATATTGATGATTCCGATGCACTTGAAATTATTGAGGGAAGGCATCCGGTAATTGAAAGAATTCTTCCGCCGGGAGAAAAATTCACATCGAATTCATGCATGTTAAATAATGATGATTCGCAAATTATAATCCTTACCGGACCAAACATGGCGGGGAAATCTGTTTATCTTCGTCAAGCGGGATTGATTGTATTGCTTGCGCAGATTGGTTCGTTTGTTCCTGCAAAATCCGCACACATCGGAATTATCGATCGCATTTTTACGCGCGTTGGTGCGAGCGATAATATTACCGCCGGCGAATCTACTTTTCTTGTAGAGATGCAGGAAGCCGCAAACATAATTAACAACGCAACGAGTAAAAGTTTAATTCTTCTCGATGAAATCGGGCGCGGCACAAGCACGTTTGACGGCATCTCGATTGCATGGGCGATTACGGAATTCATTCATGAAAATCCGAACATACAAGCGAAAACATTGTTTGCAACTCACTATCACGAACTCAACGAGATGAGTGAACTTTTTCCGCGCATAAAAAATTATAAAGTTGAAGTGAGAGAATATGACGACAAAGTTATCTTCTTGCACAAAGTAAATTCGGGAAGAGCAGACCACAGTTACGGAATTCAGGTAGCGCAAATGGCGGGCTTGCCGACTTACATCACCAACCGCGCAAAAGAAATTTTGTTTAATCTGGAAAGCAAAGAACTCACTCCCCACGAATTGAAAAAAGAGAAGTTGAGAAAACTTGGAAAGAATTTACCTGAACAATTCAGTTTGTTCGAATATAAAGATGATGAGATTCGTTCGGCAATTAAAGATTTGGAAATAAATTCTTTAACCCCCGTTGAAGCATTGAACAAATTAAATGAACTGCAAAAGAAAGCATCGGAATGATGATCGAAATGAAATTTATTAAACCCAAAAAGTATGTTACGCTATTTTTTTTCTTTACTTTAATTCTTACAATCGGATGCGAGAAAAAATATTCCCCCGAAATGCAAGCGTATGTTGATTCAATTTTGGAAGAAAGAAAATTAAACGACGATTTCATGAAGAACGATGCGAACTCTCCTTTCAACAAAAAAGGAAAAGTTGAATTTGAACCGTTAAAATATTTTGATGTCGATCCCGAGTTTGTTTTCAAAAGCAAACTCACAGAATTTGAAACGAAAGATACCGTCATCGTAATAGGCACAAAAGGGGAAGAGAGAAAGATGATTAAATATGGTTTCGTTACATTTGACTATCAAAACAAAAATTATAAAATGAATGTGTACAAAGGTGAAACAAAAAACGGCGATGAATATTATAGCATCTGGTTCACCGATAAAACAACGGGAAAAGAAACCTACGGCGTTGGGCGTTATCTTGATTTTGAATTGAGCGACGATAAAAATTTTCTTTACACAATAGATTTTAACAAAGCGTATAATCCTTACTGCGCATACAGTGCTGACTACAGTTGCGCAATTCCAACTAAAGAAGATTATATCGATTTAGCCGTTACAGCCGGCGAAAAAAATTATCATAAATAGGAGACGATGTGGTTATAGTTCTTGAAAAAGAAGTTACCGAAGAACAAATAGAAAATGTAATAAAGCATCTTGAAGACTACGGATTCGCAGTGCATAAATCAACCGGCGCGGAAAAAATTGTACTCGGCGCTATCGGAGTTAAAACTGATTTTGATCCGAGAAAAATAAAACTGCTCGATGGCGTTGCGGAAGTTTATCGAATTACCGAGCCGTTCAAACTTGCAAGCAGAAGTTTCAAAAAAGAAAACACAAAATTCAAAATTAAAAACGTAGAGTTCGGCGGAAATAAAATTGTTACAATTGCAGGACCTTGTTCTATCGAAAGTGAAGAACAGATTTTTACGATTGCAGAAATTGTTTCAAAGGATGGCGCAAGCGCATTACGCGGTGGCGCATTCAAACCGAGAACTTCGCCGTATGCTTTTCAAGGTTTAGGTGCTGAAGGTTTAAAACTGATCCGTCAAGCCGCAGATAAATTCGGGATGATTGTAATTACCGAAATAACTGATGCGTCGCAAATTGATGTTATCGGAAAATATGCGGACATGTTGCAAGTCGGTGCGCGCAACATGCAGAATTTTAATTTGTTAAAAGAAGTTGGACGTTCAAACATTCCCGTGATGTTGAAACGCGGACTATCGGCAACAATAGAAGAGTGGTTAATGTCTGCCGAATATCTTTTATCGGGAGGCAACAGAAATGTTCTTCTTTGCGAAAGAGGAATAAGAACATTTGAAACATACACACGCAACACGTTTGATCTTTCTGCAATTCCTGTAGTTCAGAAAAGAAGCCATTTGCCTGTTGCGGCTGATCCCTCGCATGCAATTGGATTGAGAGATAAAATAATTCCAATGGCGCGAGCCGCAGTTGCCGCCGGTGCCGATGCGTTAATGGTTGAAGTGCATCACAACCCGGAGAAAGCATTATCGGATGGACCGCAAGCTCTCTTACCCGAACAATTCAAAGAGCTGATGAATCAAGTAAGAAAAATCGCCGCAGTAATTGGAAGAGAAATGTGAGAAATAATTGACAATTGACAATGGAGAATTGAGAATGGACAATGGAGAATTGAGAATGGACAATGGAGAATTGAGAATGGACAATGGAGAATTGAGAATGGACAATGGAGAATTGAGAATGGACAATGGAGAATGGATGATGGTGTGACGTAATGAGTGAAAATGTTATTCAAAATAAGTCGTTTGATTTTGCAATAAGAATTGTAAAATTATATCGCACTTTAATTGATACTAAAAAGGAATTCGTTTTGTCAAAGCAGATCTTGAAAAGCGGAACGGCAATTGGTGCCCTGGTACGCGAAGCAGAGCAAGCTGAATCTAAAGCAGATTTTATTCATAAACTTTCGATTGCATTAAAAGAAGCAAGCGAAACCGAATATTGGTTACAACTCTTGCACAAATCGGATTACATCGCGAAAACGGAATTCGAAATTATCGGTTTATATTTGACGGAACTCTTAAAATTATTAACAAGTATTATCAAAACATCCAAATCAAAAAAATAATACACATTATCAACTATCAATTTTCCATTATCAATTAAACAATGTCAATGCGCACGAATATCGGTATTGCGGGGCTGGGATTAATCGGCGGTTCGCTTGCCAGGGCTTTCAAAAAATTTTCTTCGGTCTCAATAACTGCATTTGATCGTGAAGATGTGCTTCATTCGGCGCTATCACAAAAGGTGATTGATAAACATGCCTCCTCAATCGACGAACTTGCCGGCTGCGATATTATTTTTCTTTCGCTCCCCGTGAATGAATCTCTCCATGCCATGAAGTTACTTTCGCAACAAATTGGTCCGAACACAATTATAACCGATGTATGCGGAGTAAAAGAACCTTTTGCTCGGCTTTGGATGTCGCTTGATTCGAAAGGTAAATTTATCGGCGGACACCCGATGACCGGAAAAGAAAAAAGTGGATTTGAAAATTCCGATGCGTTGCTTTTTGAAAATGCAGTGTACATTCTCACTCATCATCTTGAAACAGATTCAAAACTGATTTCATTGTTGAATGAAATCGGTTGTAAAATAAAATTTTTATCCTCTTCGGTGCATGATAAAATAGTTGCAAGCGTTAGTCATCTCCCACAACTTGCGGCGGTGGCGCTTATCGAATCGCTCACTACAAACGATGATTACAATCCTCTTGACTTTGCCGCCGGCGGCTTTAGAGATATGACGCGCATCGCCTCGAGCAATTATGAAATTTGGCAGGATATTCTTGAACTTAATAATCAACAAATTATCGTTTCCATTGACGAGTTCATTCTTAAATTGAATGAGTTGAAAAAAAATGTATTGCTAAAAAATCATAATGCGTTAAAAAATATTTTTCGTTCAGCTTCGGAAAAAAGAAACAACATTCCTTTTAACAATAAAGGATTTATCAATCCACTCTTCGATCTTTTTGTTTTTGTGGATGACAAACCCGGAGTATTGAGTAGATTGACAACTTTACTTTTCACTGCGGGAATTAATATTAAAGATATCGAACTGCTAAAAATCCGTGACGGCAGCGCAGGAACATTTAAAATTTCATTCGAAACTGAGAACGATTTACAAAGCGCAAAAAGTTTTCTTACGTCAAACGGATTTGCTGCTAACGAACCGATGAAGTGATTTTATTCGTCACCTTTGCAAAACCATCTCGCATTAAATAATTTGGTTGCAAAAGATTTTTCCATTCGAACATTATAATCTTTCTTTAAAAATAACCGCGCATTTTTTCTGGCACAATATTAGCTTGCAAAAAATAAATTTGGTTGGGATAGATTTTTATTCTTAACTTCGCATAAGTTATATGGAAATAGAAGTCGGGGTAAATACCCCAAAGATGGAATTAACGGAAAAGATTATGTTTGAATTTTTTGAACGACAATCTATTGGAACAGATATGAGAAATATGAACCAACTAAAAATTGTTTTAGAAAAAGAAAAATTCCGCCGCATAACATCCTTTAATATGATGTTGTATATGCGGATAAAAAGATTAAAAATGTTACAAAATCAAATATTTAGTAGGAATATAGTATGCACAACCGCCATGAGTACTATGTGGATTTTCGGCGGTATAATTAATAGTTATACGCTAAAAGGAAGTAATATGGATGAAGAGAATAAAGAAATAAAAACAGTTTCAAGAAGATTAGCCAAATCTGGAAAAGTTAGTTATAGTGATAGCATTGTCATACACGAATCATCAAAAATGAGAATTGTCTTCACTCCATTTTATATAGCTCGCACAGAAGGAACTGACCTTGCTATAAAAATTGAAACATATAAAAAAGCTCCCCCACCAAACAATTGGTATTTGATCGAAGAAAAATCAATTTCTATGAATGAATCAACTTCTAGATCACTGCTAAGGGCTTTAAAAGAACATTTAGTCGTCTCAGAAGAAGATGAAGACGGTGATTATATACTAATAAAGGTCAATGAAGGTACTGCAAGTTTAGGTGCACACGATCCATCCGCTGTAGCATCTGCACTAGCGAAAGTATTAAGTCAAGAAGAAATCATTGAACATATAACTGATACCGATCTTTCTGATTCCTTGGCAAATGCTTTAAGAGGAGCGATAAAACTAAAAGAAATGCGATCGGCAGTTGCTCAATTGAGAATTCATTTGGATGCTGGAATAACCGAAGAATCTGTATATCAACAATGGTGTGAAGAACATTCTTGGGCATTTGGAAACGCTTATGTTGTACGAGATGACGTTAGAGAAATAAGTACCGGTGATAATATAGATATTTTATTACCTACAGTTATCAGTGGTTATCGTGACTTAATTGAACTAAAAAGACCTGATATGAGAGTTCTAAATTACGACGAGACACATAGAAATTTTTATTTTTCTTCAGAAGTATCCAAAGCTATTGGGCAATGCCACAGATATTTAGATGTTCTGCACGAAGTTGCTGCGAATGGTCTCCGTGATCATCCGGAAATAGTAGCGTATCATCCAAGAGCAATAATAGTTATTGGCAGATCATCAGATTGGAGAGAACATCAGTTAAAAGCTTTACACGGTTTGAATTGCAGATTATCTGGCATTACAGTAATGACTTATGATCAGTTGCTATCACAAGGCGAAAGACTTTTAGAAATGTTAAGCACTGTAAACACTGATGATGAAACTGATAATGATGATTTACCAACTTTAGATGATGATTTAGAGTTTTAAATGTATTAGCGTATAACAAGCGGTACTAATGAACTCACTCCTGCGCCTGTGGGGAGAGAGTAAGTCCGAAACGTTTTGCCTGTTTGTGTAAATATTTAAGTTGTCGTTCTTTAATTTTTTGTTCGTAAAGTTTAATTCCTTGTTCAA
>CAYMUL010000024.1:0-50971 GCA_964393605.1 uncultured Ignavibacteriaceae bacterium | reverse complement strand
AATAGCGATAACAGGTAACAATATTCTATAATTGATCATCTACGATGATCTGGTTCTGTCCCATAATTTCTCTACAATAATGAATCTTCTACGAAGATTAGGAAAAAATAATATAGCGCGGAGAACAAGTAAAAATAAAAAATCCTCTGCGTTCCTTCGCGAACTTTGCGGTTAAAAAAGAATTGGCTTCGCATGAGAAGGAGAAATAATAATTGTCCGAAGGATGCCCGTTGGAGAGAATGGAGAATTGGCTCTGTTATTTTAATTGCACGGGGCAGTTAAGTAATTCAATTCTCAATTTCAAAAGCACAATGAAGTTTCAACCAAAAAAAATATTTGGTTTAAATGCATCGAAATTTCTTAATTTGCCCGCCGTGATTTTATTTTCTATAAACATGAAGTAGAGAAATCAATATCACTTGTTCTAAAATTTGATTTGAATAAAACGATTCTCGCGTGACTAATGTGTGCGTTAGCCACTTGAAGGAGAACGTTAATTCATTGAAATGGCAAATAAACAATCGCGAATAAATATTTTCGAATAGAGGAAGATTTATTCGTATAAATAAACTAACTATCATAGCTGGAGAGTTAATGCTACTTTGTTTCCTATTCTTCCTTTTATTTACCATCATCGCACCGCAGGGCGCGGCGCAGTCCTCTTACACCTGGGTTTTAAAACGCTCAGGAACAAGTCTCGGCGATCCGGTTGATTACGAGAGAGCCAATCTGAATAACGTTTATTACGGTTCCGTAGATAGAGTCTACAAAAGTACCGATCGCGGCGAAACTTTTTCGCAGATGGGAAATACTTTTTCAGGTGCTACGCGGGTGAAGAACATCATCGTAAATCAATTCAACCCGAATATTATGCTTGTCGCTCTTGAAGGAGGACAAAGTACTGCATTCGACGACAAAATAATTAAAACTACAAATGCCGGGCAATCATGGGTCATAGTAAAGGATGGTATGAAAATGTCCTACTTCGGACTTCCGATGACTCCCGATCAATCCATACCAAATCTGGTTTATACAATGAGCGATCATTCTTTTATGAAATCGACTGACTTCGGCGATACTTGGACAACCGTATCAACACCAACCAACTTTGATGCGCCCGATGATATGGAAGTTTTCCCGAATACACCCATCATTCTTTGCGGAGATAATGGTGTTGGAATCATACGCAGCACTGATTACGGCGTAACATGGACTCAAGTTTTTGCCACTTCGGGAGAAGTGCCAACAATTGCAATCGATCCTTCCAATCCTGGTTTTGCTTATGCCACTAAATGGGGCGGCGGCGGTGGGTTTATCAAATCTTCCGATTACGGAATTACGTGGACTTACATAAATTACTTCGACGGAAAATATACTTGGGGCGTTGATGTTTGCCCTGACGATCCGAATTATGTTTCTACCGGGGAATACTCGGGTAATAATTATTTTTCGCACGACCGCGGAAATACATGGTTCTCCACAGACATTCCCTCCAACAATTACAGCATACACATTCTTGATACGATGACTATTTACTCCGCGCAGGGTAACGGATTTTATAAACTAACATCTCCGAATTATATACCTGTTGAATTAATTTATTTCAATGCGCAGTTGAATGATAACAACGTGAACTTAACCTGGATTACCGCATCGGAAACCAACAATCTCGGCTTTGAAGTTCTTCGATCGATTAATGATGAAGAGTTTCGCTCTCTTGGATTTGTCGAAGGAAATGTTACAACTGCGGAAAAACAAAACTATTTTTATACAGATAACATCGCTTCTGAACTTTCGAACTATCCCATTCTTAATCTTTCCATTAAATATAAATTGAAGCAAGTTGATCTTGATGGTAAAGTGAAATATTCCAATGTAGTGGAAGTGAATCAGTTGCCTCCGTCTGAATTTTCATTAGAACAGAATTTTCCGAATCCCTTCAACCCGACAACAACAATTTCATGGCAGATTGCAGTGAAGAGTTTTGTCGATTTGAAAATTTATGATCTTCTTGGAAATGAAGTCGTTTCATTATTTGAAAACCAACTTCGCGATGCAGGAAATTATACACAGCGATTTGCCGCAGGAGATTACAATTTAACTGCCGGAGTATATTTCTATTTGCTCACCGCAACCGCCGCAGATGGCAGTAAAGAAGTATTTGTTCAAACCCGGAAAATGATTTTGTTGAAATGAAAATTTTCTTTCTGTTGATAATTTAATTTTTGTGAGGACTTAAAATGAAAATCAGAATTTTTTTAATCGTCATATTTTTTTCTTTCTTGCTTTTATCCTTAGGAACGGGAAGGAAACACGATCAAATTACAATTTTGGGAGCGACACAACTTAACGGCGATGGATGCGTTTGTCATGGTTTGGAAGTTGACACAACCGTTAAATGTTGGGTTGTCGGTCCCGATACACTACACGAAGGAGAAACAGCACTTTACAAAATGTTTCTCACCGGCGGACCCGCTGAAGGAGGGGGCTACAATGTTGCAGGAAGATTCGGAAAGATGACCGCCGCGGATTCTACTTCTATCGGACATCTGCTCGCGCCTAACGAATTGACACAACGATTTTCTCTTCCGTTTCCGACAACGCAGGATACAATTTTTTGGGCTTTCTATTACACTGCCTCCGATTCTTCGCAATTCGATACCATTTATTCCGTTGGTTTAAGTTTAGTTTGGGATTCCATTCCCGACGAACATGATAAATGGAACTTCGGTCCAAAATTTCCGATTGTGGTAACGCCTGCTGTTTCTGTAAAAGATGATAATGTCATCGACGGTTTCGAATTGCATCAGAACTATCCCAATCCTTTCAATCCGACAACGAGAATCAGTTGGAAGTCGCCAAAAAGCTGTAAGCAAACACTAAAAATTTACGATGCACTTGGCAATGAAGTTGCAACATTGATAGATAACGAATGGAAAGAAGCAGGTGTTTATGAAGTTGTGTTTCCAAATGTAGAGACGGGGCATGCCTCGTCTTTACCGAGTGGTATTTATTTCTACCGCCTCACTGCCGGAAATTTTTCTGCGACGAAAAAGTTGATCGTGATGAAATAAAATTTATTGACTGTCAAGCTTCTACCCATCAAAGATTATCGGCAGAGCAAACTCCGCCTTCGACAGCGGAGTTTGCACATTGCCAAACTTGATTAAGGTCTACAACCCATCGCTTTTTAGTTTTAAATCGTACAAAATAAAATCTTCTTACCGAATGTGATTCTTTTTCTCCAACTCCTCTCAATAAATCTGAAGGTTTGCAAATTCTTAGTTGATAAAAAAATTCGCAGAGATTCCTTTCCATCTACTTCTCATCCCTTCCATTTTTCCCCACAAATTGAATTAAAAAAAAATACTCTATTTTTGTATCTTAATTTTCAATAGTAGATAAAATTAAAGATTGAATGAGCGGAAAAGGACATATTTTAATTTGCGATGACGACGACGTACTCTGTTATATTCTAAAAGAGCAACTCCTCTCCAACGGATATGATGTCGATGTTGTGTACGACGGTCAGTTTGCAATTGATACTTTAAAAAAAACAACTTACGATTTACTCCTTCTCGATTTGCACATGCGCCAAATTCAGGGGGAGGAAGTTTTGAAATTTGCACGCGAGGAATATTCATCGATGCAGGTGATAATTCTTACCGGCGCGGGAGATATGAGAAGCGCGATAGATTGCATAAAACTTGGCGCGTACGATTTTATCTCTAAACCGTATGAAACCGAAAATATTTTGCTGGTCATTCAACGCGCACTCGAACACCGCGAGTTAATTATCCGCCATGCGCTTTTGGAAAAAAGAATTTTTACAGAAGGCGCATCAAAAATTATTGGCGAAGCGGAGGTGATGAAAAAAATTATTTCTCTTTCGCACAAGGCGGCAAAATCGGATTCAAATATTTTAATTGAAGGAGAAACGGGAACAGGGAAAGAATTGTTCGCCGAATTCATTCATAAAAATTCTACGCGAAGCACGAAGCCATTTGTGATTATCAACTGCGCGGCTATGCCTGATCAGTTGATTGAAAGCGAATTGTTTGGTTATGAAAAAGGCGCCTTCACCGATGCTCGAACTACCAAACAAGGTTTAGTGGAAATTGCAAACGGCGGAACTCTCTTTCTTGATGAAATTGGAGAAATGAGTTTGAATATGCAGCCGAAACTTCTTCGCTTTCTTGAGAACGGAGAATATCGCAGAATCGGCGGCGTGAATTCTTTGTCTTCTAATGTTAGAGTTATCGGGGCAACAAATAAAAATCTTTTTGAAGAATCGGAGAGAAAAAATTTCCGTAAAGATTTGCTATTCAGACTGAATGTTATCACACTTCCAATTCCTCCATTGCGGCAACGAGGTGATGATATAATTCTGCTCGCCGAACATTTTATAAAATTAAAATCATCGGTTCACTCTCCAAAAAAATTAAGCGACCGCGCGAAGAAGGCACTACAAAATTATGATTACCCCGGGAACGTGCGCGAACTCGAACATATAATCGAGCGTGCTTTAATCTTTACCGAAACAGAATATATTAAGGAAGATGACCTTTTCATTACTTATTCTCTACAAACCGAAATTGAAGAGCCGAAAGTATTTGCTGGTGAAAGAAGCGATCTGTTAAGTTTGGAAGAACTTGAAAAATTACAAATAGAACTTGTACTAAATAAAAATAATTGGGACAGAGGCAAAACCGCATCAACATTGGGCATAACGCCGAAAACTCTTTACCTGAAAATTAAGAAATACAATTTGCGGCAGTCCGATGAAGAATAAGCAATCACAGAATCTAACCGAACAACTTGTTCACAAAATTTTTGTCGATCTCGAAATTCCTTCCGTCATTTGCGATGAAGAAGGAAAAATTATTTGGTTCAATAAATCTTTCAACTCTTATTTTCATGATGAGAAAAACCAGTTAAAAAATGTTACCGAAATCTGTAGTTGTGAATTAAATGAACTTTTGAATGCGAATAGATTCAATGCAGATAAATTTATCATCTCAACTTTTCCGTTTGAGCAAAAAAAATATTTATTGACAATCGAGAACAGATTAAAATCGGATTTCGAATTAAGCTTTTCAACATTCCAAAAAGATTTCGAAAAAATATTTAAGTCGCTTCTCTCCGCAGAAAGTAAAGAACAACTCTATAACGATTTTCTTTCCACTTTACTCGTCAACACTTACAGCGATATTTCTCTGCTCATAATTCTTCGCGATAAGCAGAAGGAATTTTTCTTTTACGATCCATACGAACTATTAAACGAGACGGATAAAGTTGAAACATCTGTTGCGGTAAATATCCCTTTCTTAATTAAGTGGTTTGAAGTTCATAATTCACCACTCATTCCCGAAGGAACTACCGCGCAACTTTTTAAAGAATTGAAAAACTCACTTGCGATGGGAATCATCTGCTTTGCCCCCGTGCTTTATGACGACAAATTGCTGGCGATTGCTTGCATTGCAAAGAATGGCGATGTCTATTCCGACAGCGAATTAAAAATTGCAGGATACTTTTCCAGTTTTTTAAGTTATGGAATAAACGCTTTCAGTTCTCGTGAGTTGAATAATCAATTCCAGGAAAAATTAGCGCACCAACAAAAACTTGAGACAATCGGAAAACTTGCAAGCGGTGTCGCTCATGATTTCAGTAACATTCTCTCAACTATTTTCGGGAGCGTTGCAATTCTTAAAAAGAAAGCGGGTACGGAAACTGAACTGTTGCGGTTGATCGACAATATCGAAGTCAGCGCGGCTCGTGCAAAGGAATTAACGAAGGGACTTCTGACATACGGCAAGCCCCCCGGAAAAAATAAAGAAGTCATTCACCCCGAACCGATTGTAGAAGAAATTGTGCGCGTAGTGCAACAAACATTTCCCGCACGAATAAGATTCGAAGTTAATGTTGATGAAAATCTTTTTGATCTCTTCGCCAATTCTACACAAATTTATCAAGTGATTTTAAACCTTGTTGTAAATGCGCGCGATGCTATTGAGGGAGATGGTACTATTATTCTTTCGGTGTCGAATTTTATTCATTCAACCGTTCAAGATCCGGTTTATTATTTTTTGAATCCTGGTAAATATGTAAGATTTTCTGTCGTAGATTCCGGCAAAGGAATCAGTTCCGAAAACTTAAATAAAATTTTTGATCCCTACTTTTCCACAAAAGAGACTGAAGGCGGAACCGGCTTGGGGCTTTATGTATCATTCGGAATTGTGAAAGCGCACGAAGGTTTTTTCGATGTTCAAAGTGAACCGGGAAAAGGAACTCACTTCGACATCTTCTTACCCGCATACGAAGCGGCTAAAACGCAAACTTCGCGCGACGGCGAAAAAATAATTTTACTCGCCGATGATGAAATTTTGCTTCTCGATTTGCTTGCCGAAATTTTAGAATCTTACGATTACACTGTCGTTAAAGTACAAAACGGTAAAGAAGTGTTGCGAGTACTTACCGAAGAAATTAAAATTGATTTACTAATCATCGATTATAACATGCCGGAGATGGATGGAATTGTCTGTTTGAGAGAAATAAGAAAACTCGGCATTGATATTCCCGTCATATTTTCTACCGGAAGTCTCGGCATCACAAAAGAAGTTGATCTTTCACCATTAAAGATTAACGCGCTTTTGGCAAAACCGTACGACTTCAACTCGATGCTATCTCTTATAAAAGATTTGATTTGAGATTTGGAATCTGTATTTTCCCAATTTTTTTATTGCTGTTGGAATTATCCAACGATAAGACAAATAACTAAACTATTTGGCTTCAGCAACATTTACTTTGAAATTCAATGTGTAGGGTGAGTTATTAAATACATGAACTTTACGAGAGTTAATATTTTTATGAGGGATTAAAATTACAGCGAGTTTAATTTCTTTTATTTTGAATAGTAACAGAATTTATTAGTACCTTTAAGTTAAAATCATGACCAATAATGGCAAAATATTTTTTTCAGTTCCTGCATACCCTTGTCAATTATGGCTAAAACAATTACTTGTAAAATGCTCAACTTTTGGTTTTGGTTCAAGAAGTAAAGGAAGATGAGAACAGTAAATTGTGTCATCCCTACGGGATTTAGTGTTACATTCGCAATATTTTGTTACCAACATATTTTCCCTAACGGGAAAAATATTTTTTTTAATGACATTCCGAAAGCTTTCGGGGATGAAATATTTTTTTCTGTTTTGGAATGCTCTCATTACGAAAGTAAGAACAACAATTTGGTGAACATTTTACTTTGGTTCAGGCTTGTCCAGGTTAGGCAGTTTTATTTTGGACAGCGATGAGAATTAAAATTTTTTTCATGCAAAAGACTTTCCTAATTTTCCGATAAAAAAAACGTCAATTATGAAATTAGCTCTCTGCCAAATCAATTCGCATGTCGGAGATATTCTAGGAAATAAAGAAAAAATATTAAAGTGGTACGAAAAAGGAATTTCGGATGGTGCTGATCTTATCATCTTTCCCGAACTTGCTTTATGCGGGTATCCTCCGCTTGATTTAGTTGAGAAGAAAGAATTCCGCAAAGCCGTTGAACATGCTATAAATGAAATTGCAAATGCGACAAACAAAACTGCAATTCTTTTCGGCGCAATTACAGAGGTTGAAGATAACGTCGGCACAAATGTTTTTAACTCTGCAATTCTTTGTTACGAGGGGAAAGTTCAATTCGTTCAAAGCAAAACTTTACTTCCGAACTACGATGTGTTCGATGAAATGCGTTACTTCGAATCTGCCCCCGATGTTTTCGTACATGAATTCAAAAACGAAAAACTCGGTATCTCAATCTGTGAAGATATTTGGAACGATAAAGATTATTGGAAGCGTCAACTTTACCCGAACGATCCCGTTGAAAAACTGATGAAGAAAGGAGCGACTTTTCTAATCAATATTTCCGCAAGTCCTTATGTTTATGGAAAACGTTCGGCGCGAAAAGAAATGCTTTCCACTTTATGCAAAACAGATAGAGTAAAACTCGCATACGTTTGTACAGTCGGCGCGCAAACCGAATTGATATTTGACGGCGCAACAATGTGTTTTGATGAATTCGGAAATTTGATTCAACTCGGAAAATGTTATGAGGAAGATTACATTTTTTATGATACGAATGAAAAATTCAAACCGATAAATAAAGTTGAAGGCAGATTTGAAAAAGAAATTTTGAACGCTCTCATCTACGGCGTAAAGCAATATTGCACAAAACAGAATTTCACAAAAGCGGTCGTTGGTTTAAGCGGAGGAATTGATTCCGCACTCGTAACATACATCGCATCCAAAGCAATTGGTGCTGAAAATGTTTTAGCGGTTCTTCTTCCTTCAAAATATTCGAGTGAAGGAAGCGTAACCGATTCGCTCCAGCTTGTAAAAAATTTGCACGTACCTTACACACAAATATCAATTCAACCTTCCGTTGATATGATGAATAATAATTTGAGTGAACTCTTCGCCGATTTACCCGAAGATATCACCGAAGAAAATATTCAATCGCGAATACGCGGATTAATATTGATGGCAATCTCCAACAAACAAAAAAGATTACTCCTTGCGACAGGAAACAAATCTGAAATGGCGGTCGGTTACGCAACTCTTTACGGCGATATGTGCGGCGGGCTTGCTGTTATTGCCGATCTTTACAAAACAGATATTTACAGAATCGCCAATTACATCAACCGCGATGAAGAAATTATTCCGAAAACAATTATCAGCAAAGCACCAACGGCGGAGTTAAAGCCGAATCAAACTGACCAGGACACACTGCCGCCATACGACATACTCGATAAAATTCTTAGAATGTACCTTGAAGAAAACAAAGAATTTAATGAAATTGTAGATGTAGTTAAATTAAATACTACGGTTAATCACATTTTACACCTTGTTGATAAAAACGAATTTAAAAGAAGACAAGCCGCACCTGCACTCAGAGTTTCGAGCAAAGCATTTGGTTATGGAAGAAGATACCCGATTGTGCAAGGATGGAGAAAATAATTAGATACTTATGAACAAAATTTTTTTATTCCTTTTACTCTTTACATATAATTTTTCTTTCGCTCAATTCGGGTTTGCACCTCAAGCGGATATAAAAGCCGAATCATTTCTTTCCTTCGAAAAACTTCAAGCGGGAACTCAACTTAAACTCGCTATGAAAGTTTCTATCGGGAACGAATGGCACATCAATTCTAAAAATCCGAAAGATGAATTTTTAATCCCGACTGAATTCGAAATTTCTTCGACAGAATTCACGGTTGACAAAGTAATTTATCCCGAAGCAAAAGATATAAAACTTGAATTCTCCGAGGATCCGCTCTCTGTTTATGAAGGAGAAGTTTATTTCGCCGCGCTTTTAAATTTGAAAGATGATGTGCAAGTCGGAAAATATTTAATTGTCGTTACGCTGAATTATCAAGCGTGCGATAACTCTACCTGTCTCCCTCCTACAAAAATTGTCGATACACTTTCAATCGAAGTTGTCGATAAACAAACTCCGATAATAGAAATCAACCAAAACATATTTGATAAAATCGATCTTTCATATTCATCCCCCGCTCCTGTTAAAGAAGATGAGGAATCAATCTCTTCACAACTTGAAAAGAGTGGTTTGCTTTTGAGTTTAATTTTTGTTTTTCTTGGCGGACTTGCACTTAACTTAACACCGTGCGTTTATCCTTTGATACCAATTACAATCGGATACTTCGGCGGACAGAGCGAAGGCAGTACAGGCAAGCTTGCACTAATGGGTTTATTTTATTTGTTGGGAATTGCATTAACATATTCGGTTGTCGGAGTTATCACCGCCTTGAGCGGCGCAGTATTCGGCGCACTTTTGCAAAACCCTATTGTCATAGTTATCATCGCCGCAATTTTCATCGCACTATCGTTGAGTATGTTTGGAGTGTATGAATTTCGAATGCCAAATTTTTTAGTTACAAAAGCAGGCGGAGCTAAGGGTGGGTTATTCGGCGCATTCTTCATGGGCTTGACGATGGGAATTGTCGCCGCGCCTTGCATCGGTCCTTTTGTTTTAGGATTGGTAACATATGTTGCCGCTAAAGGTGATGCGCTCAACGGTTTTCTTCTTTTCTTCTTTCTCGCAGTCGGATTGGGAACGCCCTATTTTGTTCTCGCAATTTTTTCAGGAAAGATTAAACAACTCCCCAAAGCCGGAGAATGGATGGAAGCCGTAAAACATATCTTCGGATTTTTACTTATCGGAATGGCGATATATTTCATCAATCCTTTATTGCCAAAACCTGTAGCGCAATATTCTCTTCCGGTTTATATGATACTCGTCGGCGTGTATCTTCTCTTCTTCGAAAAATTTGGAAACAAGATTAAAGGTTTTAGAATTTTTAAGATTGCATTTTCAATCATCGCAATTGCAACCGCAGTTTATTGGGTCTATCCGACACAAACAAATTCAATTGATTGGCAACCTTACAACGCAGAAGTTTTTGATAATGCAAAAGGAAACAGCAAAAAAATTCTCATCGACTTTTACGCCGATTGGTGTATTCCTTGCAAAGAACTTGATGCGCTCACCTTCAGCGATGCAAATGTTATCGCCGCATCGGAAGAGTTTGTTAATATGAAAGCCGATCTCACAAAAACACTTTCCCCCGAAGTTGAAAAATTGCGACAGCAGTTTTCAATCGTTGGTGTGCCAACTGTTTTAGTGATCGACTCAAATGGAAATGAAGTTGATAGAATTACAGGATTCCTAAACGCAGAAGAGTTTTTAAAAATCTTACAAAACACAAATTGATTATTTATAAAATTAACAACTAAAATTCAGAAAGAAATTGAATGGCAAAAGAAATTAGATTACTCGAAAATGTAACCGTTCGGTTCGCAGGAGATTCGGGTGACGGAATGCAACTGACAGGTTCGCAGTTCACCGATACAACCGCAACACTCGGAAATGACTTAAGCACACTGCCGGATTTTCCCGCAGAGATTCGCGCCCCTGCCGGCTCACTTGCCGGCGTCAGCGGATTCCAACTTCACTTCAGCAGTTTCGATATTCAAACCCCCGGCGATAGCCCCGATGTGCTTGTTGCAATGAATCCCGCCGCACTCAAAGTGAATTTGCGAGATTTAAAACATGGCGCAACAATCATCGTCAACACAAGTGCATTCGAACAAAAAAATTTGAAGCTCGCCGAGTACGATAGCAATCCACTTGAAGACGAAAGTTTAATGGGCTACAATATTATTCCCGTTCCTTTAACTCAACTCACAACTAAAGCTTTGGAACATCTTACTTTATCAAACAAGGATAAGGAAAGATGCAAAAACTTTTTCGCACTTGGTTTGATGTATTGGCTTTATAACCGTCCTCTCGATATGTCACTCAATTGGATTGATCAAAAATTTAAAAAGAAACCTGAGATTGCCGAAGCAAATAAAGCTGCACTAACTGCCGGATTCAATTACGGCGATATTACTGAAATGTTCACAACAAGATATGAAGTGAAACCCGCGCAACTTCCTAAAGGAAATTACAGAAATGTTTCCGGTAATGAAGCGACTGCGCTCGGATTTGTCGCCGCATCTCTTCGCGCAAACATTCCTCTTTTTCTCGGTTCGTATCCAATTACTCCGGCTTCAGAAATTTTGCAGGAGTTAAGCAAGTATAAAGAATTCGGTGTTCGCACTTTTCAAGCAGAAGATGAAATCGGCGGAATATGTTCTGCCATTGGCGCGTCCTTCGCGGGGAATTTAGCACTCACAACTACTTCAGGTCCCGGACTTTCACTCAAGATTGAAGCTATGGGTTTAGCGGTTATGACTGAACTTCCGCTCGTGATTGTCGATGTGCAGCGCGGCGGACCAAGCACAGGCTTGCCAACTAAAACTGAACAATCAGATTTAAATATTGCACTCAACGGAAGACACGGCGAAGCACCGCTCCCTGTGCTTGCCGCTTTAAGCCCGGCAGATTGCTACTGGATGGCAATTGAAGCCGCTCGTATCGCTTTAAAATATATGACACCCGTAATTCTTCTAACCGATGGTTATATGGCTTTTGGTTCTGAACCTTTAAGAATTCCTGAGTTTAGCGACCTGCCTGAAATTGTCGTTAAGTATAGAAAAGATGTTGAAGGATTTTTCCCCTACCTGCGCGATGAAAACCTTGCACGTCCGTGGGCAATTCCTGGCACTCCGGGTTTGGAACATCGCATCGGCGGTTTGGAAAAGAAAAATATTCAGGGAAATATTAGTTACGATCCTGATAATCATGAAACGATGACGCACATCCGGCGCGACAAAGTTGCAAAAGTTGCAGACTCAATTCCTGCTTTAGAAATTGACGGTGACCAATCGGGTGAATTATTAATTCTTGCCTGGGGTAGTACTTACGGCGCAATAAAAGAAGCGAGAAGAAATCTTTCTCTGAAAGGATATAACACTTCTCAAGCGCATTTAAAGTATATGAATCCTTTCCCGAAAAATCTGGGAGAAGTTCTAAAGCGTTTCAAGAAAATATTGATGCCGGAGTTGAACCTCGGTCAACTCGCGAAAATTATTCGCGCAGAATTTTTGATCGATGTAATTCAATACAACAAAATGCAAGGGCAACCTTTCAAAATAAAAGAACTCGAAGATAAAGTTATTTCAATACTCGGAGGAAAAAATGGAAACTAAAACTATAGGAATGGAAACAGTTCAACCACTTAAATACACTGCAAAAGATTTTTCTTCCGGACTCGATGTTAAATGGTGTCCCGGTTGCGGAGATTATTCAATACTTGCGCAGGTGCAACGCACATCGCCAGATTTTGGAGTTGCTAAAGAAAAAATGGTTTGGGTTTCAGGAATCGGTTGTTCGAGCAGATTTCCTTACTACATGAACACTTTTGGTTTTCATAGTATTCACGGAAGAGCCGCATCAATTGCAACCGGCGTTAAGCTCGGAAATCCCGATTTACAAGTTTGGGTTGCAACCGGCGATGGCGATATGCTCAGCATCGGAGGTAATCATTTCATTCATGCTTGCAGAAAAAATATCGATCTTAAAATTGTTATGTTCAACAATCGTATTTACGGATTGACAAAAGGACAGTATTCCCCTACTTCGGAAAAAGGAAAAGTTACAAAGACTTCCCCTTTCGGAACGGTAGATTATCCTTTCAATGCAATCAAACTTGCCGCAGGTGCCGGTGCTTCTTTCATTGCAAGATCTTTCGATAGAGATCCGAAACATTTGCAAGAGATGCTCTCGATCGCCGCTAAACATAAGGGTACTGCGTTCATCGAAGTTTTTCAAAACTGCAACATTTTTAATGACGGTGCTTTCGATATTCTTACGGATAAAGAAACAAAACCCGATAATGTTGTTGTACTCGAAGACGGCAAGCCAATAGTTTTCGGAAAGAATAGAGATAAAGGAATTAAACTTGACGGCATTGAGCCACAAATTATCGATTTGAATGACGGCGTTCATTCCGTCAACGATTGTTGGGTGCATAATCAGTATGATAAAAATCCGACAAGAGTTTTTGTGCTCGCGCGTTTTTCTGATTTGCCCGGCTATCCTACTCCTATCGGCGTTCTGCGGCATTTCAAAAAACCGACTTACAATGACGGCATTGAAGAACAGATCAGAAATGTTAAAGCGCAAAAAGGGGAAGGCGACTTTAATAAATTGATGTACGACGGCGGCACCTGGGAAGTCGCTTAATTTTTTTCAGCCCCGTAAAAACTTTGCGGGGCTTTCCTTTATAAAAATCTTTTCTCCCTATCTTCATTTATGAATTTCAAAAATCTCTCTGAAATAATTTTTGCGAACAAATCTTTTTTGCTCACTACTCACGTCAACCCCGACGCCGATGCCATCGGCTCTGTAACTGCGTTTGCGCATGTTTTGAAATCGTTCGATAAAATTTTTTCCATCGTCAACATTTCGGAAACTCCATACTACTTAAAATTTCTTGACGAAGAAAATTGGATTCAAACATTCGATCCCGAACTACACAAAAATATTTTTAATGAGCATGATGTAATTGTTTGTCTTGATTTCAATCGCTCGCAACGTTTGGTACGAATGGAAAAATTATTTTTAGAAAGCAACAAACTCAAAGTTTGTATCGATCATCATCAGGATGCGGAAGATTGTTTTGACGAATATTTTACCGATGAATCCGCCTGCGCGACGGGAGAAATTCTTTACAATTTCTTCAATCAAACGAAGATTGTGAAAATCAATAAGTCGATTGCAACCTCTCTTTATGCGGCTATAATGACTGACACCGGCTCTTTTCGTTTTGAAAGAACTACTTCAAATGTTCACTTAATTATTGCCGATTTGATTTCTCACGGCGTTAATCCGCAAAAAGTTTATTCCGAAATTTATGATCAAAGTAATCTCGGTAAATTGAAATTGCTCGGCGAAGCGTTGACGAATATTCAACTGCTCGGCGAAAATGATTCGGTTGGAACGATGGTTATCTCTTCGGAATGTTTGACAAAAAACAATACAAGCGAAGAGGACACTGAAGGATTTATTAATCTTTTGCTTTCGATTCAATCTGTGCAAGTCGGAATAAAATTCATCGAACTGAAAAATGGATTCAAAATCAGTTTTCGTTCCAAAGGAAAAATTCCGGTGAATAAAATTGCGGCGATGTTTGGCGGCGGCGGACACATCAACGCCGCGGGCGCAAGAGTGCGCGATAAAAATTTATTTGATGAAAAAGATAAAATCGTTTTACAAGTCTTAAACTATTTAAAAGAGAATAAACAAGAATGGACAAATTAATTTTAAAAGCTGTTTCAACTTCGCAAAAAATAAAAGAAGATTCCATCGTTGTAGCATATCTTTGCGCGGATGAAAATCTTGAACACGAATTGAACTCGCTCTCGGACAGACATGGATTAAATCTCTCGGCTCATCAAAAAAGATTGATAATAAAGGAGAAGATTGAGATTCTTCTTCGCTCCAAAAATTATTTTGATGTGATAGTTTCTCCATTTAAGATTGATGATAAATTTAACTCCGACTATTTTCGAAATCATATTTGCGGCACGCTCGCCAATCTTAAAAAGAAAAATTACACGGCAGTCAATTTACTTCTTCCAAATTTTACAAATGTTAAAAACTATTTTGCGAACGAAGAATATTTCTGTCAAACTTTTGCCGAAGGCGTATGGTTCGGCAATTACACATTTGATAAATACAAAAGCGATAAAAAATCCGAAAAGAAAATTGCTGTAAATATTCTTTGCAAAAAAATTTCCGCCGCGAGCAAAGGAATTCAAACTGCGGAGAAAATTATGTCAGGCGTTTATTTTACTCGCGAACTTCAAAATGAACCTGCAATAAATTTAACTCCTTCGTTGTTTGGGCAGCGTGTGAAAAAAATTCTTTCTCAAGAAAATATTCAAGTTAAAATTTTTGATGAAAAGCAGATTGCAAAAATGAAGATGGGTGGATTGCTCGGAGTGGGAATGGGGAGCGAAAATCCTCCGCGATTTATCGTTGCTCATTATAAACCTGTTGCGACGAAGCGCGCGAAAAAAATTGCTTTGGTCGGAAAAGGCGTTACATTCGATTCCGGCGGCATATCAATCAAACCCGCGCAAAATATGGGGATGATGAAGGCGGATATGTCGGGTGCGGCAGTAGTAGCGGGAACTTTACTCGCCGCGGCTAAAGCAAAACTCCCAGTTGAGATTTATGGCGTCATACCTGCGGCGGAAAATATGTTATCGGGCAAAGCAATGCGTCCGGGCGATATCATCACAACTTCATCGGGAAAAACTATTGAAGTTGATAACACCGATGCGGAAGGAAGAATGATTTTAGCGGATGCACTTCACTACGCATCGCAACTCAAACCGGATTTGATAATTGATTTAGCAACATTAACCGGCGCGATTGCTGTTGCACTTGGCGAATTTACTGCCGGATTATTTTCTAAGAATGATCAACTTGCCGATGAACTTTTGAACGCGAGCAAAGTTACATTCGATCGTATCTGGCGTATGCCGATGTGGGATGAGTACCACACTTTAAACAAAAGCGATGTTGCAGATGTAAAGAACGTCGGCGGAAGATGGGGGGGTGCAATAACCGCCGCTAAATTTTTAGAGAATTGGGTTGATAAAAATATTGCGTGGGCGCATCTCGATATTGCCGGACCCGCAATGCCAAGCACAATTAACAACTACAGCAAAACATTTATGACCGGATTCGGCGTTCGTTTGCTATTTGAATTTTTGTGTGGAAAAAAATAATTCCTAACTTCACTTCAATCATGTAAGTGTAAATGTATGCAGTGAAAAGTTTGTGTTTCTAAAATGCTTGAGCCAAGGATGATAACGACCGCGATTCATCAACAAACAGAACAAAAATTATTTTGTAAAAAGTTGTCTAAAAAGTTAACTTTGCATTGTGACTTACCACAGACAAGTAATCGCATATAAAAAATATTTTCTCGATTTCTATGAGGCACAAACCGACAATGTTCAATCAAAAATTGAATGGACGCTAAATTTAATTCGGGTAACCCGACATATTCCGGAAAAATACTTTAAACATTTGGAAGGCACGAAAGGACTTTATGAAATTAGGATTGAAGTCGGAAACTGTATCTACCGAATCTTCTCCTTCTTCGATAAGGGTAATTTAGTAGTTCTTGGAAATGCTTTTCAAAAGAAATCTCAAAAGACACCTAAGCAAGAATTAGAAAAAGCACTTAAAATAATGGAAGAATATCACAATGAAACAAAAAAATAATATCACAACACTAGACCAAATACTCGACAAAAAATATGGTAAAAAAGGACAACTTAAACGTGAAGAATGGGAACAACAATTTGAAGCTTTTAGACTTGGCGTTTTACTTGAAGAGGCAAGAACAAAACTCGGAATGACCCAAGAAGAACTTGCAGAAAAGTGCGGAACAAATAAATCTTACATTTCGCGCATCGAAAATAACTCATCAGATATTCGTCTTTCTACTCTAATGAAAATAATTCAACAAGGACTTGGCGGGCAGTTAAAATTAACGCTTCAACTTTAGTGCCGGAGTAAATCCCTATCTATAATTCGGGTTTTGCATCAATGCGGTGGTGATATAGAATTAACGTCGAACGGATCTGCCAAAGTTTTTAGTGCTCGAAAAGTTTTTGTTTCTCTGTTTTCCAATGTTGCAGAAGGGAAAGGATTCGCCGATCGTCTAACGGAGTTCTGCGCGCAGTTTGAATTTATAAGCGAGAAAAAATTGCGTGCGCTTGAATTGATTGTTGTGAGAGTTAAAAACATAACGGAGAAAAGTTTGTGCGAAAATAGACTTTTGTTTAGTTTAACGGGTGAGAAATTATTTATTCCTTATATAGAGTATTACATAATCGTTCATAAGAATGATTCATTGGTTGAGCAAGTGAACCTTCCGCACAAATAGTTCGGCCCATTTTATTCAATTGTTCAGATATTTATTTTGATTAAGAATATTAAGGATTTAATTTAGGATGTACTCAAATTTGCCCTTAGATATCTTTATCGGTAGTCCTTTCGCGACCGAGAAGTTTCATTTGAGTATAACAATTTTCGTAACTTTGGTGACTGATACCTGATGATGAGACAAAGAGTTTATATCGACACTTCGGTAATTGGTGGTTGCTTTGACATTGAATTCAAAGAATGGTCAGACAAATTATTTGCCGAGTTTCGAGACGGAAAAAAAATTGCTGTAATTTCCGATATCACCCTTGATGAACTTTCATTTTCAAGAGCAGAAGTTCGTAACTACCTTGACTCCATACCGAAAGAATTCAAAGAATATATTCTCAAAGATGAGCAGACCGATGATCTTGCAGAACTTTATATTAAAGAACACGCTGTAACGAGAAAATCTTATGAAGATGCTTTGCACATTGCAATCGCTACAGTCAACCGGGTTGATGTTTTGGTGAGTTGGAATTTTAAGCACATTGTTAACCTTGAAAGAATCAGAAAATACAATGCAGTAAATTTAATGAACGGCTACCCGACACTTGAAATTCGTAATCCGAGAGAAATTTTAAAATAAAAACCATACGACAATGAAAAAAGAAACAGAAAAAAAATTTGACGCCGTAAAAGAAATGCGTTCTATCAGAGAGAAACTCCAAAATTTGTACGAGAAAAACCCGGCATTGAGACGCAAACGCTTGGAACAAATCCACAAAAAATATCGACTCACAAGACTGACGGGGGAAAACGTCTCCCGATAACAAAAAGATTATTGCGATATTTTCTATACGGGAAATGTAATTGAAAAACGTGGGAATTCAACATAGACGGCTGCATTCTCCATGCGTAGTAAAAAGTTTGTGCGAAAATAGACTTTTGTTTAGTTTAACGGGTGAGAAATTAT
This sequence comes from uncultured Ignavibacteriaceae bacterium, assembly GCA_964393605.1. Taxonomy (GTDB): domain Bacteria; phylum Bacteroidota; class Ignavibacteria; order Ignavibacteriales; family Ignavibacteriaceae; genus CAYMUL01. The sequence continues at coordinate 32,591 of CAYMUL010000024.1, read as the reverse complement.
TTCATAATAATTAGGCAAGTTTGAGTTTTGAAAGTGTTGTGTGCTATTTCAAAGAGAGAGCGACTAAAAATAATTAATCACAACAACAGAAAAACGAATTGATTTTGACAACGAAGTAAAAGAGATCGCGGAAATCAAAGAGAAAAACATTGAGGAATTGGACTCGGCAGAAATGGATTTAGCCATAAAAGATTTAAAAAGTATTTACGAACAGGCAAATGCATTAAACATTAAAGACGCGCAGCTTGCAGCCAAGTATGAGAACGATACCAAGTTTGCCAGGATTCACAAACGAATCAGGGAAAATAACCTGAATCTACTGCAAAGTGAATTCGCTTTGCAAGCCGTGTTGCTCAACATTAAACACAGAACCGATAAAACCGTTTTGAACAATCAGGCGTTGCTAAACAAAGAAGATTATTTTTCTGAAACAACCAAAAGGACTATCATTGAAACATTGGAAGAGAGCGGAATCCAGGATTTGAATGTGGTTCGCTTTATCAATACAACTTTAGTGAACGAATACTTTTACCAAAGAGCAGTATGAATGACATTAATAAAATAAATCCGTTTTTTGATTCTATTAAAGAAATCGTAAATCAAGCACGGCTTAATATTTACCGCAGTAGTAATTCCATTTTGTTAAAAATGTATTGGGAAATTGGAAAACTTATCGTAGAAAATCAGCAGGAGGGAAATGCTAAAGCGGAATATGGTAAAGCCGTTTTGAAAAATCTTGCGCATCAGCTCATAATTGAATTCGGAAAGGGATTTGATGAGCGAAATCTTAATAACATCAGGGCTTTTTTCTCGCATTCCCGATTTGGAACGCAGTGCGTACCGAATTAAGCTGGACACATTATCGCATCATTTCGAGAATTGACAATCCGCAACTGAGAAATAACTCTGTGCTTGCTGACAATGAAAAACTCTTTGCAAGCAAATACAGATTGTACCTTCCGGACGAGGAAGAATTAAAACAACTGATTGAAGCGGATAGAGTGAAATTCACATTAGAACGCGAAAGAAATCAAAAACAATGACCAAACCTCTCGAACATATACAAAAAACAAAAGAACTGATTGATGGATTGAAAACCGTTTGCAGCAATTACGGATTGGCAAATACAGGTTACGGATATAAAATCATTACGGAAGTTTTTCTCTACAAATTTCTGAACGATAAATTTCTGCATGAAGCACGAAACGCCAACAAGAAACTGAAAGACAGCAAAAATATTGAAGCCGATATCGCCAACATGACGGCAAATGATTACGAATACATGCTTGAGAAAATTGGTGAACGAAGCGCAAAGTTGAAAAAAACGCATTTCATCAGTTACCTTTTCAACAAACAGAACGAAAAAGATTTTGCAAAAACATTTGATGAAACACTGATGGAGATTGCATCCACCAACATCAAAATATTTTTAGAAATTACCGTTACTTAGAAAAATAAAAATATTTCGTTCTATATTTCACAATGACAAAAAGTAAAATTACACTGCTCATAATTTCCTCGATAGTCTTCGGGTTGGTGATATATTATTTTTATCCCGAAGACAAACTTCCGGCAGACACACAAATTGACAAACTTGTTGTCTACAAATCAAAGCGACAGTTGTTGGCTTACTCAAATGGACAACTCGTAAAGACCTATAAGATTTCATTAGGCACTCAACCAATCGGAGCTAAAGAATTTGAAGGCGACAAAAAAACTCCTGAAGGGCTTTACTTCATCAACGACAAAAATCCAAATAGTATCTTCCATAAAAATTTGGGCATCTCATATCCCGATAAAAAAGATATTATAAATGCAAAACGACTCGGTAAAAAAGCCGGTGGGGACATCAAAATACACGGGCTGAGTGATAATAGAAGTTTTATTAAAAAGTTTCATCGTTGGCGTGATTGGACTGCGGGCTGCATCGCCGTTACAAATGAAGAAATTGATGAACTTTATGCGGCTGTAAAAATAGGATCGCCGATAGAAATTTATCCTTAAAGATCGGATTGAAGAATTGTATCTGCTGAAAGTAGTTTGCGCAACTTCAATTTAAAGTCAAATCATGTTCAGAACTTCTATAAAGTTCAGTGTTATTTGTAAATTTTGCTCTTCTCAATTTTCCAAAGCGGCAGGTACAAAGAGTTCGCCGTTCGGCACTTCGGTTTGAACTAATTTTTGAATTTTTAAGATAACCTCTTTCAAATCGGTTTATTTGGGCGTAATCATACACAAACGAAAAAAGTTATTGATGCTGCATATCGGACTTCAGTCCAAAGGAAAGTAACGCTAAAGCCATAAACTTTTTGGAAACGCTTTATCGTGGCCAAAGCCATCGGAAATAAAAAATATTATTAGAGAGAGTTATAATACAATTTTAATTTTTCTGATATTTTTTTTCTTCTGAGAGTTAAAAAAGCCTCATAATCTTCAACATTCATCTCCATTATTTCTTGGGGAATATCATTATCCTCCAGATTTAATTTTAAAGCTTCGAAGTCACTGATACCCCCAAACTTTAATTGATTTGTATTCTTTTCACATTGTTCTTTCAGGATAGTGAAGTAATCAATTGGAGAACGATTGCCAACTTTTATATTAATCTCGCTTTGCATATAGACATAATTAGCAACCTGGTTATAATCACTCTTTGTTAAGTCGTTTCTTTTTAAATAATCTTTAGGGAACAAATGATGAATATCACCCTTGTGAATAATAAGGTCTTTTACGGTTATATCTTTTGATAAAAAACCTTTTGCATTTAGTTTGCATAAAGCCGCTAAATAAACGTTAAATGATGGATTTGTGGAAAGAGGAGAATTAAGTTGTTGAGGTAGACCAGCAGTCCAAAAACCTTCTGAAAGCTCTGCTGACTCAACATCAGCCAAATATTTTTTGAAATTTCCATTCGCAATATTTCTAATATCAAAATCAAAAGTTGATTCAGGGCTTCCAGAATATCTCCCGGTAAGAAGAGATAATACTAACCATCTTTTAACAGCAGATTCAATATCAGAGTCATTATATTTTTCTGAGCGTAATTTTAAATAGACTATGTAGGAAAAATTAATTGCGTTTTGCGATGAGATTAATTTTGAATCAACAAAACCTGCTGATTTAACAATCATAACGAATCGTTTAAAGTGTGTTTCATTCACGAAGTTTAAAACACCTGCTCTTAATTTATTGAAAGATTGCTCGGCGATTTCATCTTCGAAGCTTTTCCTTTCAAAGTTTCGACCGGATAGCAAACTAACCAAATCACTGAGTTTACCTCTATTAAATTCTGAAGTAAATGCAACTCTTAGTAAATCACTATAGCTAGGATCATACAAATCATCATTCTCATTTTTTAGCCAACTAATTTCTTTGAAATATTCTGTGTTACAAAAATTTATATCCACTTCGGCAATGTGCGAATAGAATTCAGGCGCAACAGCGAGATGGCAAAAATAATCAATGCATTTGCGAAGAAGATTACCGCCATAAATTTCATTAGATGCAATTTTTGACATTGCAAAATCTGCTTGGCTCAATACTACGCCTTTTGAATTTATTCTAATAAATATTTCGGTGACGGTTTCTATATCTAATTCTCCATTCAACTCAATCAAACCAATTTGTTTTTTTAGTATCGACTTTAAATTTTCCAAGCTGTCTTCTACTACTTCTTGAAGAGTGTTAGGATTCTTAATACAGTACTCTTTTACAATTTTGCTAATCCTCTCTTCACCAGTGATAATAGGGGCGATGTCTTGAATCCATGAACTATCTTTTTGAATTGCTGTGTTAAAAACTTCAAAGCGTTGTGAAAGAGGATGAAATGAAATAACTATCCGAACTCGCTTATAATCTTTATTTATTACCTTTTGACCAAGAATTGCGGCAGTTAAAGCGGTTACGCGCTGTTGTCCATCAATTAAAACTTTTTTCCCTTCAGAAAGAGTGCCGTCTTTCAAGCGCACATTTGGATTTTTCCATGCAATTACATATCCAATAGGATAGCCTTCATACAAGCTGTCCAATAAATCTCGTACCTTCGTGCTATCCCAAACGAATGGGCGTTGTATTTCTGGGATCGCGATTTCACCTGATTTAACCCACGTTAATAAAGTTTCAATCAAATGTTGGTTTACTGAATATTTTTGTGTTTGCATAATCGAGCAACTATTTTTTTTAAAACATAAAATCAATATAGGGGAAGTGTCTACAAAGCAACTTATAACTTTTACATGAACGATTTACAACAAGTTTTAATCGCACCGCTTGAATTAATAAGTTGTCTACAGTAAATTTATGAAAAGTTCTTAGTATAAAAAATAAATAGAATACGGTTATCGAGTGCAATGTCAATTTTAAATTCGCAATTGGAACACACAAAATAAAAGAATGGACTTTCGTCCATTCTGATTTTTTTCTGATGGATAAAGTTAGTAAGATTTCTCGATCTTTATTTCTTCTTATGCTCGATTTTTTTCCAATCTTTTTTATAATCGAATGAAACGTAAGTTGGTGATTTACTGTTATGGCATTTCGTGCAAACTTTCGAATCGTTATCGGCAAGCAACAATCCGAGTTTTTTTCCTTCTTCTGTTTTTTCTTTTCCATGTTTAGTTTTGTAAAGTGAACCTGCACCATGACATGCTTCGCAAGTTACTCCCTCCTCTTTCTTTGCCGTCGGTTGACGCAATTCGCCCGGCATGTAACCGGTTGCATGACAAACAAGGCACTCTTCCGCATCGGAAGGATCGGTCTTCAATCCTAATTTTTTTCCGATATCTTTTGATTTTTGACCGAGTAAAGTTTTATATGCGTCGGCATGTTTTGTTGAAACCCACTGCTCGTAAATCATTTTTCCTTTTTCTCCTTTATGACAAGCGGAACATCCCTTTGCGCCGATGAATTTTTTGTCCTGCGCTAATGTGAACTGTAAAGAGATTAATATCAGAGTTATAAAAAAATATTTTATTGTTTTCATTTTCATTCCTAAAGATTAAGTGTAAAAGTATTTTTTAACAGATTATAAAATTGTTTTATCGATAATGAGTTGAAGTTGATATTCCCGCCGTCATAATTTGTTGCGCCGATAGTCGAAGAATAAATTTGTTGTGTGAAGAGTTCTTTGATTTTCCTTTTCTCTTCCTTAACAAAATCGTCAAACGGCGGATTCCCATTCTCATAAATTGAGTTTGCATCAAAACGCGAAACAGTTAAAATGAAAAATGGATAAGTCCAGTTTGCAAATTCACCGGTTAGTTTTCTTCTGCTTTTATGAAATGTAAAATTTATTTTTGCGTTTGCCGGTGAAGTAACAGCAACAACTCCCGCATCGGTAACAATCCAAAACAGAGGTGCGCCTATCGGAATTAAAATATTTTCTTCGGGAAACATGAGTGTTTGCGCCTTTACTATCAAGCCGAAAGCCGTTTCGTCAACTCCGCAGTAATAATCATCTTCTTTTATTTTGCTAAACCAAAAATGATTTGCCGAGAATAAATCTATTCCGTGCACATCAATTTTCTTTGCAGAAGAAAAATCTTCAAGTGAAAGATTTTCTTTTTTTTCATACAGACCGAATCGTTGTGCATGAATTGCTTTATCGAACTCGCAATGCTCGCAATCAAAATTCCGATCGCACAATTTATAGTCGATATATCCGCACTCCATCCAGATGCACTGTGATTCGGTTAATGTTTTCATGACTTGTTCTCCGTAACAAGATTCGTAAGTGTTCTTTTCTTTTCGGTTACAACTTGAAAATCGGCTACAATTTTTTTAACCGAATGCGTTTCCTCAGGGAATAGATTAAAATTTCTTGCAGTAATATTGAAGATGATAACTCCCAATGTGATGATGAAGAGAGTAATCATAATTTCAAACACCGAAGGAAAATAATCCGCAGTTGCAAATGCTTGAATGGACGTTATGCTAACATTCATTCTATTCAATAAAAATCCGCCGATAACAGAACTTGCACAGATGAAAAGCCAAACACGGTTCGTTCTGATTTTATGAAACATAAGCAACGCTACAGGAATTACCACTCCGAGAATCATCTCGAGCAAAAATAAATTTGCTTCAAAACTTCCATCGAATAAATATTTTATTTTATCGCTCGAGATCAAGTCCATCAATTTGACTGTGAAGTAAATGGAAAGAGCGACAACAATCCATCTTCCTATTTCACTAACGAGAGAAAATTCGAGTTGCTTTTTAAATGCTTTCGCGCTTAAAAATGATTCAAAGATTACCATTGCACAACCAACTCCGATTGCACTTAAATAAAAATATATCGGCAACAAGTTCGAGTACCACAACGGATGCATCTTTGCCGGCACAATTAAGTAAAGCGAGCCGAGTGAAGATTGATGCAGTGTTGAAAGCAATACGCCTGCAACTACAAGCGGTATTGAAATTGATTTTAGTACTTTCGTCAATCGTGGCAAATTATATTTTTCCAATATCACGGGACTGAATTCTAAAAACAAAACCGTTGTGTAAAGCATTACGCACCACGCAACTTCGAACATAACCGAACGGGGATTCCACATAACTAATGCATGCCATATTGCCCACGGTCTTCCAAGATCGAATAGCAATGCGAAGATGACGAGCAAATATCCGAGAAATGCTGTTAATATTGTCGGACGGATTATCGGTTTGAATTTTTTTATGTTAAAGATATAAACGATTGCGCAGAGTGTAAATCCTCCCGCGGCTAAACCGACACCGGAAAGTATATCAAAACCTATCCACAATCCCCACGGAAATTCATCGGATAGATTTGTTGCGGCACCAAGTCCTTCGGTGAATCGCAAATAAATTGAATAACCTCCGGCAGATAAAATTATCACCGCAACGGTTTTCCAAAAATATTTTTTAATGAATGATGTTATAGTGTTCATTGTTCTCTCCCGGAATTTTGATTTTCATTTTCCATTCTTTCTTCTTTTGCAATTTCATTTTTACGGTTTGTCAACCAGTAAAATCCCGAAAGCATTACACCGCCGACAACAACGACAGAAGGAATTTTTGATAAAGCATCCCATGTATAATTCGGCATTGCTCTCCTCGGTAAGTTTGTTCTAAAGCCAAGCTCTTCAAACGGCACGGAGGACAAATATAAAACCGAAGTTCCGCCAACTTCTTTCTCTCCGTAAATTAAACGATGATATTGTTCCGGGTTATCCAAAATTCTTTGACGGGCGATTTCAAGCAGTTCATCTCTATCACCGAAAATTGTTGCGCCGGTCGGGCATGCCTCTGCGCATGCAGTTGTGCCGCCATCTTTTATTCTATCATAACACATAACGCATTTTCTTACACGCGGTGAAGTGCTACCCCATTCGTAACGGGGAACTTGAAACGGACATGCTTGCATGCAATAGCGGCAGCCGATACATTTTGTTTCGTCGTAAAGAACAGGACCTAATTTAGTTTTTGTGAACGCACCAACCGGACAAACCGAAACACACGATGGATCATCGCAATGCTGGCACAACCGGCGAACGTAGTAATCGCCATGTTCCTCCAGCGCAGTATAATTTTTGTCGGAAAGAATATTTTTGTTCAACTCATCCGAAACTTCGGGAAGTTTGTTTTGTTCTCTACATGCATCGCTACACGCACCGCAACCGACGCAGAGTGTAATGTCTATCAATAATGCTTTCTTCTTTGTCATTGTGTTCCTCAACTCAAAAATTCAGATTCAAATTTTTTAGCAACTTCATCATCGAAAGAAGTGAAAACACCTTCAACAATATTTCCACCGTCGTACATTGTTGCGCCAACAGGGGAAGCGGCGAGATGTAAAGTGCTGAGGAAATCTTTAAATCGCTCAATCTCATTTTTCATCCATTGTACAACGGGCTTGCCAATGTGCATTGCGGCGAGTGAATCGCCCAGCCTTTGCGGATCAACTTGCAACAACCAGTTTTCTTCGTAAGGATCTTCCTTCAGTGAAGAAGTATTATTTACCGCGCGATGATTAACAGCGTTGACGATTCCCGTTACAGGAGATTTAACAACAATTTTTTTATTGCCTTTATGAAGTTCGAAAAGATTATCTCCTTTTTGAATTCGATCTCCATTCTTTGCAAACAGATGAATCGAACCAGGTTGAACAATCTTGTTTATGAAATCATCAACTCCGATCGAAAGATTTCCTTCACCGGTGATTGATGCCCAAGTATGATTCGGATTGAAATAGACATCTTTCGGTACGTAGATTGAATCTTTTGTAAAGACTGCGTAACTGCTTGCGGCATGTTCTGCGCTTTCTTCAAAGACTGCAATTTTCTTATCTCTAATCTTCGTTACAATTAGGTTTATTGAAATTATTAACACGAATGTTATTAACACAAATAGTGCGACCATGATTTTTACCTTTCAGTTAAAGTTCATCATAGTATAACAATTAGAGTGCCACAAATTTTTTTTTGGTTGAGAATATTTTTTTTCTTCGTAAGGATTTGTAATAAAAAGAGTTGGGGAGAAAATATTTTAATTAAGAAATGAAGCCGCAGTTATGCCGGTGTTGAAAACTTCATCGCGGAATATTCAACGATGTAGTAAAACTAAATAATACAATGAGTTAAAGTGTTGAAAAATTAAAGTCGCACACGTTGAAAAAATTTACAGTGAAATGATGAATTGGGGGAGAAATAAGAAAAAGAGAAAAACATTTCCACAGAAACAATTAATAATTACAAATTAAAAATTAAAAATGAAGTTCACTTTGCGTCTTGGCGTCTTTGCGGTTAAAAAGAAATTGGCTTAGTGTTCCTAAGTGTCCTTCGTGTCTACGTGGTTTAACTTCTTTATTTACCACTGAGACACTAAGATCACTAAGTTTGCACTAAGATTTAAAGGCACGCGGATGATATTGATTAATTAAAAATTACAAATTAAAAATGAAGTTCACTTTGCGTCTTGGCGTCTTTGCGGTGAAAAAAATTAATAGCGATAACAGGTAACAATATTCTATAATTGATCATCTACGATGATCTGGTTCTGTCTAATAATTTCTCTACAATTATGAATCTTCTACGAAGATTAGGGAAAAATAATATAGCACCGAGAGCAAGTAAAAATAAAAAATCCACTGCGCACTTTCGCGAGCTTTGCGGTTAAAAAAGAATTGGCTTCGAAGAAGAAGAGTAAGATAAAGAGAAGGATAAAGAAAAATACGGGCAGACGCGAGTAATTAAAAATGAATTTCATTTTGCGGCTTAGCGTCTTTGCGGTGAAAAAATAATCAATTGCACACAAGGAAAGCCGAAAAATGCAGTCATTGTTGAGCAGAGGGTTATATCCTTTTCTTAGTTTTTACTTCTAAATATTTCTCCTTTTTTCAATAACTGGTGTCCTTCGAATATCGTAAGAATATCTATCGAGTTTTTCTTAAGCAAATAAACTATCCGATAATTTTTATATAACAACTCCCGAACATTCTCCAATGATAATTCAGGAACAATTCTCCCCTTTCCCGGATGATCTAATATTGTCTCGGCAAGAGATATTAATTTATCAACAAATTCAATTGCAATTCTTGGGTTGTCTCTAGAAATGTATTCTTCAATTGCTTGAAGGCGTAATAATGCTTCCTTTGTCCAGAAGATTTTCATCTTTCTTTTCCGGCTCGTGACTTTTGTAATTCGCTTCTCAGCCGTGAAGTAGATAGTACATCTCCTTTTTCAGAATCAGATAAACCACGAGAAATTGAATCGATGAATTGTTTTGTTTGTCTCAAATCATCAAATTCCGATGGCGAGATTAACACACCGGCAGGTTTACCGTTTTGAGTTATTATCAAAGAATTGCGCTTATCCTGAATTTCCTTAAGATATTTCGCTAAACCGGATTTGAACTTACCGACGGGAATTATGTCATTTGCAACTGATATATTTTTCATTTCGTGTCCTTTATTTGTCTTTATTTTGGCCTAAATATAAAACCATATTTAGACAAGATCAAGTTCGTTTTATAAGAAGATAACGTTAATTCTCCCGTCGAAAATCCGTATAGCGGTTGTGCATTCTAACTTCAAAACACGAATTTGTTTTTTGTAAATGATTCATAATCTTTCTCGGAACGTTACTCTATTTATTATTTCCATTTTATTATTCACGGCAAAGTTAAACAGAAATTTTGTTTGCATCCAAAATTTTTCTGCGAGATGGCAACTCAGAGAGAGTTGGCTAATAACTGAGAAGCAATTACAAATTAAAAATGAATTTCACTTTGCGGCTTAGCGTCTTTGCGGTTAAAAAAAATTGGCTTAGTGTTTCTCAGTGTCCTTCGTGTCTACGTGGTTTAACTTCTTTATTTACCACTGAGACACTAAGATCACTAAGTTTGCACTAAGATTTAAAGGCACGCGGATGATATTGATTAATTAAAAATTACAAATTAAAAATGAATTTCACTTTGCGGCTTAGCGTCATTGCGGTGAAAAAAAACAATAGCACACAGATAACACTGATGCAACAGATTATCGCTGAGAAATAATTCGTCGCGCTACATAGGGTTAGTTGCTCTCAAGCCCACGGAAAAAGATGCTGAACTTCTTAAAGCGTAATTGAAAAAACATTACGGAATTTCTTCATCTTGTTTTTTGAATGATTCAATCCATTCATAATAAAGAGGAGTGAGGGGAACCGCTGTAATTCTACCTCCGAAGCCCATCAAACGAAAAGTCAACATCCTTAAATTTTCAAGTTCGATGGAGTTAACTACAAGTTCTTCATTCAACTTTAAATTATATTTTTTCGAGAACTCAACGGTTTTCTTCTCAACAATCTCTTGAAGTTTTTTTGTTCTGTATTGCTCTTCGATATTCTTTTTTGATTCCTCAAACGAACTGCTCCCGCCAAAACTTTCTTTCTTTCCGATAAGTTGAAAGAGAGAATATCCTTCGGCAAGTTTTAGCGGTCCGTAAATTTCACCGACTTTCATCCTCGCGGCAATTCTTCCAATTTCACTCATTGCATACACCGGTTGAAATCCGAATTCACCATTCGTCGCCCTCGTGGAAGTTCTGATTGTGTATTTACCTGCAAGATTTTTAAACTCGCTCCCGTTTTGTAATTCTAAAAATATTTTTTCAATCACTTCCAAACTATCGGTTAAAATTTCAACGACATTAATCATCAACGCAGAAGTATCATTCTTCGCATCGTTATAAAATTCACGCAAATCATTTTCAGTAAAAGAAATGGAATCGCGAAAAGAATTTCTGTAAAGTTGAAAGAGATAACTTTCTTTCCACATCTTGATATCGTTCTCAACTTCGGGTAATTTATTGTAGCCACGCTCAAGTGCTTCTCGTGCAAGAAGTTCCTGCTCAATCATATTTCTCACTCTAAAATTCATTCGCGAAGCAAGAATATTTTCATCAAGTGTATCAACATAAAAACCTTCATATTGAAATGCGCGTAAAAATTCTATAAAAGAAACGGGCTGATTTTCAATTTTGATAAACGGAAGAGAAAGAGAATCATTTCCGAATCCCGTTTCTATTTTTTGAAAATCGTTTTTATCCAGAGATAAATTGCCGGAGCGATTGAATTTTTTTTCCGCTTTCTTTTCGGTAAAGATTTTGTAAATGCGATCGCGCAAACTCCAAAATAGAACACCGTTAGTTTCTATTTTTTTCCCGACAAAAAACTTCTTGTGATATGCTTGATAAATCTCATCCGTTTTTTGAGTTTGTAAATTTTCCTTTACTCTGCTCATAAGTTTTTGACGTTCGTTCGGCGGCGGATCGGCGAGAAGTTTTTCGCGGCAGTAAAAAATAAACCAGCCGGAAGATTCATTGTACGGTGCAGTAAAATCCCCACCATTCTTCAATGTGAAAAGCAAATCGGCAATTGATTGTTCAACTTTGTCGAAATCATATTCAATCGGCTCATATTGATATGCAGATTCATCGCGGTTGAAAAAAATTGAATCGAACGGCACACCTTTGCGTAGTTCATCATACAAATAAAATATTTCGGTTGAATCGGAAGAAAAGAGAAAGTTGAAAGTCAAATAAGTTGTTGCACGTTGATATTGCTCGCTTATCTCTTGATCGGAAATTTTAACTTTACTTGCAATCTCATCTTTAAAAAGTGCATCGCGCAGAAACATTTTTTCAATCGCTTTAAAAGTAGTTTTCATTAAATCAGAAGTATCAAAGCCATATTTAACCGCTTCCATCGCCCACAATTTTTCAGCGACAAGAGTGTAGAGAAAATTTCGGCGGTTGATTGCTTCATCACTTCCGGCGTAGTTTGAAAGAGGAGTGAGCTGAAATCTGTTTTTGAATTCTGAAAACTTTATCGCTTCATCGCCGAAAGTTGCAACATCCGGTTCTTCGGTTTGGGCGAATAGTGTTGCAAGTGTTGTGAACAGAATAAAAAGTAACTTCATAAAATCTTTGGGAATATTCTTGATACGGTTTTTTGATAATTGCGATACTCATCGCCGAAAACTTGGAGAAGTTTTTTTTCCTCATACATCGAACCGACATAAAAATAAATGACAATGAGAATGAAAACTATCAGATAAAATAAATCCATCGTCGGTCTGAAGAATAAAAAAGAGATTAGAAAAAAATAAAGTGGGTGACGGCTGTATTTGTAAGGTCCTTCGATACGCAACGTTAATGCTTCATCCAAATCGGTGGAGCTATAATTATTTTTCATCGCGCGTTGAATTTGTGCAATGCCGAGGAATTCTTTCGAGTTAATAAATTTAGTCGTCCAGAAAAAAGCAAACAAACTTGCGAACTGTGGAATGAGAATAATTAAATCGAACGGATGAGGAAGGTCGTAAATAATTTGGTTTGGTTTGGGGGACACGAGATAGATTAAATAAAAACTCAAAAGAGAAATGATGTTATAAGTTAATCTGTAAAATGGAAGAAACTTCGGAAAGTTATCGCGCAACCATTCTTTAATTTTCAATCCTGCGAGCAACGAATGTGAGAAAGCGAATAACAAAAAAAGTAAAATGATTATGAGTATATCAAAAAAAAGATTCATCGAAATATTTTTAGAAAATTAACCGCGGAATTCTTTTCTCATGCGCGCAACGGGAATGCGAAGTTGTTCGCGATATTTTGCAATAGTTCTTCGGGCGATGTGCACGCCGTCTTCATTTAAAATATCTGCAATCTTATCGTCGCTCATCGGCGAAGATTTATCTTCATTGTCAACAATCTCTTTAATTCTTTCTTTAATAAATTTATTCGAGACTTCCTCTCCCGAATCGGTTGATAATCCTTCGCTGAAAAAATATTTTAATTCATGAGTGCCTTGAGTGCTTTGCACAAATTTGCCGTTCACAACTCTACTGATAGTTGAAATGTCCATGCCTATCATGTCTGCAATATCTTTATACACCATCGGTTTAAGATGCTTGGCTCCGCTTTCAAAAAAATCGTACTGACGTTCGACAATAGCTTGCATAGTTTTCATCATAGTATCGCGGCGTTGTTCAATGCATGCAATAAACCATCGCGCAGATTCAAATTTCTCGCGTAAAAATTTATGTGTGCCTTTATCTTTCGGAGAAAGATTTTTTTTCCATTTATTCGCTTCAAGCATAGCGACATAAGTTTTATTGACGGTTACAACAGGCATATTTTTGTCATTCAATTGAATGATAAATTTATCGCGATCTTTTTCTATTATAAAATCAGGAGTTATCTGATTTAACTCGAGCGAATCAATGTTGCCTTCGCCGGGTTTTGGATTTAGTTTATGAATAATATCGAGCACGCTTCTCAAAGTCTCTTGAGATAAATTCATTTTTGATTGAAGCAACTCAAAACGTTTGTTGACGAAATCTTCATAATTTTCGCGAAGCATTTGTTCGGCGAGAAATGTGTAGTACGGATCGTAGGAAGAATGTTGAAGTTGCACAAGCAAACATTCTTGAAGTGAACGACATGCAACACCGACGGGATCGAAGGATTGAATTTTTTTCAGAAGTGCTTCGGCTTTTTCCAGTTCAACTTCTATGTGATCGAACAATTGTAAATCTTCAACTATTTCGTTTAGCTCACGCTTCAAGTATCCGTCTTCGTCAAGATTTCCGATAATCTCTTCCCCCAATCGATGTTCATTTTCATCAATATCAAGAAGTGCAAGCTGATCCATCAAATGATCTGCAACAGAAACTTTAGAAGCAGTGTACGAACCAACCGGATCATATTGCTGTTCGGTATTCTGCGATGAATAATCGTCGTATTCATCTTCATCGTTCATGTAATCTTCGAGAGTAAATTCATCCTGCTCGTCGTTGTAATCAATATCTTCGGCATCTTCAAGTGGTTCGGTTTCTTTCAATTCCAAATCTTCTTCAAGAATAGGATTGAGTTCAAGTTCTGTTTTAATTCTCTGCTCAAGCGCAAGCGTGTTTAGCTGCAAAAGTTTTTGGTATTGAATCTGCTGCGGAGAAAGTTTTTGTTGAAGCGAAAATTTTTGGGATAATGAAAGCATATCTTCTACAAACTTCTTTGAGAAATTTCTTCTTTAACTTTTTGAAACCATTCGCTGCCGTAGTTTCTTAATAACGCTCCTTCGCAAAATTGGAAAACAGTTTGTTCGCTTTCCTTCCCCTTGGCTACAGCAGACTTACACTCCGAAAATTTTTCGTATCTCAAAACATCTCCCCCGAAATTTGAAATACGAATTGGAAAGAGATGACATGAAATCGGTTTGCGAAAAGTTACTTCCTTATTAAAGAACGCTTTTTCAATTGAACATTTTGCTACATCTCCATCATAAAAAACAAAGACGCAATCTTTTCTGTTCACACTTTGAGTAAAATAATCGCCGCCATCGTTTGCATAAAAATTATTTTGAGTGATTTCCTCTTTATGTGCTTCGGGTAAATATTTAATTACAACGGGTAAAATATTTTTGATTGTTTCAATCTCTTCCAAAGTTAATGGAGCACCGTAATCGCTTTTTAACGTACAGCACGCGCCTTTGCAGTTTTGCAAATCGCAAGCAAACGGAGATGTGAACACATCATCGTTAATCATTACTTCATCTATTTCGAAAGAGTTGTTAAAAAGCATCGCGGTTATAAATTAATAATATCATTATAAAGTATGAACGCCATTAAGATCATCAACAAAACAAATCCCGTGTTTTGAATTGCAATCTTTACTTTAATTGGAATTTCTTTTTTAAAGATTGCTTCAATAATAACAATGACGAGATGCCCGCCATCCAAAACCGGAAACGGAAGTATGTTTAATATTGCAAGACTTAAAGAAAGCAATCCGATAAACATGAGAAAACTTATTATGCCCGAATCGGCTGAGCGAGCCGCGTATTGTGCAATCTTCACCGGTCCGCCGAATGCTTTGCCGAGTTCAACATCGCCGATAATAACTTTGCGCAACATCATGAATGTAAGTTGTGTCATGTTTGAAATATCTGCAACGCCAAGACTCATCGATGCAAAGAAACCATATTTTACTTTTTCCGTCTTTCCTAAATATGCCTGTCCTCCAAACATAACTCCGACTTTCCCTTCTTTGTCGGGTGTGGCATGCACAATAACGGTATCGTTTTCTCGCAACAATTGTATCTCAATTTTTTGTGCGGGATGAGTTGAGATGATTTCCTTCGTCTGCTCAACTGAATGAATATCTGTTCCGTTGACTGCGAGGAAAACATCATTTGCTTTTATACCTGCAGAATCTGCCGGAGAGTCTTCTAAAATATCCACGATGAATGGCTTCATTCCCAAAGGAGTTAGAAATGCTTTTGTGCTTTCATCGGCGGGAACTTTTTTACGCGGAACTTTGAGAAAAACATTTTCTCCGTTTCTGTTTATTTCGAATTTTAAATCTTCGCCTAAAAAGTCAACAAATATTTTCGTGCGAACTTCTTCCCAATAATTTACTTTGACGCCGTTGATAGAAATAATTTTGTCATTCAATTTGAAGCCGAGCGAATCCGCCAGGGTTGCTTCTGAAACATAGATCGTTGTAGTTTTAGAAACTTGTTTTCCGTAGAAAAAATTCACTCCCCAAAATATTGCAAAGGTTAAAAACAAATTCATTGCAACGCCCGCAACAAGAACGAAGATTTTTTTCGGCAGCGGTTTCGCCCTGAATTCATACGGCTGTGGTTCGGTTGCAACAAATTTTGTATCCATACTTTCATCAACCATTCCGGCAACTTTTACATAACCGCCGAGCGGTAGCAGACAAATTCTGTAATCGGTTTCATTGCCGAGATCGAGGTCTTTATCCAATTCGCCGAAAGTGAATCCGGTTTTTTTATTCCAGCCCAAAAGTCTTTTTCCGTAACCGATTGCAAAAACTTCGGCACGCATACCGCTGAGTTTTGCGGCGATAAAATGGCCGAACTCATGTACAAAAACTAAGATTGCGATTGTAATCGCAAAATAAAATATCTCACTCATTTAAGTTAAAATAACTCCTTTCAAAAAATAGAATTCGCGTAAATGCGAGTTTCATTATCACAATTTATAATATCTTCAAAATCGGGATGAGCAACATTGGAAATATTCTCAAGCGATTTTTTTATAGTCTCCGCAATTTGCAAGAAACTTATTTGTCCATTTAAAAATTTTTGGACGGCTACTTCGTTAGATGCGTTGAGTATGCAAGGAGTTGTTCCTCCTTTTTCAAGAACATCGTACGCAAGCGGCAAACACTCGAACGTGTTTATGTCGGGTTCGTAAAAATTCATTTCTCTGATTTTTACGAAATCAGTTTTTACATGATTGCTTTCCAATCTTTCGGGAAATGTAAGCGCGTATTGAATCGGCAATTTCATATCCGGTGTACTGAGTTGCGCTTTAATTGAGCCATCGACAAATTCAACACACGAATGAATTATTGACTGCGGATGCACAACAACTTCAATTTTTTCTTTAGGAAGATTGAAAAGCCAATGAGCTTCAATCACTTCAAGCCCTTTATTCATCAGTGTTGCGCTGTCTATCGTAATTTTCGATCCCATTTTCCATGTGGGATGATTGAGAGCGTCTTTCACAGTAACAGATTTCAATTCCGTGCGCGTTTTATTTCTGAACGGACCGCCGGATGCAGTTAAAATTATTTTTTTTATTGCCGATTTTTCTTCGCCGACAAGCGATTGAAAAATTGCCGAATGTTCCGAGTCAACCGGAATAATTTCAGCACCGGTTTTTTGTGCAAGTTTAGTTATCAGTTCTCCGGCAACGACGAGAGTTTCTTTGTTTGCAAGTGCAATTCTTTTTCCTCTCTTTATTGCTTCGATGGTTGGTTTCAATCCGGCAAAACCTACCATTGCGCCGACAAAAATATCATACTCACAACTTGCGGCAATTTCATTTAATCCTTCTTCACCGAAAAGAACTTTTGTTTTTCCTTTGTAAAGAACTCTCAATTCGTCGGCAGATTTTTTATTGGTTACGGCAACAACTTCGGGATGAAATTCTTCAATCTGTTTTATCAGCGATTGAATATTTCTGTTCACCGCTAATGCAGTTACTTTAAATCTTTGCGGGAAAGTTCTAACTACTTCGAGAGTGCTTTCACCAATTGAACCCGACGAACCGAGTATTGCAACTTTTTTCAAAACGATTAATTCTTTTTACATCAACGATCTGAAAATCGCCAACAAAAAACTAATAACAACCAAAATTGAAATTGCAGTAGCAGTGCCGCCGATTTTTTTAATTGCGCTCATGATCTCTGCCGTGAACGGAGTATTCGCCTGATGAGTTGACATCAATGCTTTTAATTTTTTTGATGCGGGCATTAATCTTCCGAAAGTTAAATAAATAATTCCAACCATCAGCAATTGTTTTGTATAAAGCCAATGACCGCCGGCGGAGGCGAATTTGAAAAATCCGTAACCAAGTTGAATCGAAAGTGTAATACCGGTTAAAAGAATTCCAATCATTCCGATGCGGGCAAAATAGTTAGTCTGTTCCAACAACATCGATATGACGACCTTCTTATCAATTTCCGGTTTGGCAAGGAGTTTTCTCATCGAATAACTAATGAAAATCACGCTGATCCAGACAACGGCAGAAACGATGTGGAGTGCTTTTAGTAATACAAAATATTCCATAGAACCTAAAAAAAATTAGTGCAAAATATAAGAAAAAGTTGGGCTTCTTTTGGGTTGAATCGTTTGCCTAAAATGATTTTTCCGTTAATAATTCTTCGTTTTTTCCAGCACCGCTAAATTCTGTCAATCAAAAAACTTCACCCTTAATTAAAAAAAGAAATATCATTAACTTTGATCGAAATTTTTCAAAAATCATGATGCCAGAACAAAACTTTGCGCCAATTGCGCTTTTCGTTTATAATCGACCGGGACATACGGCAACGACTGTAAAATCGCTCCTCGAAAATGAGGAAGCGAAAGAGAGTGCCATATTTATTTTTTCCGATGCGCCGAAAACTTCTAATGATTTACAAAAAGTTGAAGAAGTCCGAACTTATGTAGATTCAATTTCCGGTTTTAAAGAAAAAACTATTGTTCGACGTGAAGAGAATTTTGGTTTGGCGAAATCTATAATTAACGGCGTTACTTCAGTTTTAGAAAAACTTAATAGCGTAATTGTTTTGGAAGATGATCTTTTTCTTTCGAAATATTTTTTGAAATATATGAATGAATCTTTAACCACTTATGAAAACGAAGAAGATGTCATCAGTATTCACGGCTATACTTATCCAGTGAAGGAAAAATTACCGGACACATATTTTCTGCGCGGTGCCGATTGCTGGGGGTGGGCAACATGGAAAAATCGCTGGCAAATTTTTGAACCCGATGCACAAAAATTATTAAATGAAATTCTAAATAAGAATCTCGAATATGAATTTGATTTCGATGGGAAGTTGAACAACTTAAAAATGTTAAAGCGACAAATTGCTGGTGAAGTTGATTCGTGGGCAATACGCTGGCATGCATCTGCATTTTTGAAAAATAAATTTACTTTATATCCCGGTTGTTCGCTTGTCGATAACATCGGAACTGAC
Organism: uncultured Ignavibacteriaceae bacterium; assembly: GCA_964393605.1. Classification (GTDB taxonomy): domain Bacteria; phylum Bacteroidota; class Ignavibacteria; order Ignavibacteriales; family Ignavibacteriaceae; genus CAYMUL01. The sequence goes on along the minus strand of CAYMUL010000024.1, from coordinate 13,579 downwards.
GGCGGAGGCACCCACACAAAAGCGACAAAAGTGTACAGCACGACTATTGCCCGCAACCCTATAAATGTTGGCTACAAAACACCAGCCGAAGAGAAGAGCGTCAAACAAATATTTGAAAAATATTTTACTACAATCAGACCGAATTTTTTAACGCGCTGGAAAAAGGAAATAAAAAATTATTTTCGCAAGAGGACAAACTGAGCGATAACAGAAATTACACTTCGGAAAATTGGAAGCATGAAACCAGAAGAGAGTACAAATATATTTTAAGTTTGGTTGATGCCGGTTCTAATGTTATCGATCTCGGTTGTGGTAACGGCGAGTTGTTGGCGCAACTTCAATCTCAAAAAAAATGCAAAGTAACCGGCGTTGAAATTTCTGTGGACGGAGTTGAAATTTGCCAAACTCGCGGATTGAATGTTATGAATGCACGGATAGACGAACCGCTTTCTTTTGCAGAGAATCAATTTGATTTTGCGATTTGCAACGTAACTCTTCAAATGGTGCTCTATCCTGAAATCCTGTTGAATGAAATGAGAAGAATTTCGAAACATCAAATTATATCTTTCCCTAATTTTGCTTTTTACAAAAATCGATTGCAACTTTTATTCAAAGGAATTATGCCATCTAAAATGTTGTTCGGTTACAATTGGTTTAACACGGGACATATTCATCAATTATCGATTAACGATTTCAGAAATTTTGTGGCGCAACAAAACGGTTGGCAAATTGTGAACGAAATTTGTGTTGAGGAAAAATCTTTACTAAAATATTTCTTGATGAAAATGTTTCCGAACTTATTTCAGCAAATTCCAATTTTTCTTTTGAGGAATTTGAAATGAGTTCGTTGAAAGAAATTCTTTTAAAAGAGGAATTTGAACCAAAATTTGTTGGGCTGTTCACCAATCCCTTTTACATTGCACGACGTGGATTGTTAGCCGCGATTAAAAAATTCGGAAATGAAATTACCGGCAGAACCCTTGATGTCGGTTGCGGAAGCAAACCATACGAAAAATATTTTTCTGCTTCGGAATATGTCGGGCTCGAAATTGAAACAACGATTCATCAAACAAAAAATAAAGCGGATATTTTTTACGACGGCAAATCGTTTCCGTTTGAATCGGAAAGTTTTGATTCGGTCGTATCAAATCAAGTTTTGGAACATGTGTTTGAGCCGCATGAATTCTTGCGCGAAATTCACCGCGTATTAAAACCGAAAGGAAAATTGCTTCTCACAATTCCTTTTGTTTGGGATGAACATGAACAGCCGTACGACTACGCGCGATATTCTTATTTCGGTTTGAAACATCTGCTTGAAAAAAATAATTTTAGAGTTTTAAGAACTGAAAAATCTGTCGCCGATTTTGGAGTTATCGTACAACTTTTCAACTCCTACATTTATAAAATTACTTCTTCGAAGGGAAGAATCGTAAAAATTCTTGCAACACTTTTTATTATTGCTCCTTACAACTTGCTTGGCGTAACAATCTTAAAAATATTTCCGACTAACAAAGATCTTTATCTCGACAATATAATTTTGGCGGAGAAGAATTGAAACAATTCACATTCTGTACATTGTTCGATTCAAATTATTTAAGCCGTGGTTTGGCAATGTATTATTCACTCGAAAAGCATTGTGATAATTTTCATCTTTTCATTTTCGCGTTCGACAAATCTGCGGAAGAAGTTCTAAAGAAATTTCAACTGAAAAATGCTACTATCATTTCTCTGCAACAATTTGAAGATAAAGAATTACTGAAAGTAAAACCTACGCGGACAATTGCTGAATATTGTTGGACTTCAACTTCATCGACAATTCTTTATGTGCTAAATAATTTTAGCGTCGAAGCATGTACATATCTTGATGCCGATTTGTTTTTTTATTCTTCGCCAATAAATATTTTTGAAGAATTGGGAGACAAATCAATTTTGCTCACCGAACATCGTTACTCACCGCAATACAACAAAGAAATTAAGAGTGGAAAATACTGTGTGCAGTTTGTTACTTTCAAAAATAATGAGCATGGCTTGAAGGCACTTAAATGGTGGCGCGAACGTTGCCTCGAATGGTGTTACAATAGATTTGAAGAGGGTAAATTCGGCGATCAACTTTATCTTGACGATTGGACAGAACGTTTTGAAGGTGTGCATGTGTTACAACATCGCGGCGGCGGACTTGCTGCGTGGAATGTTCAACAGTATAATTTCTTTTTTGAAAATCAAAAACTTTTCGGAACTGAAAAAACGTTGGATGAAAAATTTGAAGTGATCTTTTATCATTTTCATTATTTAAGATTTTTTTCAAATGGAAAGATTGAACTCGGCAGGCGTACACTAACAAAAAATATTTTGAATGTTTTTTATAAACCATACGTTCTTCGTTTGGAGGAGATTAAGCAAAAAATACAATCACTCGGATATGATTTTGATTCTCACGGCGCGCAAAGGGAAAAAATAAATTGGAAAACACCGATTTTATTTCTTTACAGAAAATTATCCGGAGTTTATAATATTTATATTAAGTCAGATTTTATTAAAAATTAAAAAGAGCAAATGGCACACATCATCGAGCTAAAAACTTTTTCTGAACAGCGCGGAAACCTAACGGTAATCGAGAATGAAATTCCTTTTGATGTAAAAAGATTATTTTACATTTATGGAGTTGACGATTCTGTTCGCGGCGGACACCGGCATAAATCAACTATACAGGCGGCTATTTGCATTCACGGCAGTTGTATTGTTACCAACAATGACGGAATTGCTAAAACTGATTTTCTCCTCGATCATCCGAAAAAATGTTTGATACTTAAACCGGAAGATTGGCACACGATGCATCATTTCACACCGGATGCGGTATTGCTTGTGCTTGCGTCAACTAAGTTCGATCCAACAGATTATATCTATGAACCATATTAAAACAATTGCAAAGAAAAATGATCGAATACGAAAATCTTTTTAACTCCAACAATAAATTTATTGACGAATACAAAACTCAATTTGAAAAAGTCTTAAATAGCGGATGGTTCATTCTTGGAAACGAAGTCAAGAATTTCGAGAATGAATTTGCGGCTTTTCAAAACACAAATTACTGTCTCGGCGTGGCATCGGGTTTAGACGCATTAATATTGGCTCTGAAAGCATGTGAGTTTCCGAGAGGCACTGAAGTTATTGTTCCTTCAAACACATACATCGCAACAATTCTTTCCATACTTCATTGCGGATTTCAACCTGTGCTTGTTGAACCGAACATTCATACTTATAACATCGATCCGGAAAAGATTGAAGAAAAAATTTCTTCGCAAACGAAGGCATTGATGATTGTGCATCTCTATGGCAAGTCATGTGAGATGGATAAAATTGTTTCACTTGCAAAGAAACATAATTTAATATTGATTGAAGATTGCGCACAATCGCACGGCGCGAAATATAAAAATCAAATAACCGGTTCGTTTGGAGAGTTTGGTGCGTTCAGTTTTTATCCCACAAAAAATCTCGGTGCGCTCGGCGATGCAGGGGCGATTCTCACCAACAATGAAAAATATTTTTTAACTCTGAAACGTCTCCGCAATTATGGGAGCGATGTAAAATATTATAACGAAATTATCGGTTTCAATTCCCGTCTCGATGAAGCACAAGCGGCTTTCTTGAGAATTAAATTGAAATATATCAATGAGATCACAACTCATAAAAGAGAGCTGGCAAAGATTTATCACGATGAATTAAAAAATGATTTTATAAAACCGCAAGTTCACAAAGATTGTTTTGATGTGTTTCATATTTATAATGTGCGTCATCCGCAAAGAGATAAATTGAAAGAATACCTTTTAAAGAATGAAATAAAAACGGAAACACATTATCCTGTTCCGCCGCATAAACAAAGGGCGATGAAAGGGTTGTTCGATCATGAACCGTTTCCGATTTCGGAGGAGATCCATACCACAACTTTAAGTCTGCCAATCTCATTTGGAAATAGTAAAGATGAAATTCATCGCGTCGTGGAAGTAATGAACAAGTTTTAATGAAAAAGAAAAACAATCCTTCGCCCGCTGACATAACGCAAACTTTCCACTACTCACCGTTTATGAAATTCGTTTATCGTTATTTAAATATTCCGACAACTTTGCTTTTGCTTCTCTATTTGCTCCCCGTAGTTTTAACTTACAAAGGAGAAGCAATTCAAATATTCACCGTGATTTTATTAGTGATTGTTATAATTGTTCTAAATTTATTTTATTGGAATTTTTATACAACCATTCCTTACGAAATAAAAACTGATGAAAATAAAATCACCATTTCAAAATTCATGAAGAACGACAGAACAGAAGAGATTGCTTATTCATCCATTACAAATTTGAGCGGCGGAATCTTTGAGGGGAGAATTAGCGGCTTAATGAAAGTGCATTACGGCAATTCAAAACACTTTGGATTTTTTCAGCGTATCAAGAATGCAAAATTTTTAGAAGCAATTCTTTTAAGTAAAGTTGATAAAAATATTTATGACAAAGTTCTCGATAATCTGAACATTACTTCAAAGACAATCAAAAAATAAAATACGTTCCGCAGTTGAAAGAATTTTATTTATTCATGAAACATTTCAGAAGTTGACACGTTCAAATAATTAAAATTGAATTGATATTGACAAATCACAACTCTAAATTTCACGCACGATGACAAAATATTTGCTACTAATATTATTCTTTATTTCGTTGCGAACTTCCTTTGCGCAAGCGGGAGAAGTATCTATTGCACGCCTTAAATACAACGGCGGCGGCGATTGGTACAATGATCCTTCCGCCGATGTGAATCTGCTTAAATTTGTTAAAGAAAAATTTACTTTGAATGTCAGTGAAAAATATCAGTTCGTTGATATTTCTTCCGACGATATTTTTTTCTATCCTTTTTTATTTTTAACAGGACACGGCAATATTGTTTTCTCTTCATCCGAAGCGGAAAGATTAAGAAAATATTTGGAACGTGGCGGGTTTCTTTACATCGATGACGATTACGGTTTGAACAATTCACTTCGCAGAGAAATGAAAAAAGTTTTTCCCGAAACTGAATTTGTCGAACTCCCTTTCTCTCATGCGATTTATAACATTCATTATAAATTTCCGTACGGACCGCCAAAGACACACGAACACGATAAAAAACCTCCGCAGGGTTTTGGAATTTTTATTAACGACAGACTAACAGTTTATTACACTTTCGAATCAAATCCTTCCGATGGTTGGGCTGATGCAAAAATTCATAACAATCCTGAACAGAAAAGAAAAGAAGCACTTGAATTCGGTGCGAACATAATTTTATTTGCGTTGACAAAATGAACGGAAGTCAAATAAATTATTTTAACGAATTGATCGAAAGACTAAAAAGTTTTTCGAAAAGAGAAAAACTCTCTGTTGCGGCGATTGGTACTCAACAATTATTTGTTTCGATTGTTGCATTATTCTTATTCATTGTATTGCTCGAACATATTTTTCATTTTTCTTCGACTGTTCGCACGGTATTGATTTTATTGATCGGAATGCTCTTTCTTGCTCTTTTATATTTTACTCTTTTAAAGCCGCTTAAAATAATCACTCGCGTGGATGAAAAGAATTTTACTGCAACAGCAACTAAAATCGGTAATTTGTTTCCTGCTTTAAAAGATGAATTCACAAACTCTTTGCAACTTGTCAGTAATTCGAAAAGTAGTTTGTATTCATCCGCGTTAGTGAACGCCGCATTTGAAAGAATTTATTACAAGGTAAAAGAAATAAATTTTGGAGAGGCGGTCAACTTCGAAAAAGCTAAAACATTTTTGAAAATTTCACTTCCCGCAATCTTTGTCGTGCTTATAATGATTTTACTTATCCCCGGATTAAATCATGCGGCATTCCGTTTAACACATTTTAATGAAGAGTTCATTCCGCCCGCAAAGTTTTCATTCAGAATAATTCCCGGAAATTACGAACTGACAAAAGGGGAAAGCGTTGAAGTATCAATTCTTACCGACGGTGAATTTTACGGAAATGAAATAACTCTCTTCAAAAAAAATGAAGCGGAAACCGATTACACTAAAATTAAATTACTGCGCGATACAACTTCTTCTTTCGTTTATCTTTTTCAAACGATGCAAAACGGCACCGAATATTTTTTATCTGCCGAAGATATCGAGAGCGAGAAATATAAAATTACTGTTATCGACCGCCCGATAATTCGCAATCTTACTTTAAATATTTCTCCGCCGAACTATTCAAATCTTCCGCAAACGGTACAAAAGGATAACGGGAATATAACCGCGCTCGTCGGCACGCGCGTTAAGTTTTCTTTGCTGGCATCGAAGAACATTTCTTCCGCAAATATATTCTTTGATGATACGACAGCTATCCCGCTTTCAGCCAATAATAATGCGGCTGAGGGAGTCTTTACAATAAAAAAGGATGTAAAATATTTTATCTCTATTAAAGATGAAAAAGGGAATGAAAATCTTTCTCCAGTTACATATTCGATAACTTCGTTGTATGATGAATACCCTGCAATCGACATTCTTCAGCCGAACAAAGATGTAATTCTTTCAAGCGATCAACGTCTTGCTTTTTTGTTGCGATTAAAAGATGACTACGGATTTGATAAACTACTGCTTCATTATCGATTGGCGGAATCGCGTTATGAAATGCCGCAAGAAAAGTTCTCTTCGTTAAAAATTGAAATGAATAATTCGATGAAAGAACAGGAACTCTCTCACATTTGGAATCTTTCATCATTGAATCTCGCTACAGAGGATGTTGTGCAATATTATTTTGAAATCTTTGACAACGATAATGTCAGCGGACCAAAATCATCGCGCTCGCAAATGTTTTTTATACGCATTCCTTCTATCGATGAGCTATTCACTCAAGTTGATGAAGAGCAGGAAAGCATCACTCAAGAATTATTAAAGACTGTTAAAGAAGCGGAACAGTTGAAAAAGGAAATTGAAAAAATTGAAAATGAATTAAAGCAGGACAAAAAAGAAATCACGTGGGAAGAAAAAGAAAAAATCGAAAAGACGATTGAGAAGTTTGATCAGCTTCAACAAAAAGTTGAGGAGATGAGCGAACAACTTTCCAACACAAAAGAAGAACTGCAAAAAAACAATATGCTCTCCGAAGAAACGATGCAGAAGTATATGGAGATGCAAAAATTAATGAACGAACTTTCCAGCGATGAAATGAAACGAGCGATGGAAAAACTTCAACAAACTTTGCAAAACCTTGACAGGAAGCAAGTACAGCAAGCCCTTGAGAACATGAAGTTCGACGAAGAAGCTTTCAAGAAAAGTCTCGAACGAACAATAAATTTATTTAAACGCATTCAAGTTGAACAGAAAATGGATGAAACTCTGAAGCGAATTGAGGAAATTCAAAAAGAACAAAAAGAGAATGAGGAGAAAACCAGGAACAGTAACCTCAATAACGAAAATGAAAAAAAGTCCGTTGAGAAAAAACAAGAGGAGATAACGAATAAACTCGAACAACTTGAAGACGAAATGAAAGAACTTCAGGAAAAGATGAATAGCATGAACGACATGCCGAATGAAGAGATGAAGAAAATGATGGAGGAGATGCAGAAACAAAAAAACGAATCTCTTTCGGAAGATGCGCAAAAAAATTTGCAGCAAGAAATGAAACAACAATCTTTGCAAAAGCAAAACCAGGTTTCTAAAAATATGCAGAAGATGAGCGATATGATGAAGCAAATGCAAAGCAGCATGATGCAGGCAAACCAGATGAAAACGTTCACTGATTTAATGAAACTACTCGATAATATTTTAACTCTCTCGAAAAAGGAAGAAGCACTGAAAGAAAAATCACGTTCGCAGGATGTAAACGAATTTAATGAAGCACTTCGCGAACAGGAAAGCGTCAAACGTAATCTTGAAAATTTGATGAACCAACTTTCCGAACTATCGCAGAAAACATTTGCGGTTACTCCCGAAATGGGAAAAGCATTGGGCGATGCAAAACGCAGCATGCAAAACGGAATGGAAGGGCTTCAAAATAGAAACGGAACTCAAGCACTTAACGCACAAGGCGAGGCGATGAAGTCATTAAATCAAGCTGCTATGATGATGAAGAATTCTCTCGATCAAATGATGCAGGGGGGTGGACAGGGGGGAATGATGTCTTTGATGCAACAACTCGGACAACTTTCGGGACAACAGATGTCGCTCAATAATTTAACTCAACAACTCGAGCAGTTATCGCAAGGAAATCTTTCGGGCGAACAGCAAATGCAATTGCAACGACTTGCACAACAACAGCAGTTAATCCAAAAATCTTTGGATCAATTGAATAAAGAAGCGAAGCAATCCGGCAAATCAAAAGCATTACCGGAAAATCTTGATAAAATTCTTAAACAAATGCAGGAAGTAATTACTGATATGCGCACGGAAAAACTTGACGATGAACTCGTGCAAAAACAGGAAAGAATTTTATCCAAACTTTTGGATGCACAGCGCTCAATTAATGAAAGAGATTTTGAAAAAGAGAGAGAATCTAACACCGGCACAAATGTAACGCGGCAATCTCCTTCGGAACTTTACTTGAAAAAGAAAAGCGACCTTCTGCGCGATGCACTTCTAAAATCTATTCAAGAGGGATACTTAAAAGACTATGAAGATTTGATTAGAAAATATTATGAAGAGCTGCAGAAGGAAGGGATAAAGAATTAATTTTTTTTCGTTTGACAAATTCGTAGCAGCACCCGCACTCATTTTCATATCCGGATTTCATTCCTCCGAATTGGCTACGCCGGAAAAATCAAGGTCTCGTAAGAACGAGATTGTATAATTGAGCATCTACGATGCTCTGTTCTTCTTGTTTTTTATTTTTCTACAATAATAAATCTTCTACGAAGATTTTTTTATGTATCCTTTTTTGTCGTCAACATTAGAACTCTGCTTATTCATTTTTTTCCCATAGGTACCTTTAAGTTAAAATCATGACCAATAATGGCAAAATATTTTTTCAGTTCATGCATACTCTTGTCAATTATGGCTAAAACTATTACTTGTAAAATGCTCAACTTTTGGTTTTGGTTCAAGAAGTAAAGGAAGATGAGAACAGTAAATTGTGTCATCCCTACGGGATTTAGTGTTACATTCGCAATATTTTGTTACCAACATATTTTCCATAACGGGAAAAATATTCTTATTATTGACATTCCGAAAACTTTCGGGAATGAAATATTTTTTTCTGTTTTGGAATGCTCTCATTACGGAAGTAAGAACAACAATTTGGTGAACATTTAATTTTGGTTCTGGTTTGTCCAGCTTAGGGAAAATAGCATTGTAGCAAGAAGCTAATCCCGAACAAATTGGAATCGAGCGTTGTACATTTTGCATTTCTCCGTTATGAAAAATTTATTAGAAATAATGAACTACGCCGAAAAAAAATCAAGGTCTCGTAAGAACGAGATTGTATAATTGAGCATCTACGATGCTCTGTTCTTCTTGTTTTTTATTTTTCTACAATAATAAATCTTCTACGAAGATTTTTTTATGTATCCTTTTTTGTCGTCAACATTAGAGATCTACTTGTTCAAAAATTTTTTTCGTTAAAGAAAATAGATTTGTAACAAAAGGTTTTTTCAAATAGTTGTTTTAACCTTATTTGACAAGCGATTTCTGAGACAGAAAGAAATATTTTGTCTCGTTTGGAAATGAATTTGACTATAAAGAATTAAAATTTAAATCCCATAAAATAAAAAGGGCTATCTTATTCAGACAGCCCAAGGAAGCACAATAATCAACAATCAACTTCTATTTCAAAAGCGTCATTTTCTTAGTAATTGTATTTCCGTTGACGGAAAGAACATAAATGTAATTTCCGCTCGAGAAGTTATGTGCGGTGAAATCAACACTATACTCACCAGCATTTTGATATTGATTTACAAGCTCCGCAACTTTTTGTCCCAGCACATTGAAGATCGAAAGATTCACAATTCCGTTTTCGGGAAGAGAGTATCTGATATTCGTGTTCGGGTTGAAAGGATTCGGAAAATTTTGTGCAAGTACATATTCGCCGGGTATTGAAATAATATCAACATAAACCTCGTTCGATAATTCGTACGTGCCGTCAAAATCAATTTGCTTCAAGCGATAAGTATAATTGCCTTCATTCTTCACAACATCGCTGAAAGTATAAGCATGAAGTTCGGAAGTTGTTCCGTTGCCCTGAACAAATCCGATTGTTTCATAGTTTGAGGATTCGCTTCTTCGCTGAACCTCGAAGCCTTTGTTATTTGTTTCTGTTGCAGTAATCCATCTTAAGTCAACATTGTTTTTATCAACTGCGGCAGTGAAAGAACGAAGTTCAACAGGAATTTGACCGTTCGGATTCCAAACAACAAAATCAAGAAAAACAACGGTAGTATCCGAGCCATCCGGTGCGAAGAACCAAATCGCATCATAAGTGGGAGTAGGATCGTCGGAGATTGTATCGTTGCCGGTTACCCAGCCTTTCCACATAGGTTGCCCATCTTGCCCAAGATTCCACTGATAATAATGCCATTGATCATCGCCGGCAACATTGAGTGTGTCGCCAACTTCAGCCGTACCGGGCGCATCTATTAATGCTGATGTTCTTAGCCATGGTCTATTTGTTTTTAGCCAATAGCCTGTCCATCCGGTCGGAGCCATCTCGATATTATTTGCGGGAGTACCGGTCCCGGAAAGAAAACGCACAGCCCAATTTACAGATTGTGCAGGATCATCGATGAAAACTATACGAAGAGATTTCATTCCCCAATGTGCAGTTGATGAATCGATTGTTGGTGTAGTGCCAATAACTCCAACAGTTGAACCTGAGTAATTAGTTTGTAAATTGAAATGCCCCAAGCCTGTTTCAAAGTCGTCAAGTATCGTAACTTGAGAAAAAGAAAGAGTTGCAACAAGCGCAACAAATGTTGTAATTAAACGGAGCTTCATTCTAAGCTTCTCCTGTATTAATGATTGAAATTTTACACTGCTACATTAAGCAAATAAAAAATAAATTTCAACTTTTAAAATGAATGCCCGCTATCAATGATAACGGGCAGTTCAAACTATCAATACCAAATGTGAAATTGAATTAGGAAAAGATTGTTGTCAATCTTCGGCTCTTCGCCGTTGATTCGATATTGCGGTTTTATTTCCAGAAAACTGATCGGGAAATAATCGAATCCTAAAATTATGTGAGAGTATTCGTCCTTCTCCGAATCAGTGTCAGGATCGAATTTATCGAATCGAACGACTGCATCTAATCCTTTAGAAATTTTGTAAGCCGCTTCAATCATGAGTGCCGAAGATTTTTTATCCGTAACAAATAAACTTTTCGCCTGATCAAATTCTGCGAGCAAAGTAAAATTGTTAAATCCGAATCCGAGAAATCCGCCGAGCAATGAAGCGTTTCTAATTGCACTTCCAAATCCCGGTTTGACAGCAGCAAATGATCCGCCGAACATCAGATTGATGTTGTCATTAATCGGCGGGTTAAGTTCAAGCCGCGCAGTGTAAGCAGGATCTTTTTGGAAAGAAGGAAAACCGCTTCCCCCAGCACTGACGGTCAAGAATGCGAGTTCGCCGAAGTAATATCCCAATTCAATTCCCGTTTCAGTGTAGAAAGGATTGTAGATAAAACCTGCGCCGCCGGCACTCACTCCCATATCTCCGCCGCGTGTAAATGAAGTGTGATCATCTAATCGTATTCCAAAATTCGGAGTGAATGTTCCGAACTTGATATATCCGTTATTCGGCAAGATTGATGCAACTGCGTACGCTTCCCAAACAGATTGAACAAAATCATATCGGGATTGAATAGATATTTTTTCCGATGCTTCAACTCCGATATAGACAGCACCGGACATTCTATGAAAATCCGTTCGCGTTTTTGTGCTGTCGGTAAAGATTAAATACTGCGTTCTAAAATCTAAGCCGTAACTAATATTGTTTCCGATGTACGGGCTTGGTTGCATTCCATCTTCTTGATTAAAGGAAGAATACATGGCAAGATTATTTTTGCCGAAACCCCAACCGCTTTTGTTGCGAAGAGTTCCGCCGGTGGGATTGGTATGGCAATCCGAACAAAGCGCGCCGGAGCGAACTGCAAAGCGCGGCAGTGCAAGGGTTTCCATAACTAAACAGAGAAGGAATAGTGATGAAATTAAATATTTCATATTGCCTCTTTTTGTTTGTGATAAAATGAATAATTGTCGAAAGGAAAATATTAAAACTTTCTTCTGAACCAAAAAACTGAGATGAAGATTTTCTTCGTTTGGTAAAGAAGGCGATAGATGAAGCTATGATAAATTAATTTAGAATAGAATAACCGATTCGCCAAAATAAATATTTTTATGTGGCTAAAGCCGAAAAAATATTTTGTGTGTATTGGACATAAGTTTGATTATTAGGTGCCGAATTATGAAGGGTAAAAAAAAGCTGTTCTACAGCGAGGCTGCCGGGAGCCGCCAAAGTAAATTTCAGGCATCTCGAGTTTAATAATCCCTTTCAATACAATCACCCTTCGGTGAAAATATTTGTTAATCTTGTCCGTACGCTGTTCGATTTTATAATTAAGAAAAAGTAAATATTAAAAAAGTTGCAAACTATCGAAAGGACTTTTAACTTTCTTTATTGTTAATGGGGTAATGTGAGTATAAATTTGAGTTGTTGATAGCTGGTTGTGTCCTAAAAGTTCTTGAATTAATCGTATGTCCGTCCCGTTTTCAAGAAGGTGAGTTGCAAAGCTATGCCTTAGAGTGTGAACTGTAATTTTTTTTCTTATCCCGTTTTTTTTAACTGCATTCCGAAAAATTTCCTGAATGCTTCTGGCTGAATATTTATCCCCCTTTTGTCCATTAAAAAGATATTTACGTGGTTTATATTCTGAAAAATACTCTCTTAGAATTTTCAATAAATTTTCGGACAACATAACATATCTATCTTTTTTCCCTTTTGCGCTTACAATTTTTATTGTCATGTTGGAAGAATCAATATGTTTAATCTCAAGGTTAACAGCTTCAGAAATTCTTAATCCGCAGGCATATATTAAAGATAAAATTGTTTTATGCTTAAGATTGTCAGTAGCGTTAATAATTTTTTTAACTTCGTTAGAAGAAAGGACGTTTGGGAGTTTATTATCTTTTTTAATTTTAATAAAAAAGTCAAAATCAATTTCTTTTTTTAAGACGTCATGATAAAGAAAACGAACTGCTGCAAGCGACTGCTTCATTGAAGAGTAAGAGAAGTTTTTAGTCTGCTTAAGTTCAGTAAAATAATTTAGCAAAAAGCCGCCATCTATTTCTTTATTGGAGGATTTATTAACATAACCAAGAAATAGATTGAGATGGTGCAAATAGAGTTTTTCGGTTGCGGGGGAATAATTTTTTAAGTTAAGCAGTTTTAAATATTTATCAACTAGTTCATGTCTCTTCATTTATATCTTTTTATCTATTATTTTGTGGTTATTGCGCAGTAAATATAGGATTTAAAGTGGATTTTACGCAAGTTCGCGTTAAAAAAATGTTAGCGGTAATTTTACGAAAACGACATAAATACTAAAAAACAATCCGATGAAGC
>CAYMUL010000023.1:45160-54942 GCA_964393605.1 uncultured Ignavibacteriaceae bacterium | reverse complement strand
TAAAAAGAAGATGGCAATGGGACTTCGTGGTGTAAGTGTAAGAGTAAGTGTAAGTTTAAGTGTCTCCCTTCGGGAGATAAATATGTGTAAGGTTTTGATGGCAGACGGATTACTACGACCCGACTAATTATTTTTCGAGAAATTACGCGATGGCTGAATCCGGTAGAAATAAAAATATTTCGTTAAACACGTATGTTGTCAAATTGCAATTGCATCACAAATCAAAACGCTTCCCAACTTTTTAAGAATTCTTCTGCCGTAGCAATGGGAATTTTACTTTTCTTAAAATCAGTTTTGTTTCTTGTCAGCAATAGTTCTATCCCATTATTTATCGCAGTGAAATATTGAATTGCATCTTCAAAGTCCGCAAAATCCGAGTTTAAGGATTGTTCGATAATCTTTCCATCTACAGCTAAAACATTTATTAGTGCTTTCAATTTTCTCAAACTTTTCAGTGCAGATGAGTTAGAAGAATTTTTTTTAAGAAGATAGTGAAGATTTGCAAAAACTATCGGCGAAGTAAATCCTATTATTTTATGTTCATCGAATAGTGTGAATAGCTTTGCCGCGTGAATATAATTTGGTTCTCGTTTTGCAAGCAAATCAAGAATGATATCGGAATCGACAAAAACTTTTTTCATTTAGAATATTTCGTTTCAAGATGTTTTCCGTAGCTCTCTTTTAGGTTGACATTTTCCGGTAGATTAATGATACCCGATAATTCTCTTACGTTTGGAGAGATTTCTATTTCATCTAAAATTTCTTGATTGGATATGATATTGAAATAGTTTTCTACTATTCCTGATAGACTCTGTTTGTTTTTCTTTGCGTATTTTTTTGCTTTATCGATAGATCTTTTATTTAGTTTAAGCGTTAATTTAACGTTCATACTTTGCCTTATATTTTACGTACAATTTACAAAGCAAGATACGTACAATATCTTTATAGCTCAAATAAGAATTTTTATCATAAAGTTAAGATGCCGCTTGTATCAGGATGTGGAAAAAGCACCGCGTGTATAATTAATAATTGAGAATTTAGAATTGGGAATTGGGAATTATAAATTCTTTTGCGCTTCTTTGCGAACTTGGCGGTTAAAAAGAAGATGGCAATGGGACTTCGTGGTGTAAGTGTAAGAGTAAGTGTAAGTGTCTCCCTTCGGGAGATAAATAAGTGTAAGAAGAGAATTGACAAAGGGCAATAGACAATTGAAAATAATAAATTATAAATTCCTTTGCGCTTCTTTGCGAACTTGGCGGTTAAAAAGAAGATGGCAGTGGGACTTCGTAGTGTAAGTGTAAGAGTATGTGTAAGTTTAAGTGCATGTGTAAGGTTTAAAGTAGTTAAGATGACATCCTTCAACATCGTGGGCGGAAGGAATGTCATCTTAATAAACAAAAAAGATTTTACTTTTTGATAAACTCAGTTCCGTCTTCGCTTAAATTCTTTGAATACTTTTCTGGATTCTTTTTGAATTTTGTATCGCAACCCGGACAGCAAAATCCATAATATTTTCCATTGTATTCAACGAGTTCTGTTTCGCCGTCAACTTCGTTTCCAAGCACGGGACAAACCGTGTTCCATGCTTTCATCTCGGTTGAATCTTTCTTCGCATCATCTTTCAATTCATGATCTTTGTGATCATCTTTCTTTTCATGGTTGTGGTGATTCATCTTCTCTTTACTTGTCTTAGTTGAATCGCCGACGAAATGTGAATCATGATTTTGCATATTTGAGTGGCGCATCATGTCGTGCTTACCGCCAAATCCGAATGCGAAATAAACGATCATGGCAATCGCCATAAAAAAATGTGGAGTCATATATTTTTCCTTTATGTTGTTTGTGAATGTTGATTGTTATTTAATTCTATTAATTTATTTACTTCTCTTTTTTTAACTGAATAATAAACCGCAGGATAAACCGTGAGTTCTAAAATCAAACTCGTTACTATTCCTCCGATCATTGGTAATGCAATAGCTTTCATAACATCGGTACCGGTTCCAATGCCGATTGCAATAGGGAACAATCCAAGTATCGTTGTGAAAACAGTCATCATTTTCGGTCTGATTCTTTTCACCGCGCCCTCAAAAATTGCTTCGCGCAAATCGTGCAGTGAATTTAACATTCCGTTCTTTTTAAATTTATCGTATGCGATATCAAGATAAAGCAACATCACTACTCCCGTTTCCGCATCAACACCGATGAGTGCGATAATCCCAACCCAAACGGCAACGGACATATTTATCCCCGCTAAATACAACAACCATATCGCTCCAACTGCCGAGAAGGGAAGTGACAAAAATATTATTGCAGTTCGCGAAAGTGATTTTGTATTGATATGTAAAATGATAATTACAAGCAACAACGTTAGCGGCACAACAAGATAAAGATGATTTGCCGCGCGTTCCATATACTCATATTGTCCGCTCCATTTTATTGAATAACCGGCGGGAAGTGTTACTTCAGAATTAATTACTTCTTTTGCTCTCTTCATGTAGCTTCCGATATCGGTATCGTGTAAATCCACGTACACCCATGTATTCGGTCTCGCATTTTCAGATTTAATTTCCGGCGGACCTTTTTTCACGGTAATTTTTCCGAGTTGCTCTAACGGAACATTTCCTCCCGAAGGAATATTTACCAGCGTGCGCTTCAGCGATTCGATGTTGTCCCGGTAATCTCTTTGATAGCGAAGATTAACGGGATATCGCTCAAGCCCTTCAACTGTGGTTGTGATATTTGTTCCGCCAATTGCTGACATAAAAACATCTTGCACTTCGCCAATACTTAAACCGTAGCGTGCAATTGCGAGGCGATCAATTTCAAAATCGAGATAGTTACCTCCAACGGCTCGTTCCGCAAATGCAGAACGTGTGCCGGGAATTTTTCTCATCTTCTCTTCAATTTCTCTTCCAAGTTTTTCTAATACATTTAAATCGGGTCCGGCAATTTTAATTCCTACCGGAGTTTTAAATCCTGTTGAGAGCATATCAATTCTGGTTTTGATAGGCATCGTCCATGCATTTGTTAATCCGGGGAGTTGAACGGCGTTGTTCATCTCTTCAATTAATTTTTCAGGAGTCATTCCTTCGCGCCATTGATTGCGCGGTTTGAGTTGAATAGTAGTTTCGAGCATTGAGATTGGCGCGGGATCTGTTGCGGTTTCTGCTCTTCCTATCTTACCAAAAACAGATTCAACTTCGGGAAAAGTTTTTATGATCTTATCTGTTTGTTGTAAAATTTCTTTTCCTTTTGTAATTGAAATTCCGGGAAGTGTTGTCGGCATGTATAAAATATCGCCTTCGTACAACTGCGGCATGAATTCACTTCCAAGTTTTAAAAACGGAATGATCGTAATAAGAATAATTACAACTGCCGAACTAATTACCCAAATTCTTTTTTCCATTACGAAATCAACAACGGGGTGATAAAGTTTTATCAACACTTTTGTAATCGGGTTATCTTCTTCTTTTTTGATTTTTCCACGAACCAAATAACCAATAAGAATGGGAACGATTGTAACCGCAAGAATAGCGGCTCCCGCCATTGCATAAGTTTTTGTGAATGCCAACGGTTTAAACAATCTTCCTTCCTGTTGCTCAAGTGTGAAGACCGGAAGAAAAGAAATTGTTATCACAATCAAAGAATAAAAAATTGAAGGACCAACTTCTTTTGCAGAAGCCAAAATTGTTTCCCAATGAGCTCTTCTTTCGTGCGGCGGTTTATCATTCTCTACCGAAATATGTGTCGCCGCATTTTCAACCATCACAATTGAAGCATCAACCATTGCCCCGATTGCTATCGCTATTCCTCCGAGCGACATGATGTTTGCGTTTATTCCTTGCAACTTCATAATTAAAAAAGAAATTAACACCGCCGAAGGCAAAGTGAAAATTGCAACAAGTGAACTTCTTACATGCAAAAGAAATGCGATTATCACGAGTGCAACTATAATTGATTCTTCTAAAAGTTTATCGGAAAGATTATCGATGGCGCGCTCTATCAATCCCGCGCGGTCATACGCTACTTCTATCTTTACATCTTCAGGTAAAGATTTTTTTAGTTCGTTCAATCTTTCTCGAACTCTATCGATAACAGCCAAAGCATTTTCACCGTAGCGAATTACAACAATGCCACCGACAGTTTCCCCTTCGCCGTTCCAATCTGCAATGCCTCTTCGAAGTTCGGGACCAATTTCTATGTTTGCGATATCTTTTAAAAATATCGGCGAACCTGTTTCGGATGAATATTCAATTGCAATGTTTTCTAAATCATTTTTTGTTTTGATGTAGCCGAGACTTCTGACCATAAATTCCGTTTCGGAAATTTCGAGCAGTCTTCCCCCCACATCATTGTTGCTCTCCAATATTGCGCGTTTAATTTTTTGTAATGAAATATTATACGCCGCCAATTTTACCGGATCAACATTCACTTGATATTGTTTTACAAATCCCCCGATGCTTGCAACTTCTGCAACTCCGGGAATTGAAGACAATTCATACTTCAAAAAATAATCTTGTATTGAACGAAGCTCTTGCAAATTTTTCTTATCGGAATTAAGAACATATTGATAGACCCAGCCAAGACCGGTTGCATCGGGACCGAGTTGCGGGCTTACGCCTTCGGGCAACGTGCCTTGCATTCCGTTTAAGTATTCGAGAACTCTGCTTCGCGCCCAATAAATATCCGTTCCATCTTCAAATATTATGTAGATCATCGAGAAGCCGAACATCGAATAGCCGCGCACATCTTTTGCATACGGCACCGATAACATTTTTGTTGTTAACGGATATGTAATTTGATCTTCAACAATTCGCGGTGCCTGCCCTGGATAATCTGTAATGATTATTACTTGTACATCGCTCAGATCGGGAATTGCATCTACGTTTGTATTCAACAACGCCCAAACTCCGAACGCAACTGCAATTGCCGTAAATATTATTACTAAAAATTTATTATTGATCGACCACTCAATCAGTTTGGCGATCGTTCCTTCTTTATTTGTGTAACTCATTTTAAAACCTAAAAATATTTTTTATTGTACAACATCATTCAACTTTTCACTTATGTTGATAGCCGTGTTTCATTAAATTCTCTTTTATTTTGTCGAGAGAATATTCTTTCAATTTCATATTGCAAACAGGACATCTGCCGGATTTATCCGAAAGAACATTCCAGTCCATTGGGCATTGCCAAAGTTTTCCGTCTTTGTCGGAGTCAATATTATCAACGTCGATAACGCCTTCGTACTCATGTGGTTCGTAATGATTGTGTTCTGTTTTTGGTTTTTCGTTTTCCGGTTTTTTATCGATTTCTTTTTTTGGCTTCTCCTCAACAATTTTTTCTTTTTCATTTGTTAAAGAAGAATGGTCGTGTCCTCCGCTTTGAAACTTACTTATTGCTTCGCGAAGATTACTTTCGGAGTCAATCAAAAATTGCGCGGAAGTAACGATATGCAAACCTTTTGTGAGTCCTTGAATTACTTGCACAAACCCATCGGCATATCCGCCGAGCGAAATATGTTGCGGTTTGAATTTTCCTTCGCCGAGCGCAACAATGACGATATTATTTTCGCCGCTTCGAATGACTGCATTCTCCGGAATTACAATTTGTTTGCCGGATTTCTTTCCATAAATTTTAACAGAGGCAAACATTGACGGCTTCAGTTCGCCGTAGTTATTGATATTGAAACGAAGTTTCACCGTACGAGATTTAGCGTCGATCGTCGGATAGATGAATGACAAAGATGAACTATATTTTTTACCGGGCAGAAAGTTGAAAACAACTTCCGCATTTGCGCCTAAAGAAATTTTCGAAAGTTCATATTCATAAATATCGGCGAGTAGCCAGAGAGAAGAGAGATCGGAAATTTTTAGAAGCGGCATACCCGCGCTAATTTTTTCGCCTTCAACAACATTCTTCTCCAGCACCGTTCCTTTTTTTTGCGAATAGAGAGAGATTGAAGTTTTTACATCTTTCGTTTTTATGATTCGTTCTATCTCGCTATCGCCAAGTCCTAATAGCTTCAATTTCTTTTTTGAATTAGAAACTATTTCTTCGTTGGATGAAGAAATTAATTTCGATGAAGTTGTGTTCATCTTTTCCCGGTAAGAAATTGCCGTCAACAATTCTTGTTGAGCAGAAACAAGTTCCGGCGAATAAATCTCCATCAGTTTATCGCCTTGGTTAACTATTTGTCCTGTGTAATTGATATAAAGTTTTTCCACCCATCCATCGATGCGGGTTGTAACTTTAAACTCGGCAGATTCATTTATGGCAAGCACTCCATTCGTAATAATTGTTGGAGAGAGTTCCCTCTCTTCAACTTTGTACGTTTGCACATTCATGTTTTGTACAACAACAGGATCGATTGCAACTAAACCGGATTCAGAATCATTTTCATAAACGGGAACGAGTTCCATTCCCATTCTATCTTTACCGGGTTTGTCATAAATTTCCGTAGCATCCATGGATGATCGCCAATAAATAATTTTTTTCTCTCCCGAAGAATTTTTTCCGTTGTTCTTAATTGGAGTTAATTGCATTTCGCAAATCGGGCAAACGCCCGGCTCTTCCGAAATTATTTGAGGATGCATTCCGCATGTGTAAAGTTGTTTATCCCCTTTATCCACGCTTTTCGTATCACTTTTAATAAACAGCAAATAGACAATGATGAAAACGGAAATCGGAAGTAACGTTATAAATAATAATTTTTTCATTTTAATTTCTTTCTAATAAAATCAGTTTGTAAATTTTTTGCCTGTAATGAATTCCAACTCAGCCAGTTCGTTCAAATAATCTGTTTTTAATTTGAAAATTTGATTTTGAAGTTTGAGAAGAATTTGTTGCGCATCGATCAAATAAATAAAATCAAGTTTGCCGACTTGATAAGCGACTAACGATGAGCTTAAATTTTCTTCGGCTTGGAGAAGCGAATAATCTGAAAATAATTTTATCCTCTCTTCAAGCGATTTTAGTTTTGCGGTTGAAGTGCCGATATCACTCTTTATTTTTTGTAACGCCGTTTGATACTGCTCGTCGTAAAATATTTTCATCGTTTCATTCTCTTCAACTTTGGCAGAAATTTTTCCTCCGTAATTAAGAGGAAGAGAAATTCCCAAAGTATAAGAAACGAGATGATCCGTGAACTCTGCGTGGTCGCTAACTAAATCTTCGCGATAACCAAATTGAAATGAAAAAGAAAAGTTCGGATAAAAATCATATTGCGCGAGAGATTTTTTTATTTCTTCTTTTTCTTTTGCGGAGATGATGTTCTTCAGTATCGGTCGCTGTTCAACCGCATCATTAAAGAGGGAAACTGGGTTGACCGCAGAAAAAGTTATTTCGGGAAAATCGTTTGTAACAATTGCAAAATCTTTTTCGCGAAGAAGAAGTGAATTCAGAATTGCAAGCGTTGCTTCCTCTTCGCCTCTTAATTCGATCAGTTCGGCAGTCATGGAAGAAATTTCCAATTCGAGTTTGAACAACTCTTGTTGATTTGCCGCCGAAATTGTGTATTTAGTTTTTACAATTTCCGAAATGCTTTTCAGCAGTTCGATATTTTCTTGAGTTAGTTGAAACGATTTCCGAATGTATCTTAATTCATTATAATTTTGAATTACAGTGTTTCGCAATTCATTTTCTTCGTCAAGAATTTCATACTTCATTATTTCAACGTCGGCGTTTTCAACTTTTGCTTGCGTAGAAAGTTTTCCGAAGAAAGGAAACTCTTGCGTGATTCCGATTGTCTTTGCGGACATAGCATCTTCGGTGAATGAATATGAACCTGCGGGCAAGTTCATCACACCGAGCATCAGCATCGGATCGGGAAGATTTGATTCCTGTTCTATTCTGTTCGTCGCCGCATGTTGTTTCATCTTCAACATTTTCAGTTTCGGACTTACTTCGATCGCCTTGTCTATCAAGGTTTCCAGCGATTCACTTTGTGAATAGACGGTAGATGTAAAAAATATTATGAGTGAAAATAAAAAATTTCTTTTCATTTTATTATTCCTAAAAATTTTTGCTCATAGAGCAACAATGATTTAAAAAGAATTTAAATAGTTAGATTAACTATTCCGGTAAAACGAAAAGTGTTTAGATTAGAAACGTAGAATTGAGGAGATAAATTGGTTTTAACTCCGCGCCCGGAGGAGGTAAGTCGCTGTTCAAATATTTCTCGTTCGAAAGATTATTTGAAAAACTTAAATAGAGATTGGCGTCGAAGTGGAATGAACAATCGATAATAAATTTAATTTCGGATTTCGAGTTGATGAAGTCATCTTCAATTTTGTTAAATGTAAAATCTTCCTGGCAGCAATTTGGTGCAAGAGATGAAAAACGAAGAACATCCGATTCTACTTCACAACATGAAGGAGTATCAATTTCTTCGGCACAAATAGCACACTCGACGATGGAACTTTTATTCATCATCTCACAAAAGTGAATAGTGAGCGGCAGACCGATAGTCGATATGGCAAATAGTCCGATAAATCCGAAAACAAATATTTTCTTTTTCATTGCGGTGCAAAGTTAAAGATAGATTTTAGAATTAACAACACTTCAATCAATCCATGATTAAAATCGGTATTATGTCCACAAAAAAAATAATCTGCATCGGGATTCCCGAATGAATTATTCTTTGGTTTTAATCAAACATTCCTTTTATTTTTGACGTAACGAATCATTAATAAATTTAAGGGTTACTATGTTCAACAGACTTTTACTTTTCGTTTTCATTTTCACGGCTATAACAACCGCGCAGGAAAAAGTTGTCCATTTCAAAAAGCTACAAGAATTTTTACCGCAGATGGAAGTACAAAAATTTACAAGATCAAAACCATCAGGTTCAACTCAAACAGTAATGGGATTTACTACTTCACTTACCGAAGTTCGATATGAAGAAAATATTCCGGAAACGGATTATGAAACCCCTCAACGTTCTGTATCTATTAAAATTACCGATGCAACACTTTATCAGGCCGCACTAATTTCTTATTCATTTCTCACCGATTATGAAAGTGAATCTGAAAGCGGTTACGAAAAAAGTTATACAGTGAATGGA
Organism: uncultured Ignavibacteriaceae bacterium; assembly: GCA_964393605.1. Lineage (GTDB taxonomy): Bacteria > Bacteroidota > Ignavibacteria > Ignavibacteriales > Ignavibacteriaceae > CAYMUL01. Next base: position 45,878 of record CAYMUL010000023.1, on the reverse strand, counting down.
AAATATCGTGGAATTCTTCGCGTTTCAACCGGAGATTACAAAGAAGCGACGCTCACCTTCGCAGTTGCGCAAAGATTCTTAATTGAAGTCGATGCAGATAATACCGATGATGTGAATTTTGTACTCTCGTTTGTTAATGATATTAAATTGGAAGATTTGGCTATTCTCCGCGCAGAATAATTTTTTATACTCCAACCATAAGACAATGGAGAATTGAGAATGGAGAATGGAGTCCCGATTCATCGGGAGAGAATTTTGAATAATAAATTCCTTTGTGCCTTCGTGACTTTGTGGCATTTCTTTTAAGAATTAAAAATTACAAATTAAAAATGAAAATCAGTTCACGTCTCCGCGTCTCGGCGGTGAAAAAAAAAGATGGCTTCGCAGGAGAAGAGTGTAAGAGTAAGGGTAAGGGTAAGAGTCTCCCTACGGAGGATAAATAAGTGTGAGAAGAGAATGGAGTCCCGATTAATCGGGAGAGAATGGAGAAGAATTAAAAATTACAAATTAAAAATGAATAGTTGGGAATGGAGAATTGACAATCGTAAATAATAAATTCCTTAGTGCCTTCGTGACTTTGTGGCATTCCTTTTAAGAATTAAAAATTACAAATTAAAAATGAATAGTGAGAATTGTGTCCCGATTCATCGGGAGAGAATGGAGAAGAATTAAAAATTACAAATTAAAAATGAATAGTTGGGAATGGAGAATTGACAAT
>CAYMUL010000023.1:0-45060 GCA_964393605.1 uncultured Ignavibacteriaceae bacterium | reverse complement strand
AAGAATTAAAAATTACAAATTAAAAATGAATAGTTGGGAATGGAGAATTGACAATCGTAAATAATAAATTCCTTAGTGCCTTCGTGACTTTGTGGCATTCCTTTTAAGAATTAAAAATTACAAATTAAAAATGAATAGTTGGGAATGGAGAATTGACAATCGTAAATAATAAATTCCTTAGTGTCATGCGTGTCAAAGTGGTTTAAATTCCTGCTTTACCACTAAGTTTGCACTAAGTAGTAACTATACATTGTTGTCATGGAAAATTACTTCCGCAAACAAATCTCTTACTCATAATAAATGTTATTCTGAACAGCGTTCATTATATTTGCAACGGCAATTGTATTTAGCTTTTAAAGAGTTAAGTTTGCCTCGTCTTTTCAATCCTTTAGATGGGGAATTTGAAATTGTTTGATAACTCACTTTTAAGAATCCGAAAGGAATTTTTATGCCCGATGATAAAGATTTAACCCAACAACAAATTAACGAACTTGAAAATGAAGAATGGCTTTACTCGCTCGACTACGTCCTAAAACATGGCGGACCAAAACGTGTAATTGAGATTCTTCAACAACTGCAAATAAGAGCACAGAAGCATGGAGTAGAAATTCCATTCACTGCAAACACTCCCTATGTGAACACGATTCCCCGCGAAAAGCAACCACCTTATCCCGGCGATAGAGAAATTGAAAGAAGAATTAAAAGCATTATCCGTTGGAATGCGATGGCGATGGTTGTTCGCGCAAACCGCAACGATAGCGGCGTCGGTGGACATATTTCAACTTTTGCATCCGCGGCAACTTTGTACGAAGTCGGCTTCAATCATTTCTTTAAAGGTAAAGGAGAAAATTTCAGCGGCGACCAAATTTTCTTTCAAGGGCATGCTTCCCCCGGAATTTATGCGCGTGCCTGGTTACTTGATAGATTAACTGATAAACATCTCGAAAATTTCAGAAGAGAATTGAAAGATGAACCTGGACTTTCTTCTTATCCTCATCCCTTTTTGATGCCCGACTTTTGGGAATTCAGCACAGTATCGATGGGGCTTGGTCCTTTGATGGCGATATATCAAGCACGTTTCAATCGTTACCTTGAAGATAGAGGAATAAAAAATACCGCAGGCTCACACGTTTGGGCTTTCCTCGGCGATGGCGAAACTGATGAACCCGAATCTCTCGGCGCAATTACTCTTGCCGCTCGCGAAAAACTTGACAACCTAATTTTTGTTATTAATTGTAACTTGCAACGGCTCGATGGTCCCGTTCGCGGCAACGGTAAAATTATTCAAGAACTTGAAGCAACTTTCCGCGGCGCTGGATGGAATGTAATTAAAGTTTTGTGGGGAAATGATTGGGACCCGATTATCGCAAAAGACAAAAAAGGAAAACTCATTAAGAAATTTGCCGAAACTGTCGATGGTAAATTTCAAAAATATACTACCGAACCCGGCTCGTATATTCGTCATGATTTATTTGGCAACGATTCCGATTTACTCGAGCTTGTAAAAGATCTTTCCGATGAACAATTAAAAAGATTGAAGCGCGGAGGTCACGATCCTGAAAAAGTTTATGCCGCTTTTCACGCCGCAGTTAATCATACCGGACAACCGACTGTGATTCTCGCGAAGACAATTAAAGGTTACGGTTTGGGCGAAGCCGGCGAAGGAAAGAACATCACACACCAACAGAAAAAATTAAATGAAGAAGAGTTGAAAGAATTTAGAACTCGTTTTGGAATTCCAATCTCCGATGATGAAGTTTCGAAAGCTCCATTTTATAGACCGGATGCAAATTCTTCCGAGATGAAATATTTACGCGAACATAGAGAAAAACTCGGCGGATTTGCACCAATCAGAAAAGTTGATATCCGTCCTATCAAAACCCCTCCCGAAGAAATCATTGAAGAATTTTTCACAGGTACAGATGGAAGAGATGTTTCGACAACAATGGTTTTCGTTCGCATTCTTACAAAACTTTTGCGCGATAAAGAGATTGGAAAATTCATTGTACCTATCGTTCCCGATGAAGCAAGAACATTCGGCATGGAAGCGTTGTTCAGACAAATTGGAATTTATTCACACATCGGTCAACTTTACGAACCTGTTGATAAAGATAGTTTGCTTTATTATAAAGAAGCCGTGAACGGACAAATACTTGAAGAAGGAATTACCGAAGCGGGCGCGATGTCTTCATTCATCACTGCGGGAACAGCTTATGCGGTTCATGGTGTGAATATGATTCCATTCTTTATTTATTACTCGATGTTCGGATTGCAGAGAGTCGGGGACCTCGTTTGGGCGGCGGCTGATATGCTTACGAAAGGGTTTCTCATCGGCGGAACAAGCGGGCGAACAACACTCAACGGCGAAGGATTGCAACATCAGGACGGACACAGCCACTTGCTCGCGTATCCTGTTCCTAACCTTGTTACATACGATCCCGCATACGCATTTGAACTTGCGGTAATTATTCGCGACGGAATAAGGAGAATGTATGAAGAGCAAGAAAATATATTTTACTACATCACCGTGTTGAACGAAAATTATCCGATGCCTGCAATTCCTTCAGAAAATATTCAAGCAACGAAAGAAGGAATCCTCAAAGGCATTTACAAATTGAAAGCATCGTCCTTGAAAGATTCAAAATCTAAACCGAAAAACAGAGTTAATCTTTTCGGAAGCGGATCAATATTGAATGAAACTCTTAAAGCGCAAAAAATTCTTGAGGAACAATACGACGTAATTGCCGATGTCTTCAGCGTTACGAGTTATAAAGAATTAAGAAGAGATGCTCTTGAATGCGAACGTTGGAACATGTTGAATCCCGACAAAGAAAAGAAAATTCCATTCGTTACAAAAATGTTTGAAGGAAATGAGGGACTATTTGTTGCATCATCAGATTATGTAAAAGCACTGCCCGATTCAATTTCAAAATGGTTGCCGAACAAATTAGTTTCGCTTGGCACCGATGGCTTTGGCAGAAGTGAAGGACGACCGGAGCTGCGCGAGTTCTTCGAAGTTGATGCTCGATTCATAACCCTTGGAGCTTTAAACGCTCTTGCCGATGATGGAAAAATAAAATCTTCTGTTGCAACAAAAGCAATTAAAGATTTGAAGATCAATCCCAACAAACGTAACCCGATGAATTCATAAAGGAGATTGAGAGAAAAGAAATGAAAAAAGAATTTATACTCCCCGATCTTGGCGAAAATATTGCTCAAGCCGATGTATTAAAGGTTGTTGTTACTGCCGGCGAAACCATTGATGTTGATGCGCCGGTAATTGAAATCGAAACAGACAAAGCAACTATCGAAGTTCCCTCAACGGTTAAAGGAAAAGTTGTTGAAGTGCTTGTCAAAGAAGGAGAGAAAGTGAAAATCGGTGCGCCGATATTTATTTATGAAGAAAGCATCTCCACCGATTCTCCCGAGCAAACGCAACTACAAACGGTGAAAGAAGAAAGCAAACCTAAAGAAGAAATTAAAGTTGAAGAGAAAAAAATTTCTGCACCTGTAGTTGAAACAACAAAACCGATTGTGCAAACGGCAACTCAAACAACATCCGAATTTATTCTTCCCGATTTAGGAGAGAACATCACAAGCGCGGATATTTTAAAACTGCATGTTAAAGTCGGCGAAGCAATTAACGTTGATGATATTGTTTTGGAAATTGAAACAGACAAAGCGACGATCGAAGTTCCTTCAAATATTTCCGGTGTAGTTTCGGAAGTCTTTGTAAAAGAAGGAGAGAAGGCGAAAATCGGTTCACTGATTTTTAAAGTGAGTTCTTCTTCACACAAAGAAGAAAAAGTAATTCATGAAGCAACAGTCGAACAAAAAATAGAAGAACGTCAACATGAAGAAGTAATGGTTCATCGCGCACCGGTGATGGACAGCGTGAAAAGCGCGACACACGGAATCGATGATCATCAACCGCCGCTTTCGGATAACCCCGCACCTGCCGCACCATCGGTTAGAAGATTGGCTCGCGAAATCGGAATTGATATTAACAAGGTTCCCGGTTCCGGTCCGCACGGAAGAATTTCTATCGATGACGTTAAAAAATTTGCAAAGAAAATTAATGAGCAGAGAGGAACAATTTCATCAACATCGACGATTGTTCAACAATCTTTACCGGACTTTTCAAAGTTTGGCGCGATTGAAAAATCTGCGATGTCAAATGTTCGAGCAAAAACTGCGGAACATCTCTCTTATGCATGGGCAACGATTCCTCACGTAACTCAGTTTGATAAAGCAAACATTACCGAACTCGAAAAGACGAGAAAAATTTTCTCGGCAAAAGTTGAGGCACAGGGAGCTAAACTTACCGTAACCGCAATTTTATTGAAGATAATCGCATCGGCACTAAAGAATTTTCCGCAGTTCAATGCAAGCGTGGACATGAATTCGAAAGAAATTATTTTCAAAAAATATTATCACATCGGTGTTGCGGTGGATACTGACAGAGGATTAATTGTCCCGGTGATTCGCGATGTAGATAAGAAAAATATTTCTCAACTCTCGCTTGAACTCGCACAGATTTCGGCAAAAGCGCGAAGCCGAAAAATCACTCCCGAAGATTTGCAAGGCGGATGTTTTACAATTTCCAATCTTGGCGGAATCGGCGGAACATATTTTACTCCCATTGTTAATTCACCGGAGGTTGCGATACTCGGTGTATCAAAAGGAGCGATGGAGCCGGTCTATCAAAACGGCGAGTTCATTCCGCAACAAATGATGCCCCTTTCACTTTCTTACGATCACCGCGTAATTGACGGCGCGGACGGCATCCGCTTTTTACGCTGGGTCATCGAGGCACTCGAGCAACCGATGAAGTTGTTGGTGGAGGGATGAGAAAATGTGTAAGTGTAAGTGTAAGAGTAAGGAGTTGAGTTGTTATGAATAAGTATTTTTTCGATCATGAAAAACTTTTTGTTTATCAAAAAAGTTTAGAGCTAGTTTCTTGGTTGTTTGAAAATTCGAATTCATTAAAAAGAAACATGAATCTTTTTAACCAGATTGAACGCGCGGTTAATTCGATCGTTTTAAATATTGCTGAAGGAACTGGAAAATATTCTGAAAAAGATAAGTGTAGATATTATGATATCGCAATTGCTTCCGCTTTTGAAAGCGCGGCTTGCGTTGACATTTATGTTAGAATAAAATTTTTAACTGAAGAAAATTCACTCATACCCAAAATGCTTTTAAAGGAAATAGTTGCTATGCTATATGGATTAATTAAATCAAAGTCCGATCGCGTTTATGAACCTGATTCAGATTATGGCGATTCCAATGCTTAAAACCCTACACATACCCATACACTTACACTTACACTTTCTTCGCAAGGAAACAAAATGCCCCAACCAAACTTAACCATAATCGGTGCGGGACCCGGCGGCTACGCCGCCGCATTCTACGCCGCTGATTTAGGAATGAATGTAACTTTAATTGATAAGAATGAAAATCCAGGCGGTGTTTGTCTTTACCGCGGTTGCATTCCTTCAAAAGCATTGCTTCACGTTGCAAAACTTATTGACGAAAGTAAAGAAGCTAAAAAATGGGGAATCCATTTCGGCGAACCGAAAATTGATGTTGATAAACTTCGCGCTTTTAAAAATAGTGTGGTGAATAAATTAACCGGCGGACTCGGTGTTCTCGCAAAGCAAAGAAAAATTAATTTCATTCAAGCAACTGCAAAGTTCAAAGATTCTTCAACACTAACTATTTCAAAAAAAGATGGCTCGAGTGAAGATTTGAAATTCGAAAAAGCTATAGTTGCAATCGGCTCGACTATCGCAACGGTTCCATCGCTTCAAATTCAAAGCAAACGATTGTTAAACTCAACCACTGCACTCGACCTTCCCGAAATTCCAAAATCGTTACTCGTTATCGGCGGCGGTTACATCGGTTTGGAACTCGGTTCGGTTTATTCCGCACTCGGGACAAAAGTTTCTGTTGTTGAAATGATGCCCGGTTTATTGCCAGGTGCAGATAGAGACCTTGTTTCATTTCTCGCAAAAAGAATTGGGGAAAAGTTTGAAAAAATTATGCTCAACTCAAAAGTGCTTGCAATAAAAGAAGAAAAAAATTCATTAGTTGTTACAATTGAAGACAAAGACGGTAACCGCATGGATACTGCTTATGATTATGTTTTAATGTCAATCGGTAGAAAACCTTTTACCTCCGGTTTAGGATTAGAAAACACGAAAGTGAAAGTAAACCAAAAAGGATTTATTGAAACTAACTTACAAATGCAAACAAGCGATGAAAATATTTATGCAATCGGCGATGTAGTTGGCGAACCGATGCTTGCCCACAAAGCATCGCACGAAGCGCGCGTTGCTGTTGAGACCATCAAAGGTGAAAAAGTTGCATTCGAGCCGAGAGGAATTCCCGCAGTAGTTTTCACCGATCCCGAAATTGCATGGGTTGGTAAAACGGAAAATCAAGCGAAGGAAAAGGGAATCGAATATCAAGTCGCAAAATTTCCATGGGCGGCATCGGGAAGAGCAACAACACTCGATCGATTTGACGGTGTTACTAAATTAATTATTGATTCGAAAGATGAAAGAATTTTGGGAGTGGGAATTTGCGGACCCGGTGCCGGTGAACTTATTGCGGAAGCAACTCTTGCAATTGAAATGGGTGCGAATGTTTCAGATTTAAAACTAACAATTCATCCCCACCCGACTTTATCCGAAACAATGATGGAAGCCGCAGAAGTTTTCTTCGGGCACAGCACACATATTTATAGACCGAAGAAGTGAGTGAACTCCCGAACTAAATGAAACTATAAAATTAAGTTTATTCCAAAATATTGAAAATCTGACTCAACAACTATTTGTTTAAAAACGAGAATAAGAGAGCTGATTAAAGAATGAACTGAAGAACTGTTGAATGAAATTGAAATACTTCAGCTTTAATAATGATTCAATTGGTTTCACAAAAAAAATGAATGAAAAATACTAACATGGACCCAAATTGTACTCTACATGTCGAGTTCAAAGACATGACCGACTATGTTATTAGTTTCAGGTGGCATTCCACCTTAGCTGCTTAACGTTTCATTGCAAAACACTGTGGTCGCCGGTTTTCTTAATCTTCAGTCAACAGTCCAACCTCGAAGTTGGTTAGCCATTTTGATATATGCGACATTTGGTCTGTCACTAATAGCAGGGGGAACATCAATAATTGGTCTCAATTCTGCAAGAAATTTATCAAGTCCTCCGTGCAAGTTCAAGTCTCTCAATTTGTGTGCTTCACTTTCTTTGAAGACGATTTTATAATTTTCTGTAAAAGTTATGAGTCCTTTGTCGTAAGCTTTGTGATGAATTGCTGATAATGCAATTCCATTGCTAGTTTCATCAGTTGAGGTATCAATACTGACTGGAATAATATGTGCCGCATCAACCAGCTTGAGTTGAATCCCACTAAATGCACAACGATAATTATAAGCTCGCAAAACTCTTGCCCGGAAAGAATTATCTCTTTGTTTTTTGCTGATTGTCTGAATAACATCTTGCCTCAAAGAACTTGCTTGTTTAATTTTTTCCGTGTTAGGAAAAACTTCCGCGCTAGTAACCTCTTCAAGAATTGCAAAATCCTGTTGAGACTGACCAAATGCGTGCAACTTTTCAAGGTTCCGAACATATTCTACGAAAAAATCTGGTCGAAATGCTATTGCAATTTCTTCATTTCCTTTGTCACAAGGTGAGAAACCATTTATTGCCGCTTTCTCCAAATTTTCTTCTCGAATTTGGAATGAAGCTGAATAGCCTGGCGAACCAAAATGCTTAGATATGTCCCAACCAGCGAAAACTTGTAATGCATCGTAGTAGCCAAGAATCAACGTTTTAAAGCCAACCTCATACTCAATAGTAGGTTCTTTAAATTGAATCCGATATTCGTTAGCCGCCCTTTTACTACCACCGCCATGCGTAATATTATGGATGATTATTTTTACAAAAATACTTTCCGTGTCATTGAAAATCTTGATCTTGAATGGATGCTCATCCGCCAAATAAATAATATTCCAACCACATTCAAAAACTGCTTGTGAAACAAAATATAGAAGATCTTTCTTTTTAAAAATGGTTGTCATTCAGTTGTAAATATCGATTTGCGAAAAGGTCTGGTTCTTCTTCAAAACGAAGCATACTATTTTTTATGTAATCTTCATTAATTTCACAAGCAATCCAGTTGCGAGATAAATGTTCGGCGGCGTAGCCGGTCGTATTTGAGCCTGCAAAAGGATCTAATATAGTATCCCCCTCGTCAGTCAGAAACTTTATGAAAAATTCTGCAAACCGTTTTGGAAATCTTGCGGGGTGTGCCTTACCACCATTCTCTTTACTTTTAATCATATAAACACTGTTGCTTTCATTGTTTCCAAGTTCCAATAAATTGGGCGGAATTGCTCCACCATGGTCTTTGTTGAATTTTTCCGTGATATCATGCCCGCTCGGTCTTTTTTTTGCAGTATATCCTTTTTTTAATAGTGATTTCATCGCTTCGGTATATGGTCTCAAGATTTTTTTGTTGTCTGCTTTTGGATATTCAGATTTTGAAAGCCACCAAACAAGATTCACGCTATCTTTTACTCGTATTCGGCGAACATTTACCCATTCTGCGGGGGCAGGTAGGCGTGCAGGATTGTAGTGAAAAAATTCTTGAGCAAGAAAAAATTTTTGTTCTTTCACAAGTTTGCAAAGTAGATCGTATTGATAAATACTTCTCGTTGGATGCCCTGGTAAATATGCCCCTCCTAAGTCAACAACAAAAGAGCCATCATGGGTGATAATGCGCCGAAATTCTTCGGAAAATTGTAAAAACCAGTCAATATATTCATGCTCTTGTTTGTTGCCGTACTCCTTTTGGCTCGTGAGTGCAAACGGTGGCGAGGTAAGTACAAGATTCACCGAATTATCGGGAATGTGCTTTAATATGTCAAGTGAATCACCAAGATATGCCATGCCAAATTCAGTTTGGTAGTATGGTTGTAATGTCAATGTTGTTGATTGTTTCATTTATGTCAATAATATTTTTTCATCTGTTTCAAAAATAATTGTTATTATTCTACTAATACGAAAAATTGTTCACTTAAACCTCCATTTTCAAAAGCATGTACTTGCAACTGATTTGCGCCAAGAAAATACTTCATTTACGATATTCTTCGAACATATCAAGTGGTGAGATAAAATCATCGGAAATAAATTCAACCAAATGTTTTCCTGAACCCAATAATTTGGGGGCGCTACATTTTAGATTAACTTCACTTTTTTCTTTTAGTGCAAGAAGTTTCGCTATGGATTGTTGATCTTCAAGTTGTATTATCCAATTTATTAATTCCAACTTTGCAATTTCGTTTTTCATAACAAACAATAATAAAAATTTTTTGTAATGAAAGATAGCATTTTATTCCTATACCTCTTTCGAATGTCGCAGAAGTTTTCTTCGGGCACAGCACGCATATCTATAGACCGAAGAAGTAGATGCACTATTTATTTTGTAAAGAAATTTGTGAAAGTTCGCGCGTTAAACTCCATGTTCCAAAAAATCCGCGATAAAAAGAATATTCTTTAATGATACCAATCTTCGGTTCAAACCAAAACCAAACGTGTTTTGTGGTTTCTAAATCTTTAAACGAAAAATAAATTTCCCAAACGTTGTCAAATCTTCCGAGAGGTACGGTGAGTTTCTTTTTTGCTATCACTTCAAATTCATATGTTCCCGAATTTTTGAAATAACTCCACTTCTTTTCTTTTTCTAAGGGGAAGATAATAATTGGCACATCGTAAAGATAGACAGTATCATTTTTCACATTCACCTGTCCGATTAATTCCGAGTTCTCAAGTTCAGAACTTGCCAGCCAATATTTTTGTCGAATATTTGTTGCGGCAAAAAAAGTATCGGGAAAAACTTTAACGGTACCCGAAAAAGGATTTTGATTAATGCTATCCCACCCGCTGAACCACCATGTATATCCTATTTCATTCGGGAATTCGTCAGGCACAATTTTTTTCATATACAAATTTAATTTAGCATCACCGCGAAGAGAGAATGAAGTATCAATCCTTCCAAATTGGTTGTGCAATGCCGTGATCTTTATTTTTTTATCGATGACTCTCTCAAAAACAAATTGTCCCGCTTCATCGGTTTTTACAGTTTGATTATCGATTGTAATTACTGCATTTTTTATCGGTTCAAATGTATCGACGCTTTCATATAAAAATCCCGTAACCGATGAATGATTAAATATCGGATCGGAAATTTCTTCTTTGCACGAAAGAAAAAGAAAAAATAACGCTGTGCTTAAAAATATTTTTTTCATTTTTAATCCTACTATTGTTGAACTACCTATTTTTGAAGACCTCATCACTAAAATAGAATAATCTTTTAAAAGATTCAAGATGGGCGTATTTTTAAACATGAAAACATTATTACTTTCTCTCCTCCTTTTATCAAATAGTTTTGCGCAGGATTCTCTCTTTCAACTCATCAACCGAATGAAAGATTCCATCTCCACTCCGCGATTAATTAGCCACATTAAACAACTCGAATTCGCCGGTGGACATTACAGTCGCGTTACTTTTACATCGGGTAACGATTCAGGTTTTCACTACATCAAAAAAGAATTTGAAGCACTGAACGGTTTGCAGGTTACACTCGATACTTTTTTAATCACCGGCGCAACCTCGCCTTACGATACTATAAAACTTTATAATGTAGTTGCGACAATCAAAGGAAAAGATACTGCTTCCGGCAGCTACATAATTGGTGCGCACTATGATTGTTCCGGCAGTAGAATGGGCTCTACTGTTTGGAATCAACAATGGAACACAATGCATGCAAAAGGCGCAGATGACAACGCAACCGGCGTTGCCGCCCTTCTCGAAATTGCCAGATTGTTTTCTGATTCTTCTTCTCACTTTAAACCGTTTCATACTATAAAATTAATTGCCTTCGCCGCAGAAGAATATGGAATTGTTTATCCCGGACATCATTGGGGTTCTATTGTTCACGCGCAAAAAGCAGTTGCGGCAGGCGAAATAATTCAAGGCATGATTTCACTCGATATGATCGGGTACAACAACAACTACGATTACACAACAATTGTTTCCAACAGTGCTTCTCAATTGTTCGGACAAAAAGTTTTGCAGGCACGAAATATTTTTAATTTGAATTTAACCATGAACAATCCTCCATTTCCCGAAGCAACTTACAGCGACCACGCATCGTTTTGGGAGAACGGCTACAATGCAATTTTGATAATTGAAAATGCACCACCGTGGACAACTACCGCATGGTATCAGGCGAATCCTTTTTATCATACAACGGGAGATTCGTTCGCTACTTTAAATATGTCGCTTGTTTCAAAAGTTACACAATTAAATTTAGTGGCGATAGCTTCACTTGCAACAAAGCTAAACGTAACAAACATCGATGAGCGAACAGAAAAAATACCTGAAGATTTTACGCTTCATCAAAATTATCCCAATCCATTTAATCCGACTACAATAATCAGTTATCAGCTTTCAGCGTCCGGCAATGTTTCTTTAAAAATATTTGATATGCTTGGAAATGAAGTTGCAACGTTGATTGATAACGAATGGAAAGAAGCGGGAACACACAATTTTCAATTCTCCCCCGATGCACATGAGATTAATTCTCAATTACCTTCAGGTGTATATTTGTACAAACTCTCTGCCGGTCGTTTTGTTCAAACTAGGAAGATGGTATTTTTAAAATAATTAGCTTCATCAACTTTCTACTTTAGATTGACATGTAATTTGTAGAAATGATTCTCAACATCACTTCTTTGATGCAAAGCATATCAATTAAAAATTATTAAACTTTAAGATATTGCTTTCTGTCTTAGTTCATGAATCGACGCACAAAAATGGTATTGATAATGTTGCGTCATATTCGGTGTACTACAAATTACGAATAACTTAAATGAAGGAGTTGAAGATGAAGGCAAAATTTTACATATCAATTTTTTATCTACCCACGTTTGGAGTAGTAAATACGCCTGTTTCATTGGCACAAACGATTGACACGGTTTATTCAATCATTTCCGATAGTGATTACAAAGCTTATCTGCATACTGCGGTGAATAATACTCACTATGTTACTATCGACGATTCGAACAGAATTTATTTTATTCATACCGATCAAGCGGGAGATATGCACTTAAAAACTAAATTGAATGGTAATTGGAATGACGATCTGATTTTTGATGCAACTTCGGGCTCGTCATTAAAATCTCCTTCAATTTTCTGGCTCAAAGGAAAATTACATGCAGGCTGGATTGAGATCGATGATTCCAATGCCAGGTTAGTCTATGCTAAAGGAACGCCCTCGGGTGCGTCCGGAAATTTTGATTGGGAAGTTTCCACTTTATCATCACTCCCACAAGATTCACTTCCGGGAATGCCAAAATATCCTACGATGATTTTACCGGACACAAATTTCAATCCGTTGTTTGGCTTTACAATTGGTGGAGCGGGAAGCGATATTGAAGCGAGAGTTTATAACTCCTTCGAACAATCGGTAATAAGTCCACTTCGCTCTAATCTTGGAACATGGGAAAAAAGTTCCGATCTAACCATTGCGGCAGATTCTAATGTTGTAATAGTTGTTTGGGAGGAAGATTGGACTGTTGCAATTCCAAAAGCAAGATTGGTATTCGCAATCTCAACCGATGGCGGTGAAACCTGGGGAGCGGCAAAAAATTTACTCGATACAGGTCCAACGCTTGGAGGCGATCCGTGTGTTGCAATTTCAAACGGAAATTTTTATGTTGTTTTTCATAAACCATTGATAGGAAATTCTTCCAATATCATGGCGGCAAGAATGTTAGCCGGGGCGGAGAATTTTGAACTAATGGATTTATCAACCGATGAGCTAGGAAAGGTGGGTAAAGGTTGGCTGCCAAATATTGACATCTGCAATTCATTTCCCGATCGCCTTGTAATATCATGGGAAAGAACCGACGGTAGATATTTTGATAAATGGGAACACAGAGTTGCATCCGCTTCAATCACCAATGCAACCGGAACGCCGCAGTTTGCGCTGGGTCCGGAAACAATTTCATCGCCGTCGGATACAAGCAATTATGAATTAAATTCGAATGTTATCATTCATCCCGATGGAGAAAAAGGTTCGCTATTTTGGGTAAGTGTGCATGAGCAATCTGCAAGCGTAGTTACGCTTACTTTTTGTAATCAAGAATTTGTTTTACCGATTGCGACAAACATTAAAAATAATTCAACCTTAACTTTTAAAGATTTTACGCTTCATCAAAATTATCCCAATCCATTTAATCCGAGTACGGTAATCAGCTATCGGCTTTCTGCGTCCAGCAATGTTTCTTTAAAAATATTTGATGTGCTTGGAAATGAAGTTGCAACGTTGATTGATAACGAGTTCAAAGAAGCTGGTTTCTATAATTATAAATTATCTCCCGATGCATCGGGATTCAATTATCAATTGCCAAGCGGTGTTTATTTCTACCGGCTTCGTGCAGGTGAATATACACAAACGAGAAAAATGTTGCTGACAAAATAAAAGAAAGATTTTTGCAAAGTTTAAATCTTTACTTTGTTATAGTGTGCTTTTTCCTTTAATTAACAGCGTAAATTTTAAAAGCAAAGAAGAGATACAATGATCAAAGCATTACTTCCGAAAGAAGAAAAATATTTTGATGACTTTAGAGAAATGATCAACCATATTTCGCAAATGGCACAACTCACCCACAGGCTATTTGCTGAAGATGTGTTTGATGAGGAGATTTTTCTAAAGATCAAACCGCTTGAAAACCGCTGCGATGAAGTTACGAGCAAAGTCGTTAAAAGATTAAATAAATCCTACATAACTCCATTCGATCGTGAAGATATTTTTTCCCTCATAAAAAAACTTGATGACATAAGCGATATACTTTTCGGAGTTGTAGTTCGCATTGAAACTTTCGCCATCAATCATAAAATTAAATATACCGACAAACTCAGTGCAATTGTTTTAAGTCAGATTAAAGAACTTGAAATAGCAATCAATGATTTAAAAGTACGTAGTGTCAATGAATGTAAAGCGGTTAAAGATCTTGAAACCGAAGCCGATAAAATCTTTCAACAAGCAATGAAAGAACTTTTCGCCGAGGAGAAAGACGCAATCACTTTGATCAAAACAAAAGAAATTCTTGACCTTCTCGAAGAAGCATCGGATAAGTGTCAATCTGCCGCAAATGTGATTCTTACAATTTTCATTAAGAATGCATAAAACTATTTGTCGAAAATTTTCTGAAGTGTCGAGATAGATGGAAGCGGCAATTGCAATAATAGCGCTCGCGCTCGTGTTTGATTTTTACAACGGCATGAATGACGCCGCAAATTCGATTGCAACAATTGTTTCTACAAGAGTATTAACTCCTATTCAAGCTGTTGCGTGGGCGGCGCTCTTTAATTTTGCCGCCGCATTTCTATTTGGCGTGCATGTTGCTAACACAATTGGTAAAGGTATTGTCGATGTTAACATTGTTGATAATTATGTAATCTTTTCGGGATTAGTCGGCGCGATTGTATTAACTGCAGTTGCAACGCATTTCGGGTTGCCGATTAGTGTTTCTCATTCAATCATCGGAGGATACGGCGGCGCGGCTGTTGCAAAAGCCGGTTTCACTGCATTAATTCTTTCGGGATACACAAAAGTTTTGTTGTTCATTTTTATTGCGCCGCTTATGGGTTTTATTTTTGCGCAAATATTTTCTGTGATTACAATCTGGGTAGTGCGATATAAAAATCCTCACAAAGTAGATAAATATTTTAGAAAGTTGCAATTGGTATCCTCGGCAATTTACAGTTTAAGCCACGGCGCAAATGATGCACAAAAAACTATGGGCATAATCGCATTGGCATTGTACACGAATGCATTGATACCGACTTTTTACGTTCCATATTGGGTTGTGGTTTTAAGCTACACGGTAATTGCACTCGGCACATTAATTGGCGGATGGAAAGTGATTCGCACGCTTGGAATGCGCGTAACAAAACTTACTCCGTTCGGCGGCTTCAGCGCGGAGACTTCCGCAGGCTTAACTATAATTACCGCAACAATGTTTGGAATTCCTGTCAGCACGACTCATACTGTTACAGGTTCTATTATCGGAGTGGGTGTGGTTAAAAGTCTTTCCGCCGTGAGATGGGGAGTTGCAAAAAATATTTTGTGGGCATGGATTCTTACAATTCCTCTCTCGGCAATTATCGCGTTCGTAACTTATCTCGTCATCGGATAAATTACTTTTAAGATTTTCGCGAAGAAAATCTTTCCGATAAAAATCTAAGAGTTCGCACTAAAAAGGTCATTAATCTAAAATTGGAAAAGAATATTAAACCGTTCCCAAGGGGACAGGTGAAACGGTTCGCAGTTTTTTAAGTTATTATTAACCAACGGCTTAAGCCGTTGGTTAAAGGAAATGCTTTCTGAATAGTTTAACGGTTTCAACCGTTTCCTACCTTATTATAGTAAACTCATCTAAACAAAAAAAACAACTTTAACTTTTCTGTTGCTTTGCAATTAGGTTCAGTGCGCTTCCGGCTTTGAACCACTCAAACTGATTTTCGTTAAATGATTGATTTAAAAGAATTTCATCGACGCTTCCGTCTTTATGTTTTGCAACCAAAACAACCGGTCTTCCAACTGCAAACTCCGTCAATCCGAATATGCCAAGTTTATCATCCTGCTGGATTTTATCGTAGTCATTCGGGTTTGCAAAAGTAAGAGGCAACATTCCTTGCTTCTTTAAATTCGTTTCATGAATACGCGCAAAACTTTTTACGATGATAGCGCGCCCGCCGAGAAATCGCGGCTCCATTGCGGCATGTTCTCTGCTTGAACCTTCGCCGTAATTTTCATCGCCGATAACAACCCAACCGGTATTCTTCGCTTTATAATCGCGCGCAACTTCGGGAATGGTTTTGTATTCGCCGGTAAAAATATTTTTCGTCTTTCCCGCATCTCCTGTGAATGCATTTATCGCACCGAGAAACATATTGTTTGAAATATTATCGAGATGACCGCGATACTTCAACCACGGACCCGCCATTGAAATATGATCCGTTGTACACTTTCCTTTTGCTTTTAATAGTACAACAACATCTTCAATATCTTTCCCCGTCCATGCGGAAAATGGTTGAAGCAATTGTAGCCGATCACTCTTCGGATCAACTTTTACATCAATGCTTGCACCGTCGGATGAAGGAGCGATATAACCGCTTTCCCCTGCATCAAATCCTTTTGCAGGAAGTTCCGCACCGGATGGTTCTTCAAGTTTTACTTTTTCGCCGAACTCATTTGTCAGCATATCCGTCATTGGATTGAATGAAATGGAACCTGCGATTGCAAGTGCAGTTGTAATTTCGGGACTTGCAACGAATGCAAGTGTTTCGGGGTTGCCGTCATTTCTTTTTGCAAAATTTCTGTTGAATGAAGTAACGATTGTGTTTTTCTCTCCGGTTTTAATATCCATTCGTTTCCACATTCCGATGCAAGGACCGCAAGCGTTTGCGAGAATTACACCTCCGACATCTTCAAGAAGTTTTAGTTGTCCGTCCCGTTCTATAGTTGCGCGCACCTGTTCGGAGCCGGGCGTAATTGTGAATTGCGATTTTGCTTTCAACCCTTTTGCAAGAGCTTGTTTTGCAATGCTTGCAGAACGATCGATATCTTCATAACTCGAATTAGTGCAACTGCCGATTAATGCAACGCTGAGTTTGTCGGGATAATTTTTTTCTTTCACCGCTTCTTTCATTTTTGAAAGAGGCCATGCGAGGTCAGGCGTGAATGGTCCGTTGATGTGCGGTTCAAGTTTTGATAAATCAATTTCAATTACCTGATCAAAATATTCGGAAGGATTTTGAGCAATCTCGGGATCATCGCACAGAAGATTTTTATACTTCTCAGCTAATTCGGCAACATCATTTCTGCCGGTTGCATTTAAGTAACGCGACATACTTTCATCGAAAGCAAATACAGAAGTCGTTGCACCAATCTCTGCACCCATGTTACAAATTGTTCCTTTACCTGTACAAGAAATTGATTGCGCACCTTCGCCAAAATATTGAACGATAGCCCCCGTTCCTCCTTTAACGGTAAGGATTCCCGCAACTTTTAAAATTACATCTTTGGGTGAAGTCCAGCCGGAAAGTTTTCCTTTCAAATGAACGCCGATGAGTTTAGGAAATTTTAATTCCCACGGCATACCGGCCATAACGTCAACTGCATCTGCACCGCCAACACCAATTGCAATCATTCCGAGTCCGCCTGCATTTGGTGTGTGAGAATCCGTTCCAATCATCATTCCACCGGGGAAAGCATAATTTTCTAAAACAACTTGATGAATAATTCCTGCGCCGGGTTTCCAAAATCCGATTCCATATTTACGCGAAACGCTTTCGAGGAAATCATAAACTTCCCGGTTCTCCGTATTTGCGCGAGCGAGGTCTTCAACTGCGCCAACCTGTGCCTGTATTAAATGATCGCAATGCACGGTTGAAGGAACTGCAGTAGTTTTTCGTCCGGCAGACATAAACTGAAGCAGAGCCATTTGCGCGGTTGCATCTTGCATTGCAACTCTGTCCGGTGCGAAGTCTGCAAAGTCTTTTCCGCGCTGATAAATTGCTTTCGGGTTTTCCCACAAATGCGCGTAAAGAATTTTTTCGGTGTACGTAAGCGGCTTGCCGATAAGATTTCTTGCAGTAGTAATCTTATCGCTTAATTTAGAATATAATTTTTGAATCATATCGATGTTGGCAGTCATGAATTTCCTCTTTTAATTTTCATTGGTGTGCAAAATTACTAAAATTTTTTTTGTTAAGATGATGAAAGAAAGAATATTTTTTGGGAGAACTTAAAATCGTTAACAGGGAAAGAGGTTAATTAAAAATTACAAATTAAAAATGAATAATCGGTTGAGTCCCGATGTTGTTGCGGTTGAACAAGAAATTAATGGCTCACTGATGCGACTGATTTGCGCAGATAATAATTTCACAGTCGCTAAAGCCAACGGAATAATGTAAAACATGTAATTCCGTTTTGTGAAATGTTACTCTAAATTATAGATTCAATAACGCATTGATTTTGTTTATTGTTTCCTGCAATGCTTCTTTCGGTAACTTACAAATCAATTCAGCTTTTCTTGTTTTCCAATCGAGACTTTTAATTTGATCCGATAATATTACTCCGCTGATCTCTATGTTATCAGGAATCTTCACTTCAAATGGATAACCTTTTACCTGGCTAGTTATGGGACAAATTATAGCCAATTCGGTTTTACGGTTGTACTCAAGTGGTGATATAACTAATGCAGGCCTTCTCCCCGATTGTTCGCGACCGGATTGTGGATCGAAGCTTAACCAAACAATATCTCCTCTATCGGGAATTATTATTTTTGCCACTGTTCATTTCCAACTTGCTTGCCAAAGTCCATCTCGCGATGAAGATTTGATTTTTTTATTCCGGAAACCAATTCTTTCAAGGAATATTTTTTTTCTTCAACCGGTTCTATAACTATCTTATTTTCTTCTAAAGAAAGATTGACATATTCATCTTCGCGAATTTTCGATTGAAAGGCAAAAGCTTTGGGAATTCGCAACGCCAAGCTGTTGCCCCATTTTTGAATTTTGATGCGCATATTTAAACCATTTATAATTGTTTCTACAACAAAGATACATATCAAAAATCTATTTTTCAATTTGGACTTTAAATAGTTTGCTCACTTGCATCGGAGTTCACAAAAACAGATAGACTGATGTGGCTAAAGCCAACGGAAAGTGGAAAAAAGAAAAAATACATATTTACGGTTAATGAAAATTTGCCTCATCAATCAACTTCCTTTTATCTCCATAAACCGAATGCTTATTAATGTTGCACAGAGAATCATCTGCCACAAAAAACTTTGTGATTATTTTCTCTTCTCTACTTTCTGAATAATAAATAGCCGATAATGAGTCTGCTACAATACGGTAAGAAACGGTTGAAACCGTTTTACTATTCAATAAGCATTTTCTTTAACCAACGGCTTAAGCCGTTGGTTAATAATAACTATGAGAACTGCGAACCGTTTCACCTGTCCCTTCGGGAACGGTTTATAATTCTTTTTCAATTTTAAATTGATGACTTTATTGGGCGAACTCAATAATAAATATTAAAATTCCCCATACCGGCAGTGGCGGCAGAGCGAACCACAGCAACTTCCTTTTTGCATCAAGTATATTGCGGTGAACACAGTGTATCCGCTTTTCGGATCGTGATAGAATGCTTCATCATTCTCACATGCTTCTTCATGCCGCTTTATTATTTCATCATAATAAGGATTTGTTTTGGGAAGTTTAGCTTCGTGCGGAATCGGAATATCTTCTCTTCGCATAAATTACTTTAAATAATTTGGAAGCCACGTTACCAGCTCGGGTAAAAAATAAATCAACATCAACGCAAACAGTTGAATTACAACATAAGGAATTATTCCTCTGTAAATTTCTTTTGTCGAGACTTCTTTCGGCGCAACTCCCTTTAAATAAAATAAAGAAAACCCGAAAGGCGGTGTGAGAAATGAAGTTTGCAAATTAATCGCAATTAAAATTCCCGCCCACAATAAATCGATATGCAGATGATTCATTATCGGTGCAATAACCGGAACAACAATAAAAGTTATCTCAATAAAATCGATGAAGAATCCGGCGATAAAAATTATCAGCATTGCGATGAAAATAAATTCGTTCGGTTGTAATTCGGATTGCAATATTAAATCGGTTAAATAGCGATCTCCGTGGAGCCCGCGAAATACAAGACTGAACGCAGTGGCACCGACAAGTATTATAAAAACCATCGATGTGATTTTTGTCGTTTCGCTCATTACGGTTTTCAAAGTTGCGAAGGATAATTTTTTTCTTCCGAGAGTAAGAATCGATGCACCGAACGCTCCGACTGCCGCGGCTTCGGTGGGCGATGCAATTCCCGCAAAGATTGAACCGAGCACTGCAACTACTAAAAGCGCCGGCAGAAAAAACGCGCTTACAATTTTTAATATCCAACCTTCCGCAAAAAACTTTTTCAATTCCTCATCCGGCATCGCAGGAAATATTTTTGGTTTAATATTTGTTACGATGATAATATAAATAAGATAAAGAAGAACCAACAACAAACCTGGAATCACCGCACCAACAAACAAACTTCCGACAGGAACATTCAACACGCTTCCCAACAAAACAAGAATTATGCTCGGTGGAATTATTTGTCCGAGCGTTCCCGATGCGGCAATTATTCCCGATGAAGCAGATGCATCGCATCCTCGTTTAATCATCACAGGTAAGCTGAGCAGACCCATTGTTACTACTGTTGCGCCAACTATTCCCGTTGATGCGCCGAGCAATGCACCGACAAGCAAAACAGAAATTGCCAAACCTCCCTTTAATTTTCCGAAGAGAAGTGCCATTGTTTCAAGTAGTTCTTCGGCAATGCCCGACTTCTCAAACATCACTCCCATAAAAATAAAAAGTGGAACGGCAATCAAAACATAGTTCGACATTATTCCCCAAATTCTTAACGGAAGAAGATTGAAAAAATCAAAACCGAAAATGAACAACCCGAAAACTACAGATGCGCCGCCAAGTGTGAATGCAACGGGAAAACCCGCAAGCATCAAAATGATTATCACTACAAAGAAAATTATTGGTAGTGCGTCCACTATTCTTTTTCTTTCGAAAATATTTTTTGAATGTTTGCGAACATCATTGCAAGTGATTGCAAAAGAAGAAGCGCAAAACTTACAGGGATGACCGATTTAATAATGTATCGCGCGGGGAGTCCGCCGCCGTCGGGAGAAACTTCTCCAATCATAAATGAGTTTGCAACGAAATCGTATGAAGAATAAATCGTAACAAAACAGAATGGAATCAGAAAAAGAATAATGCCAAGAAGATCAACAACTGCTTTCTTCTTTTCTGAATACTTTGAGTAAAATAAATCGATGCGGACATGCGCATCATGTTTTAATGTGTAGCCTGCGGCAAATAAAAACAATGCGGCAAAGAGGTGCCACTCTAATTCTTGTAACGCAACACTGCTGTGGTTAAAAAAATATCTTGTAATAACATCATAACAAATCACAAGTACGAGCAGAAGTGAAAGCCACGAAACGCATTTGCCGATGACTTCCTGAAATTTATTTATTGTGTTAATAAATTTTTCCATCGTTAATTACAATCTGAATGCATCTCTGTAATGAGTGATGATTGGCGGTTCCCCCGCGTATTGTAAAATTGCAACGACGTCGAATCTCATTTCGATATCATCAATTTCTTTTTCGGCAAGATAGCCGAGCGCAACTTTATTCATCTGACTGATTTTTCTTTTAGTGATGGCATATTCCGGTTCACCGAATTTAAGGTTCTCTCTTTTTTTTACTTCAACGAAAACTAAAGTTTCGTTTTCCTTTGCAATAATATCAATTTCTCCTCTTTCGTAACGAAAATTTTTTTCTAAAATTTTGAAACCGATTTCGGAAAGGAATTTTGCGGCGAGTGCTTCTCCTTCATCACCTTTCTTCTTTGGCGAATATTCCATGCTGTTCAAAAAATAATTTTTTCAAAAAAGTTTTTCGATGATGATGAGTTGCACCGTGTTTCATAATTTTGTCGCGGTGAAATTGAGTCGGATAACCTTTATTCTTTTCCCAACGATAAAGTGGAAACTCGTTTGCGATTTCTTCCATATATCTGTCGCGCAAAACTTTTGCAACTATCGAAGCGGCGGCAATCGATAAAGATTTTGCGTCTCCTTTTACGATACATTCGGTAGGTAAATCGGAATGAAATATTTTGTTGCCGTCGATAAGTATATAGTCGGGCTTCACGCCAAGCTTATAAACTGCGGCTTTCATCGCCTTCAAAGATGCTTGAAGAATATTAATGTTATCGATTTCTTGCGGTGAAATAAATTGAAATGAATACGCCAGCGCATTTGCAGTTATCTGTTCGAAACATTTTTCTCTTTCTTCGTGCGACAATTTTTTTGAATCGTTTATCGCTTTGTTAAAATAGTTACGCGGAAAAATTACAGCCGCGGCAACAACAGGACCTGCAAGCGGTCCTCTGCCGGCTTCATCAACTCCGGCAATTAGTTCTATCCCATTTTTGCGATATGAGTCGTCAAAATTTTTCATGCGCCGAGAATTATTGCAATCAATCCGAAAAGCATATTTAATTTTAGATAGTTACTTACTGTGTGAAAATTTTCTTTTGTCGTGCTGAAGTATAATTTTTTTAATGTGAATATTAAAAAAGGATTTACAACAATCATTACCGCAACAAAAAATTCTATGGTGTAGATTTCAAAAATGAAAGGAACAAGAGTGCAAACGAAAAGCAAAATTCCGATTTGATTAATAAGTGCTTTAGCTTCTTTGAATCCGTAAATCTGCGGATATGTTTTTATTAAAGATTTATGATCGCCTTCAACGTCTTCCATATCTTTCACAATCTCGCGCATCAAATTGATTAGGAATGCAAAGACGCCGGGAATTATGCCTGCTTTCATATTGCCCGCCGAAGCCGCGCCGAATATGAATGCAAATCCCGTCATGAATGCCACAACTACGTTTCCGTAAAAAGGAATTTTTTTCAAGCGAAACGAATACATGAAAATAATATACGCCGAGCAAATTAATATTACCGATGCTTGCAAAGGCAGATAAATAGCGGGGAGAAGCGAGATCGCCAAAAAAACAAAATAGAGTTTTAATACCGACTCTTTGCTCATCAAGTTTGAAGGGATGATTCTGTCGGGTCGATTTATTTTATCGATTTCAACATCGTAATAATCGTTGATAATATTTCCCGCGGCGGATGAAAACGCTCCGGCGAGTGCCGCACTGAAAAGTACGAATGACAGATCAAATTTTTTTGCAGCGATAAAACCGGCGACAACAATTGATAAAAATGTTAAAACAAAATTTATTGGTCGCGATATTTTAATTATGGCAGAGATGTAACGTAGCAAAATTATTTTCGTTGAATACTGCTTGCAATATATTAAAGAGAAAGTTTATTCGAGAAAGGCTGTGAGTGCTTGATTTAAAACAAATTGCCGGGATTATCGATTTGTGAATTTCCGAACTTTCAAATTATATGATTTCCGCTTCGTTCATATTATCTTACACAACAAGAAGATAAATTTTTAACAATCAATTCGGATAAATCATGAAATATTTTTTATTCATTATAATGTTTTTTACTGTCGCACTATTTGCGCAGGACGAAAATAAACCGGGAAGAAAAGCTCCACTATTTAAACTTGAAGATGTTGACGGCAAATCGGTTGAGCTAAAAACCGAAATAGGTAAAGGACCAATATTATTAAGTTTCTGGGCGACCTGGTGCAAGCCATGCGTTGAAGAACTCGCTCACTTTCAAAAGTTGTTCGAAGATTTGAAGGATACTGATTTCAAAATGTTTGGAATTTCTATTGACTCCGAAAAAAGTATGGCGAAAGTTAAACCATACATCAAAGCAAAGGGATTTTCATTTCCTGTTCTACTTGATCCGAACAGCGATGTAGCGCGTAGTTTTTATGCACTCAACGTTCCCTTCTCGGTTTTAATCGATAAGAAAGGTAACATCTATTATTCTCACTCCGGTTACAAAAAAGGAGATGAACTTTTGATAAAGAAAAAAATCAACGAACTTCTTAATTGAAATCACACATGAAAAAATTTTTACTACTTTCACTTTTTGCAACAATGCTTTTTGCACAGGAAAAAAATTATTCACTCCCCGAAGGAATCGGAATTTCAAATCACTTTGAATATTCATACGATTACAGAGACCGAATTGAAATATTGGAAAACTGGTTCAACTTTGATTACAGCGCCGAAAATTATTCTGCCGGATTTCGATTCGAAATTTTTCAGCCCAACGATCCAAACCCCGCAGTGAACAGAGGGAAAAACAGATACGCCGATCTCGCATTTAAGTATTTAAGCGTTAATTTTTCCGATGAAAATTCCGGCGCAAAAATTACAATCGGAAATTTTTATGAAATGCTCGGCTACGGATTAATCTTAAAAAGTTATGAAGATAGAAATATCAGAATCGATAATAACTTGCTCGGGATAAAAATAAATGCTTACTACAAAGACTTAAAACTAATTGTACTTTCGGGAATGCCGGAAAACAGCAACGCCGAACGGAAAGATGTGCTTCATGCAATCGATGCCGAATATAAATTCATGAACGAATTGAGGGGTGGATTTACATTCGCATCTAACCGCCCGGCAAACACTTCGGCGGCTACTTCGCGCTTTTTATCTTTTCGAATTCTCCCCCGTTACGGAAATCTTCAGCTTTATTCCGAATACGGTTTGAAGTACAACAACGATATTAAAGCAAACAACTTCAATAATGAGAAAGATGTTATCGGAAGTGCGTTTTATGGCAATATGAATTTTTTTTATGAATCGTTCAGCGTTGCGGCAGAGTTCAAAAATTATGACAACTATTTATTTCAAACATCGGACGGAACCGTGAATTACAATACTCCGCCGGCTGTGAGAAAAGAATACACGTACATGCTTTTGAATCGTCATCCCTCTCCTTTGAAT
Source organism: uncultured Ignavibacteriaceae bacterium (assembly GCA_964393605.1). Lineage (GTDB taxonomy): Bacteria > Bacteroidota > Ignavibacteria > Ignavibacteriales > Ignavibacteriaceae > CAYMUL01. The sequence goes on along the minus strand of CAYMUL010000023.1, from coordinate 20,414 downwards.
CAAGCAAACGAGCGCGGCTTTCACATCGAAGCAAATTACAATCTTGATTTCAATTCATTTTTTCTTTTGAATTTTGGAAAAACAAAAACACTTTCTTCTTCTTCGCTTTATCAGCAAAGTTTGAAATTAAATCTTCCCGAAAGAGATCAGCTCGATGAATTTTATTTACAATTCACACGTGATTGGAGCGAACGCTTTGCATCTACAACCGCATTCGGATACAACCGCGAACTTGATGCAAATACGAAAAACATAACTCCGATTATTGAATTAAAATATTATTACGACGACGTAAATACTTTTCGTTTAATCGCCGAGCATCAACAAACAACCGTTGTAACTACAAATGAATCCTACTTCACGCAAGTATTGATGCTCGAATATCTTCGCTCGCCGGAGTTGTCAATCAGCTTTGTCGGTGAACTTCAAACAAAAGAAAAAACTGCCGGAGATGTTGTTCGCAAAACTTGGAAGTTCATTCAATTCGGTTACAAACTTTTTGAGCATACCGATGTTTCATTGCTAATCGGAAGCAGGCAAGCCGGCAACATTTGCATCGGCGGAATTTGCAGATACGAACCTGAGTTCAACGGCATCGAAGTTAAAATGTTTTCGAGATTTTAATCATCGCAGAAAATTTTTTCGTAACCGCACAACAACAATGAGAAGAAAATGAATATTGCTTTTGCCGCTTCAGAAATTTTTCCTTTCGCAAAAACCGGCGGACTGGGAGACGTTTCGGGTGCGCTACCAAAGGCACTTCGAAATCTCGGACACCAAGTCAAAGTTTTCATGCCGAACTATAACACAATCAATCATGCAAAATATTTTATTAATTATTGTCATGATATTGGCGCAATCAATGTGCGGCTCGGCAATGTTGTGCATGAAGTTCACGCTCACATGACTCACCTTCCCGATTCTGATATTGAAATTTATTTTATTGATAAACCTTACTATTATCATCGCGACAAAATTTATACAAACGATTCAGATGAAGATGAACGTTTTATTCTTTTCCAAAAATCAGTAATCGAAATTTTACAACGATTAAAATTTCGCCCCGATATTTTTCACTGCAATGATTGGCAAACGGGTTTGATTCCTTTGCTCTTAAAAGATAATTACAGTTGGGATAGAATGTTCGACAACACCGCATCAGTATTGACGATTCACAACATCGGTTATCAGGGAAGGTTTTCCAAATCGGCACTATTAAAAGCAGAAATTAATCCTGATCTGTTTTATGAAAATAGTCCTGTTGAAACCTGGGGTAGCGCAAATTTTCTTAAGGCGGGTTTAATGTTTGCCGATGCGATTAATACCGTCAGCGAAACTTATGCGAAAGAAATAATGACTTCAGAATTCGGCGCGGGACTTGAAGGTGTTTTACAATTTCGACGCAACGATTTTCGCGGCATCGTCAACGGTGTTGATTACAATGTATGGAATCCCGCAAACGACAAATTAATTCCTCATCATTACACTGCGGAAGATAAATCGAACAAGTATGAAAATAAAAAACATCTTCTTCGATCGATGCATCTTCCCGAAAGAGAAAATGTTCCATTGATCGGAATTGTTTCGCGCATGGTTGCGCAAAAAGGTTTTTCCCTTTTTGCCGAAGCAATTTATGATTTGATGAACGCCGATGCGCAGTGGGTGATTCTCGGAAGCGGCGAAACTAAATTAGAAAATCTTTTTAAATCTGTTGCGAATGCTTTTCCGCATAAAGTGGCGGTGCATATCGGCTACAACGATGCTCTCTCCCACTTGATTGAAGCGGGTGCGGATATGTTTCTTATGCCTTCCCTTTATGAACCATGCGGGCTGAATCAAATTTACAGTTTGAAGTATGGAACTGTTCCTATCGTTAGAAACACCGGCGGTTTGGCTGATACGGTTCTCGATTGGAATTATTATTTGCATCAAGGGCTCGAAATTGGAACGGGTTTTTCTTTCAATGATTCTTCCGCCGATGCACTTTCCGAAACGGTTTTACGAGCGATTAAAACTTATCACTACAAAGATGCCTGGAATAAAATTATTCGCAACGGAATGAGCAAAGATTATTCATGGGAAGTTTCCGCAAAAAAATATATCGATCTCTACAATCATGCCTTGTGGAAAAGAAATAATGGTTGATGTGAATTAATGGAAGAACTAAATTTTAAGCCGCAGAAAAGTAAAGAAAGTTTTCATGCAAACTATTCGCTTCATGATGTCGCCGCGAAAGTAGGTTGCAATCTTCTTGTTCAATGGGGAATTGAATTTGCAAATTTCGGTGAGGATAAACGTCATCAAAAAGTTTGGGAACAGGGAAAAGATAAACCCGATTTGATAATTACACTTCAAAACAAAAAAGCACTACTCGATTGGAAAGGGAAAAAGAAAAATTTCAAATGGATAAACAAACGTGCGGCGGAAGCGTATCTTGAGTGGAGCAGTAAAATGAATCTGCCGGTGGTTATCTGCTTCTTTACTTTTGATGAAAAAAATTTATTACTCAGCAGACAATTTGCAATTCTTCCGCATCATAAATTTAATGACGTTGCCAATAAAGCATGGGACGGGAATGAAATCGTTTCCTTCGACGAAGAATTACCCGAGTTCACAAAATCAAACTTGCTGAAGCATTTAACAGACAACGAATAAAATCAAATTCAATTGTACTAAAATATTTTTTTGTTTGTGAATGCAATTGTCAAATGAGAGGGGGAGAATGAAGTCGTTCTCAGGTTTTATGCAGTGGCGGATTAAAAACACAAAAGTTCAATCGAAGAACTAAACTTGAACCTTGCACAAAACTGTAAATAGAAGCACGTCACCCCGCAATATTTGGCAAGCCCTTGTGATGGGCATGTGCTTCTTTTTCAGTCGTCCCGTTGAAGTAAATGTATGTGTATGCTGCTGCATTGTCGGCTTGTGTGTCGGGTGTTTTAATTTTTTTGAAGGGTGGAAAAAAATATTTTGAAATTCTTCTTGGGTGGGAGAAAAAATACTCTCTTGTAATTTTTGGTCTGAGCGTTGGCTTGCGGGAATTGCAAGAGTGTATTTTTTGAGCGTTGGCTTCATTGTGACAACTCAAAGCATCTGAACACTCTTGAAAATTTGTCTTGCCCGAATAGTTCCAACCATAAATAAGATTGAATTGTTTGAATTCAGGAATTGCAGTTTGCCAACTGAAATTTCTGAATACTCCGAAATCTTTTATCCTATTTACTTTGATTATCATTCCTCTGCCGCTATTGAAAGTTTTTCTTCTGCTGTGGCATATTCCTTTGGCTCTTGCTTCCACAACTTATTTATTTCATCTTTTATTTTTTGCTCAAAGATTGCAATGAGTTGTTTGCTGCCGTTTACCAATTGTTGTTCTTGCTCTATTCGTTTTACTATTTCTTGTTGTTCGGAAATTGTAGGCAATGGAATTTGAAATGAGTTGACAAAATCTTTTGGCACTCTTTGAAGTCCTCCTGTTCCTGTCATTTGCTCTTTTCCTTCTGCTCTGAATTTGTCAGAAATAATTTGAAGATAAATCCAAACTGGTAAAACCTTTTCGCCACATCTTAAAACATAATACTCACTTGAACCAAAACCAATTTCATTTTTTAAATTGCTTGCAATACCTGCTTTGCCGTTTTCAAAACAAGGCGTAACCTTCGCAACTATTACTTCTTTGTTTCTAAAATAAGTGTAGCCGCCAACAACCTCTGATAATTTCTTTGTCTCTTTAGGAATAAAATCAATTCTGTTTTCATTCATGTCTGCCATTGGAACAAACGAAACCAAAGTTTCATCAGGCAAATCTTTTAGTTCCGATTTCTTTGGATTCAATTCACACACACTTCCCAACTCCACCATTTCCCAATCATCTTTTATTTCAATTTGTGGTTTGTAGTTTTCTACTACCTGCTTTGCTCCGTTGATGATGGCTTGGTAGCTTTCTATTTTGGAAACGATTTGTTGTTGGATTTCTATTGGGGGAAGTGGGATTTCAATATCACTTACTTCTGAACTTATTCCGCCAATGATTCCTTTGATGTATTTCTTAAGAACGAATTGAAAATTATTTGCTCTTACCGTGTGATACAAGAAGTAGGGCAAAACTTTTTCGTTTGAACGAAAAATGTAAACATGTTCGTTGACTGCTGCTTTCTTGAAATCACCAAAATAAAATCCAGTCTTGCCTGTGGTAGCTCCGTCTTTTACTATCAATACATCATTTGCCTGAAGGATGCCTTTTTTCATTGAAGAAAAATGTCCTTCAGAAATGTATTTCATTTTATCAAACCTAATTTTACCATCTTCTGAAATCTGTTCGCCTCCGATGCTCGGAATTCCTTCAGAGAGCGCACCGCCTTTGTCTCTTGAACCACTTTGAAATTCGCAAACATCACCCAGCCTCACCATTTCAAAATGACTTTGCTTAACTCCGTCATTCAATCTGTATCTGTCAACAGAAAGATTATAATCTTCTTTCTCTCCAATTTTTTTCTTGTCAACCAACAAAACATTTTTGTCATTCTGAGCAAAGCGAAGAATCTGCTCTGTTATAGATGCTTCACTTCGTTCAGCATGACAAAGACGATTGTATTCTTGCAAAACGGAAAGAGCAAAGGGCAAATCGTTTTTATCTATCTCTCTGCGTTGCGCTCCAAGGTCAAAGCCATCGTTTTCAATTTTGACAAATAAAATCTTGTCGGTTTTTTTCGCAAGCGTTTTATCCATTAGCAGAATTGAAGTTTTAACTCCACTGTAAGGATTGAAAACTCCTGCGGGTAAACTAACAACGGCATATAAATAATTTTTGTCCACCAGCATTTTTCGCAATGCTTTGTAAGCGGTTGCACTCTGAAAAATAATTCCTTCGGGCACAATAATGCCTGCCCTGCCTGTACTTGGGTGTATGTGTTCGGCTATGTAATCTACAAACAATACTTCGCTGCGGTTTGCCTGCACCGTAAATCTTTTGTGTGGTTTAATTCCTCCCTTCGGTGTCATAAAAGGCGGATTGGCAATCACCACATCAAAGTATTCACTCCAACGGTCTTCACTCGTAAGTGTGTCATACTCGTAAATGCTTGGTGTGGTGAAGCCGTGCAAATACATATTCACCAAACTCAACCGCACCATGTCAGGCGAAATATCATAGCCGACAAAATTCTTCGTCATTTTATTTCTGTCGTCAGGCGTAAGCAAATCGCCTTTGCTCTTTTTGCTATTGGCTTGCAAAATGTGTTTGTAAGAAGAAATTAAAAAACCTGCTGTGCCGCAAGCAGGGTCGCAAATGGTTTCGCTTTTCTTCGGCTGAATAATTTCCACAATGAAATCAATAATGTGTCGTGGTGTTCTGAATTGCCCTGCATCGCCTTGCGAACCCATGATGGAAAGCAAATACTCAAACGCATCACCTAATTTTTCGCTGTGGTCGTAACTAAACTCATTGATGGTTTTCAAAAACAGTTTCAAAGTTTCAGGGTCACGATAAGGCAGATAAGCGTTCTTAAAAATATCTCTGAACAGTTGCGGAATGTTCGGATTCAAATTCAGTTTTACAATAGCTTCACCGTAAAGCGTAAGCATTTCGTGTCCGCCAACTTTGGTATCAAAAATATTTGTCCAACTGTATTGCTCATATTCACCTGTGAAAAAAGTTGCTTTACCGCCAAACGAAATTGCTTCCTTGTCCATGTCGTCCATGAACTTGTAAATAAGTGCAATAGTAATTTGTTCCACCTGACTTTTCGGGTCGGGAACTTTACCAACTAAAATATCACGGGCTGTATCAATTCTTCTTTTTGTTTCGGTGTCTAACATTTATTTCAATTTCTTAATTGCACTGTTTGCTAAAAGTGATTTCATTTGAGTGATGGCAATTTTATTTAACTGCTGCAAGCGTTCACTCTGCTGCAACCCTTGATGAATTAAAACCGCATTGATGCTTTCCATATTTGAAAGCACCACTAATTGTTCAATTGTTGCTGCATCACGAATATTGCCTTGTGCTTTTGGGTTGGCATCTCTCCATTGCTTGGCTGTCATGCTAAACAAAGCAACATTCAGCATGTCGGCTTCATCGGCATATACAAAATTTATTTTCTCTTTTGAAAGTGTTGCAGGAATAAGATTCTCCTTTATTGCATCGGTGTGAATGCTGTAATTTACCTTGGCTAAAGTGCGTTGTAGATTCCAAGTTAATTTCAATCGGTCACTTTCATCTTCTTTGAGGCGTTGGAATTCTTTAATGAGATAGATTTTAAATTCGGCACTAACCCACATTCCAAACTCAAACGCAATGTCAGGATGAGCATAAGTTCCTCCATATCTGCCTGCTGTTGCTTTCAAACCTATGGCGTTGGTTTTCTCATGCCATTCCTTTACACTTATCTTGTAATTGTTCAAACCTGCCTGACTTTTAATTATGGCGAATTCGCCATAATTAAAATTGGGATTGTAAACGCTTTCCCAAATGCCTAAGAACTCAACTGTGTTACGATTGCGAAGCCAATCGGAAATAAAAAAATCTCCGTCTTTAGCTTTCATCATATCTGTTAATGAAATAAAATCCTGCTTACCTTCTTTGATAACAGTTATCTCCGTTCCTTTTACATTAATGGTTTTATTTTTTGCCATAGGTTAAGCCGTGTAATTATTGAGTGAAACATTTTCTTTTATGTATGTGGGTATGAGTGTTCGCATTTCGGGTGTGAGCTTGCGAAACACTTCACCGTTTGGATTGGTATTGAGCAAAGCGAAATTTTTGTTTTCAATTATTTCTCTGAACTCTTTGTCGGTTATGTAGCTCTTGAAATAATTTTTTGCGTAGGAAAAAATTTGTTCGTCAGGTAAATATCTGCTGTCAAACTTTTCAAACTCATCTTCCAGCAATTCATCTTTGCTTTTGAAGTAGGGAATAAAGCCAAACATCTTTTCAATGATCTCACGAAGCGTTAATTTCCTGTCAACCTTTGCGGCAGTTTGCAGTTTAGTGAGGTTGTAAAAATCTTCGGGCTTCTCAAAAATGTTTTGCAGAATATATTTTTCAATTGCTTCCAAATCTCTTTGCTCAATCATCTTTTGCACTGCTGCATCTTCTTTTATTTTTTCTTCAAAGCGGTCAAAATACATTCTGTCAATCTTCATTCCTTCCAAACCAACTTCTCTCACTTGCATTGTTTTCAGTGGGTCGGGGTTCGTGCTGTCGTAAGTTTGATAAGGTTGTGGTGGTTCGCCTCCTCCGTTGCCTTCGCCTTTCGGTGGGAGTTTTAAAATTTCATCATAGTTAAATTCCGTTTCAAAGTATTCGCAGTTCGCAAAGAAGTCAAAGAGTTTGAAATTCTTTTTGTCGTGTTGCACAACTTGTTGTGCAAGGTCTTTATCTAAGAGTGTTTTTAAAAAATTATGCTTCCGTGTTCCTCTGCCTTTGATTTGAATAAAATCTGTCGGTGAAAAAATGGGTCGCATCAAACACACATTCAACAAGTCGGGACAATCGTAACCAGTTGTCATCATGCCAACTGTTACGCAAACTCTTGTCTTACTTGTTTTGTAAAGCGGATTAAAATTTCCTGTTCCGCCAAGGTTGTTGTTTGTAAAATTTAATGTGAACTGCTGTGCATCTGTAATTCTTGAAGTTACTTGAATTGCAAAATCCGATTGATATTTATTCGGAAACATTTTATCAGCATACTCATTCAATATCTGTGTGATTTTGGCAGCATGATTTTGACTTACACAAAACACAATCGTCTTTCCGATTTCACCAGTAACAGGGTCGGGCAAAGCGTTCTTCAAAAAAGTGTTGCAGAAAATTCTGTTCGTGTTTTCAGAAAAGAATTTCTTTTCAAAATCGCTGTGTCCGAAAACTTCTTCCTCGTCTTTTCCTTCTTCGTTTGTGGTGGTTACACTATAACCTTCATCAGATAAAAGTTGCGTTGTGATTTCCGTTCTTGCATCAGCCACAATGGGGTTGACAAGGAAACCGTCTTTCACTCCATGTAACAAAGAATATTGGAAAGTAGGTTTGCCATCTGCACAACCGAAAGTTGTGTAGGTGTCCAACAACATTCTTCTTTCCAATTCTCTTGGGTCTTTCTCATTTATTTTGTCGGGGTCAATCTTCTTTAAATAATCTTTTGGCGTTGCAGTCAAGCCCAATTTGTAACCAATAAAATATTCAAACACTGCTCTGCTATTTCCACCAATGCTGCGGTGTGCTTCGTCTGAAATAACTAAATCAAAATCTGTCGGTGAAAAAATCCGTTTGTATTTGTTCTTGAATAAAAATGATTGAACGGTTGAAACAACTATTTCATTTTTCCTCCAATCGTCACGGTTCTCTTTGTAGATGCAACATTGATAGTCGTTGCGTAAATATTCCTTAAACGCTTTGTCGGCTTGGTCTTCTAATTCCAAACGGTCAACCAAGAATAAAACCCGTCTTGCATTTCCTGTCCGCAAGAAAAGTTTTATGACTGCTGCTGCTGTCAAAGTTTTTCCTGTGCCTGTTGCCATCTCAAAAAGAAAACGGTCTTTACCGTTTTTTACTTCCTGTTGAATTTTCTCAACTGCGTTCACTTGATAATATCGCAACAAACGAAGTTTGTTTTCTTCTAAAAAACTTTTGCGTTTCGCTTCATCAATCCATCTTGGGTCTTTAGAATAGGATGGCTGCTGTGTTGTTACTATGTAATCTTCCCTTACCGTTTCAGCAATCAAACTATTTAGATTCGGAACGAAAGAAGTGTAAGCACCAACTGTTTCACGTGTCGGAAATTTTGAAATGATGTTTGGATTTCCTCTCTCCAAATCCCACAAGTAATGCTGATTGCCATTGCTAAGGATTACGAAACGGCACTTTTGTGCCGTTGCATATTTTCTTGCTTGCTCTTTGGCAAACAATGGATTTATTTCTTCCTTTTTCGCTTCCAAAACCACCAACGGAAAACCTTTGTCGTCCAAAAGCAAGTAGTCAATAAAACCGTTTGAGGTCTTTTCAAAGTTGTCGCCAAATTCGTCAAGTTGTGTTTGGGTTATTTTGGTGTTGCTCTCCAAAACAATGTTAGCAGGTTCGCCATTCTGAGAAAAGAAAAGCCAACCTGCTTCTTCTAAAAGCTTATTGATTTTTATTCTTGCTTTAGCTTCTGCCATAGTGGACGAGTATCGGAATTAAAAGTAAAGCGTTTGGAGATTGGGTGCTTTTGCTTTTGGCTTTGGGTTGATTAGTGCGTTGGTAGCCAAAGACAAATGTGCCAATGCGGGTGGGCAAAGAATTTGAAAATATTTTTGCGCAGTATGCATAAAATAAAAAATATCGTATCGGCTTGAGTATCGGCATTTTGGTATAGTCAATTTTTTTTTCTATCCTTTCACAATGGTCAACTTTTAAATTTTAGTTATGTGGTCTATCTTTTTTCACTTCGCGGTAACGGATTACAGCTTTGCGAAGGCAGGGCTTTAAAAACCATCAACCCAAATATAGCATAAATGTTGTTGGAAGTACAACGCTCCAACATTGCACAGCTTGTTCCGGTTCGTTGTGAACACTCGCCAGACGCAAAACCTGTGAAGCAGCAGATTTTTTTCATAGCTTTTTCGTCTTGTCAGCAATTATGGTTTTTACAAAATCAGGAAGTTCTATTTTATTTTGCTCTGCTATGAGTCGGATTGAATCATAATATTTCACTTCGTTACCGGTCCAATGAATGTCAAGTCGTCTGATTTCCTTTAGAGAAATATGATTATAGTTAGTCGGACTGCCCCAATATCATTGCATACAAAGAGATGGTTTCATCTCGCTTTGCCAATTATCGCAATGCTGACAACTCCAAGATTTTGCTCTATTGCACGAACCGCACAAAAGCATAAAATCTTCAAGGGTTCTTGTGTCGGCTGAGTCGCCACCAACCTCATAAGGAACACTGTGGTCAACTTGCAAATAGCGTTCTTCAAATTCTCCGTTGCAGATATAGCACCTTCCATTACACAACTCATATAGCTTGCTTTTAAAGTTCTTTGGAAATGTAACTCTACCTGCAATTCTGTCGTGTTGAAGTTTTGTAACGTTGCCGAACTTGTATGCTGCGATTGATTTGCCAGATTTTGATTTTGTTTTGAAAGTTTCAAGCGGAATGCCTGCTTCTCGAACATCTCTTGCGGCTCTGGGTGGATGGCTGTAACCGTATGTAGTTTCTAAATCTTCGGTCGTGATAAAACCATGTTGCAAAATATGATCAATAACAATTTTAGCTCTCTTATTTGTTATTGATTTTATGTGTTCTAAAAATCCTTTTGGATAGATTGTCTTTTTCTTAGCCATGTATTGCAAAAAGGTCTGTTTGATAAATTTGTTTTCCCATAACTTTTTGCAAGTCTATTTTAGAAACAAGAGCAGGAGAAATAAAAACAGCTTCATAAGTAACATCTTTTCTTTTCAGTAGAGTTGCTTGCGAAGAACGCCCTGCATTAATTTCGATTTTCTTTAAGTTAAGATTTTCGGGAAGCGGGTTGCCAAAGGTTTTATCGCCCGTCCTTCCGTCATAACTCAAAATGTATGGAATTTTCCTGAGATTAAGTTCAAAGAGTGAAACAACAAAATCGTCAAACTCAATATTACCAGCATAATTGAAACCGCCGTTTAACCCTGTGCCTTGATATGGAGGGTCCATGTAGACCAAATCGTCAGAAGTTGCTAAGTCAAGAATATTTGAATAGTCAGTAGAGTAGATTTCTGTCTTTCCTTTGAGCAAATGTGAAACTCTTAAAATATCATCTCTCATCATTTGCGGATTTCGTCCAAGCCTTCTTTTGTCAGGACTTTGGTTGAACCCACCTTGTGCGTTATAACGCACGGCAGCTTTCACACATTTGGTTAAAAGAAATAAAAGAAATTCAGGTTTTTGGGTTTCATTGAATTTGTCACGGATTTGGTAATAATATTCTTCTTCATTTCCATGCTATCCATGCCAAATATCATGATATTGCTTTATGATTGTTTTGGGGTTGTTTATAATGCTGTCCCAAAGTTGTGTCAACGGCTCGTTGATGTCATTGATAATAAAGTGGTTTGCCTTGAAATAAAAAGCTGAAGCAATTGTCATGGCTGCTGAACCTGCAAAAGGTTCAATAAGTCGGGCAAAGTCTTCAGGATAAAACCGCATAATTTGGTCTGCCAGGTTGCGTTTACTGCCCTGATATGGAATTGGATGTGGTAATTTCATTTTTTTAATTATTTCTTGTCAAGTGTAGCGAAAAAATAGTCTGTTTTTTACTGTCGGTTATGGTTGCAGTGTCGTCCTAAAATGGCACTTATCTTTTTGTTAATGCAAACTTAAATAAAACCCGATTTAAATCCTATATCGACTGCGCAACGATTACCTACAGAGATGAAATATTTTTTTGCTTGTGAATGCCATTGTTAAATGAGGCAGGGTAACGTCTGCACAAACCACGCCGTTGAGCGAGTCGCCTTTCACTAATCCATTTCCTGCGGCGAGCGAAATGGAACGAGCACAATTAATTTATTGCTGAGATTTAACATTGACTATTCAATGAGCGAGTGTTGTGGTTTGTGCTGTTAGCCAAAGACGCCATCTGATGAGATATTAGTTTTGCATGGGGTCACGATATATCAACCACAATAAGTGTCAGGTCGTCATCAAGTGATTCGTGAGAGGGCTTGCCAGACCATTTGGTAAGATGGTCAAGGAGTGTGTCAGCGAAGACCTCTGCGGGCATGTGAGCGTGTGTTTCAATGAACTTCTTGAAAGGCCCATCTCCAAAAAAACAACCGGAAGCATTTCTTGTTTCGATAATTCCATCCGTGTACAAAATCAAACGGTCTCCTGATTCAAGTTGCATCATTGAACCTCTATACTCCGCCTCAGGAAGTGGACCCAGTATTATACCACTATCGCCAAACTCATAGACCTTGTTTTCAGGTTTCCGATAGAGAATCAGTGGAGGATGTCCTGCGCTTGCGTATTGCATTGTACCTGCATCGGTATCAAGAAACAGACACGCTGCTGTAACGAAGTTATCTCCCAACTTATCCTTGAGTGTGTGATTTAAACCGGCGAGAATCTTTTCGGGGCGAGAGAGATTGTGCTGCTGGGAGGCAAAGGCAACCTTCAGCATGGAGGCAATCAGAGCGGCTCCGACACCGTGGCCGGAGACATCCGCAACGAGGAAGCACAAGTGCCTTTCGTCTTGAAGCAACACATCGTAGAAATCACCCCCAACGGAAGCCATGGGAACATACCGGACAGCTAGGTTCAACCCATGAATAGTCGGTAGCGTGCGCGGAAGAATCGAGGATTGAATTTGTCGAGCGATTTCCATTTCTCGCTCAATGGTAAGCAGCCGTGCTTCATTGCTGAAAAAACGATGTCCGGCAACATATCCGAGAGCCAGGAGAAATGCGAGGAAGCCGATCGCTTCTTCGCTCCAATCCCAGGGCATAAGATTCAGCTCAACGAGATTTTCATTCACAGCAAAAAGTCCGAACACGATGAATCCAGCAAGCACGATCTGCAATTCCCTGGTTCTTTTCATCCCTGGCCATGTGGCATTCTTGAAGATAATAACTGCCCAGACGATGACCAGAACATTATTAATACGCTCTAACGAGAAAGGTATTGCTTGAATAATGTCCGAGAGAATGCCAATAAAAGCGAAGAGTGTTGCAGCCCGAAAGACCCATAGCATTGAGTTTCTCCAGCCTCTGCCAAAGAGGTGCAGCAAGAAACCCGAAAGTGGAACGGCAATAACATAGGCAACGATCGCATTAATATAGAACAGTGCCTGCGTTGGCTCAGTAGCGACGTATTGGTTTAGCTGAATTTGAACAAGAAACCGTGATCCATAGAGTAAGGACGTTGCACCGAATGTCATCAGAGAAATGTCCTTCCGTTTCCATCGGAAAAGTGAAAACGCAAGAACAGATAATCCAACTCCTGAGACTATTACACCCAGTACGGTGTTCCATAAGTATGTTTGAGCAAAAAGGTTTTGTATTGCAGAGCTTTTCAAGAATTCAGTCGATGGCGTTTGTGCATAACATTTTTTTAATGCAAACTTACATAAAACCCAATTTAAATCCTATATCACCTGCACAACGACCATCTTTATGGAAGAAATAATCTTATTAGTAATTGCGTCAACATTAGTAACTGAAGTTATGCAACGTTCGTAGGTTCATATTTTGGTGACTATCACAATTTGAAATAGAACACTGATGATGCTGATTTTGACAGATATACGCAGATAGAAATCAGTGGAAATCAGTTAAATCTGTGTCATCAGTGTGCTATTGGAGGTTTTGCGTAACCTCATTTGGTAAGAAAAAATTCTGAAAAATATTATTCCGGACTTTACCTCACCAACATAATTTTTCGTGCGAGCGATTTTTGTCCGTGAGTTAATCTTACAAAATAAACTCCCGAAGTAAGTTGGTATTTATTCGCATCAAAAGAGATTTCATAATTCCCTGCGGTTAATTCATCTTCAACTAACGCTACAACTTCGCGCCCGAGAATATCAAAAACCCGTAAAGACACGCCGCGGTGTGTCTCTCCACCTGCAGGAATTGAAAACTTAATCTTCGTAGCCGGATTAAACGGATTGGGAAAAACATGCAGTGAAAAATTTTGAGGAATAATGTCTTCATCAACTTTTGTTAATACATTCATCGCCGCGGGTGTTGGTGTTGAAGTGAATCTCCAATTTGCAGAACCATCGGGAATACGCGCGAAGGCAACATCATTGCTCTGCTGTCCGAAAGAAATTGAATCGATGATCGAATTCCCCGTGCTATCAACCAAAGCAATGAACTCACCCGCCGCAGACAATTTAAAGTTTGTGTGCAATCCAATTTGTCCGGAATCTTCATCGCACCAAACAATCATCCATGAATTCGGTTGAATGTAAATATCATCATTCGGAAATTTCCATTTAGTAAGATTTGTTCTTTTATCCGTTAAATATTTTCCGCTTAATTTTATCGGAGTGTTTCCCGAATTATACAATTCAATCCAATCATCAAACTCGCCGTGCGGATCGGGATTTGAAAAAGTGTTCGACGCCAAAAATTCATTGATGAATAAAATATTTGAAAGAGAATTTTTTACGTCAATTCGTTTCTGCTTTACGCGAGGGAAGTAAATCGTTTGTCCGAGTGAATCGATAACTTTAATTCTAAAAGCACCCGAACCATTTTCCCCGAGCGGCAGAATTGTTCCAACCCACAAATCATTTTCTTCTACGGAATTACTCGCAAAGTTTGGGATATAACGCATAGTGTAAGATTGTGTAACGGGCAAAACTCCCGGCGTGAATTCTATTGTCGCCGATTCAATTCCGAACGGAGAAAAAATTGATGCATAAACTTTTATCGAATCCGTTGCCGAGGGATTGCGCGGAGAGAAATTAATATCGTACACAATCGCTTTTGAAAAAGCATATCCAAGTTGTTGCGGAAGAGAATTATGCCGAACATTTATAAACTCTTTTAATCCTCTTTTTACATGTTGATTTGAAAATCCCGTGGAAGAATATGAGTTAAAAAAATCCCCTGCATCGAAGCCATAATCAAGTGTGCGGAACGTATCTGCAATAGCAAAGGGAGTAATCATTACGCGAAGACTTTCAATCCTTTCTTCCAAAAAATTAAGATTAAATATTTTATCATTATAAAAACTTAGAAAGTGTGTGAAGAGATTTTTGTACTCCGGAATTGTAAATAGTTTTTCTACAAATGGACGCGGTGAATTGTCAATCTTTGCAAAAGTATAAGGATTAATTGTCGCCCAATCTTTACTAAACCAATCGATACCGAATGTGTTGTCGTAATCGTATGGAATCCAGTTTATCTTATCGTTGCCCGGGTCGTGATAGAGAAAATAATTATTCTTCAAGAACCAATAATCATCCCAACTTCCTGTGAGATTATTAACGGCGAAATATTTTAATACATCTTTCATCTCTACAAAATTGTCGAGCGAGTCGAACAAACTTGCCGCGGCAGTTTGGTTTATAATTCGGATAAACCTTGCGAGAGAAAAATAGTCATCTTCATTTTCATTAGTTTGAAGATCATAAACCTGTCGTCCGTTTTCAAAATGTTTATAACTATTCGGATCACTTCCGCGCCAGGCTAAATCGGCAGGATATAAGCATCGCCACAAGTTTCCTTCCGGGTTGGAAAAATTTCTTTTAAGATGTTGCAAGCCGTAATCTTCAATAGAAATATACAAACCATAATATCGTCCGTTTATGTACACTGCACAGTGTGCCGCACGCGATGAAGGAACTTCAATCATACGAAAAATATCCCAACAAATTTTACTGCGTATGATTGAAGGATCGTTATGCTCGCCGTTTAGGTTTAAGTTCTTTACACCGAAGAAAACAAAATCATTTTGAAAAGTATCGAATAAAATTTTAAAAGATTTTTTTTGAGAATCGCGCGAAGTATTCCCGCGCAAACGCATACCGGCAGATTGAATTGTTTGATCAATCCACTTATTCTTGAAACGAATTGTTATCGGGTGAACGGAATCGCTTTGCACATTAGAGTACATCCACGAAAGTGCGGAAGGATTGATTGTAATTTCTATTCTTGCAACTTCGGAATCGTCATAGATTTTCCAGCTTTCATCTACAACCTGCGCAAGCATCAGAAAATTAAGCGCGATACTTATTATAATATATTTTAGGTGGTTCATTGACTATGATCAACTATTTAAATTTAACTTTGTAAAATTTTTCATTATTCTGTTTAAAATAAATCATTTAATTTTAATTACTTCAATTGAAATTTCTCACTAAAGGATTTGATTAATGAAAAGAATTTTACTGTTCTGTTTTATTTGTTCTACGATGATTTTTACACAGAGCCACAAACAAGTTAAGATTTTCTTAAACGATATAAAGAAAGATGCCGTTGAACTTGGAAATATCGGTCTCTCTTTCGAACACGCCGAATTTTCTAAAGATAACTCGGTAATAATTTTTGTCAGCGATGACGAATTTGAACGGCTTCAATTAACTACTTATAACTTTGAAGTTTTAATTGATGATTGGGATTTATATTACAATTCACTTCCGACTTTAACCGAAACGGAGAGAGCGAATTTTATTCAACAGAGTAAAGAAGAATTCGGAGTAGAGAGTTTTGGTTTTGGTTCGATGGGAGGATATTATACTTTCACTGAAATTGTTGCAAGCCTTGATTCGATGTATGCGCATTTTCCAAATCTCATTACGCAAAAATTTTCTATCGGCACAACGCACGAAGGAAGAACAATTTGGGCGGTGAAAATTTCCGATAACCCGAATGTTTCCGAGAACGAGCCTCAAGTCGGCTACGATGCGCTGATTCATGCGCGAGAGCCGCAATCGATGGCAACGCTGATGTATTTCATGTGGAGCTTGCTGGAAAATTATGGAAGCGATCCGAACGCAACTTATCTAGTAAATAACCGCGAAATGTTTTTCGTTCCGTGTCTCAACCCGGACGGCTACGAATATAACCGCTCGACGAATTCCGGCGGCGGCGGAATGTGGAGAAAGAATAGAAGAAACAACAGCGGAAGTTACGGCGTAGATTTAAACAGAAATTACGGCTACCAATGGGGCTATGATAATAGCGGCTCCAGTCCCGATCCCACGAGCGATACTTACCGCGGTCCGTTTGCATTTTCCGAGCCGGAAACAAATTCATTAAAAATTTTCATCAACACAAAAAGGATGATGACATATTTAAATATGCACTCATATCAAAACGCATATTTGTATCCGTGGGGATATATCGATTTAGCCTGCCCCGATGCGCCGACGTATCTCGAGTACTGCGCCGCAATGGCATCGTACAATAATTTTGTTTATGGAACGGGAAGTCAAATTCTCGGTTACAATTCGAACGGAAGCGCGCGCGATTGGCTTTACGGCGAGCAAACAACGAAGAATAAAATTTTCGGATACACGATGGAAATCGGTTCTTCATCAGATGGATTTTGGCCGCAACAAAGTAGAATTTTTCCGATAGCGCAGGCAAGTCTTGGCGCAAATATGTACAACGCTTTCGTCGCCGGCGAATTTGTAAAATACAAAGGAGCGGATTTTCATCAACAATTTTTTAATCCCGGCGATCAAGTTACGATGAATCCAATTTTGAAAAATTTTGGTTTGTCCACAGGCTATAATATTCAAGCAACGCTCACATCGTTAAGCCAATATGTTACTGTACAAAGCGCGTCAGTACAAGCTGATTCAATTACCGCAAGAAGTGAAGTTACCGTTGCCGCGCCGTTTCAATTCACCATCTCAACGCTCGCGCCTTTAGCCGAAGAAATAAAATTACTCGTTACAACTTCATTAAACGGAACCGAACTTTCAAAAGATACCGTAAAACTTTTTATCGGAACTGCGGTTTATAAATTTGTTGACACGACAAATAATCCATCTATATTTTGGACGATAACCGCAACGCCAACTTCATCGCCAAAGTGGGAAGCGACTACAACAAGTTTTGTTTCTTCTCCTAATTCTTACACTGACAGCAAATCAGGAAACTATGTTGCAAATGCAACTGTTACAATGACTCTCTCCTCTCCTATTAATTTAACAAATTCAACTTCGCCAAAACTTTCTTTCTGGACGAAGTATGACATCGAAGCAAATTGGGATTATGGTCAGGTTGAAGTTTCTTCGAATAATGGTTCAACGTGGACTGCGCTCGCCGGAAGATACACAGAGCCGGGCACAGGAAGTTTTCAACCGCCGGGGCAACCGCTCTACGACGGCACGAGAGCCGATTGGGTGAAAGAAGAAATGAATCTCAATAATTTTATCGGGCAAAATATTTTAATTCGTTTTAAACTTCGTACTGATGGCTCGCAACATAAAGATGGCTGGTACGTTGATGATATTGCGGTTTATGAATATGCAATCGTGCCGGTCGAACTCGTATCATTCATAGGCAGATTCGATAACGGAAATGTTGAATTGAACTGGACGACTTCTTCCGAAAAAAATAATTTGGGATTTGAAATTCTGCGCTCTACGGAAAATCAGGAGTTTGAGAAAATCGGATTTGTGAAAGGAAACGGAACGACAACCGAAATTCAAAATTATTCTTTTGTCGATAATGCCGAACAACTTCCTACTCATAATCATAATCTTAATCCTACCCTTATTCTTCCCTTGAAGTATAAATTGCGACAGGTAGATTTGGACGGTTCATTTTCATATTCAAATGAAATAGCAATTGAAGTTGACGATAATTCTACTCCGAAAGAATTTAAGTTGTACCAAAACTATCCGAATCCATTTAATCCAACAACAATAATCAGTTATCAGCTTTCAACGTCCGGCAATGTTACATTAAAAATTTATGATGTACTTGGAAATGAAGTTGCAACTCTTGTGAATGAAGAAAAAGAACCGGGTGTTTATCATACTCAATTCTCTCTCGATCCATCGGGGCTCAATTCTCCATTCTCCATTCTCAATTCTCAATTTCCGAGCGGCGTTTATTTTTATCAACTACGCGCCGGAAATTTTACCGCAACCAACAAAATGTTAATTCTGAAATGAGAGAAGAAAATATGTTTGAAAAAAATAATTTATTATTACCCTCAATACTTGTTTCAACCGCGTTGTTATTGGTTGGAATCATCTTCTCCGTAACGTGGAGAAGTAATTCAAAAGCAAATGAGACGATAACCGTAACAGGTTCGGCGAAGATGGAAATCATTTCCGATCTCGGAATTTTGCGCGGAACAATAAGCTCTTCGGCTTTCACCGCGCAAGATGCTTATCGATTGCTCATTCAACAGAAGCCTGCGCTTGAAAAATATCTTAACGAAAAAGGTTTTGCTAAAGAGAAATTAGAATATCAAACGATGAATAGTTATCCCACGTATGAGTACAATGCTCAAGGTTATTCTACGAATAGAATTTTATCGTACAATTACAATCAACGTTTCGAAATTAAATCGAACGATGTTGAATTGATTAAAAAGATATCTCTCGAGTTGACTTCATTAATTGAAAAAGGAGTGAATGTTATTGTCGATCCGCCGGAATATCATTACACGAATCTTGCAAAGATAAAAATTGAAATACAGGCAGAAGCCGCTAAAGATGCGATGATCCGAGCGCAAAGAATTGCCGAAGCTACCGGCGGCTCGCTCGGTAATATGAGAAATGCAAGAATGGGAGTTTTGCAAATCACTCCGAAACTTTCAACCATGATTAGCGATTACGGAATGAATGATGTTTCTTCTATCGAAAAAGAAATTACTTCCGTCGTTACTGCTTCATTCGAGATAGATTAATTTAATCGGCATCATTTTTGAAAACTAAAAGACAAATTGCAAAAAATTGGCTGCCGCGTTACACCGGCACAACTATCGATGAGTTCGGCGATTACATCCTGCTCACAAATTTCACAAACTATGTTTTTGATTTTTCCGAAAAATTCAAGTGCGACATCAAAGGCATCGGAAGACCGATGCAAACGGCGACAAACTCGAAAGGATTGACAATTGTAAATTTCGGTATCGGCTCTGCGAACGCCGCTACTATTATGGATTTGTTAATTGCGCGTCAACCGAAAGGTGTTTTATTCCTCGGTAAGTGCGGCGGTTTGAAACGTTCTACCGAAATCGGTCATTTTATTTTACCGACTGCCGCCGTGCGCGGCGAAGGTACAAGCAATGATTATATGCCAATCGAAGTTCCCGCTTTGCCTTCTTTTAAATTGCACAAATTTGTTTCCCAAAAAATTCTTCAGAGAAAATTGGAATACAGAACCGGCGTTGTGTACACAACTAACAGAAGAGTTTGGGAGTGGGATAATGATTTTAAAAACTATTTACGAAAAATTTCGGCGATAGCAATCGATATGGAAACCGCGACAATATTGGTCGTCGGATATGTGAATCAAATTCCCCGCGGTGCGCTTTTACTCGTCTCCGATATTCCGATGATGCCCGAAGGAGTGAAAACGGAAGAGTCGGATAAACTTGTTACTCAAAAATTTGTGGCGATGCATCTCGATATTGGAATTAGCGCGATGACCGACATCGGTGCTAAAGGGGAACAGATAAAACATTTTACGTATTGAAGAATTAAAAAAATATTTCGTTGTAAGAGGAATATTTATTTTTAGTAAGTTTCTCTGCTTCTGCGGGTTTGCGAAAAACAAATAAATGTTCATGCATGATTAAGTAAAAGTTATACTTTTCCGCACTCTTAACCCACTTTTTTGAGTACACGCAATTATGCTGCGCTTTAATAATCTCTTCCTTTAAAATAAATCCTGATTTAAGAAATGTAAGAAGTAAATATGTTGATAGCGGTACATAGTGTTGCGCTTTACGAGTATCGCCAATTAAAATTGCACAATAGTG
>CAYMUL010000022.1:0-56947 GCA_964393605.1 uncultured Ignavibacteriaceae bacterium | reverse complement strand
TGGCAACGCCATTATTGTGGACTCAACACGGACAGCGTTTTTCAGTGCGGCATTTGTGTAATTATAAAGTTGCATTTGCAAAGTTAAGTTAATCTTTAAGGTAGGTTGTTCTAAGAAACATTTTTATAAATGAAAGTAGTTGTAGCTTTTCGGCATTGCTATTTGGGGCTGCCGGTTAGCGGCAACATCGTTATATGCTAAGGTAAAATATGAATAAAAGATTAAAATTAGTTGAAGCAAGAGAACTACCACGCACTCGAGATGGTAGTGATTATCTTTATAGATTTTCACTTGTTGATATTTCGTTGATTGGGATGCCAGAAGAAAATTATTATACTTCCCAACACAGAATAAAAGTTGGTATTTCTGGGACGATGGAAGCAGTATGGCTTGGAAGACAACCTAATATTAATTTTTCAAAAATTTGCTATGAATATGGAAAAAGAGAACTTGTTCAAAAAGTAAAAGATGGTATTATCCAAGAATATCAAGAATTGGAAATTACTAGTGTAAATTACCCAAATCAATGTCCATTTCAATCCGAAAGAATAATAATGGAAGTTGGTACTTCAACCGATTTTGAAGTAACTGAAAGAGTAATGGAAGATTCTTCACTTTTACAATTAGCATCAAGTGTTATTGACTTAAGAGATTTTATTAATGCTATTATAAAAGAAAGACACGGAAAAAAATTAATTCAATATGCTGAAGAAAGAGACATTCTTCAAATGTTTAGAAGTGCTAATAATATTGAAGATTTTGTATATCGTGTTAGTGCTCTCAAGTTATTTGCGACAAATTTGAATGAGGAATTATTAAGATCATTAACTGGCAATCAGAATAGAAATGATAGAACTATAACTTTATTAGAAATATATTTGCAAACATTTGCTAATTATGATGCAGTCGCTATAACTACGCTGAGAAATCTTAATCGTATTCGTCAAATGTATCCCATTCACAGCGATAATATTGATGGAGTGCAAGAAGCTCATACATATTTCCAAATTGAATATCCTATTCAGAATCCATCAGATGCTTGGAAGAAAATATTAAATTCTTATCGAGATGCATTAAGCAGAATCTTTGAAATGATAAAATAAAACGCATATAACAAACAAATACTAATGAACTCACTCCTGCGCCTGTGGAGAGAGAGTAAGTCCGATCCCGAAAGCTTTCGGGGTGTTTATGTAAGCATTTAAGTTTGCGTTCTTTTCCCAAAGGGATGGCTGTGCCAGATATTTTGTTCGTAAAGTTTAATTCCTTGTTCAAAGCAGTATTCCCACGACAAGTCGAGGCAAGCTGTTCCGGCTAACTTTTTCAAGGTGTTCATGGCAAACAAAAAATTCATAAATCATCTGCGTTGTTTTTTTTCGTCATTGCTGTTTGGGACGAGCGGGTGAAAGGCACGCCGTTTTACTGCGCGAAGTTTGCCAAATATTGATTATAAAATTCTATTTATGTCTGTACATTGTATCTGTACAATAAGAAAGGTATGAAAAATGTCAATCAGTGTAACATATACACAAGCGCGAGCTAATCTCGCAAAACTTTTGGATGAGGTTTCGCACAATAAAGAAGTCGTCATTATTAACCGTAAAAATGCTGAGAACGTTGCGCTGGTTTCAGAAAGTGAATTATCCAGCATTCTTGAAACGGCGCATCTATTGCGCTCGCCTAAAAATGCCCAAAGGTTGCTAAAATCATTATTGAAGGTTCAAGAAAATGTAGAGATTTCCCAAACCGTTGAAGAACTGAAACGGGAATTCGGTCTTGAAAAATAAAATCGTAAAGGAACGCTTAAGTGTATTTCATTCAGATTTTAGAGAAGATTTAGCGTACTGGGTGAAAACAGACCGTAAAGTTGCCTTGAGAATATTAGAACTTGTCGAAGCAATAATGCGAGATCCGTTCGATGGGATTGGCAAGCCAGAGCCGCTTAGATATTTGGTTAGCGGCGTATGGTCAAGAAGAATTACTCAAGAGCATCGAATTGTCTATGTTATAAGTGATAGTAAAATAGATTTTATCCAATGCAAATATCATTACTAAAAGGATTTAACCTCTGCTAAAGTTCGCAATTAAAGAAATAACTTTCACTATGAACAAAAAATTCATAAATCATCTGCGTGGATTTTTTATTTCGTCTTTACTGATAGAAGCGGACGGGTGAAAACCACGGCATTATTCGTTGCAAATTGTGGTTGAATAAGTAAATAAATTATAGCATTTTTATTCTATGAAAAAGGATTTAAATGAAATATTAGTAATACTTCGGAATCTACTTCCATACATTAGTCATAAATATGGAGTAGCTTCAATAGGAGTTTTTGGTTCGTATGCCAGAGACCAACATAATTTTAATAGTGACTTAGATATTCTCGTATCATTTTCAAAAGTACCAACTTTATTAAAGTTTGTTGAACTTAAAAATTATCTTTCCGATAAGTTGCAAATAAATGTTGATTTAGTAATGAAGGATTCATTAAAACCGAGAATCGGAAAAAATATTTTAGAAGAGATAATTGCTGTATGAAAAATAAAAGGGATTATATAGACTATCTCACCGATATTCATGATGCTATAAGTAAAGGTATCGCATTCATCAATGCCCTGTCGTATGAAGATTTTAGTAAAGATGAAAAGACACAATTTGCATTGATTAGAGTTATTGAAATTATTGGAGAAGCGAGCAATAAGATCCCGGCTGAAGTAAAAACCCAATCGCAAGAAATTCCTTGGCGTGAAATCGGTGGAATGCGAAACATACTTATTCACGATTATTTTGGAGTGAATATTCAAGTAGTTTGGGAAACAGCTCAAAATGATTTACCTGCATTAAAAATAAAAATTCAAAAGCTAATTCAAGATTTAAGTAAGTCATAAAAAAATAATACTCAGCAACCGCTAATCAACCCGCTTTTGTAACGGCGGAGAAATTTTTTACGGGATGCATGTAAAGGGAACTTCATTTTTGATTTTTAATTATTCCCTCAGGAACACTGAGCCAATTTTTTTTCACCGCAAAGACGCCAAGACGCAAAGTGAACTTCATTTTTAATTTGTAATTTTTAATTCTTCCCACGCACGATTCGCTTAGTGTAACTTAGTGCGCTTGGTGACTCAGTGGTAAAAAAGGAAGTTAACCCACTTACGCAAAGCACTTAGAAACTCGAAGCTCTAACTCAATTTTCAATTCACAATTCAAAACCATTCATTTGTAATTTGTAATTTTTAATTCCTCTCAGCGAGCTATTAAAGCTCATACTATTTTGAATACTAACACTCCTCATCACACTACTTTAACTTCCGGAAGTTGTGGGAGTTTGAACAAAATGTTTGCCGCAGTTTCTTCTCGCGATTCAATATATCTTCTTCTCTTTTCCGATTTGATCATTTTTACATCGACGAGAACCAAACCATCGATGCAAGAGCCGAATGAAACATCAAAATGAAGACTTACTTCGCCGTTAAGAAATCATTAATTTGTATTTTGCAGCCGAAGTAAAAAAATATTGAGACACAATTCACAAAAGGAAAACATGAAACTTTTAAGCATCTATTTTTTCATCATCGCTGTTTTTTGTGTGCAAACTTTTGCGCAGGAAGAACCATTACTACAACAACTCAAAGATAACTTTCAAACAAAATCTTTCAATGTCGGATTCCTTTTTCAATTTCACGGAAGTTATATCGGCGAAAGAAGCGGTGGTTACAACGGGTTTTACACTTCAAATCTCCGTTTGCGGCTTTCGGGAGAATTGGACAAAAACTACGGCTATTTATTTTGGGTAAATTTTGTTCAATCACCGAAATTACTCGATGCAAAAATGCACTACAAATTTTCTGATAATTTTATAATAGATATTGGACAATACAAAGCACCCTTCAGCAGTGAGTATTTAATTTCCGAAAACAAATTGGATTTTGTAGCCCGCTCACAAGCCGCAACACTGCTTTCGCTCGGAAGGCAGACCGGCATTCAATCGCGCGGAAATTTGTACGGCAATACTTTTAAATATTCCGTAGGTATCTTTAACGGTAACGGAATTAATAATTTTAATAACAACAAACATTTGATGTACGTGGGAAGATTAGTTTATGCGAAAAGTGAGGAAGCAAACAGCTACGTCTTTGCAGTGAATATCGCTAACACAAAAAATAGCGTTAGCGGAGGAAATGAAGATCAATTAAGTTTCGGCGGAGATATGAGAATTAAAATGGATAAGCTATTTATCAGCTCCGAATTTATTTCAAACAAAAAAGAATTTGCAAACGCATCCGCTACCGATAACGGTTTTCATATCACGGGGGGATATATGGTGAAAGATAACATGCAATTGCTCGCAAGATATGATTCTTATTCACCTGACGGCGGAACAAAGACAAACTATTTTATTCTCGGCTATAATGTTTGGCCGACTTCCGCAACGGAATTTCAAATGAATTATTCCGTCAACACTGATAAATCAGAATTCAAGTATCATCAAATTCTTATCAACTGCCAGGTTGCTTTTTAAATTTTATGAAAATGATTAAACCAAAAAAATTATGTAAAGGTGATGTAATCGGAATTATATCTCCTGCATCTTCGCCCGACGATTTAACCAGAATTGAGAAGGGCGTGCGCTATTTTGAAAAACTCGGATTCAAGGTTGAAGTCGGAAAAAATGTCGGAAAATATTACGGCTATCTCGCCGGAACGGATGAGCAACGGTTGCACGATATTCACTCAATGTTTTCAAACAAAAATATTAGCGCGATAATTTGCGTGCGCGGCGGATATGGAACTCCCCGCCTGCTTGATAAACTTGATTATGATTTAATTAGAAAGAACCCGAAAATATTTTGCGGATACAGCGACATTACGGCACTACATCTTGCAATTTTAAAACAGTGCAGGATTGTCACTTTCGCAGGACCAATGCTCGCGGTGGATTTTTGGAATGAAGTTAATCCTTACACAGAAGAAAATTTTTGGCGGGTGATTTCTTCTTCTAAAAAAATAGGCACTATCGCTCCTCCTGCAAATGAGGAAATGATTTTTTCTTCTGCGAAATCTGTTGAAACAAAAATCATCGGCGGAAATATGGCGCTTGTGTTATCGCAACTCGGCACTCGTTTCATTCCAAAGCTATATAACAAAATTTTATTACTCGAAGATATCGGAGAACTTCCTTACCGCGTGGATAGAATGTTTGCACAACTTCGAAATGCCGATGTGTTACGGCAAATCAGCGGTTTAATACTTGGGCAGTTCACCGATTGCGAAGAAACAGACAAAGAAAAACGTACGCTACGTTTGAGTGAAGTCATCGATGGATATACAGGTAAATTAAAAATTCCCGTTGTACAAAACTTTCCGCACGGTCATGTAAAACAAACCATCCCCGTTCCGATTGGAATAAAAATAAAAATCGACGGAAAGAAAAAAATCATAGCATACACCGAAGGGGCGGTAGAATAGAAGAAGGATGGTTGCTAACAGGATTTCTGTTTGGCTTATCGGAAATAAAATATGGAAAATAAAAATGGGGTCACTACCCCGAGAAAGATTATGATTCATGAACCAAAATTTAACTTGTTGATTAAATATCGTATGCTCGACGGCTTTACATACTTTGTGGATTTTCGGTGGGATAAGTAATAGTTATGTTACTTCTTTTATGAAAAACATTACGACAAAAATTTGTTTTGATTTTCGTATTTTAGATCAAGTTTTGTTAAGAAAATTTTAGCGATTTATGAAGATATCAGAGAAATTCAATCCCCAAGCTGATGTAGTTTTATTCAATGGAGATTGTTTAAAAATCTTAGAAAAAATTCCAAATGATTTTGTAAAACTTGTAGTTACATCTCCGCCATATAATATTGGTAAATCATACGAGAAGCGAGAAAAATTAGACAAGTACTTAGCTTCACAAAGGAAAGTAATACAAGAATGCGTAAGAGTTTTATCTCCAAACGGTAGCATCTGTTGGCAAGTTGGGAATTATGTTGACAACGGAGAAATTATTCCGTTAGATATATTACTCTATCCTATTTTCAATGAGCTAAATCTCAGATTACGTAATCGAATTGTTTGTCATTTCGGTCATGGTTTGCACGCAAGTAAAAGATACTCCGGACGTTATGAAGTAATCCTTTGGTTCACAAAATCAGATGAATACATATTCAATTTGAATGCTGTTAGGATTCCATCTAAATATCCAAATAAGCGACATTTTAAAGGACCAAAAAAAGGGGAACTCTCCGGTAACCCGCTCGGAAAAAATCCTTCGGATGTTTGGGATATTCCAAATGTTAAATCAAATCATATTGAAAAAACTATTCACCCTGCACAGTTCCCTATTGAACTTATTGAAAGGTTAATTCTTTCAATGACTGGCGAAGGCGATTGGACTTTCGACCCATTTATGGGTGTTGGAACAACTCAAATCGCTTCAATAATTCATTCAAGAAAATCTATTGGTGCCGAATTATTACCTGAGTACTATAAAGTTGCAAAAGAAAGAATAAATCTTGCTATTGAAGGTGAATTGCTGGTTAGACCAATGGAGCGCCCTGTGTTTGACCCAAACGCAAAAGAAAAATATATTCCACCAAAGAAGGTCAGCGTTGGAAACAACCCAACATCTCTTTTTCCAAATTTTTGAAGGTAATTTATGAACGTTGTTTATGAATATTCTCATCTCGGCGGAAGCGAAATTCTACAAGTCCGTTATCCAAAGTTCAATCAACAGATTTACGATGTTATCAAACATGTTAAATCTTCAAAAACAAAAATTAGCAAAGAATAAACGATGATCGGGAGGGCACTTTATTCTCCCACCGAAATGAATCAACAATTCAAAGAGGCTTTTAACAAAAAAGGATTCAATGAATTAAGAGATACTTATACGATAACAATTCCAAACAGCGATGTTCAAATTAAAGGAGCTTTCAAACAAATAGATTTTGTAAAAGAAAAAGTTTTAGTTGAAGTTCAGTTTGGTAAGTATGCTTTTATGTTTTATGATAAGGCAAAATTCCAATACTTCTTTAATGAAAATAAAGCGGAGGTTGGAGTTGAAATAGTTCCCTCTCACGCACTTCAAAGCGAAATGTCAAGTGGAGTCTCATACGGTGAACAGCTTGTCTATGATATTGAAAGATTAAAAAGACATTTTCCCGCCGTACCAGTTAAAGTAATTCTTGTGGAAGCTGATTAAAAAATAAATGTACCAGAACATATATTAAATGTTCGCAAGCAAGCGAAATTCAAAAATTTATTAAGATATGTTCCAAATGTTGAACTATAGAAATATGATAAGTAACCGAAGTTATGCAAAACTCCAAATAGCACGCTGATGACACAGATATAACTGATTTACACAGATTACTATCTGTGAGTATCGATTAAAATCAGCGTTATCAGTGTTCTAATTCTACTTGTGATAGTTACGAAAATATGATAATTCAAACGGCTGCGTAACTTCAGATGGATTATCTGATTTTAGCGTTGGGTGTTTTTTTGTTAAGGATATAATGATATCAAGTGGATTGTTTCCCACATAAAAATATTTATTTGGAACAGATACTCGGCGGAGATAAAATTCCCTTTATGAATTTGATTGAACTTTTGCTATTTTTTCACTGCTTAAAAAAGCAGATTCTCAAAAACTAACGAGACTAATTTGTTTAAATTCTTTTGTAAAATATTTTTACCTGCAATAATTTTTATCTCCGGTTGCAAAACTAATCCACCGACGGAAGTCATTGTGATAACCGACTATGGAAAAGTGTTTGTCAGTTCGAATGTAACCGGTGCCGAGATATTTTTGGATAATGTTTCAACTTCGAAATTCACTCCCGATACAATAATTGCAACTACCGGCAACCATACTATCACACTAAAAAAAAGTAATTACGCACAAACTTCTTTAAGCGTCGGCATTATAAAAGACAGCACGATTAATCTTAACTTTACATTGCAACCCGCAGTGAATAAGATTGTACTCGTGGAAGATTTTGCAAACGTGAGTTGCGTTCCCTGCGTAACTTCGAATTTAATTCTTGAAGCAGTAAAGAAAAATTATAGCGATGCGCAAATAGCAGTGATAAAATATCCGACAAACTTTCCTTCACCGATTGATCCTTTTTATCTTGCGAACACTCCTGCAAGCAGTTCTAGAATTTCTTTTTACAATGTTTTTTCTGCGCCTTCAACAAGAATTGACGGAATGATGAAACCAATTTCTTCCGATTCAGTTGCCGTTAAAGATTCCATTAACAAAAGATTAACCACAACACCAAAATTTATTTTAGAACTTGATGATACAACCATCGCAAACACACTTTCATTCACAATTTTAGCAACCATAATTGATACGGCAGGAGTTGATCTTTCAAAATTAGTTTTGAATGCAGTTCTTACCGAAACGTACATCGAATATTCTACTCCTCCCGGAAGTAACGGAGAAACAAAATTTTACAACATCATGCGTGAAATTATTCCTTCTCCTTCAGGAACAAGTCTTGCGTCAATCGCGATAAACGTTCCCTCTTCTTTCAACTTCTCGACGACAATAAATCCATCATGGAATAAATCATATTTGAAGTTGATAGTTTATGTTCAGAATACAAGCACAAAAGAAGTATATCAAACTATAACTAACTAACATAAAGGAGTAAACATGAAAAAAATTACTTTACTGGTTCTTTTTTTCTTCGTCCAAAGTTTTACACAGACTTTGAGAAACCCTGTGCTGGAATATTGCACGGGTGCATGGTGCCAGTGGTGTCCATGCGGACATTCAATTATTTCGCAGAGCATAATGCCTGCAATACCAAATGCAATTGTAATCGGTTATCACGGACCAGCAAATACAAGCAGTGATCCGTGGAGTACATTCAGCGGCAATAGTATTCTTTCCGGTCTCGGATTCTCCGCTTATCCGACAGGAATAGTTGACAGAACATCTGCACCGATTTCTCGCTCTCTCTGGCAAAGTACGTTGCAAAACAGATTGAACATTCCCGCAACTGTTTCAATCACAATTTTCAAAACGTACGATCCGATTACGAGAAACTTAAATGTTCGCGCATTTACAACTCCGCTTGCAAATCTTTCAGGTACATTCAAAATAAATTTAATTATCACCGAAGATCGTTTATACTATCCCCAAACCGGTAACTCATCTTGTCCGGGTAATTCAACTTACGAACACAACCATGTTGTAAGAAGCGTGATTAATACTTACACCGGCGATGTAATCAACACAGATCAAAATTGGAATGCAGGAGTAACATTAACGTCCGAGTTTAATTATGCCGTTCCTGGTAACATTGACGCAACACATTCATATTTGAAAATAATTGTTTTCAAACAAGGGACAACTTTGAACACGAGCGAAATACAGCAAGCGGAGAAGTGGACTTTAGAAGGCAATATCGTTCCCGTTGAACTTTCTTCGTTCACGGCAAATGTAGTTGATGGCAGTGTTGTTGTTGGTTGGGAAACCGCTTCCGAAATCAACAATCACGGGTTTGAAATTCAACGTTCGATTGACGGAGAAAATTTTGCGACAATCGGATTTGTAAAAGGCGCAGGCACA
Source organism: uncultured Ignavibacteriaceae bacterium (assembly GCA_964393605.1). Classification (GTDB taxonomy): domain Bacteria; phylum Bacteroidota; class Ignavibacteria; order Ignavibacteriales; family Ignavibacteriaceae; genus CAYMUL01. The sequence continues at coordinate 47,348 of CAYMUL010000022.1, read as the reverse complement.
TCAACACAACAAAATGCTTATTCATTCACCGACAATGCAGTTGATAACGGCAATTATTTTTACAGGTTAAAACAAATTGATCTCGATGGAAAATTTGAATTCAGCAATATGATTGAAGTACTTGTTGATATTCCGAAAGAATTTTCTCTCGAACAAAATTATCCGAATCCATTTAACCCAACGACAAAAATTAACTGGCAACTGCCCGTTGAAAGTTTTGTTAGTTTAAAAGTTTTTGATGTGCTCGGAAATGAAGTTGTAAATCTTGTAAATGAAACACAAACCGCAGGAATGCACAGCATCGATTTCAATGCCGCCCAGCTTTCCGGTTCAATCTATTTTTATACTTTGAAAGCCGGTGATTTTTCAGAAACGAAAAAATTAATTCTTCTTAAATAAAGGTGATTATTTGAAAAACTTGTTCGTAACAATTTTAATATTTGTCTGTGCAGAAATTTCTTTTGCACAAACATTTTCATTCGCACCGCACGATACGGTGATGATTTTTGCACCGCTTTCGGATATCGCATTCAAAGCGCCGATTGTGAATATCTCTTCATCCCCCGTGAGTGTTTTTGTTGTTCGAATAGGAAATAATATTCCGGGAAATTGGTACAGTTCACTTTGTTTCGGGCAAAACTGTTTTGCTTTTTTTATTGACAGCGTTGCGTCAACAACCGATTTTGGCGAGCAACCAATTCCTCCCGGCGATACTCTCGATTTTTCACTTCACATCTTTAGCGATAGCATAAAAGGAAACGCCTCGGTAACACTCATGGTTGGGAACTTAAACAATCCAAATGAATTTGTTACGCAGACATTTAGCGTGAAGGAACAACCGACCGGTGTTGATGAGAGAAATTTATCGGTTAACGAATTTCAGTTGTATCAGAATTATCCGAACCCGTTCAATCCGTCAACGGTAATCAGTTACCAGCTTTCAGCGTCCGGCAATGTTGTATTAAAAATATTTGATGTCCTTGGAAATGAAGTTACAACATTGATTAACAACGAATGGAAAGAAGCCGGTTATCATAATTATCCATTATCTCCCGATGCATCGGGATTCAATTATCAATTACCAAGCGGAGTATATTTTTATCAATTGCAATCCGGTGAATTTTCTGCCACGAAGAAATTTGTTTTTATGAAGTAAAGAAATTTAATCGATGAATTGATTCAGCCCCGGAATTCTTCGGGGCTTTTTATTTTTAACAAAACGACACTTACACATACACATACACTTACACTTACACTTACACTTAAACATACACTTCACCTCATTCGCCGAAGCATTTTTTTACCGCTGAGACGTAAAAAAAAATTTTTCGTACTAATCTTGCTCAACTAACGCAGCGGATTTAATTATCGGTAACTCGAAAATAAATTCGCTCCCTTTTCCGAGCTCACTTTCCACCCAAACCTTACCGTGGTGAAGTTCAATAATCTGTTTGACTATTGATAATCCTAATCCTGTAGAAGATTCGCCGCCGGTTGGATTGGCGCTAAGTTTTTGAAATTTCCCGAAAACTTTTTGTTTGTCTTCTTCTGTCAATCCCGGTCCTTCATCTTTAAATGAAATTCTTACTTTCGAATCTTCCAAAGAAATAGTTACTTCAATTTTGGAATTAATAGGAGAATATTTAATTGCATTACTGATAAGGTTATCGATTGCAGAAGTGATCTTCTGTTTATCGATATGAAGAATGACATTATCATCAAGTTTATTAAAGAAGAAAATTTGCTGACGTTTTTTATCTGCCTGCGCTCTGTTGACCGAAATAATTTGTGCGCACAATTCAACAATGGAATGGTTTCTTTTATTGATTGAGAGCAACGCACTCTCTCTTCTACTATTTTCTAAAAGTTGATTTATCATGCTGAGCATATTGTTCGACGATTCAAGAATAAGCGGAAGCATCTCTTTGGCAACATTTGGGTCGTCCGAAATTTCAAGTATGGTTTGCGTGGCACCGCGAATGCTTGTTAAAGGATTTTTGAGATCGTGCGTAACTATACTAATTAATTCACTTTTCTGTCTACTCGCAAGCAATGCTTTTTCTTTCTCACGCTCTGCGCTCATCTTTGCTTCAATCAGCTGTTTATTTTTTCTTTCAAGATTTAATTGTTTCAGTAACAACTGCCGCGAAATTTTTCTAATGTATAAAAGCAAAACTCCGAGAACTATTCCGAATATAGAAACAATGGCGATTACGAAAATTAAAATTCGCTGACGTATCTCTAAATTATCCAACTTTAGTGCTGCAAATTCTTTTTCCGATTTAAGTTGAAGATTTTCTTCAGCTTGTTTTTTCATTTCGTAACTGACATTCCACGCGGCGAGTCGATTCCCCAATTCATTAAAAGATAAACTATCTTTTAACTGCGAATATTTTTTTTCATATTCAAATGCTCGTATTATATCACCCGATAGCTCGAACACTTTCGATAACAATTTATAATTTTCTAAAAGCAAGTCTCTTCCTTTTTCGAATTCGGCGTAACGCTGTGCCTCAAACAATCGCTTTATTGCTTCTGCGGAATTATTTTGTTCGATGAAGACTTGCGCAATATTTTGAAGCGTAACCAAGCGGGAATGTCTGTCGTTCACTTTTTTCGATGTATCAAGAGCAGCGTTGAAAGTCTTCATTGCGAGATCATACTTTTTCAAACCGAAATATGCCTGCCCGAGAAAATTCATTGCCATTGAAACGGAATTTAGTTCGCGGTAACTGTAGTATGCGTTGATTGCTTCTTGCGCGAATGGAATTGCTTCTTTATAATTTTTCTTTTTCAAATTCCAATCGGCAATGTTTAAACTCGAGTATCCGATTCCGAACAGAAAATTATTTTGCTTTGCTACTTTAAGTGCCGTTTGAAATTTTTCCAATGCGCTTTCAAAGTTATTCAACTTTAAAAATACTAATCCGATATTATTGGAAGTGATGACAATACCTTTGATATAACCGATTGATTCGCGCAAAGACAGAGCTTCGCTGTATGCCTCAATTGCTTTTTCGTAATTACCCGTTCGCCAATAAACTACTCCCATATTATTTAAAATTGCAGATACAATTTTCGGGTCGCCGATTTCTTTTTTATTTTCAAGCGCGGCGAAATAATAATTTAAAGCTTCAACATTTTCTCCGCGCCGCCACTCACACAAAGCCAGATGCAAATTTTTCATCGAAGCGTATCTATAATATTTCAGTTCTTTGAATATGTTTAATGAAATTTTATGATAAATGAACGCGCTGTCTTTATTGCCGCGCTTATCGACTATCTCAGCATAATTTCCGATCGTCAGGGCATACAAAAAACTTTTTCGTTGATTCTTTACGCGCGAAAATGCTTTAAGATAATAGATGCCGGCAGTATCGTAGTTTCTTTTCCAATAGTACGATTCGCCTATATTATTTAGCGAATAAGCAATGCCGTAATTGTAATTTGTTTTAGTAGCCCACTGCAAAATTTCTTCGCTGAGTTGCCTCGCAGAATCGGGATAAGTTTCCACATAATAATTCATCTCCGCAAGAAGCGAATCGTATTTCTGTTTAACAGTTTCATTGCTCTGAGCAACACCCTCTAATGTGTTCAAAGCAAAAGTAAGACAGAACAAGCGCAAAATATTCTGAGGAATTAAAGTACGAGCGAGAAAATTTCTCATCGCATATCTCCATCTTTATTAGTTGGCAGTTCTAAACTTTGAATTTAGTTTATAGTGAAAAATAAAGTATAACCTAAATTCACTTCTTTAAGATAGAGATTGTATTTTGGTATTCAAAAAAATAATTGTAACATTTTCTATGAAAAGATTTTTAACCGCTTCGTTCGGAGCGGTGCGGAATTGTCAGTGCAATCTTGAATTTCCTTCCTTGTTATGAACTTACTTTTAAATTAAAGATATTTGAGAAAGTTGTTACACTAATTATAATTTTTTATGAATACAAATCTTTCAGCACGACCATTCATTCTTTCCGAAACAAATTGGAAAGAAATGCAATCTCAAAAAATTAATGTGGCGGTATTGCCATGGGGCGCAACTGAAGCGCATAATTATCATCTTCCTTACGGTACGGATAATTACGAAAGTGAATACATCTCCGCCGCCGCCGCAGAACATGCATGGAATAAGGGGGCAAAGGTGATCGTTCTTCCTGTAATTCCGTTCGGAGTGAACACAGGGCAATTAAAAATTAATATGACAATCAACATGAATCCTTCAACGCAATATTCAGTGTTGAAAGATATTTGCGAATCGCTCGTCGCTCACTCGGTTCACAAACTTGTTATTATCAATAGTCACGGAGGAAATGATTTCAAGCAGATGATTCGCGAAATATATTTGGTTTATCCGCAATTGTTAATTACGCTTATCAATTGGTATAAAGTGAAGGAGTTAAATAATTATTTTGACGAACCGGGTGATCATGCCGGCGAAATGGAAACGAGTATGATGATGGAAATTGCGCCGCAACTTGTTCTTCCTCTCTCCGAAGCAGGGAACGGAAAAGAAAATAAATTTAAACTCGATGCATTGAATAACGGGCTTGCGTGGACTCAGCGGGAATGGACAAAAGCCACAATTGATACGGGTATTGGCAATCCTTCAAATGCAACAAAGGAAAAAGGAAGAATATTTTTAGATTTTATTACGATGAAAATCGGTGAATTTTTTGTTGAGTTAGATAAAGTAAATAAGGATGATCTTTATCAATAATTCCTGTTACGCATATAATCAGACATATTCGCCACAAAGAAGTTTTGAATAAACGAACGAGTCATAAATTTTTTCTTCGTGCCGTTGTGGCTTTTGCCATAGGCATCACTATGTGAGTGACAGAAAAATATTTAGTCGTAAGTAGATATAAGATTTCATGACTTACTAAATCCTCGTAGAGGATTCATTATTTTTTATTCGGACCGATGATCAAAAAAATTCTAACAAATAAAATCATGCGAATCTGTTCTCCTTTAATTGAGAAGGATGGCACTATAATCTTCCATGATTAAAATCATATTAACATATATTTCCTTTGTTAATCCTCTACGAGGATTGTTTTTATTGATTAGTCACTTGGTTACAACAATTAAACCTCTACGAGGTTTGTTCAAAGTTATTATTAACCAACGGTATGTTTAAAGGAAATGCATACTGAATAGTAAAACGGTTTCGAATTACTACCCTGCTAAAGTGAGTCAGTAATTTATCTGAATCTATTTTCAATTTATTGTTGCCAGTATTTTCTCTGTGAATATTAAACAAGATAATCCTCGTAGAGGATTTATTTTTGTAGATATAAGATTTCATGAATAACTAAATCCTCGTAGAGGATTCATTATTTTTTTATTCAGATCGATGATTAAAAAATTCTAACAAATAAAATCATGCGAATCTGTTCTCCTTTAATTGAGAAGGATGGCACTATAATCTTCCATGATTAAAATCATATTAACATATATTTCCTTTGTTAATCCTCTACGAGGATTGTTTTTATTGATTAGTCACTTGGTTACAAGAATTAAACATCTACGAGGTTTGTTCAAAGTTATTAATAAGGATTCTTCTGTAACAATTAAATCCGTTTAGTTGGTGCAACAATATTTTGTATTGTTATACATCTTTCATCCCGCACATATTTTCGCTTGCTTCCCAAAGTTGTTTTTGAAGATTTCGATCGCGACTTAAAACCGATGACTGCGTTTCTTTACTTGCGGAAAAATATTTTCCCGTAATTCCCTCGACTTCAATTGAAGAAGCGAGATAAACCGAAGTTGCCGCACCATCCTTTAATGATGCGCCGCTCATGTTGAATCCCTTTTGAAGTAGCTTCGTTGTAATCACTCCGGGATGAAGCGCGTTGGAAAGTAAGCCAAAATTTTTTTCTCTTTCGGCAAGTTCATAAGCAAACAACACATTACATAATTTTGAAACCGCGTAAGCATTATAACCCGAAAAGAATTTTTCCGCATTTAAATCATCGATATCAAATTTAGCTCTCGAATGAGCAACCGAACTCACGGTTACAACTCTCGGCGCCGAAGTGTTTTTTAAAATGGGAAGAAGAAGATTCGTCAAATAAAAATGAGCAAGATGATTGACTGCGAACGTCAGTTCGAAACCATCGGCACTCAGTTCCCGTTCATGAAAATAAACGCCGGCGTTGTTAATCAAAACATCAAGTATGTCGCAGATGTCTTTGCATTGTTGTGCAATCGCTTCAACTTCTTTTAACGAAGAAAGATCGCCGAAGAGATATTTTACATCTGCTCTTCCGGTTAAAGATTTTAATTCGTCGGCAGTGTTGCGCGCTTTTGTTTCGCTTCTTCCGTGAATGATCACATCTGCATCTTTCAACAGCAATTCGCATGCAGTTTGCTTTCCGATACCGTCGGTCGCACCGGTAATTAAAACAATTTTGTTTTTCATTTAATCCTTAGTTACAAGTTTGGTCTGTAAAAATTAATTTAGTTGTATCAAAACCCTTTGCCGCCGCAGTTTTCAATATGTTCGCAAGAATTGTGTCGTTTAATTTTTTAGTGCGCGAAAGTATCCACATATATTTTCTGCTCGGAGTTCCGACTACGGCGTAACTATAATTTTGTTCGTCGAGATCGATAATCCAATAATCTCCTTTAAAAGGCCAGAAGAACTGCACAAGCAATTTTGAGTTATTCGAATTTTCCACTACGAAAGCTTTTCCCTCCGCAACATCCCATTCACCTTCTTTCAAGCATTTATTCACAACGCTAAATTCTACTTCATTAATGATTTGATATTCCGCAGTTGTACAAGAGCAACCTTCTTGAATTGAAAACGGCAATCGGGCGATTTCATACCAAAGCCCGGAGTATTTTTTTGCATCAACGGATTTTACAGTCTCCAAAGAAGGATTGTTGGAATAGCATCCGTTAAAATGAAATAACACAGCGATCAACGACGAAGTTGTAAATATGTTTTTATTCATTGGGGAGATTAAATATTTTAATTCATCAATTATAAATTTTCTTAACGCAATTTAATTCAAAAAAAAGAAGGAACTAAAATGGAGCAATTGTTAAATCCCGCAAATCTTCCTGCATTAATCACTCTTGTCGCATTGGAGATAGTTTTAGGAATAGACAACATAATTTTTATTTCTATACTATCCTCGCGACTGCCTGCCGCGGAACAAGAGCGCGCTCGTTTAACGGGGCTTGGGCTTGCAATGATTACACGAATCGCTCTCCTCTTCTCAATCACATTGATTATGAAATTAACTTTCCCTTTGTTCGCAGTTATGAACAACGAAATTTCAGGGAGAGATTTAATTCTTCTCTGCGGCGGCCTTTTTTTGATAGGAAAAAGTACGCACGAAATTCATAACAAACTTGAGGGTGAAGAAGAACATAAAGATGCAAAAGTGAAAGCTTCCTTCGTTTCAATCATTGCACAGATATTAATTCTCGATGTAGTGTTTTCGCTCGATTCCGTCATCACTGCAGTTGGAATGACTTCGATACTTTCAATCATGATTGCCGCCGTTGTTATTTCCGTAATTTTTATGATGTTCAGTTCTGGGAGTATTAGCAAGTTTATAAACGACCGCCCGACTTTAAAAATGCTTGCACTCTCATTTTTACTTCTAATTGGTTTTACTCTTGTTGCAGAAGGATTGGATCAGCATATCAGCAAAGGGTACATTTACTTTGCGATGGCTTTTTCATTTTTCGTTGAGATGCTCAATTTGAAATTGAGAAAACGCTCTTCACCGCCCGTCAAACTTCGCAATGCAGTAGAGATGAGATAGGGAGGAGCATGATTATACTGATTAAATTTTTGTGAATTGAGCGAGGTCCGAAGTTTCAGTTGATGTGTTTAAAATATTCAAAACTTTTATTCACTTGAATAATTGTATGCGGAAGCAGCAAATAATTCCATTCTTTCCCGCCATTTTCAAGATTGTATTCAGAAGCAAAACTGCAATAGACCTTCGCTGCGGTTGCTTTTTCCCTGACTTCAGTATCATCAAGGTCGCCCTCCTTTTTGATTTCCATGAGATAAATTTTATCTGATGTTTCAACGACAAAATCCGGGCGGTATTGTTTTGAGTTATGGCGCCAATAAATCTTGAATTGATTTGGTGCCGGACGCAACCACTTATTTACTTCTGAATCCTGCTCAAGTATTATTGAAAAATCTTTCTCCGCTTTGGAATCGAATTTATAAAGCGTGTGATATGCTTTTTTGAATCCGGTGAATATTTTTGTTGGAATTGCTGATGTGGGAACTATTGTTTCCTTGAAATCGCGAATGGAATCTTGTGTAAATTTGGTATAGTTATGCTCTTCAATTCTTGTGAATGCTTTCACATCTATGTTTGGTTTTTCGAATTCAGGAGTTTCATAATAAAAATGTTTCATTAATTGTTTGAATATGAAATTTCCGATTTCCCGTTTGTTGTATTGAACTACATTTCTTAAGCCGTCTTCATCAAGATAGGTTTTGAATTTCTCTACAGCTTGGGCTGCTAGTTTGAATAAGATTTCGGATTGTGAATCGTAATCTATTTCAGAATAGTTAATCAGTTCGTTTACAATCAGATTTTCCGGAGTATCAAGAATGATTTTACCACCGCCTCTAACAATATCCGTATCATTTTCTTGTTCACGCAATTTCTTAATGAGAATTTCTTCCGATACCGGCTGATAGTTCAACGCAATTGTATCAAGATCGAATTCTCTGAATCCGGTTTTAATTTCAGTGCTTGGCTGAATTGTAATGCGCGGGATCTCAATTATGTTTTCCGTGAATTCTTGAACAACCGCTTCATATCTTTGTTCAGCTTCTTTTATGAGATCGCTAGCAAACATATTCTGCTGCGGATCAGAATAGATTTTTTCTTTTACCATTTCCAGAGCAATCTTCTGAATGTCTTCTCTTTTAAGATCACCGACATTCTTTACATCCTTTTCTTTATTGAGTTCCGGAAGAACTTCGTTGATTATTCGAGTAACCTCCAGCGTAATAGTTGCTTTATGTTTTTGTTCCGGTTCTACAATTGTTTCAATCTGCTTTTTCTGTTCTTCATATTTCTGCTGAGTTGTTGATATAGAAACAACAACTTCTTTGGATTGATTTAGCTCTTTTTCATCAATTACAATTATATTCTGCTGTTTGATAATGGAATTAGGTTTGTTTGCTTCATCAATTATTTCCTGGAATTTATCGTGAGCAACAATTGTTAGTTTATCAACTTTATCAACGCCGGTTCTGAGACCATAAGGCAATCTTAAACCTCTTCCGATTGTTTGTTCACGAAGAGTTGTTGAAGCGGCTGTTCTTAAAGGAATAATTGTATAAAGATTTGTTACATCCCAACCTTCTTTAAGCATGTTAACATGAATTACAATTTCGATTTTGTTATCGAAACTTTCGAGTGAGAGAAGTTTGGAAACATTTTCATCCTTTTCGCCGCCTGATTGATTTGAATGAATCTCCATCACTTTATCGGCATAGTATCCATTGAAGAATGACTGTGAGATTATTAAATCCTTCAACCTACCGGCGTGCTCAGTATCTTTTGAAACAACGAGTACAAAAGGTTTTACAAGGCGAACCTTTGCATCTAAAGAATATTTATACATTTCTACTTTGGTTGCTTCATGAATCCGAATGCCATCTTCCAATTTAATTCGGTCCAATTCTTCCAAAGAATATTGTGATGGATCGAAATCTTTTCTTGTGGCAACTGCCGGTTCCTTTACAAAACCGTCTTGAATAGCTTTTGCGAGTGAGTATTCAAAAACAACATTCTTGAATTTGGTTGTTCTTCCACCTCTTTCTATTTGAGGAGTTGCTGTTACTTCCAGTCCAAGTATAGGATTTAGTTCGTTAAGAACTTCCATTCCGCGATCTGCACGGTAATGATGTGATTCATCCATCAGCAATACGAGATCATCAAGATTGGATAAATAATTAAAGTAAGATTCTCCAAGATACTCCGATAGTCTTTTTATTCTTGGAATATTTCCGCCGCGTGTTTCAGCATTTATCTTTGAGATGTTAAATACATTTATGTGTACTTCCGATTCGAACAGTTTTGTTTGGGACATCTGTTCGTAATTATCACCGGTGATAATGCGAGGTTGGTTTGTTACAAATTCACCTATGCCTTGGAAAACATATTTAGGGCTGGATGTATTTGAAAAATCCTCAATGAGTTTATTATATACGGTAAGATTTGGAGCTAAAACGAAAAAGTTTTTGATCCCTTTTTCCAAATATAGATAGGCAATAAATGCTCCCATTAATCTGGTTTTACCAACACCGGTTGCAAGCGAAAAACAAATGGAAGGAAATGCTCTTTCGAAATCCGTGCAGGTCGGATAAGTGGATTTTACTTTTGAGAGTTCTGCATTTAGGAATTGTTCTCTTAGTTTATCATTTTTGTTTAATGGAGTTTGAGATTCTTCATTTCGCTCCGCTGCCTCTTCACTTCGTTCAGAGCTTCGATTCAGAATGACAGTGCTTTCTTCTGTCATTCTGAGCGCTAGCGAAGAATCTGTCGTTTCGTTTCTACGATCACTTCGCCCATTCAGAATGACAGTGCTTTCTTCTGTCATTCTGAGCGCTAGCGAAGAATCTGTCGTTTCGTTTCTACGATCACTTCGCCCATTCAGAATGACATTTTCAGAAAAGAATTTTTTCAACGTCAATTTATCTGCGAGGTTTGCAAGGATGTTTAAGCTCTCTTCTTGTGGAGGACGAAGACTTAATCTATTACGGATAAGGTTTACATTTTTATTCATATATTTTCCTTTTTTCTATCATTCTGAGTGAAATGAAGAATCTGTTTTTGAGATGCTTCACTTCGTTCAGCATGACAATTGCGTTCACCTCCGGTATAACATCTTTTGTTTGTCATTCTGAGCCCCGCGAGGGCGAAGAATCTCTTTCCCATTCTTTGCTAAGATCATTCCATTTAGGATTTGTATTTTCAATTAAATGTATTTTTTTGATTCGAAGCCAGCCCTTAATTTGTTTTTCCCGTGCTATGGCAGAACTAATATTATTTGTTGTTTCATAAAAAACCAATTTGTTAATATTATATTTTTTAGTGAATCCATCTATCAGTTTGTTTTTATGTTCATATAATCTTCTTTCAAGATTATTTGTTACACCGGTATAGAGCACAGTATTATTTTTATTTGTCATTATATAAACATAGTATTGATTGCTCATCGTCTAAATTCTCAGAGATTTTTGACTTCATTCAGCATGACAAGTAGCTGTTTCTTCTTTTTGAGATTCTTCAGTCGCTTAGCTCCTTCAGAACGACAATTGTTGTTTGTCATTCTGAGTGAAACAAAGAATCTGTTTTTGAGATGCTTCACTTCGTTCAGCATGACAAGACTTGATGCTCCTTCAGAATGATATAGTTACTTTGAAAAAAGTGTAGGTGAATCATTCTCTTTCTTCTTTTTTATTTTTTCATTTTTACCACTAAAGCCTTTCGGTATAAAATCCGGTTCGTTTGGATCCACAGGCATGTTGATAATATTTAACGAATAATCTTCTTTGCCGAACTCACATCTGCCAAGAAGCATTTTGGGAATTTTCTTTATTGTGATGTTTGAATAACGATCTTCGCAAGCTTTGGAGAATGATTTACAGCAGATGAGTAAACTTTCTCCGTTCTGCATTTCTTCGTGAATTCTATCGAGTGTTTCTACAGTTATGAATTGTGTAGTTGTGTAGATAAAATCTTTTTCTGTGGATTGTCCTTGTTTCCAGTAAATTTGTTCATCAGGCTGGTAACGGAAACCTTCATGCTTTGCCATTGCTGAAGCAAGCATGTTTCCATTGTATTCCGGATTGATAACCCAGTTGTTGTATTTATCTTGCTTTAACAAACTTGGAGCGAGATAATAATATTTGAAACCGCCGCCGCCTTTCCATCCAACAGCTTCGGAGATTCCGCCTTGGTCTGTTCCATCACAAACTTTTTGAAGACGTGGAACGCAGTGAGTATGACAGTGTTCTCCGAGTTCTATCCCTATCCATTTTCTGTTCATCTTATGAGCAACTGCGGCTGTTGTGCCGGAACCGAGGAATGAATCGAGAACGTAATCATTTTCATTTGTCGCCAGGGTAATTATTCTTTGGATTAATCTTTCTGGTTTTGGCGTATCAAATATATCTTTCTGGAATAGATTCTTAATTTCCTTTTTCCCTTCTTGATTATCTCCAACGTCTTCTCTCATCCATAAAGTCATGGGCACTACACCTTCTTTTACCTCAGATAGAAATCTTTTGATTCTAGGGACATTATTCCCATCTGGACCGAAATAAATTCTATTGTCTTTCACCATTTCAAAATATTTATCTTTTGTATAACGCCAACAAGCTTGTGGGGGCGGAACTATCTTTCTTCCACTTGGGGTAATAATTTCATATGTCTTTGATTCTATTCTTGGGCCAACTTGGATTGGACCAGAAGCCCATGGACCACGAGGGTCATTATCTGGATTTGTAAACGATTGATTCAATTTTTCAGATCTTTCTAATTTATTCAAAGTAAGTGCTGGATAGTTCTTAGAGTATACTAGAATCGCATCATGATTTCTAGAAAATGTTTTCTTTAAATTAATTGGGGCGTAAGATCTATGCCATATCACTTCATCGATAAAATTATTTCTACCGAAAATCTCATCACACAACACTTTTAGGTAATGACTTTCATCCGCATCAATTGAAATCCAAAGAGTGCCATCCTCTTTCAGTAAATTTCTTAAAACTTCTAGTCTGGGTTTTATCAAGTTTAACCAAATAGAATGTTCCAAGCCATCATCATAATGTTCAAAGGCACCGCCAGTATTGTAAGGCGGGTCTATGTAAATACATTTTATTTTTCCGGCAAAGTCTTGTTCAAGAGCTTTAAGAGCAAGAAGGTTATCACCAAAGATGAGCATGTTATCTGTATTTTTATCGCCGTAAGATTTTTCCGGGTCTTCAATAAGAATGCGCGGCTCAAGTTTTGGCTGCTGGTCTTTGCCAATCCATGTAAGTTCTAATTTTGGTTTGTGGTTCAAAATAACTCCTTAAATCAATCTGTAAACGGATATAACCTTTTTTTATTACACCTACATTCATAATAGACACCAGATCTATTCTTATACGGCAATTCCCCGCACGTATCACAAATCAATGCATCGGCTAAACGTAAAGTATTATTAGCCATACTTTCAACATCTTCTTGTGTAAAATGCTCTCCAATAATATTAAAATGGCAGCCAACTTGGTTTCTTAAAGCGCTATCTGCAGGCAGGACATTAAAACAGTCCGAAAGTTGAATTGTATTCTGAACGGTTGTTCCATCAACAATTTCAATTTTCATTCTTCTTTTAAGATCCGAAGAGAAGGCACCAATAAATTCACCAAGTGTGTAAAAGGGATCTGCTTTTCTCGGTAATTTGCATCTATACATTAAGGCAAGATTGTCGAGAATTAGTTCTAAAAATATTCCGGATTTTGAAGCAACGGTTTGTTTGTCGAATGGTTCAATTGCTAAATGGTCTCTTAATTCTTCAATATAAAGTTTTGTTTTTGTATGACGAATACCGCGATCTAAAGTCCAACGGAGTAATTCAACTAATTGAACATTTCCATTTCCATAACGATACTTATCACGCCAAACTTGATAATGAGTTGTGATTATAGTGTGTTGAAAATGCTGCAACTCACCTTCCAACATTCTAAGAAATCTACTAAGGTGAACTTGATCAGCAGAGGTAATTACATCATCAAAAATAAGAATCGTATCGTCAGTTCTGAATTTTTTTGCAAGTGCAATGAATAAGCAAATGCCAAGAGTATCCAAATGCGATTCGCTGTAGTAAGCTTGTGGTTGAATATCTGGAACACCTTCAAATGATGATTTTAATTCTATTGATGCTCGGCGACTTTCATCCGGGGACAGTCTAACATTACCAAGATTTTCATTTGGATGAATGGAAGAATACATTCTATCAATATCACCAGACACTGATTCAAGCACTTCTTTTATATATGATTTCCTTTCTTCAACAAATAAATTATAGAGAGAAGTAATTCTCTGTTTCATTAAATCTAATTTAGCAGCATTATTTCTTTTTTGTTGTATTGTGTGAACATGATTTGAAATTGCATTGAGGTTGCTTAATGTTTTTTCAGAATCAGTTTTATGAGTTTTTATTTGTTGTTCGACAATATTCAGAGATTCAAACAATAGAGAAGCAATACGGATTTTATCATCTTCCAGGGTATCAACATTATTCAAATCCGAATAGCTTTCCAAAACAAAATTATTTGATTGAAGTTCTATAGGGATATAAGCGGTAAGAGCATTAAATAATGATAATGCTTTCTCGACTATTTGAGGTTTTGCTTGACCCATCTGTGCAGTTGCAATATCCAATTTTCGTTGTGCAGCTAACAATCTATCTTTTAATTCGATGAACTGCTGTTTTGTAGAAATTCGGTTCGTAACATTGTTTAACAAAGTTTCTCTATCAACACTTTGTTCGCAAACTGGACAAACTTTTAGGTCTGTAGTTTTAATGATATAATCTTGTGATTGTATCAATACATCTATTAATTCGGCAAGATTTGATTCGGCTTGAGAGGCAAGAAGATCAAATTCTTGGTTTAGAACTTGCTGTTCTTCTTCAGCAGTGCTTTGAGAGGTTAACAATCTATCATAATTTTCTTTTTGAGATTTTAATTGAGTGAAAGAATTCAGAATAGAAGAATAAGAATTAATTTCAGTCTGTAATTCTTCGGAACTTCTGGATATTTTCTGTTGAGCCCAGGCTAAGTAATTCGCACCCACTCTACCTTCAAGTTCCCATAATTTATTAAGTGCATCTTCAGCATCTGCAATAGCTCTTATAGAATTCTCTGATTCTTTTTCATAATCCAGTTTTAATTGATTGATCAATCCTTCTATTTTTTCACATTGAGGAGTCTCGATAAATGATTTGATAGCTTCGTATCTGGGAGCCGGTTGTTTTGTAATAAAATCAAGAATCTTATCTCTTCGTAAAATTGAAGCTTTGGGAATGTTTGGATCGCCGGTTGTATCAGGGTGATACTTAACACCAAGAGTTGAAGTCCACTCCAAATGGTTGTAAGCCAGCTTTACTCTACAGTCTCTTTGATTCTTGCGAAGATTAATTAAATACTTTGATTTAGGATTACCGATGCTCTTTTCTTCCAATGAACCGGCATTATTATTACAGATTACATCAAAAGCATCCGCTATGGAAGATTTTCCGGTTCCATTTTCTCCGTAAATGACTGTTAGATTAGTGTTTAATGCAAACTCAACGGAAATTTCGTTGGTAGAACCTTTGAATGAGTCGATAGTAACTGATTGCAATCTACTCATGGCTAGTCTCATCAGTTACCGGGTGAAGTTCAGATTCAACCTTATTTTCAATATAAAGTAGAATGTCTTCTTTGCTTAATGAGCCGTCATTGAATCTGGAGGTAAATCTTGTAAAATCTTCGACACTCATTAGATTTTGATCTTGGACCTTTTGGAATATTCTAGTGGAAAGTATTTGATCTGGTGTTCTGCACATATAATTACCTCTTAGTTGTCTTTCCCTTTTTTGCTTCTTTTAGCAATTTCTTCTCGTCGCCTTTAAGCCTTCTCTCTACTTTTATAACATCCTCAGAAGGTGGAAGATTTTCGGGTTTAACACCACGTTCTTTTAATATTTTTCTAACTGCAAGATTATTATCAACATGTTCTTCGGAAATTTGCTCGTGTCCATGCAGATTTTTTTCAACAACATTATGACTTGTTAATTCGGTTGCAAAATCTTTCGCTTTAATGGTTAGCGTTGGTAAAAAATCTGCTAAAGGTCTTCCGGTAGGAATATCCAATCTGCTTTTCATCATTTGAGTATTCAGTCCGCCAAACAAAGCTTGATCACCTTTAGAGCGGATAATTGCAAAACCTTTTTCGTCAACACCTCTTTCATAAATTATCGAAGAAAGTTTCTTCTCCGAATGAGATAGTTTTTCACGTGCAGTTACACGAGCTACATCCAACAATCGCTTTTCAATTATTTCTTGTTTGCGAGTTTGAACTGCGAAGTAAGTTTGCGCAAATGCAATTTCAGGTTTTGATGGGTCACCGTTTTGAGCGACAAGATAACAAGCGTATCTTGTAAGAGCAATGTCATTAATGGTTTTAGCGGCTCCTTTAGGCATTGGTATCGTTTTGCTGATATCAGCAAAATGATCGGAAACAGATTCTCCGGCGTTAACGCAAGCATCCTTTGCCTTAGCTATGATGTTCTCAAAGTTACGCCATTGAGTATAATTAAAAATATTTTGCAACTCTCTTGCACTCCAGCATTCAACACCTTGTAAGAGATAACAAGCGTTTTCAAACTTTTGGAATAGTTCAGCAATAAGTTCTTTTTTCATTTAGCTATTTCCTTTTCCCTGATATATTCTTTGTACTAAGCTTTTTGACTACTTCGTCAAAATCACTTTCATAATTGTAATCTTGTATAACTCTAAACTTATCGTATTCATCCTCGGCAAGTTTAATAGCAACTTCATGGCTCATTTTACCGGCATCTTTCAAAATATCATATTCGTTAAACTGTAAAAACGCATCCAATTTATTAACCCAGTCAGACATTTTCATAGGTATTTGCCGGGCAGCCTGGTTCTCGGCATAATCTAAATACATAGAGACAATGCGTTCAAGTTCTTTAATTTCTTTTTCTGTTAAATAATTCTTGGCTACGGCGACATCACTTTTAACAATTTTACCTTTCGGAGAATTTTTCCAGGTTAGTAATCCCATTTGCGGTTTAGATGAATCCGCTCTTTCGGCGATAAGTTGAGCAGCGGTTTTGCCGGTTACAGCCCAATGGAGTTTGTTTTGGACCGTCTTATAAAATTTACGTGTGATTTCAGCATCTTGGCTATAATTAATACTGCATTGTTGGTAAATATCGGTTATCTTTTGATAGAATCTTCGTTCACTGGCGCGTATTTCGCGTATGCGTTCTAAGAGTTCATCAAAATAATCTTTACCGAACCGTTGCCCTTGTTTTAAGCGTTGGTCATCAAGGACAAAACCTTTAATCATGAATTCTCGGAGAGTTCTTGTAGCCCAAATTCTAAACTGAGTTGCTTGGAAACTATTGACACGGTAGCCGACAGCAATGATTGAATCGAGATTATAATAATCAATTACTCTTGCTACATCTCTTGTTCCTTCTTTTCGAACTATTCGAATTTTTCGAATAGTTGATTCTTCCTTCAGCTCACCGCTTACATAGATTTCTTTTAAGTGATAGTTAACCGTATTAACTTCCACACCAAAAAGTTGAGATATTTTTTTTTGCGAGAGCCAGAAAGTCTCTTCGCTAAATAATACTTCAACTTTTACATCCCCGGATTCAGATGTATAAAGAATAATATCGCTGAATGACTTTTCATCTTGATTATTCATACATTACCTTAAAAAATAAATTTCTTTTTCTCTACTTATTGCTTCCAAGGTCTACCATTTTCCCGATACGGCAAAATGATCTGTGATCATCTCACCAGCGGTTTCACATGCGTTTTTCGATTTCTCGATTACGTTAATAAAATTATCCCACTTGAAGTAACCAAGAATTTCGTGCATCTCTCTTGCGCTCCAACATTCAACTCCTTCAAGCAGATAACAAACATGTTCAAATTTTTCGAAGAGTTCAGTAGTTAGTACTTTTTTCATTTTAGATTCCATCTTATTACAAACAATTGCTCTAAAATAACATTTTGTTTTAATCTTCTTTCAATTTCACCGATTAAATTTTCTTTTGCTGCATCAATTTCATCAATCCAACTTCATCAGCAAGAATTGCTCCATTCGAAAGCGGAGATCGAAATGCGAAAAGTGCCGCCTCAACTTGATGGGGATTTAAATCTACTTGCGCATCCAAAAGTGCTGTTGTGAACTTCTGTAAATTATCCGGTGGAATTCGCTTTGTCAATTCATGCGCATAATATTTAGTATGGAAAGACGTTAAACAATATTTATCCATAATTATTCGCCTAAGTTTGAATCGCAACGATTCTGATTATATTCGTTTTATCCGGTTGCAAATTTATCTCATTTGTAATTACTAAAATTGTAATCAAAATTATGCCTTAACTTTATATTTTCAAATTAATTGGTGAAAATTTATTTCAACAAGATAAACTTCTTTACTGCAGAAAAACTTCCAGCACGAAGTTGATAAAAATATATTCCGCTTGACAATTGATAATTGAATCCCGATGCATCGGGAGATAATTGATAATTATGGTAGCCTGCTTCTTTCCATTCGTTATTTATCAATGTTGCAACTTCATTTCCAAGTACATCAAATATTTTTAAGACTACATTGCTGGACACTGAAAGCTGATAACTGATTACTGTTGACGGATTAAACGGATTGGGATAGTTCTGAAATAATTTAAAAGTATTTATGATAAATCGTTCATCATCTTCAGCAATAATAAGATTAGCGGAAGTTGTAAAATTAAATTTGTCGCCGGGAGTTATCGGTCGCTTTGTAAAAACAAAATGTGAATCGCCGGCGGAGGGCATAACGATAGTTCCTGTCGGCGCGACGCTGTTAATTTGCGCATGAGTATTGAACGCAGTTACTTGATACGGCGGCGGAGTAATAAATACAATATCTTCGGTTGGGTCCCACTTGAAATTTTTAGTCGCATTATTTTCTTTGATTAAAATAGTCAACTTACCGCCGTCTGTAATGTTCATCGCTTTAAATGGAATCAAAACATTTTTTTGCCCGTTTATGCCAAGTGCTGTATCAAGCGGATTTGCGTATTGCCCTGAAGGAAGCGTATCTGTATTTCCCCAAATAAAAACAACGTCTATCGGCGCAAGTAGTTTCTGTCCCGAAGCCGGAAGCGAAAGTGAGAAAGAAATATTCGTCGAAGAATTTTTTTTGAATTTAGAATTAACAACATCCAATTCAAGTTTAAAGTCGGGAATAAATTCAACCGCAACGCCATCAAAAACAGAAGTTAAATAGAAAATGCCGGTGCCTTTATCAATCGGGAAATTTTGAACTTTGAATTGATTCGTATTTAAGTCTTTCACATGCGCAAAATATTTTGAAGAAGAAATAGTATCGAAAGAAACTTCGTACTGATGCCCGTTCGTCTGCGATGAATCAACTACATGCACAATCATCTTCGAAGTAGTTTTACCGTTTGCATGTGAGTAGGAATTAGGATTGATAACCTTCTCGGCAATTTGCGGTTTAACTTTTCGCGCGATGATGTCGTAATCTGTTCCAACTTGATTGTTGCTCGCCCAAACAACTAAAATCTCTTCGTTATTTTTGATGATGAAATCCGGCTCCCATTGATATGAAACCGTAGTAGCATTCACTTTCGTTTCAAAAGAAATTCTGTTGTTGAATTCATTTATGAAAGCGCAATAAATTCCTTCGCGGTCTCCATCCTGTTTCCAGCTTGACCAAACTACCGCGAGATTCTTTCCACTCAATTTTTTTACACGGGGAAGCCATTGATATTGCGCTGTTGATTTATTCACTTGAGATTCCGCACCGAGTTTGTTACCATTCAAATTAAAACGTTGAATAAAAATTCCGCCGTCATCGCCATCCTGTTCCCAACTGCACCAAACAACGGCGAAGGAAGTATCGTCAATTGCGCACAACTCTCCGAACCATTGATAATCTGTTACGTGCGTGTTAATTTGAAATTCATCCGTGTTTGTGTTTCCGGTGAATTCAAAAATTCTTCCGAACATTCCATACCCGACGTTGCTTCCCGTTTCTTGATTGAATGATTCCCACACGACCGCGTATTTATTGTTCGTTATAAATTCTGTTTTTGGTTTCGCCTGACTGTAATTTTGAAATTGATTTACCAAAAACTCGCTGCCGATTGTCGAACCTGTTGAAGAATATTTTTGTGCGAACACTCCTCTATCCGAGGCATCTTGATTCCATGAATCCCAAACAACAACAAACTCGCCATTGTCGTTAACCGCAACATCGGGATTTGATTGAGAATTTGCGCGTGTTGTGTTAATTAAAAACTCATCCGCCATAGTTGAAGAATTGAAATCAAACATTCTTCCTTTAATATCGTAAAGATTTGTGTTATCGATGAACGAAGCCCAAACGATTATTCCCTTCCCTTGCGGCGAAAGAGCAATTGCCGCGCGTTCCTGTTCGCCCGATGTAATCAAATTATTTACTAAAACTTCACCGCTAATTTTTTGATCGTTCGCATTAAACTTCTGCATATAAATATCATAACCTGAATTTGCAGAAACTTGGTTCAGCGATTGCCAAACAACTACAAAATTTCCATTTTGATCGGTTGCAATTATCGGCGCACGCTGTGAAGAATCTGTAAATGTATTCACCGCAAATTCATTTTGCGCAAGTAGTGAGGAGATAAAAAACAATGTGGCAATAAAAAATTTTTTCATGTCAATCTCACTTCATCTGAAAATCTAATAATGGATAACTTGTCGAGGGGGGATAATGATAATGCCACCATTCACTTGTGTAAGATATGAAACCTGCAACTTGCGTCATCATATTAAAAAGCAATGTTCTGTTTGCAATTATATTCGGAGGAAGATTATTGTACGTATGACTTGCCTGTTCGCCGAAGAAATCAAAATCTGTCGGCATCGGAATTTCTTGCCCGGTTGCACGATCAACAATTGAAACATCAACAGCACCGCCGCGATTGTGAACTGAACCAGTGCCCGGATCGGCAACATAAATCGGATTGGGAACAATCTCAAACATCAAATATTGCACCGAGCGAGGACGATAACCATCGTACAACTTCAAAGCCAATCCCTGCGGATAATTAGTTCCGTTGTGAGTAGTGATTTTCTTTAAACTGTCTTGAACCAATTTTAATTTTTTAATTGCACCAAGTGCGAGATATGCTTCGCTTGTCGTATAAAGTTTTTGCCCTGTAAAATTATTGATAGTTGCATAACGAATATCGAGAACTAAATCGGGAATAATCTGTTTCACTTGCACTAATTCCGCATCGGAACTTTGAGCAATTAAGGGGGAAAAAAGGGCTAATAGGATAAAAATTGCAAACATTTCGGCTCCGTTCATAAAATTTCTTTTCATTCGATTCAAAGATAATCATTTAAACCAAAAGAGAGTGGAGGGTGTCCTATTCGCGTCAAAATTTAACTAACATTATGCTGTGATAATTTCACATCGGTTATCAAAACATAAAAATGTTCTTTGTTTTTGATTTTGAATTGAGCAATTTTAATCAACTAATTATATTAATTTAACCAATCGAGGAAACGATGAAAAAAATATTTTCTCTTCTCTTTATTTTTATTTTCGTTGTCGGAATTTCCGCCGTTATGGCGCAACCACCGGCACCGACATATCTAACCGCTGAAGTAATTTCAAGCGGAAACAGCAAATATGTAAAACTATTATGGACAGGCATTCCTTCCCCTTCAACCGGAACCGTTTATGAAATATATCGCAGAAACGGCGGCTTAAACGATACTACTCCTTTTGTAAAAATTGGCTCGACTTGGAGTTCCAATTATAAAGATATGCACGTTCACACAGGCAATACTTATTCTTATAATGTTAAAGCAAAAAATTCCACAGGAGTTAGCGATCCTTCAAACAGCGTTGAAGTTACCGTCCCTGCTCCTACGCCAATCGTTAAAGGCGTTGTTGCCGGAACCGTTGTTAAAGATGACGACAACTCACCGTTGAGTAATGCAAAAGTGCTTCTCTTTTCTTCTTCCAATGCCGCAGGTTATGCTTATGTTTATACAAATTCTGCCGGCGTATTTTCAAAGAGTGTTCCTGCCGGATCATATTATTTACAAACTTCAAAACATGGTTTCGTGTCAGAGTACTTTGATAATGTAGCAACAAAACAAGAAGCTACGTTAATTGTAGTTGCAGGCAATGATTCTCAAAACGTTTCTATCGGACTTGCATCTGTCGTTCCCCCAACGATGCATGCAGTTAGTGGAAGCGTTGCTGATTCGCTCGGCAATCCGTTAAGAGCATGGATTAAAGTTTATAAAGTAAGAAACAATTCACATCACTGGAGATATTATCCGGGCAAAACAGATTCGCTCGGCAATTACAGCATCAATGTTAAAGAAGGCGATACCGTTGTTGTTTATGCTTCTCCATTTGATCATAACTACTTCGGTGAATATTATGATGACAAGAGAACTTTCTCAGAAGCTGACAGAATCGGCGTGAGTGCACCTGTTGCAAATGTGAACTTTGTACTATCACATAAACCTGTCTATGCAAACGGAATCACCGGAACTGTTTCCGATACATCCCAAACAGGCGTAGAATCTCACTTGATTGCATTCAGAAAACAAACCGCTTCACCGAGTACGGGTTGGCACTGGAAGAGATACGGAGTAATTTCTGATTCTCTCGGCAATTATGAATTCAGCAATTTAGTCCCCGGTGATTATATCATGCTTGCAAAACCAATGCATGGTTATCGTCCGACTTATTTCCGTTACGACGGTACAACGACAATGAATTGGAGAAATGCAGATTCAATTCCGGTTGCCGAAGCAGGTGTAGTATCGGGAATTAACTTTACCGTTAAAGCATTCAGCGATTCAGGAAATGCCGCTGTAATTGGCTCTGTGAAAGATGCTCTTGGCAATGCGCTTGTCGGTTCATCTATCATCGCACTTGATGCAAACTTAGAAGTTGCCGGATATTCTTTTGCAGATGAAACCGGAAGTTTTGTTCTTTCGGGATTAGTCCCCGGCGATTACAAAGTGATGGCAAATGCAATTGGATTTAATGACAGCCGTGTTTATAACGTTACATTAGATTATGTTTCGCACACTTCTGCAAATCTTAATTTTGTAATTGAACCTTCCGGCATTACTTCGAATGAAGATAAATCTGCCGTTGTATCAAATTTCGAGTTGAAGCAGAACTATCCGAATCCGTTCAACCCGAGCACAACAATTTCATTTTCTATTCCTCAACAGGAAAAAGTTACGTTGAAGATTTACAACGTTCTCGGAAATGTTGTTTCTGTTTTAATTGATGAAGTTAAGTCAGCAGGAAATTATAGCATCAGTTTTGATGGCTCACAATTAAGCAGTGGAGTTTATTTCTACAAACTTGAAGCAGGAAGTTATTCTTCTACAAAGAAATTAACTTTGATGAAGTAATTCATTAGTTAATAGCATTTATAAATTCAAGCCCCGATTAGTCGGGGCTTTTTTTATTTTATAGCAAAATTTTAATCTGTTGAAATCGGTCGTATCTGCGTGCAATCAATATTTTTTAACCGCAAAGTACGCGAACGTGCGCAAAGGTATTTTTAATTTTTACTTGTTCTCCGCGTTATATTATTTTTTCCTAATCTTCGTAGAAGATTCATTGTTGTAAAGAAAATTATAAACAATACCAGATCATCGTGAATGATCAATTATAGAATATTGTTATCAGTTATCGCTATTAATTTTTTTTCACCGCAAAGACGCAAAGGAATTTATTATTTCTTATTTACGGTTGACTATTGTTTATTATCTCTCGATAGATCGGGACTCAACTCACCATTTTACCTACCAAAGCGCTAGCGTAGTAGGCGCAATTCACAATTCAAAACTATTCATTTTTAATTTTTAATTTGTAATTTTTAATTGCCTGCTTAATCATTAGCCCACTCTTTCCGCGTTACCATCTTGCAGAAAAAAGTTGAAAAAATTTAATAATTCTTGTTACGCATCGATTCAAAAATATTCGGCAAGAAGACACCAGGGCACAAAGAAATTTTGAATCAACGAATAAACCATAAATATTTTCTTCGCGGTAAAAACAATTTTAGTGCGTAATGCGATTTAATTAATTATTCGAGAAACCATATTTTTTGCAAACTCTTTAAAAATCCTCGTAGACGATTAATGATTTTTTGAAAAGTCATGTTGAACTCGGAATATTTATTAATCCTTTACGAGGATTGATTTTATTGGTTAATCAGCGAGTTACAATAATTAAACCTCTACGAGGTTTATCAATAATGATTTTTGCCTTTTGGAAGAAATAGGATTGATGAAATCAAGATTCAAATCTGATTTCATTACCATTTTCCTAATCCGGACAAGCCAGAACCAAAGTTAAATGTTCACCAAGTTGTTGTTCTTACTTTCGTAATGAGAGCATTTCAAAACAAAAAAAAATATTTCATCCCCGAACGCTTTCGGGATTTCAATAATAAAATTATTTTTCCCGTTAGGGAAAATATGTTGGTAACAAAATGCGCTGTGATAAAAAAAATCCCGTAGGGATGACACAATTTACTCTTCTCATCTTCCTTTACTTCTTGAACCAAAACCAAAAGTTGAACATTTTACAAATAGTTGTTTTAGCCATAATTGACAAGGGTATGCAGAAACTGAAAAAAATATTTTACCAGAATTAGCAGTAATTTTAATTG
Source organism: uncultured Ignavibacteriaceae bacterium (assembly GCA_964393605.1). Taxonomy (GTDB): domain Bacteria; phylum Bacteroidota; class Ignavibacteria; order Ignavibacteriales; family Ignavibacteriaceae; genus CAYMUL01. The sequence continues at coordinate 22,819 of CAYMUL010000022.1, read as the reverse complement.
AAAGGTACTAAAATATTAATCGAAATATTTTTATAAAAAAGCCCCGACGAATACCGGGGCTGGAATAGAATTATTGAAAAAAATTTACTTCATCAAGATAAACTTCTTCGTTGCGGTAAAATCACCTGCATGAAAACGGTAAAAGTAAATTCCGCTTTTAAGTGAAGATGCATCAAATTCAACTTCATATCTCCCTGCGGTTCTGTATTCATCAACGAGAGTAGCAACTTCATTTCCAAGAACATCAAAGACTTTTAGTGTTTGCCAACCGCTTACTGCCGATTGCCAATTGATTGTAGTGCTTGGATTAAAAGGATTTGGATAATTTTGTTCGAGCGAAAAACTGTTCACTTCGCTTGTTTGATCTTCATTTGATGTAGAAGTTGAAAGAGAAAGATTGTCAATCACGTAAGAAGTTCCAACCGTGCCAAATCCTCCAACACCGCTAATCTCAAACGATACGACTAAAGTATCCGGCGTATCATTGGTGGCATATGTAACGTCAATATTGAATGGAGTAAAATTAGTCGCCGGTGGCAATGAGACAGAACCCGCGCCGACGGTTATATCTCCCGTTTTCGTTAGAACAATCCTTGCATTAAAAAGATCGCTGCCTGCTTGCGTGTATTTGTAATAACCTGATAATCTTGTGTAACGGATTGTATTTGGGATGCCTTCGCCGTCGGTTCCAAGTATAACAATTGGCGGAATGATGAAACCTTGAACAGTTCCAACCTCTCCTTTAAGCGCAGAGTTGCCGTGTTGCGCCGGAGTGGCGGCGGTTACTACTACTGTTGATGAATTTGGAGTATTCCAGCCATCGGGTTCGCCGGATGTCCAGTTTTCAAAACTTGCATTGGGCAATTGCGCGAACAACGCCAATGTGGACATGATTAGTAAAGTAAGAATTTTTTTCAATTTAGCTCCTTATAGGTTGTTAGTAAATAAGTGATTAGAAAGTAGTTATTAAATTATTAATTGCATTTATTTCCAAGTTTTTATAGAACTCTTCGGCAAGTCTTACGGAAGTAGAAATGAATATTCCGATATGTTTAATATCGGTTGAGTTGAAATTTCTTCCGGCACCATAACTTGCTTTACCTTGATATCCTTTATAATGAATCTCTCCAAAACTTAAAACAGTTTCGGGGGAGTTTGTACTTCCCGGAAATTTTCGTACTGAACTAAAAACGGTTCCCGGTACAGAAATAAATTTTTCATTTTTCTCGGGCGTTCTTTCTAAATACATATCATCCGCTTGAAAGCCTGAAAGAATAAAGTTGTTAACAACTACGAGAATATAAACTTCTAATTCATGTTCGGGATTCGTCATTTCGATAATCTTTTCCGTCTCACCCAATGCAGTCAGAGAATCAACGGTTTGATAATATTCATTTACTCTTTCATCGAAGTTAAGTTTTTCCCATTCTTCATTTTCAAAGTAGAGACGAAAGTGTGCTCTGACTTCGTAAGGCAAATTTTTCACACTCGATCCATCAATCTCCGTCGGACCCTCAAGAGTATTTTTCTTTCTCTCCTCAAATTCATAGCTCCATTTATGGTGCATTTTCTTTAATGCGGGAGAGATGATTGTTTCTAATTTTTCCATCACCCGTTTAGAAAAATCTCTTTCAGCTTGGGTTGTTTCTCTCCATTGCGAAAAGGAGAGCTGACTAAATACGAACAGAATTAATATTGTGATAATGGATTTCATAGCACTATATCTTTACAAATTCAACTCTTCTATTATTTGCTTTCCCCTCATGTTTTGAATTATCGTCAATCGGTTTGGATTCGCCCCAGCCTTTAGTTTCAAGACGCGAGGCGTCTATCTTTAATTCAATGAGTGCGTTTTTAACGGAAGCGGCACGCTCCTCGGAAAGTTTCTGGTTGCTTGCATCGTTGCCATCGCTATCGGTGTGCCCTTCAATGCTCAATTTAATGTCCGGGTTTTGCTGAAGCATTTTTGCTATCTCATTTATCACACCCATCGATTGCGGTTTCAAGGTGGCTTTTCCTACATCAAAAAGAATTCCATGAGTAACAATTCTTCCATCTTTAAAGAGTTTATCAATCATGTTCATACCGCCGCCGATAGCAATTCTGAAATTTTTAAATTTCATCAGTGCAACTCCGCCGATTCTTACATATCTCGGTTGGAAATCTGTTTGTGGAATTACTAAAACTCTAAACTGATCAACGTAACATTTCATCTGTCCGTTTTTATAAGCGATGGAAATGTGTCTCCATTTACCTGTTTCAAATTTATCAGCTTCAGGGTGTTTTCCCTGAAGATCAACTCCTTCGGGGAAATAGTGAGTTACTGCGTTCCCAAGATTATCGAATAGAATTCCTGTTAACTCATGCTCATCGGAAGGCGGCATCATAACGGCAATTCCAAAATAGTAATCACCATCATCGGAGTAATAATCAAGTTCGATTGTAAAACTTTCATCGAGGTAAGTCGCGGTTTTTATTCGCGGTTCAATAATGGCATAGTTTCCGTCGATTAAAACGAACACACTTTCATTGCCATCTTTATTGACAACGCCCTGACCGGATTTTAATTTCCAGAGAGCGGGAAATTCTCCGTCCTGTGTTTCCGAAAAATTATCTTCGAATAAAATTTTATCGCCGGGGATAAAGTCGAAGTTGGAATACGGCTTACTCGTTTGCGAAAAATTTTCCGCAGCAAAAGTTAAAATGAGAAAAAGAATAATGTTTTTCATAGAACTCCTATTTGATTAATACTAGTTTTTTATTTACGAATATGTTATCAGAACGCAGTTGTAAAAAATAAATTCCGCTGCTTAATTCTGAAGCGATAAATTCAAATTCGTGAACTCCATTTTCCAGGACTCCTTTATAAATTTTTTGAATTTCTCTTCCAAGCAGATCATAAATTATGAGTTCAACTTCTCCCGAATTTGGCAATGATATTTTGATCTTTGTTTGATTGTTGAACGGATTAGGAAAGGGTTCGAACAAATTTATATCGTTCGGAATTATAGTTTCCTCTTCAACTTCTGTAATAGGTTGGTTGATATTAAATCCATAAAGTTTTGCTTCGCCGTTTATTGGGATTGTGGGAAGAGTATCAAGGTTTGGGTACTGTATGAATCCCAACAAAATATTTCCGGCTGCATCTTTATCGAGATTGATATTCGTTTGCGCCAATTCGGAAAGTTCAATTGCGAACGGTTCGCTCCAATTAATCTGATTAAGATTTGTGAATGAATAGTAAACACTACCGGCTTCCTGCCAGGCTGCTACTATTGTATCATTAACGGAAATTAATTTCGCATCGTAATACTCAAGCCCGCGTTTTGATGAATCGAACCAAACTGTCGGAGTAGCGGAAAAATTATCAACAACGCCTACAACAACGGAATCGCGAAGCCAGCTTAAAGCGGGCTTTCCGTAATTTGAATAGAGCGCATGCACTGCTATATCAAGTTGGTTATTAGCTGTGATTTGTTCGGGCAGCTGCCATGAATTATTCTGAAATTTTTTTGCGAATATTTCAATATCGTTTGCCGATGTATGAAGCGCATCGAGGTCTTTTGAGTATGCGAGAATGGCATTAGTTGAATTATTTGCGGCGTAATCCCAATCGATTATGCCTTCGAAGTTTGTGCCAACAGTTTGCACGGCGTCCCATGAATTTCCATTCCAAAGAGTCTGCTTGAATGAAATGTTTGCGCCCGGTTTTCCGAAGTGAGTTGTGCCATCGCTGGTTTGCCAGATTAGATGCAGCGAACCATCATTCCCTTTTTTTAATTTAGGATTGAAATCATATTCGTTCGTTGTTGTTAACACACCGGAATTAATTACCGTTCCATCCGACGAGCTTATAACCTTGTATGCAATATCAAACTGTTTTAAGAACTCAGGATTGTAATAATCAACTGCGGAAGGATTTGTGCCGGAATTATTTTTCAACCAGCAGAGAATAATATTGTCATTCGTATCGAATGCAACACTTGGCGATTTATCCGTGTTTATGTCATTAGTAATTTGAATTTCATTTAACCATGATGAACCGTTAAATATTTTTAAAGAAATATCTCCCGAAGGTCTTCCAAAATTATTCCGCGAATACCAAGCCGCGGCTTTTTTTCCGTTGCTGCCTAAAGCCATTGAAATATCACCGTCGGAAGGGAGTCCGGTGAATATCGTTGTATCGATTATTTCAAGAGGAGATTCTATCGCCGAATAGAAATCTCCTTCAGCAAGAAATTCACGGAAAAATTCATCCGAGTACTTTATTTCATCCAAATAATTTTTTTCAATTGAGTTTGGCGCAAAAGTCCATGGACCTAAACGCTTTTCGAATTGGAAAGGCGCGAAGGGGAAGTCGCAATAAATTTTTCCCGAAAGTTCACCGCGGAAACTTGTAAGCGCAAAATCCGGAAGCGCGATATTGAACCTGATGTTTCCATTTCCGCGAGCGTGTAAAAAGAAAATATCGATAAATGGTTTTGCATAGAAATAAACACTCGCCGAAGATCCTTGCAATGAAATGCCATTGTTCAAAGTAACTACTCCGTGCAACGAAATGCTTCCGCCAACTTTACAGCCGACTTGCAAATTATTTGCAATTTGATGGAGCTTCTGACAGCCTTCATCAAGGAGAGGCCAGCTTAACAAGCCGGTGCAGCTTGGCAGGTAACTGCCTAAATTATAACCGGCATAAAAAGTACGCGAAGCTCTTGCGTTGAGATACACATTGCCTTGCGGCGTAATCGAATTACAATCAATCAGCATTTTAACGTTTCCTCGCGCGCTAAGCCCGACGCCAAACCCAAGCAGAGAGAACGAAGAATTAAAACTTATTTGCGGAGTTTGCCCAGGAATTTTCAGCGTTGCGCCAAATTTCGGAGCCCCTAAAAAATTCAATGCGCCTGCAATAAAATCAACATTGCTCGGAACTTGCAGCACGGTTTGAGCGACTGCGTCCGGAAAATCCAACTGTTTCTCGTAAACGATAGAACCGTTGTTGCAAGTGGCAGTAGGGGTTGGCAGCCAGAATGGAAGAGCTGCGGCGCAAAGCGTGTATGCCGGTTCGGAAATCGGATTTCCTTCGCAATCATTAATCTTCCAGGTAAGTTGGTTATTTCCCGCTTGCAATAACGCCATGTCATAAATTACTTTTGCTTTGTCATCGGCGATATTTCCTTCCTGTTGGTTCGAGCCATTTAAAAAGAAAACGACTCTTCTATTTGCAACCGGCATAGCTTTCCAATCCATTGTTAAAGTAATTTCATTCAGGTAGCTGACGCCTGAAATAAAAACTCCGTTACATTCGAGTTTCAGTCCGGTAGATTTGGGTTTCGAATTTAAATTGTTGGAAAACTCTGAAGAGTTGCCGTTCTGATCGGTTTGCATGACAGTGAATTCCTCGCATGTTGGTCCATCAATCGCGAATTCAAATTTACCGTCGCCGTCCGCGGTAATTTGTTTCAGCCACATTTTGCCTTCTCCGAAGTTTGTTGGATCATCATCGGCGTAGTAAAGATCGACAATTGCATTCGGCGACGCGGAATGACCGTAGAGTTTGATATCTCCGCTTGGCAGTTTTGAAAGGCTGTCTAATATCGGCGTTTGAATATTAGCTTGCGTTCCGGTTTTTATTTCAATTCCTTCTTCGCCATTTTTTCTGAAAACATTTCTCCGAAAAGAATTTTTTTGAGGATTGCTTCCCGGATAAGAATTATCGATAACAATTCCTTCCGCAAGATTATGAACGATTGCGTTTGGAGTGTAAGACTGGCTGTTACCGTTTCCAATAATATTATTCTGCGAGTTGCCTGTAATCCAAATCCCCATTCCATTTGGAAGCGCCGATGTGTCATTTGCTTTTCCGCCAATTATGTTTCCATAAATTTTATTATTTGTTGCAGTTGTAGTTGCGCCGTTGTGAAGCATAATTCCATACAATGAATTTCCAGAAATTACATTATTGAAAATTGAATTGTCGGCAGAATTAATTACGATTCCATTGTTGCCATTCGGTATTGCAGCAGTGCCGGAGTAGTTCGTTCCTACGTAATTATTTTTGATTATTACGTTGCCAGACTGTACCTGTATTCCGTAGTTTGAATTTCCCGAAATAATATTTCTATCCGAAATATTATCACCGCCAATTGTTATTTGAGTCGGCATAAAGGAATATGGAATTGATATTCCGGCGGCTAAATTCGGCAGGGCAGTTGTTCCGCTCGGGTCAGTACCGATTTTATTTCTTATGATTTTCAAATTAGTAAATCCAAAACCGCTAATGAGCAACCCTGCGATAGAATTTCCCGATATAGTATTATCAGAAATTTCTACATTACTTGTGCCGTAACCTCCGGCAGATAATCCCCAATAAGAGTCGCGAAATACTGAGTTTTTAATTTTGATATTTGAACCGGAACTGATGCCTAACGCAGTGGCGTTTTCGGCTTTAACAATTAGTCCATTAACTTCAACATCACTCCCGGAAATGATGAATGCGCCGGTGGTTGCAGAGCCGTTAACAGTTGTGCTTCCATTTCCAATTAACTTGTAACCATCAAGAAGGGAGAGGAATCCATATTCAACTTTTAAATTTATTTGTCCCGGGATATTTACATTAATAGTTCTTGGGAAAAGATTTCCTCCCATAGTTTCCAACATAGCGGCGCGCAGCGAGCAATGCCCGCTTTGATCGGCGCAAACGCCATCATCAGCTTCGTTTGCAGTTGTGTTCGGGTCGTCGTAGGGCGGAGTATCGGCTAAAGTATTTACGGAAAATGTTTGTGAATGGACGTTACTCCAGCAGAAGGATAGTATCGAAGTGAATAAAAATATTCTAATATAATTCATGTTCTTTTGTTGATAGTTTTTCAAAAAAAAATTTTACGAGATGTATGTGTTCCTTAGTAAAATAGTGTGCGCTATTCAATTTTTCTATTCTTTGTTTAAGTGTATGATCTTTATACTGGGTTAAGAAAACTATTTTAGCATCGTTATCAAATTTTAAGATCAAGTTAGCCGCAGCTAATCCATCCATTTCTTCCAATTCAATATCCATCAATACATAATCTGGTTTATATTTTTCATATAAACTGACACCCAATTTGCCGTTTGAACTTTCGGCAACGATTTCACAACTCGAATTCAAAATTGTTTTTAAGTACGAACGCATATTGATATTATCTTCAACAAGCAGTAATTTGACTTTTAACTTACTATGTTTCATTGTGAATGCTAATTTCGGCTTTGATTCGGAACAAGGAAATAGGTATTTCCCCTCATTATTATAGGTGTTTTACCATAATAAAACTTTTAACAGTGCTATAATTTTTTGAAACTAATTTTTTTAACCATCTTCTTACTTAACAACTTACTTGCGCAAGCGGATTACCGATTCCAACGGTTTTCCAGCGCCGATGGTTTAGCTGAAAATGTAGTTCACAAAATATTTAAAGATTCTCGCGGCTTTCTTTGGTTCGGAACTGATGGAGGATTGAATAGATTTGACGGCTTAAATTTCAAACTATACAAAAGAGACTATAAGAAAAAAAATACGCTTTCGAGTTTTCAGATTTTAGATATTTATGAGAATGGCAACGGTACATTTTGGATCGGAACAGGCAATGGCTTGAATCTCTTCAATCCGTCAGATGAATCTTTCCAAAGTTTTTATGTTACTGATAGCGATTTAGCTTCGGAAAAAACTATTACCGCTATTCATCCGGTGAATGATTCACTGCTTTTGCTTGGAACTTTTTCTTTGGGATTATTTTTCAATGTGAAGAATTATTCATTTGAGAAAATAAATCTCCAATCCGAAAACATACCGAGCTTCATCCATCAAATAGGAAAATTAAAAAATGGCGAAATACTTATTACCGCAGCAAATGGTTTGTTCCTTTTCGATGAACGAACAAATTCCTTCTCATTAAAATCCTCTCAATTTAATTTTGAACCGCTAAAAAATAAACCTGTTTGGCGTTTCATAGAGACGGTAAATAACGAATTGTTAGTTACTGTCGCGGGGGGATTTTATGTATTTAGTGAAAAGGAGAAAAACGGAAAATTCATTTCACTTAAAAAGAGCGTTGGCGAAAATGTATTCCAAGTTCCTGCGCTTGCCGTTGACCACTCCGGCAATGTTTGGTTCGGGACGAACAAAGGGTTGATCTTTTTTAACTTGCAGACTTCGGAATCTCACATCATAAAAAATGACCCGTTCGATAATCATTCATTAAGCAGTAACAACATCAACCATCTTCTCTTCGATCAGCACATTATGTGGATTGCAACATTCGGCGGAGGCTTGAGCAAATTAAATCTATTCAACAGAGGATTCAAGAATTTTAAGACACAAAGAAATGATAAAGATGGGCTGGCGCTTCGGTTCATCATGAATATCTATGAGGATGGCGGCGAACTGCTTTTTAATTCCTTGAATGATGGTTTCGCAATTTTCAATAAATCCACAAAAAAGTTTTCCTATTTCGATCCTTTGAAAACTGAAACAAACAGTTCAGCTGCGCGGATCCATTATTCTCCTTTCAAAGTCTCCGCGGATAAATATTTTTTACCTTTTGGAAATAGGCTTAACATATTTAAGAAAAGCGGCAATAGATTTGAAAAACTAAAAACTCTCGAAGGCGATTATTTTTTCTATCATCTTATTAAAGATAGTGAAGGTTACTTCTGGGGCGTTAATTATTTCAGTATTGTTCGTTTCAAGTTTGCCGAGCAGTTGAGCGAAATTTATGATCTTAAATTTTTTCCATTCGGCTCGCCGATAAATTATCTTTACGACAGTGGAGATTTTATTTGGGCGGCTGCTTCAAATTTGGGTTTGATAAGTCTTAATAAAAAAAATTTCACTATAAAAAAATATTTTCCAAATAATTTTTCCGACACAGAAAATCCGATAACTTTTTATTTTATCCATCAGGGTCGAAAAGGAGAATTGTGGCTCGGCAGTTTCGGCGAGGGATTATTCCGCTTCAAGATTTCCACTTCGCAGTTTAAAAAATTTACGCAGGAAGATGGTCTTGCCGATAATACTATTTACTCAATACTTGAAGATGATTCAACTAATCTTTGGCTCGGCACAAACAGAGGCATCACAAAATTCGACCGCGTAAAAAATATTTTTTTCAACTACTCGAAACTTGATGGATTGATGAATGAGGAATTCAACCGGAAGTCGTGCTTAAAATCATCCGACGGCACATTTTATTTTGGCGGAGTGAACGGAGTGGATTTTTTTCGTCCGAATGAAATTAAAAATGATGATTCATCTGCAAATATTTTTATTACAAGGTTTCGCGTTTCGGGAATTGATTTGGAATCGACAGAAGAAATTTCTTTTATGAAATCGGTTGAACTGCGGTATGATCAAAATTATTTTACAATAAATTTTGCATCGCTGAATTTTGCATTCCCCGAAAGCGCCAAATACAAATTTATTTTGGAAGGCGTAGATCTTGATTGGAATTATGTTGAAGCAATCGGAACTGCAAACTATACTCATGTTTCGCCCGGCGAATACATTTTTAAGGTCTTCGCAGCGAATAACGACGGAGTTTGGAGCGAGAATGGAACTCAATTAGAAATCATTATCGCGCCTCCTTTTTGGGGAACAATCTGGTTCAAAACTTTAGCATTTCTTTCTGTCTTTTTCATAATCGGGACAGTCATATTTCAACGGAACTCGCGGCTAAAAAGAGAAAAAATATTGAAACAAGAATTTGCATTCGACTTAATCCGTTCCGTTGAAGATGAAAGAAAAAGAATTGCGCGGGAACTTCACGATGGAATTGGACAAAATGTTTTGATAATAAAAAACAAAGCTTTCACTGCTCGGCAATCTGAAGATTTGGATTTTGTTAAGAAAGAATCAAAATCCATCGAAACATTGTCGCTCGATACAATTAACGAATTACGCGAAATTCTTTACGATCTTCGTCCGTACCAACTCGATAGATTCGGTATTACCGATGCCATTAAATCTGTTCTTCTTTCAATTCAACAGGAAAGTAAATTTAAAATTGATTTTGCAATTGATGATATAGACGGAGTGATTAAAAAAGAAAATGAAATATTTTTATTCAGAATTATTCAAGAAGCTTTGAATAACATTTTAAAGCACTCTTCCGCCAACGAAGTGAAAATTTTTATTGTAAGAACAAATAACAGAATTGAAACCACCATTGAAGATAACGGCATCGGGTTCGATGAGAAAGAAGTTTATCTGAAGAGCGGAAAAAATATGGGCTTGAGGACTATTAAGGAGCGCACTGATTATCTCGGCGGAAAAATAGAAATTAAAACCGCTCCGAATTCAGGCACAAAAATCAAATTAATTTTAAATTCTGATTATGATTGATTTACCAAAAACCAAAATATTTATCTCCGATGATCATCCTTTATTTAGAGATGGTTTGAAGACTACAATTGCAGCGTGCAAAGAGTTTGAATTAATCGGAGAAAGCGGAAATGGAAGGGAATCGCTCGAATTTATATTTGCCAAACTTCCTGAGATTGCAATACTCGATATCGAGCTTCCGGATATATCGGGAATTGAGATCGCAAAAAAAATCCACGAAAAAAAACTTCCGGTGAAAATAGTTTTCTTAACGCTTCACCGGGATAGATTATTATTAGAGAATGCATTAAAGTACGGGGCAGCCGGCTATTTGTTAAAAGAAAATTCTTCCGAAGAAATTATTACATGCTTAAAAGAAGTGCGTAATGGAAATTTTTATCTCTCAACTTATCTTTCGAATATTGTTGTGAATAAAATAAGCGGCGTGAATTATGAAAACGAGAGGCTGCAACAGCTAACTAATTCCGAAAAGAGAATTTTGAAATTGATTTCAGAGAATCAAACGAGCGCACAAATTGCGGAAGCGCTTCATATCAGCATAAAGACAGTTGAAAACCACCGAAAAAACATTTGCGACAAGCTTGATTTACACGGCAGCCACGCACTCTTAAAATATGCCATTGAGAATAAAAATTATTTGCTCTAATTAACTGCTCTTCCAATACTCTTCAAAAAATATGATGGAGTTACGCCGGAATATTTCTTAAATGCCAAAATGAAACTCGTGCGGTTATTGAACCCCACTTCTCTGCCAAGTCCTTCAATTGTGAAAGGAGTTCCGCCGGATAGTGTTACAAGGCGTATCGATTCCTTTACGCGAAGCATATTTATGTATTGACTGAAATTTAATTTGTAAACCTGGTTGATGGATTTCGATAAATAATTTCTGTTGCTTTCAACTTCATGCGCCAACTCCTCTAAAGTTAGGTGGGGATTTCTGTAAAGCTTTTTATCGTGCATTACTTTTTCTAATTTAGAAATAATTATTGCGAATTGAATATTCGGATCCGGTTCGATTACGACTTCGAGTTGTTTTGCGGCAATTGGAGAATTTGCATCCACCGATTCAATTTTGTTTTCAGTATCAATCGGATGCTGATATTTATTTTCAATCTTTACTACCTCTATATTTTTTTCAATCAACATCTTGTCCGCTTTTCTTAATCGTATTAGGATTAATAGAACCGTTGAAAGTGAAATAATTAGGAATAACGCAATACCGGTAAATAATATTTTTTCATTCTGCAAATCTCCAATTGCGTCCAGATTTTTTTGATTTTCAGTTTCGGCTTTCAGTTGAAGCGATGCGGCAGCTTTTTTATTAAGCGAAATTGAATCGGAGAGGTGTTTGTAATTTTTAAACCAAAATAAAGAATTTTTATGATCGCCGAGTTTATCATAAATATTCGCAAACGCTGAGGATAATTCTAATGTTGTATGAGCATCTCCATGCGCTGTATTTAAATCGGCGGCATCTTGCAAGTACTTTAACGCCGTGTTATAGTCGGACAATTCATAAAATAAATTACCTTTAATTATTAACAAGTAGATTAAATTTTCGGTGTACTGAACGCTTTGGGTAAATATCATACTTTTATCTAAATATTCTTTAGCGGCAGGATAATTTTTAAGCATAAGATTTGAGAGCGCTAATTTCATATAAATATAAGCAATCGCTGTGGAATCGCTCCGGTCAATTTCGCCGCCTCTGTATGATAATTTATAATTCAAAGATGTGTTAAAGTAATGGATAGCTTTTTTGTAATTCTTTCTCTTAATCTCAATTAAGCCAAGATTATTTTTGAGCACGACATATCTAAAATTTTTCCATGCAATTGATTCCCCCTTCAAGTTTAAAACTTCGTTGTAAACAGATTCGGCTCTCTCAAGTAAGTCAGCATGATAATAGAAATCACCTATCTCGTGAGTTATCGCCACGAGTTCGGCGAATTTTCCTGCTTTTTCAAAATAAAATTTGGATTCAAGAAAGCAGACCATCGCGGAATCATAATACATCAAATTTTTATAAGCATATCCGAAATTTTGTTTTACACGTGCCATCAAATAATATAGTTCAAATTTTTCAGACAGTTGGAATGCCTCTTTCAACTTCATCATTTTTTCATGAGGTGAACCGAAGTTTGCCGCAAAGTAGAGTGCGTAAATCCTTGCTTTAATTCTCTCTTCATCTGAATAAGAGGAAGTGAGTTTAACTAATCGTTCGAATTGTTTTTTTGCATAAGCAGTATCGGTTTTTGCCAATTCAAAAAAAATTTTTGAGAGCAATCCTTCCTGTAATTCATGCGGAGATTGCTGAAATTTGACAATCATCCTTTCGACCTCATCTTCAATTTGAGCGGAAATATTTGTCCACGCCATTAGGAGCAGCACCATTATGATATGCCAATTATAAGACTGATTTAATTTGATTTTTATGATTGTAATTTATTTTCTAATATCTGATTGAAAAAATTGTCAAAGCGATTACCTCCCAAACAATTGATTTGTTAAGATTCGTACAAAAGTACGATTATTAACAAATTGTCTATTTCTTGCAACTTCAGAAAAAGATTCAGTTTTCAGACTAAAAAAAAAGGAAAACACACAGAAAATTAAACATACAATTTTGGAATAAATTATCTTGTTAAGAAATATCAATCTAAACAATAATTGATTGCTTTCGCTTTTGGTTATTGCTTCTTTTACACTAGCAAAAATACAAATTATTTGAATGAAAAAAATGAAATCGCACTTAAGCATCAATAAAATTTTTGAAGCGCTTAAACACGCAAAGTTCTATTTCCTTGAAATAGTGATAGTCCTTTACTTTTTACTAATACTTGCGATTGCAATCATTCTGATAAAACTACTTTGAACAATTAATTAGAAAAAAACAAACTAACTAATAATTTATTACAAAATATAAAAGGAGAAACAAAAATGTATAACAAGAGAATGATCATCTTGGTGATGCTCGTCTTGGCATTAATAGCGCCGAAAATAAATGCGCAATGGTCCTGGCAAAATCCAACACCGACAGGAAATGGTTTAACAGATATTCATGTTTTTAATTCCAGCACTGCGATTGTGGTTGGCGCTGTTGGAACTGTTTTAAAAACAACAAATGGTGGAACAAGCTGGACATCTCAGACAAGCGGAATTACAAGTGATTTGAATTCGGTCCATTTTGTAGATGCTTATACAGGCTGGGCGGTCGGGCGATATGGCAGAATCCTAAAAACAACAGACGGAGGAACAAACTGGACATCTTTATCTAGTGGAACTTCAAGTGATATGAAGTCGGTCTACTTTACAGACAGCAATACAGGCTGGATGGTTGGGCTGTATGGCACAATCATTAAAACAACAGACGGAGGAACAGATTGGTCATATCAAATGTCCTTGACTTCTAATCATTTAAATTCAGTCTATTTTCAAAACAGTAATACAGGTTTTGTGGTTGGGGATTATGGCACATTTAAGAAAACGACAAACGGAGGAGAAACCTGGTCAACCGTTTCGATGGGAACCACAAGTAATTTGAATACAATCAATTTTCCAGACGTTAATACTGGCTGGGTGGTTGGAGCGGACGGCACAATAAAGAAAACGACAGACAGAGGAGCAAGCTGGGTTTCCCAAACCAGTCCTAATCCTACTAACCTGTTTTCAGTTCATTTTACAGATATTAATACAGGTTGGGTGACTGCGTTGGGAGGTTACATCTTGAAGACAACAAACGGAGGAACAAACTGGACATCTGATCAATTCGGAAGTCAAAATTATTTGATGTCAATTAATTTTGCAGATAGCAACACTGGATGGGTAGTTGGAGGTAACGGCACCATTCTTAAGACAACAAACGGAGGAGCAGGCTGGGGACTTCAAGCAGGTGGATCGGTTATTAGTGGAAATATAAATTCGGTCCATTTTACAGATACCAGCACTGGCTGGGCGGTCGGAACAGGCGGCTCAATTATTAAGACAACAAACGGAGGGACAAACTGGACTGCTCAAACATCACCTTCTCAGGATGAGCTGTTATCAGTCCATTTTGCGAACAGTAATCTTGGCTGGGCAGTTGGATGGTCTGGCACAATCATTAAAACAACAGACGGAGGAACAAACTGGACGCCTCGAGCAAGCGGCGGAAATACATATCCGTTTTATTCAGTCCATTTTGTTAACAGTAATACAGGTTGGGCGGTTGGAAGTTTTGGTGTAATCGAGAAGACGACAGACGGAGGAGAAAACTGGTTTTCTCAAACAAGTGGAATTAGTAATCAGTTGAACTCAGTTTGCTTTGTAGACAGTAATACAGGCTGGGCAGTTGGGTGGTCTGGAAAAATCATAAAGACGACAGACGGAGGAACAAATTGGGTTTCCCAAAACAGTAATTTTGTTGTTGACTTGCAATCAGTCCATTTTGTTAACAGTAATATAGGCTGGGCAGTTGGAAAGTGGGGCATAATCTTAAATACAACAAACGGAGGAATATTTTGGACTGATCAACAGAGTGTTACTGGAAATGATTTGCTTTCAGTCCGTTTCGTAGATGCTTATACAGGCTGGGTGGTTGGAGCAAGCGGCTCAATTATTAAGACAACGAACGGAGGAATAAACTGGACACTTCAAGCAAGCGGAACTTCAATTAATTTGAGAGCAGCTCATTTTGCAAACAGTTTCAAAGGATGGGCTGTTGGAAATTCAGGTGTAATTTTAAATCATCTGACGGTTCCCTCTTTAACTTTAGACTCCCCAAACGGAGGAGAAAATTGGAGAATTGGCGAAGTTGATTCTATTAAGTGGACATCAAATGTTTCTGCCGTTAAATTAGAATATACCACTAATAACGGAACAGACTGGTCAACAATAATAGCCAGCACACCTAATGGCTCCGGTAGTTATCCATGGACAATTCCAAACACTCCTTCAACTGATTGCAGAGTTAATATTAGCCAGATTGGTTATCCTTCATTGAGTGATTCAAGTAACAATACATTCACAATTTCTTTGCCGCCTTTAGTATTGCAATACCCCAATGGCGGAGAGAATTTAAAGATAGGCAGTGAGGAGGTTATCTACTGGACCAACAGCAGTTCTGTGAATGTTAAAATTCAATATTCTACTGATGCCGGCGCAAATTGGACTTCAATTGTTGATAGCACAAATGCTGGAGCAGAAGAATATTATTGGACGATACCGAACACTCCTTCCGCACAATGCAAGGTGAGGATCTTAGATTTGAATAATTCTCAAATTGGAGATACGAGTGATAACGTGTTCGAAATTTCAAAGTATCTTTTTACGATAACTTCACCTAATGGCGGCGAAAATTTCAGGGTGGGAAATGAGAATCCTATCTATTGGGATGCCGTTGAGATGATGAAAAATATTTCCCCAAAAGATGGAGAAAAAATTGTTAGCGAACCGGAATATTCATATGTGAAGTTAGAGCTTTCTACGGATAACGGAACAAGTTGGACCGTAATTACAGAATCTACAACGAACGATGGACATTATCCTTTTTTTCCCCCGAATACTCCATCGCAAAATTGCAAAGTTAAAATTAGCCAGGTAGGTTATCCTGAGAATAATGACGTGAGTGACAGCGTGTTCACAATTTATCAGCCTTCGCTTACACTTCTTAGACCAAATGGAAATGAAAATCTTAAGGTTGCAGATATCGATTCAATAAAATGGACAAGCAGTCATCTTTATTATATTAAAATCGATTACTCAACAGATAACGGAACAAGTTGGAACTGGATTTCTAATGCAAGCGCCAATTTAGGAAGCTATCCATGGGTTATTCCTAATACGCCATCTACTCAATGTTTGGTTAAAATTTCGGAAGTCTTAATGGAAGGCTATGAATTAATATCCGACACGAGCAATAGTGTGTTCACGATTTCGCAGAACCAATATAGTTTAACTTCGCCAAACGGCGGAGAAACATGGCGGGCTGGCTCTCAAAAAAATATTACATGGAACTCAGCATTGATGACGAAGAGCGCTTCCAATATTAAAAATGCAAAAATCTCTGAAGAACTTGAGGTTGTTAATATTAAAATCGAATTTACAAGCAATAATGGCTACAGTTGGAGCACTATTGCTGATACGGTTCCCAATACCGGCACTTTTAACTGGACAGTATCAAATTCTCCAGCCATAAATTGTAAGGTTAAGATTAGTCAAGTCGGCTATCCCGAATTTAACGATATATCCGATTCCGTATTTACGGTTTACGTGCCGGCTCTGGCAATTATTAAACCAAACGGAATGGAGAATTTTACAATTGGTGAAGTTGATACTATTAAATGGTTAAGTCACTTCGTTTCAGATGTCAAACTCGAATATTCATCAAATGATGGAATGGATTGGAATTTGATAATTGCGAGCACATCTACTTTTCCGGGCACTTATTTGTGGACAATTCCCAACGCTCCTTCCACTCAGTGCCGCGTAAGAGTTTCCGACGCAAATGACTCTTCGGTATATTCGATAAGTAGTAACAGTTTTTCGATTTCGGCGATTCAGTTTTCAATCACTTCACCAAATGGCGGTGAGAACTGGCAAACCGGCAGCCAGCAAAATATAAATTGGAATTCAATCGTACCTACGGAGAATTTTTCTGAGAAAAATAAGCATGCTTTGGAATCAGGCGCCGGAGCGATTGAAGTTATAAATGTTAAACTGGAATACTCAACCAATAATGGCGCTAATTGGAGTGTAATAGATTCTTCTGCTGCAAACAATGGAACATACGGTTGGACAGTTCCATACACTCCTTCTACAAACTGCTTGGTAAAAGTTAGCCAGGTCGGTTATCCGCAATATTACGACATTAGTTATGGAACCTTCACGATCTTTCAACCGACAATTACAGTGTTAAAACCCAACGGCGGAGAAAATTGGAAAGTCAGTTTAACTGATACTATTAAATGGACGAGCGAACATACTCAATATGTTAAAATTGAAATCACTACCAACAATGGTACGGATTGGGCTACGATTTCCGGCAGCGCCCCCGCATCTTCCGGAAGTTATATTTGGACAATCCCGAATACTCCTTCAACTAATTGCAAAGTAAGAATTACTCAGCCGTATGATCCAGCAATTGGCGATACGAGCAATAACACATTTACAATAGCGCCGACACAATTCACCGTTGTTACTCCCAATGGAGGAGAGAATTGGAGAATTGGAACGCAGCAATCTATTACATGGAATTCGCTCCTTACAGAACACGTTGTTAAGAACAATAAGGATAATGAAGTTTCCGGCGGCGAACCGGAAGCTATCAATGTTAAACTTGAATACTCAACCAACGATGGAAGTAACTGGATGGAAATCATCGCATCAACTGCAAACAGCGGAAGTTATAACTGGACTGTCCCGAATACTCCATCAGTAAATTGCAGAGTAAAAGTGAGCCAAGTCGGATTTCCACAATTCAGTGATTCGAGCAATAGTGTGTTTACAATCTTCAATCCATCCGTAACTGTTTTAAAACCGAATGGCGGAGAGAATTGGAAAATTGGCGAGACCGATACAATTAAATGGACAAGCGGATATGTAGCTAACATTAAAATCGAAGCCACTTCCGATAATGGCGCCACCTGGACTGTGCTTTCTGCAAGCGCTCCGGCTGCATCCGGGATGCAAATCGTTCCGATACCGAATACGCCATCTGCTCAATGCAAGGTTAGAATTACTGATGCAAGCGATTCCACCGTAACAGATATGAGCAATGCAGTATTCACAATCTCGCAGTTTCAATTCACATTATCTTCACCCAACGGCGGAGAGAATTGGTTAACCGGATCTCAACATGCTATTACATGGAATTCATCGCTCGCAATGAAGAATATCATTAATCAGAAAGGTGACGAATCTGCTTCGAACGGAGGAAACACCGAAGCTATCAATGTTAAACTTGAATACTCAACCAATAATGGAAGTAACTGGACGGAAATCATAGCATCTACTGCAAACGACGGAAGTCATAATTGGACTGTCCCGAATACTCCATCAGTAAATTGCAGAGTAAAAGTGAGCCAAGTCGGATTTCCACAATTCAGTGATTCGAGCAATAGTGTGTTTACGATTTACGCTCCTTCGGTTACAGTAACAACTCCAAACGGAGGAGAAATCTGGCGCGCCACTGATACGGACACAATTAAGTGGACGAGTAATGATGTTGTGAATGTGAAAATTCAATACTCTACCGATAACGGAACAAACTGGGCAACCGTAGCGATAAGCGCCCCGGCAAGCGCTGGAAAATATGTTTGGACGATACCGAACACTCCTTCAACACAATGCAAAGTTAGAATTTCAAGTTCAAATAATTCTGCAATTAGTGATATGAGTGATTCGTTATTTGTAATTACGCCGTTTGTTTCTGCAGAGGAAAATGGTTCGGAAATTCCAACCGAGTTTTCATTGGAACAGAATTATCCCAATCCGTTTAATCCATCTACGAAAATTAAATTCAACATCCCTAACGTAGAGACGTTGCGCGCAACATCTCTACAAGTAATCCTAAAAGTCTATGACATCCTCGGCAATGAGGTTGCGACTTTGGTGGATGAAGAAAAGTCTGCAGGAAAATATGAAGTAGAATTTAACGGCGGTAATCTTTCCTCCGGAATTTATTATTACACGCTTCGCGCAGGTTCATTCATTGAAACAAAAAAATTAATTTTGATGAAGTAAAGAAATTTCGTTGTAATTTATTTAGCCCCGGTATTCATCGGGGCTTTTTTATTTCCGCCGCATCGTTTCTATCCGCGAAAATATTTCACATCCGTGCGCTAATGAAACTCAGGACAAAAGACGAAATTTTGAAAACAGTTTTTGCAAAAGAAGATTCTTTCTTCGCGATTCTTATATTCTCGCTGACTTTTGTAAATTTTTAACATGAATCTTTTTCATCCGACCATATTATTAAAATTATTCGGCTCTCTTTTTTCGCCGAAGAATAAAACGAAGTACGAACTTCGATACTGGCGTTTCATAAAATTGATTGAGCGAAATTTAAAGAACGAACATTACGAAAGAGTATTTACTTCTTTCTTCAACATGAATCGTGAAGATTATTCGCAAAAAAAAGTTTTGGATATTGGCTGCGGACCGCGCGGCAGCCTTGAATGGTGCGCCAACGCAGATGAGTTGATCGGGCTTGACCCCCTTGCCGATGAATATCTTTTACTGAATAAAAATCTTAAGCGGATGAAATTAGTTCAGGGAAAATCCGAAAATATTCCTTTTGAAAATTCACGGTTCGATATTGTAACTTCATTCAACTCGCTCGATCATGTTGATGATCTTTACAAAACAATTTCAGAAATAAAACGGGTTACAAAAAAAGGCGGCGTGTTCTTATTGATTACAGATTGCGGACACATTCCAACCCCGACCGAGCCGCAGTCTTTCGACTGGAATATTGTTGAAAAATTTTATCCGGAGTTTGAATTAATTTTTGAAAAAAAATTGGAGAAGGTTGAAAGAAGAACTTTTAAAAGTTTCGAAAAAAATATTCCGTATAGTTTTTCCGACCCGACGGAGCGATACGGACTGCTCGCGGCAAAGTTCAAACGGATTTAATTATTTCCCGAAAAAAAATTTCAACGGACGATCGAGCCGTTTTGCCCAATCCAACTCGGTGTGCTGCGCCCCCGCATCATAAAAGTAATCGATATCTTCGCCGATTTTAAATCCTCGGAAAGTTAATTCGGCAAACATTCTTTGCGCATCGTACTTTCCATCTTCGCCGCTATCGATATAAATTTTAACGCTTCTCTTCACGCTTTTGATATTTTGAATGGAGCGAAAAATTTTTTCGTGGTGATAATAAAAAGAACTTGAAAGGCATGCAGCCTTCGAAAATATTTGAGAGTAGTGGAGAATCATCAACATGGAACAAAGCCCGCCCATGGATGAACCCATGATTGCCGTTCCCTCGCGCGTTGAATTGGTTCTATAATTTTCATCGATAAAGGGTTTCAACTCCGAGACAATAAAACGGCGGTACTTCTCCCCTTTTTCCGAATCGCTGTATTCTTCCAATCTATCGGGCGTGTTATAAATTCCAACAACAATTATTTCATGAATTTGATTTTGTCTTATCAATCGTGTTGCGCACTCATCAACCCGCCAATCGAAACCGACATAAGCGGTTTTGGGATCCATCAAATTTTGTCCATCGTGCATGTAAAGCACAGGAAAGTTTGCCGTCGATTTATTGTACGATGGCGGCAGCCAAACAATTATGTCGCGATCTTTCTCAACATAATTTGATTTGAATTGCGGATGATATTTCACCTGACCTAAAACTTTATCCTTCCCGAAAGATTTTTGCTTTTTAATTTTCTTTTCGGGTTCGGTTTTTAAGATCTGTAAATTTTTTGTGATTAATTCTAAAGCCATGTAAACATAAAATAATTGCGGGCAAAGTTAAGCAATTGTCAATCTGAAATAAAAATAATTCTTAGCTTGCAACCGTTATGAATAATATTTCCGAAAAACAAAACAGCACGAGAGCAAAAACATTCATCCTCTGGATAGCCGCATTAATATTGACTTATCTCGCCGGCTACATTCACAGCGTAACCGATCCGAATTTTCCAATTACCGGAACAATCGGAATTAACGGGGAAAAAGTTACTTACAAATTTGATAAAGTTATTCACAGCGCCGATCCGTATAAAATTTACATTCGAACTGATGCAAGCGGTTTGACAGGTTTTATCGAGTATAAAAATTTAATGAGTAAAGATGGATGGAAGAAGAAAGAATTAATTGCGCTGACAAGCGGTTATATGGCAGAACTTGATGCGCTCGCACCGAATAATGTTTATTACTACAAAGTTTTTCTTTTCAACGGAGATGAAAAAATTCAACTGCCGGCAAATAGTATTCTTTCCCTAAAATATTTGGGCGCTGTTCCAATTGCAGTATCAATCATCTATTATTTTTTGATTTATGCGGGATTGGTTTTCACTCTCCGCGTCGGGTTAGAATATTTTTCCGGCAGGAACAATCATAAAAAACTTCTTCTCTCAAGCTCGATTTTTTATTTTCTATTTTCATTTGTTACCGCGCCGGTATATCGTTTGTTCGAGTGGGGATTGTACGGCGACTCAAAAGCCGGGCTGGCTCAGATTTTTCTTTTCAAGGATTTATTCTTTTTTCTTATCACCGTCTTCGGATTTTTGGCAATCTTCAATGCGGAAAAATCCAAACTTGTGGGATTAATCTATTCGATAATCGTGATAGCGTTTTTCATTTTTATTTATCATTAAGTATTTTAATTACTTCGCCGTGTAACACTTTTGAAGCGGCGATGGCGCTGTTTCCATTCAACACATCATTCCCCTCGTAATCAGTGATGATGCCACCCGCGCCCTTTATTATCGGTATCAAAGCCATTGTGTCCCAAATGTTGTTTTCGTTTATTATTGCCACATCGTAAAGCACGCTGCTGCTGTGCTGCCCAAAGGTAAATGTTTGCCAGGTAAAGTTGTGGCTTGTGGTGTCCATGGTTACGGTTGTTGCTTCGGCGGTTTTTAATTTGCCGGAGTTGTTTATCCACTCCGCTTTAAACTTGTAGCTGCGTTTTGGTAAAAGACTATCGATGAATAGTAAAGTATCTGCTGTTGTTAAGTTTATTATCTGTCTTACTTTTTCTTCACCGTTGTTTTCACTCTGCTTTAGAGTAACAGCGGCGGGGAGAGTAATGTTTTCTACTTTCAAATTAATCCATGCTTCAATGCAGCTTGCGTCCTCTACGGAAAGAGTTATTGCGCCGTTATCTTTAGGTGGTTCGTTGGTGTTGCAGTTGAAGAAGAGTAAGAGTAAGGGTAAGTGTAAGAGTAAGAGTAAGTGTAAGTGTAAGTGTAAGGGAATATGAAAAAGTTTGGTTAGTCCATAGAATTTTATGTCGCCGGACAGAGATGGGCGGTGAGATGATTTTGAAAAAGTATTTTTTATTTGACGAATCATTCTATCACTAATTTCTTTCTTAACTGAAATTGAAAAACTTTTGTGCAAATCTAACAAATAAAAAAAAGCGGCGCATCGGTATGATTACCTATTAGGTTACACACCCAAATTTCGCATAATGCCCTCGACAACTTTCAATATTTCACTTCACCGAACTACATTCGGCGGTATGAAATCGTGAAAATTGTTTTAAAATAGCTTGCCAATGTTTTATTGGAGCGAACGCAATTTACATTCTCAACTCCTCATCGATTGAAGAAACAACTTCATTCGAAGTTGGTTTGATGTTGATGTTGGTGTAATATGGTTAACAGACTAAAGTCTGTTCTACGGTTCTGTTCTACCAAAAAAAAAGGTCGAGCATTCGCCCGACCTAATTATTAATTAGGGTTTCCTGAAAAAGTGTTTTATTGAGTTTGATAAATAAACTTTCGC
>CAYMUL010000021.1:0-57826 GCA_964393605.1 uncultured Ignavibacteriaceae bacterium | reverse complement strand
CCTTGATTTTATTGCCTCAAATCAATTTTATTACTTTTTCAGGAAACCCTAATTATAACTGAAATTGTTCATCGTGTTGAACGGTTCGATTTCATAATGACTCATGAACACTAAAATTGTAAAAGTTTTTTGCACAGCATAATTTCCAAAAGTTGCGCTTACAGTTGTTGTGCCGGCATAGCGCGCGGTCAATCTGCCGGTCGAATCAATAGTGGCGAGAGTATCTGAAACTTGCCAAATTACAGCGAGACTATCAACAAATATATTTTCACCCTCAATCGTCTTTCCTCGAAAAAAAAGTTGAATACTTTCTCCCGCAACAAGTGTGTCGATTGTTGGAAGTATAAAATAATTTTCGACTGCCGTAAAAGAATCCAACTCAGTTATAAATTTGGGCGAAGGCGTGTATTCTACGCTAACCGATTTATCTTTATCAAAAAGAAAATAAGTTGAACCATCGAGATTTCTTACTCTCAAAAAATTTTTTGAATACAAATCGGTGCGGATTGCGGAAGTGCTTCTGTTCCAGAGCGCAAAAGTTTTCTCTTCCGCATTCTGAAAATTAAATTTGTAAAAATCCCCCGTAATATTCGCCGATGAAAAATTTTTATTGCCGGTTTGGGAGATAACCGTTTTCAATCCTTCAAATGCCGGTTTGTGGGAGAGATTAAAATTCAACAAACCGAAATTGTGTTCATTGTTCGCGGATTCTTCACCATCATTTTTCAAATCATAATAGACAATAGATTTTATCTGTGGGAAATTTCTTGCGAGCAAATACAAACGCGAAACATAACGAGACTGACTTTCGTGCGAGAGATTCGGCCAAACGGTCGATGTCGGATAACCGATTTCCGAAAGCCAGACATCGCGGCTGCCGATAATTGAAATCAAATTATTCAAATCAGTTTGAAGAAATTGTTCCGCGCCTTTATCCACGCGGTAAAGATGAACAGAAACTGCATCGAGATAATTCAACCCGCCAAAATTTTTTACTTGCGTAATAAACGTAAGCCAATTAATAAACGGTGCGGGATTTCCTTCCGCGGGAGATGTTGCACAACCTAATATTGTTACGCTTGAATCGATAGATTTAATCGCGGGATAAACCGCTTGCAAAAGTTTTGCATAATCTTGTGCATTCGGTTGAGGGTCCCAAAACATTGGAATGTTTGGTTCATTCCAAATTTCATAAAACTTAACTCCCAATGGAGAATATCGCTCGACAACTTTCTTGCAATAATTTGCAAATGCGGCGCGATTAGAATCGGTTGTTACCGCCGAGCCGGCGTGTTGTGCATAAAGTGGATTATTATAATTAAGGATTAAAAGTATTTCAATATTTCTCGCTCGTGCTTGAGAAATATAAAAATCAATTTGAGGAGGAAAAGAATAAACGCCGCGAACTGCCTCAACATTCGACCAGTAGCACTCATCTCTTATCATCGAAATGTTTGCGGATGAGAGGGAGTCGAGCATTCGAATCACATTTGCGGAATCCATATCCGTGCGATAAAATTGCCCGAAGTGAGTCTGCACTCCGAAATATTTTTTCTCAACTTGTGCATTGAGAAGGAATGTTGTCGCGATAAAAAAGAAAAGAATCTTCTTCAAGTTTTTATTTTTCCGATCGTTCTTAAATGTAAATCAGTAAAACTGATTTTCCTTTAAGCAAACTTAAAAAAGATTCTTTAATTCCGTTACTTCATCAGCACAAATTTCTTCGTTGCAGTGAATGCGCCGGCTTGCAAACGATAAAAATATACACCTGTTGTTAATTGATAATTCAATCCCGATGCATCGGGAAATAATTGATAATTATGGTAGCCCGCTTCTCTCCATTCATTATCAATCAATGTTGCAATTTTATTTCCAAGTACATCATAAATTTTTAAAGAGATATTGCTGGACGCTGAAAGTTGATAACTGATTACTGTGGAAGGATTAAACGGATTGGGGTAGTTCTGATACAATTTAAATTCGTTCGGAAGTGTAACATCAACTTCTGTTGTGTTTGAGTATTCATAAGCTCCGCCAAAATCAATTTGCTTTAAGCGATAGATATATTTTCCCGCAGAAAGGTTGTTATCTACGAAAGAATAATTCTGCTTTTCAGTTGTAGTTCCGTTTGCTTCAATAAAACCAACAGCTTCCCAATCTGAATGCCGGTTACTGAAAGCTATTCGCTGAACTTCAAATCCACTATTATTCGTTTCACTTGCGGTTGACCAGTTTAACAAAACATTATTTCCTGAAACATTTGCAGTGAAAGCACTTAATTCGACCGGAACAATTAAATTTCCCAAAGATCCGTTCGGATTAACATTCTGCGCATAAATTCCGCCAGCGTCGTTGCGTCTGTCTGTCCAAAATACTTTTCCAACTTTGTAAATATCTCTTGTAGAAACAACGTGTAATTTTTCTTGTGTCGGATTTGAAAGAGTAACGGGATTATTCCAAATATTATTTCCGGTGCGAGAAATATTCATCGCCATAATTTTGTTTTGAACACCCGAAGTGTTTCCTTCATTATAAAAAAGATAAACGGAAGAATCGATTGCCGCAGAAGTCAAACCGGAAATGGCATTCGATGTGAACGAAAGCAACACGATACCATTGTCGCTCCAAAGTCTGTTTCCACTCGAAGAAATTTTCTGCCCGATAATCGCCGCCTGGCTTTGCAATGAATTTTTCTCAATCCAAAAAACAAAAACTTCATTCAAAGAATTCAAGTGCGATGTAACAGGATAAAATTTATGTTCGTTCGCGGTCAGACAAACTTCCGTACCGTTCGCGGGGTAGTAAGGAGAGCCGACAGAATTTATTCTCTGCACAAAACTACTTTGAAGATTATTGTTGTCTCTATCATCATACCAAGAAATGAAAGCGCCGTTGACGTTATCCGAAGAAGAAAACGGAGCGGAAAAATTCTGCACTCTTCCGATATTTTGAATCCACACTCCGCCTGTTCCCCATTTTGCAGTTCCATCCGCAGAAATTTTTTGCGCGGCAATTTTTACTACTTGTGCCGGAAAATTTCCGGTTGTTAAAGTATGAATTAAAATCACGCTTCCGCTATCCGAAGCAATCGGTTTGGGATAATTATATCCTTCTCCGCTCGATGATTGATAGATAATCGGATTAGTTCCCCACAATTTTGTTCCATCGGGAGATAATTTTTGCAAAGCAATTTTGTAAGGATTAACCGCGATAATCCAAGCGACAACAACATTGCCGTCATTCGTAATTGCTATTTTTGGATTAGGTTGATATTCGGTTGTTGCCGATAGCGAAACTCCATTATTTCCCCAAAGAAAATTTCCCGCGGGAGAAATTTTGTAAGCATAGACATTTAAACTTCCATTGCGTACATCGGTGAAGGCAACTATCGCATTACCTTGATTATCAACGGCGAGATCGTAATCGACGAGTGATGAATTTTGAGGGTTCGCGCTGACGAGCAGACCGTTGTTCGCCCAAACTTTATTTCCGAATTCATTTAAGCGTTGCAAATAAACAGCATAACTTCCGCCCCGGTTATCGAACCATGAAACAAAATTTCCGCCGTCTGCTGTTGAAACAACTTTAGAAAGTGCGCTCTCGCCGGTAGTATCGCAAATTACGTTGTTGCCAACCGGATCATTTGTCCACTGCGAAAAAACATTCAATGCAAAAAGACTTACAAAAAGAAAAAGGGTAAAGAATTTTTTCATCTCAAACTCCGATTAAAATAAAATAATTTTGAATTGAGTACTATTTAATGAAGTTTTGAAAAAGAAAAAAATAAGAGAGAATCTTTAGCCTGTCGAATTCAATTCATATAGTTTTACTTCTTTCAAATATATTCATGACCAATATTAGTTGAATATTTCTTGAGTTTCAGCATACCCTTGTCTGATAAGGATTAAACAACAATTTGTAAAGTGCTCAACTTTTAGTTCCGTAGTACTTGGTTGCTGATGGTTGATAGCAAAAATGATGTTGTTCGCATAAGTTAATATCAAACCTTAGAGTGTTTTCAAAATTTTATTCCCTCGGAATCTTGAAATTTTTTTTCTGTTGGGGAATTATTTTTTAGATTTTGCAGGAATCGAATATTGGATAAAATAACTTAACCCAAATTCGCAATTCACTCCCGATGGATCGGGACACAATTCACAATTACTAATTCTTTTTCTAACTTGCATGTAGTTTCTCATAAAATCATTCAGTTAAATAATAATGGAGCCGAAAGAGGCATTAAAATATTTTTTTGGTTTTGAAAATTTTCGTTCGGGACAGGAAGAGATAATCTCTGCGATAATCGAGGGAAGAAGCGTTGTTGCAATTCTTCCAACCGGTGGCGGAAAATCACTTTGCTACCAAATCCCCGCGCTTATTTCACCAAATTTTTCTATCGTCATTTCTCCTTTAATCGCATTGATGAAAGACCAGGTTGACGCATTGAATAAGCAGAACGAAATTGCCGCATTCATAAATAGCTCGCTTGAGTTTTATGAAATCGAAAATATTTTGCAAAAAATTTCTGCCGGTCAAATTAAACTTTTATACATTGCCCCGGAGCGGCTTGAAAATCTTCAATTCGCAAAACGCTTGAACGAGCTAAACCCTTTTGCGCTTTTCGTAGATGAAGCTCATTGCATCAGCGAGTGGGGGCACAGCTTCAGACCCAGTTACAGAAAGATAAATGATTTTATCAAATATGCAGGATTAAAAAAAATATCGGCATTCACCGCAACCGCAACACCTGTGGTTGTGAAGGACATTGCCGAGCAACTCGCACTAAAAGATCCTAAAATATTTGTAAAAGGATTTGAGAGAGAAAATATTTCCGTCTCGGTTTTCCAAACGAAAAAGAAGAAAGAATTTTTACTCGATTTAATTTCTCGTTACTCAACTCCCGCAATAATTTATACAACATCCCGAAAGAACGCAGAAGAGGTTGCGCAGTTTTTACAACTCAACAAAAGAGATGCCGAGTACTATCACGCAGGACTTTCAAATTGGGAAAGAAAAATTATTCAGGAGAGATTTATATCCGGCGAGTATCCGATTATCGTTGCCACAAATGCCTTCGGAATGGGAATTGATAAAAGCAATGTGCGGCTCGTTGTTCATTTTAATACTCCTTCTTCAATCGAAAATTATTACCAGGAAATCGGGCGTGCGGGAAGAGACGGGCTTCCTTCTCAAGCAGTGCTTCTGCATGAAAACAAAGATTCGGCAATCAACCAGTTTTTCATTTCTAACTCTTATCCCGACAAAGAGACAATTCAAAAACTGTATAGTGCAATTTGCGAATATGCCAATCTTAAAGTTGGCGAATTTAAAGAGTCGGAGATAAATCTTGATCTCGATTACATTGCCGCGGCGACGGGAAAGAAATTTTCTTCGGCACTTCTTTATGCTTCTTTGAAATACCTTGAGGATAAAGGCTATTTGCGGATGTATGATCAGTTTGAAAAAATATCTTCGGTGCAGTTTGCAGTATCGCCGGATTATCTGAAAAAGAAAATCGGTGAAGAAAAAGATTCACACAAAAAAAATATGATACTCACTTTACTTCGCGACTTCGGTGGAAAAATATTTTCGCAGAAAGTAAATTTTCAAATTTCTTCGTATAGCCGCCAACTTGAATTATCGGAAGAAGTGATTGATGAGATTTTAATTTCGCTCAATGCTTTTGGAATTTTGAATTACGAAAAACCAATCGGGAAGGATTGCATTAAACTTTTGCAACCGCGCATCGAATCGCGATTTCTTAACTTGAACTATAAGCGAATTAACGAGCAGTTTCTACAAGCACAAAAAAGATATGACGAGATGCTGAATTTTGTTTTCACCGAAAAGTGTCGATTCAAATTTATTCTTAATTATTTCGGCGAGAATGTTGAGAATTACTCCTGCGGGAAGTGCGATAATTGTACAAACAAAAATCTTTCCACCGAAGGCATTAATGATTACGCGAAAGAAATTGTTTTGAAAACTCTATATCAATTCAACGAAGGATTATCCGAATCAAATTTAGTAAATCTTTTGAAAGGAGTAACGAAAGCGGAAAAACTTAGAGAAGCCGCTTCGTTCGGCGCTCTCTCCAATTATAATAAGTTCGAAATTTCTCATGCATTGAATTTTCTTCTTTCCGAAAATCTTGTGAAGAAAAATATCTATAAACAGAATAGAATTATTCTTTCCAACCGGGGAATGGAATTTTTAACAAAGAACAATTTAATCGATGAAACTAAACCGGAGAATTTTGAAGAGTCTCTCGAATTATTTTATCTGCTTTGCAACATCCGCGCGAAAGCCGCGAGTATGTTTAATCAAACGAAGGATTTAATTTGTCCCGACGAAATTCTTAAGCGCATTATCGTACTGAAACCGAAAACAAAAAATGAGTTGTTGCAAGTGGAGGGATTCAACGAACGAATGTTCATAAAACTCGGTGAAGAAATATTAGAATTGATAAATGACTTCGAAACAGGCTTAAAACTTGGCTCCGAGCCGATGCAAGAAAAAAAATCACTTCCGCAAAATGTTGCCGAAACTTATAACTTAATAAATAAAAACTACAATCTTCAACAGATAGCCGCAAAAAGAAAACTCTCCGAACCGGTTATATCAATGCAAATTGAAACTATCCTCGAGTTGGTTGATAATGTTGATATTTCTGCGCTCGTGCCGGATGCAAGGTTCGAAAGAATTAAAAAAGATTTTGAAGATGGAAAGAGAACTTTGCTTGATTTGAAAAATTCACTGCCGCAAAATTTTTCTTACCCTGAAATTAGAATTGCGCTTGCCAAACTTAAGAAGATGAAGTTGTTTTAAGTTTTTTTTCTTCGAGTTTCTTTACAACTTTTTCAAAAAATATTTCCCATAGTTCAACGTTCAACTTATAAAAATCAATCGTGTAATTGTATTGCTCCAAAGTAACGTTAAAATCTTTGCAGACCTTTTCAAGAATTTTCGAAGTAGTTTCGGGGTCGCTGCTCGAAGCACTCTGTGCCAACAATACTTCGGAATAAATGTCAACGAATTTTTCTTCGTCGATAATTTTATCGTCTGTACATGAAACAAAAAATATAGTTAAGAGAAACAGAAGCCGCATTACAAAATTTTTCATTTCATCTTTTTACTTGCTTC
Source organism: uncultured Ignavibacteriaceae bacterium (assembly GCA_964393605.1). GTDB lineage: Bacteria > Bacteroidota > Ignavibacteria > Ignavibacteriales > Ignavibacteriaceae > CAYMUL01. Next base: position 50,683 of record CAYMUL010000021.1, on the reverse strand, counting down.
GAATAAAATTCTTTTTTCCTTATCGGAAAGATTTTTGTAACCCGATTGACTTATCTTGTCAAGAATTGCATCAATCTCCTCTTGCGAAATTGTTTCATCATCTTCTTCAATTTCATAAAAAGTTGCGTCCTGCGTTTGTCTTTTTTTCCCTGCAAAAGTTGATGAATAAGTTGCACGACTTTTTGACTTTATAGAATTCAACATATCTTTAAGATCAACATTCGTTCTTTTATCGAGCATGACGTAGAAGAACCCAACTATTGCGCCGCCGAGATGTGCGAGATGAGCAACGCCGCTCCCGACAGAATCTACAAGCATAAATTCCATCAAGATTAAAAATGTAATTAAATATTTTGCTTTGATTGGAATGAAGAAATAGAGATAGATTGGTCGATCGGGAAAGATGAGTGCAAATGCAACCATGATTCCATAAACCGCACCGGATGCGCCTATAGTCGGTGCCGCACCGCCTGTTAATACGGGCGACAAAAAGAGATGAAGCAATCCCGCGCCAACGCCGCTCAACAAATAGAACAGTAAAAATTTTCTTCCGCCCCAAAGATTTTCAATCTCCATTCCGAACATCCACAGAGCAAACATATTGAAAAGTATGTGTCCGAATCCGCCGTGTAAAAATTGATAAGTAATCAATTGCCAAACTTCGAAGTAACTCGATCCAATCGGCATTAATGCAAACCAACGAATGATAATATCTTCGGCATACATTCCATCGATTGTAATGTTGCGCATCATAAGCATCAAAAAATAAACAACGCCGTTGATGATTAATAAATTTTTTATGATTGGAGGAAAAACACTGAAGCCCCCGAATCCGGAAGGTCGATAGTAATCGCGATCATAAGAAGACATTCAAAATCCTTTTGTAAGATATTAGCATAAAATGTATCACAATATTGGAAATAATTTAATCATTCAGTGCGGCAACGCCGGGTAATATTTTTCCTTCAAGATATTCGAGCGATGCGCCCCCGCCCGTAGAAACGTGCGAAACTTTTTCTTCAAGATTTGCTTTTGCGATCGCAGCAGCAGAATCTCCTCCGCCGACAACAGTGATTGCGCCCTTATTTGTAGCGTCTGCAAGTGCATTCGCTATTTCGAAAGTTCCGTTCGCAAAGTTGTCGAATTCGAAAACTCCCATCGGTCCGTTCCATACAATTGTTTTTGAAGAAAGAATTTCATTTCTGAAAAGTTCGATTGTTTTCGGTCCGATATCGAGACCCATTTTCCCTTGCGGTAAATTATCGACATCAACAATAACAGAAGGTGCATCATTATTGAATGAATCCGCCGCAACAACGTCCACCGGCAATAAAAATTTTACTTTAGAATTTTTTGCTTTTTCAAGAAGTTCGGATGCGAGAGATAATTTTTCTTCTTCAAGAAGTGAAGAACCGATTTCTTTCCCCATCGCTTTGAAAAATGTGAAAGCCATTCCTCCGCCGATAATTAAGATATCTACTTTATCAAATAGATTATTAATTACATCAATTTTACCGGAAATTTTTGCACCGCCAAGAATTGCGCAGTACGGTCTAACGGGATTTCCGACTGCGGTACCGAGATAATTCAATTCTTTTTCCATCAAATAACCTGCAACGGAAATAGAAACGAACTTCGTTATCCCCTCTGTTGATGCGTGCGCGCGGTGTGCCGTACCGAATGCATCATTAACATAAACATCTGCGTGTCTTGCGAGTGCGCGGCAGAAATTTTCTTCATTCTTTTCTTCCTCTTCATGAAATCTTAAATTTTCAAGAAGAAGAACTTCTCCGTTTTGCAACGAATCCACTGCGGCGTTTGCTTCATCGCCGATACATCCATTAACAAATTTAACATCATGCCCGAGCAATTGTGATAAATGCAGTGCAACAGGTTTCAAACTGTATTTCGGATTAACTTTTCCCTTCGGTCTTCCAAGGTGAGACATTAAAATAGCTTTGCCACCGTCGGCGATAATCTTTTTTATTGTCTTAAGCGATTCGACAATTCTTTTGTCGTCTGTGATATTAAAATTTTCATCGAGGGGAACATTAAAATCGGTTCTTACAACTATTCGTTTGTCGGTAAGATTTATAGAATCAATTGTTTTCTTCTTCATCCCATTTCTCCAAAAAATAAAAATGGTTGAGCGAAAAAAATTCACTCAACCCGTGAAAAAAAATAATTTAAGATGCGATCTTTTTAAGCAGTTCAGCTACGCGGCAGGAGTAACCCCACTCGTTATCGTACCATGAAACAACTTTAAAAAATCTTTTTTCTCCTTTAAGATTGTTTTGCATTGTAGCAAGCGAATCATAAATGGAAGAACGATCATCGTGAATAAAATCTGTGGAAACGACTTCTTCGTTGCAATAGCCGAGAATTCCTTTAAGATAAGTTTCGGATGCTTTTTTAAGAAGCGAATCAATCTCTTCAATTGATGTATCTTTTGTGGCTCTGAATGTCAGGTCGACAACGGAAACATCTGCGGTCGGAACTCTGAAAGACATTCCCGTAAGTTTTCCTTTTGTTGCGGGGAGAACTTCGCCGACTGCTTTAGCCGCGCCAGTTGAGGAAGGAATGATATTAATTGCCGCCGCTCTTCCGCCGCGCCAATCTTTCTTCGAAGGTCCGTCAACCGTTTTTTGTGTTGCAGTGTATGCGTGAATTGTCGTCATCAAACCGGTTTCAATTCCGATTCCTTCTTTTAATAAAACATAAACCACCGGCGCGAGGCAGTTAGTTGTGCATGAAGCGTTTGAGATAATATCATGTTTTGCAGGATCGTATTCATGATCATTAACTCCGAGAACTATGGTTTTAACATCACCTTTTCCCGGGGCGGAGATAACAACTTTTTTTGCCCCTGCGGCGATGTGCCCGTTTGCTTTTTCCGAGTCGGTAAATAATCCGGTTGATTCGATAACATAATCAACACCGAGTTCTTTCCATGGCAATTGAGAAGGATCTTTTGTAGCCATGACGCAACGAATTTTATTTCCGTTGACAACTAAAACATCATCGGCTTCAACACCGGCAGAACTTTTTTCCGTTGATAATTCGGCGTTAAATCTTCCATGAACCGAATCATATTTTAATTGATATGCGAAATATTTTGCGTCGGTGCTAACATCAACAACCGCAACAACATCAACTTGATTTCCCAATATTTTTTTATCGACCAGCGCCTGAAAAACCAATCTGCCAATTCTTCCGAAGCCGTTTATTCCAACTTTTACTTTCATTTCAACTCCTTTTATTCTAATTCTTATTAATTTGGTTATTAAATTTAGTTATCGATATAAAGATTTTCAATTTATCTTGCATATTAAGTAGGGTAATATTTGTTGACTTTGATAAAAGACAAAATTATATTGTAAAATAAATTTATTAACGAGGATATAATGAGTGTAAATGACGACTTCCTCAAATTTGTACCGATATTTGCAGATTTGGATGATGAAACAATTGATAAAATTTCTAAACTTGGAAAGAGAAAAACTTTCGCAAGAGATACCGTGATATTATTGGAACATGAGACCGGCAGTGCTCTGTTCGTTATCGAAAAAGGTAAAGTAAAAGTTTCTCGCGTTAGCGATGAAGGTAAAGAAGTTATCCTTACTATTCTCGGCGATTCAGATTTTTTTGGAGAGATGGCAATACTTGACGGACTTGCACGCTCGGCGAACGTTACTGCTATTGAAGACACTGATCTTTTTATTATTCAGCGAAGTGACTTTTTAGATTTGTTGTACAATCATCCCGAAGTTTCAATTTCACTAATGCAAGAGTTAACAAAGCGGCTTCGCGCAGCAGATATGAAAATCAAATCCCTTTCTCTTAAAGATGCAGAAGGAAAAGTCGCAACTGTACTTTTACAACTCGCAGATGATCTCGGAATGATTAAACAGGGCTGTGTTGAAATTGATAAACTTCCGTTTCAGCATGACCTTGCAAACATGGCAGGTACATCGCGCGAAACAATCAGCCGCACGCTACATTCATTCGCTAAAAAAGGTTTGATTGAACTCGACGGAAATAAGTTAAGAATTCCCAACTACGAAAAATTTAAAGAGCTATACTTATAAGTATGAAGCAGAGGGTTGATCTTCATACACATACAAATTTTTCCGATGGAGCTTTTTCTCCCAAAGAATTAATAACACTTGCGCACAAAAATAATCTCGATGTAATTTCAATTACTGACCACGATACAATCTCTGCAATCCCCGAAGCAATAACTCATGGTGAAGAACTCGGAGTAGAAGTCATTCCCGGTGTTGAATTGAGTTCCGACATTGCCGATCGCGAAGTGCATATTCTCGGGTATTTCATCGACATCGAGAACGAAGAACTGCTTCGCTATTTAAAGTTTTTTAGAGATGAAAGATTAAAACGCGCGGAACGAATAGTTAAAAAATTAAATTACCTCGGCTTGAGTATCACGCTCGATGATGTTCTTGAAGAAGCAAAAAATTCTGAAATAATCGGTAGACCGCATATTGCGAGTGCAATGCTTCGCTTAAAACTTGTCGATAATTTTTTAGAAGCGTTCAATAAATATTTGGGAAATTATGCGCCGGCTTATGAAAAAAAAGTTCACATCTCCCCTGCAAGCGCGTTTAAGATTATAAGTGATGCAGGCGGACTTGCATTCATCGCGCATCCGGGGAATATGCCCGAACATCTCATTAAAGAGTTGATTGACGCGGGTGTGGACGGCATCGAAATAATTCATCCTTCGCACACAACTTTTCAAACAAATTATTACAAGAACATAACTAACCAATATTTTCTGCTTGCAAGCGGCGGCTCGGATTTTCACGGCGGCAAGAGAAATGATCTGATAAATTTCGGAAAGTATGCGATTAATTATTCTCTCGTCGAGAATATGAGAAAGAGATTACTCCGAAGCACTGCTTGAAATTGAAAAAGATTTTATTCTCCTAAAATCTTTTCCGTCGAAATAAAGATTCAATTTTTCCGAACCATTAATCAACTCCACTTCAGCAAATGAAAATACTTCATTTATATTTTTATCAACAGTCGTTTTGATTTTGCATTTATATTTTTTTTCTGCGAAAGTAATCTCTTCATCAATCGCTACGGCTCGCGATCTTCCTCCTTGTTGCAAAAATCTTCCTCCTTTCATTACAAGAACAAATGTTGTGGAATTTTTCGGAATGAAATCGATTTCAAACTTCGGGTGAAATATTTCCGAACGGAGCGGCGCATGAACCACAACATCATCTCTCTTCAGTGCGAATGCAAAACTTTCATTGATACCGAGTTTCATCAATGGAATACGAAGATATTTATCGGGAGTTCCCCAAAGTGTGATTTCACTTTCGCTAACTTTATCTCTGTTCTGAAAAATATTTACCATAATTCTATCCATCTTTGCGCCTGCATCATTCCATCTTCGCGATGTATTTAAATTCATATAAATTAAAAGAGCAAAAATTACAACCGCTATGATTTGAAAATATTTTTTGTTCGCGGTCATGATATATTCTTCATTTAGAAATGCGGCGAGCGAAGTAATTATACCGAATGACGCAACAAGACTGTACCAGCGCATATAAGTCGGCAGAACAGGAATCAAAAATATCGCAAACCAGATGAGCAGAAAGTAGTAAAGATTTTTTCTTCTTTTAAAATGATTTTTAATGAGCACGAATAAAAGCAAGCCAATGGCAACAGAAAATAAAATGCAAATTGATAAATAAATATAACTGCTCTGAATTGTGTGATATAAGATTTCCAAACCGTCGGGAGAGATAAAAATTGTAGCTATGTAAAGAATAATATTTCTGAATAAAGTCAGTGGAGAAAATTCCGCGATGTGAGGAGATGAAAATGGATTTGAATTAATAACTGCTATTCGATAGATCAGCACGACCGCGAGGATAGCGGCGAATGTGAACATCGATTTCTTTACATACGCATTAATAAATTTTTTTTCATTAAAAAGGTACTCGCTTGCGAGCGGAATTAAAATCGCCGCAAATGCAATTTCTTTAGATAAAATCCCGAGCAAAAAATAAAGCGATGACTTTGCGAGATATTTGTTTTGCAAAGCGTTTTCATTCCGAAATTTCAAATAACTCATCGTCATCAAAAGAATAAAACAAAGAGAGAGAGAATCGCCCCAATCTGCAATCCATGCGGCGTGGAGTTCGCGCGAAGGAAGAATAGCAAAAATTACTCCGCAAAGAATCGCACCGCTTTTTCTCATTCCCAATTGTTTTGCGGTGAAGACAACAAGTAAAACCATCGCCGAAAAAAATAAAAGAGTAACCGCGCGAAACATCAACGGATTGTATCCATCAATGAACAAAATGAGCTTCATTAAAAATTCCACGAGAGGTCGCCAATAATGTCCCCAAACATTTGTTTGAAAAAATGGTGAGGCCACTTCTGTGATTGAAGGGGGAATTTCGTTCCCCAAAATTTGATAATCATCATTTAAAAATGAAGCATTTACTACCGGGAACCAGGACAGCGCGGCTACAAGCAGTATAAATATTATTTCGTGGGGCAGAATTTTTTGGTTCAATATTTACCTTTATGATTTTACATATTTGAAATAACTTATTTTCAAACATCGGCAAAATTAGTAAAGAATTCAGCTTACGCGTAACTTTTTCTTTTATTCATTATCAAAAATATTTTATCGTATGAACAAATCACTCCTCGCTCTCTGTTTTTTTTCGCTTCTAACATTCACCGGATTTTTATCCGCGCAAGATTTCACATCATGGAATAGTTATTCCGACAAGAAAAAAGTGAAAGCTATTCTCATTTCCGAAAACACAATTTGGGCGGCTACCGAAGGAGGAGTTTTCTCCTACAATTTATCGGACAAAAAATTTTTTACTCTTTCAAAAACGGATGGACTGAACGGCTCGCCAATCACCGCAATCACAGCCGATAAAAACGGTTGCATTTGGCTCGGCTGTCAGAACGGCGCAATTGATGTTTTCTTTCCTTCCACAAAACTTGTCAAAAAGATTTTAGGAATTTTTAATACGGACAAACCCGCGAAACAAATTAATGAGTTGAGAGCTTCCGGCGATTCCGTTTTTGCCGCAACTGATTTCGGGCTTTCCGTCATCAACATAAACTCGCTCGAATTTTTCGATACATATTTCAAATTCGGAAGTTTGAGTTCCAACATTAAAGTGAACGGAAGTTTTAAAGACAATTTAATTTACACTGCGACGGAATTCGGATTGGCAAAACAAAAAGCCGGCGCAACAAATCTTACCGCGCCCGAATCGTGGGAAATTTTTACTACCGTGAACGGAATGACTTCGAACAACATTACAAAAATTGGAACCTTCAACGGCTCGTTAATTGCCGCTACAAAACGTGGGCTTTCAATTTTTAACGGAACAAATTTCAGTACATTTATCGACTCACTTAAAAATTTTGAGATAACGGATTTTTTAGTTCGTGGAGATTCTCTTTTCGTTTTGGCAAATTCAAAATTATATCTTTACAACAACAATAATTTTCAAACACTTCTTTCAACTTTAAGTAGCGCTACAAAAATATTTTATAGAGAAGGCAACAAATATTTCTTCGCATCTTCGAACGGAATACAAGTTACTAATGCAAGCGGAGGTACTGAATTTATTAGCCCGCCGGGTCCTCAATCAAATTTATTTGTTGATCTCGCTGTCGATAAAACCGGAAAACTTTGGGCGGCAAGTGGCACCGATGTTTCCGGCGTTGGTTTTTATAAATTGGAAAATGAAACTTGGACAAATTTCAACACGACAAATAATTCTGCTCTTCCGACAAATTCGTTTTTCAATGTTCATTCGAGTGCAGACGGAAATATTTATTTGGGAAATTGGGGATACGGATTTTTAAGAATTAAAAATGAAAGCGAGTTCACGATGTTTAATTCGCTCAACTCAAGTTTAGTTGGCATCGCTATCAATCCCGCTTATATTGTCATCACAGGAATTCAAACCGACTCGAAAGGAAATGTTTGGGTTTTAAATTATGATGCAGTGAATAGAAAAACTTTGAGTGTTATAACTGCCGACAGCAATTGGTATCATTTTGCAAATCAGGTGGATTCTTCTTTATCGCTTTATACAAAATTGTTAATCGATCAATACGATACAAAATGGTTCGTCAATTCAAGTGCCGCACGACAGGGGTTGTATTACTTCAATGAGAATAAAACTTTTTCTAATTCTGGCGACGATAAGTTTGGTTATCTTTCCGATGCAAACGGGCTAACTTCGAAAAGCGTTACTGCGCTTGCCCTCGATCAGCGCGGCGATCTTTGGGTGGGAACGAATCTCGGCGTTTCTGTAATTACAAATGTTCAAAACGCGGTTGCACAAACAACTTCGCAGTTTCGCATAAGTAATCTTTTCAGTTTAAGGCAGTATTCAATCAACTGCATCACTGTTGATGCGATTAACAGAAAATGGATCGGCACAAATCAAGGCGTGCTTGTCATGTCTCCCGATGGTTCAACATTGCTCGCGGCATTCGATTCTAAAAACAGTCCGCTCATTTCAGACCAAGTAAGAAGCATTGCGATTGACGGCACGAAAGGTTTGGTTTATATCGGAACGGAAAACGGATTGAGTACGGTTGTTACAACTGCAATTACTCCCAAAGATGGATTCGATGAAATATTTGTTTATCCGAGTCCGTTTGTGATTGGCGCTAGTGAAAAAAATATCCTTACAATCGATGGATTAATCAAAGATTCGGAAATAAAAATTTTAACAATCGAAGGAAAATTGTTAAGAGAAATTATCACGCCGGGCGGCCGCATCGGTTATTGGGATGGACGCGATGAAGAAGGGAATTTTGTCAACAGCGGAGTTTATCTGCTAATCGCTTACGACACCGACGGTAACAATGTAGCCGCATCAAAAGTTTCTGTAATCAGAAAGTAGTTGCGAACAAATTTTTTTTATCGAAGATGTTGTGCAATTTTGGAAAAAGTTTTCCTCATTTTTTGCAATTCACTTTTCCCAAATAATAAATGATTGATCTTCAAAATATTTCTCTTCAGTTCGGCGGGAAATATCTTTTTAAAAATGTATCGTTAAGAATCAGCAGCGGCGAAAAGCTCGCTCTCGTTGGCGCAAACGGCACCGGCAAATCTTCTCTCTTCAAAATGCTTACGGGTTCACTTCCTCCCGAAGAAGGAAAAATCAACAAGCAGAAAAGATTAAGCATCGGCTATCTTCCGCAAGACCAAATTATCCACAAAGGCAATTCTCTTTTGAATGAAGCGAAATCGGCACTGACTACAATCTCCGAACTTCAAATCAAAGAAAAAGAAATTTTAGAAACATTGAATCTTAAAGACATTGCGGAAGATGAAAGCAACGAACTTGTTCTAACGCTCGGTGAAATTCATCATCGGCTTGAAGAGTTGGATTCATACTCCGCCGAAGCGAACGTTGAAAAAATTTTATCGGGTTTGGGATTTGAAAAAAATGATTTCGAAAGAATGACCGATGAATTTTCGGGCGGCTGGCAAATGAGAATCGCTCTTGCAAAAATTCTTTTACAACAAAATGATATTCTACTTCTCGACGAACCGACAAACCATCTCGATCTCGATTCGCTTCAATGGTTAATTGATTTTCTTAAAGCATACAAAGGGACTTTAATCATAATTTCTCACGACAGATATTTTATTAACGAAGTAACTTTTCGCACGATTGAGATTTATTTGAACAACATCTCAATTTACAACGGCAAGTATGAAGCGTATCTTAAATTTAAAGATGAGAGAGACGTGCAAACGGAACATCAATATGTTCTTCAACAAAAAAAATTGAAGGAGACGGAAAAGTTTATCGAGCGTTTCCGTTACAAAGCTTCAAAAGCAAAACAAGTGCAAAGTAGAATTAAGCAACTTGAAAAAATCGAATTGATTGAACTCCCCGATTTTCAGGAGTCGATTGAATTTAAATTTCCACAACCGCCGAAAAGCGGATTGATGAATATTGAATTGAATGATGTTTCTAAATCTTACAGTGAAAAATTAGTTCTCGAAAAAATAAATCTACGGATTGACCGCGGAGAAAAGATTGCTCTTGTCGGTCCGAACGGCGCGGGAAAATCTACACTCGCAAAAATAATTGCAGATGAAATTGAATTTGATTCCGGTGAGAGAATTTTAGGACACAATGCAATCACCGCATACTATGCGCAGGATGTTGCCGAACAATTGAATGAAGAACTCGATCTGCTTGAAACAATATTTTCTTCCGCCGAGGGAATGACGATTTCACAGATGCGATCGTTGCTCGGTTCGTTTTTATTTACGGGTGAAGATGTGTTCAAAAAAGTTGAAGTACTTTCGGGAGGAGAAAAAAGCAGGCTCGCGCTCGCCTTGATTTTATTGAAGAAAGCCAATCTCTTAATTCTCGACGAACCGACAAACCATCTCGATCATTCCTCAAAACTTGTGTTGCAAAATGCGCTTGTAAAATTTGAGGGAACTCTGATTCTCGTTTCGCACGATGTGGAATTCTTAAAACCAATTGCAAATAAAATTATTGAAGTGAGAAATAAAGCTCTCAAGATTTTTAGCGGCGATATAAATTATTATCTCTCAAAGAGGGAAACTGAAAAGGAAAATATTTTTAATGAAAATATTTCGGCGGCGACAAATTCAACTTCGCGTAAAGAGCAGAAAAGAATTGAAGCGGAATTACGTCAACAAAAATTTTCCGCCACAAAAGATTTGAAAAAACAAATTGAGAAACTTGAACTCCAAATTACCTCCAAAGAAAAAGTACTTGAATCGATTCAAAGTGAATTAGCGACCGAAAGTTTTTACGACAATCCCATTTTGGTTAAGCAAAGAAATATCGATTACAAAAATTTAAAAGAGGAATTGGAAAAACTTTTTTCAGTTTGGGAAAACTTAGCAACGAAACTTCATTACATCGAGAGAGAGTTCGAGTAGCGTACGAGACTTGAAATTTTATTTTACAATACAAAGAACAACAGTTCATTATTTCTAACAATTCACTCCCGATGGATCGGGACACTATTCGATTTGTTTCTCCGTCAATCATTTTTCCCTTAAAACGATTTTGATTTATCCTTATTTTTGAATCCAACAAAGTATAGATAATAATGAGCGAAGAAAAAATTCAGAAGAAAAGTCTTATCAATAAAATAACAGAAATAATAAGCGGATTCATTAAACAACTTAAAGAGGAGCAGCAACTCCCTTTGATTAGAAGATACCGAAGTTTTGCATCGGCTATTTTTCTGGTTTTGTTGATGTATCTTTTATCAAATCCGTTTGCATCAAGTGCGCAAAACATCCCAACATACACAGTTAGTAAAGATAAATTTCTTGTAACGATAAACGAAAGCGGTGAGATTCGCGCGAAAAATTCTGTCTCTATCAGCACTCCAAGAGTAAGGGGAAGTTTGAAGGTTGTTTATCTTGTACCGGAGGGAAATATTGTTGATGCGGGCGATACCATAGTTCAGTTCGATCCGACCGAAGCTATCAACGGATTGCGCGAAGCCGAAGCTCGTATGGAAATTGCGATCTCTGAAAAAGAAAAACTTCTCGCAAATCAAAAAACGGCAACCACGAGAGCAGAATCTGAATTGAAAAGTGCTGAACTGAGCTACGAACTTTCGAAACTTAATCTTGAACAAATGAGATTTGAAGCGGAAGTAAAACAGCAGGAAGCAAAACTTCAACATCAAAGAAACGAACTGACTTATTTGAAAGCAAAACAAGAACTTGAGTCGCAAAAAATTATTCAGCGTTCGGAATTAAATAAAGTTGAAATTGATATTAAACAACGTCAGGCGGATCTCGAACGGGCACGGAGAGATTTAGAGCAACTTACTCTCACCGCACCGACTGATGGACTTGCTGTTTATGAAACCAATTGGAGTACAGGAAGAAAAATTGCAATCGGCGATACGCCTTGGCCCGGCATGACTTTAATAAGTCTTCCCGATCTTTCCGCGATGCAAAGTATTTCGTTTATTAATGAAGTTGATGTAAGCCGCGTAAGACGTGGGTTGCCCGTTGAGGTACGGCTTGATGCATTTCCCGACAGTATTTTTAAAGCAACTATTGCTTCGGTTGCTTCGCTTGGCAAAAGCAAAGATGGCAATAGTTCAATAAAAGTTTTTGAAATTGCAATTGATATACTTGCCGTTTCAGAAATATTGAAACCGGGAATGACAACCGGAAACAAAATCATCATCAGTGAAATTCCGAATGTATTGTTCGTTCCGCAAGAAGCTGTGTTCGATAAGCATGACAAAAAGATTGTTTATCTTCAGAACGGCTCGGGCTTTGATGAAATGGAAGTAACTATTGGCGATCGCGGAGAAGATTATATCGTTATTCAATCGGGTATTGAAGTAGGAGATAAAATTGCTCTGCGCGATCCGACAATAAAAGTTGATGCAAATTCGGATTCAGATCAACTTAGTGTACCCTCCACCGAGTAGTTAATGCACGCAGGCGAATCTTTCAAAGTCGGAATACAAGGACTATTCTCGAACAAGACGCGAGCCGCATTAACAATGCTTGGAATCGTCTTCGGAGTTGCAGCAGTTATCTCGATGATGTCTATCGGCGAAGGAGCAAAAATTGAAACGCTTCAACAAATTGAACTTCTCGGTACAAACAATATTATTGTCGATCGTGTTGTTCCCGATTTAGAAAACCAGGAAGCAAAATCATCATACTCTCCCGGATTAACATTGAAGGATGCGAATATTATTCGTGAAGTGAATCCTTTCGTGGTTTCCGTTACTCCCCTTAGATCAAGTGAAATGCAAATTCGTTATAAGTCGAACATGGCAAAGTATAGTGTAATAGGAACTACGCCTAACTATCCGCAAACATATAATTCGAAAATTCTATTAGGAATTTTCTTCGATGATTATCATAACGAAAATGCGACAAATGTTTGTGTAATAGGTTCGGGAGTGAAAGAAAAATTATTTCGTTTTGAAGATCCGATTTCGAAGAGAATAAAAATTGGCGATCTTTGGTTTAAAATTATTGGTGTTGCCGCACCTAAAAATATTTCTTCAACCGGAATGAAAAGCGCGGGCTTAAGAAATTTTAATGACGACATTTATATTCCGTTAAATACAATGACTTCAAAGATGGAGAAGTTTGAAGTTAACCAATCGCTTGTTGTAATGCGGCGACGAGGTGTCATTATGCGTGGCGAAGACGAACTTCAAGCACTCGACAAATCTTCTGTTGATCAACTCACTGTGAAAATAAAAAATTCGGATCAACTAAACGAAGCGGCAAATTTGATTGAAAGAATTTTAAAGAGAAAACACAACGGAGTTTCCGATTATAAAATTACATTGCCGGAACAACTTCTCGAGCAAAAACAAAAGACGCAAAGAATTTTTAATATTGTCATGGGAGCAATTGCCGGAATTTCTCTACTCGTAGGCGGAATCGGAATAATGAATATCATGCTTGCAAATATTTTGGAACGAACAAGGGAAATTGGAGTTCGGCGGGCAGTGGGTGCAACACGTAACGATATTCTTGCACAATTCATGTTTGAAGCTGTAACCATCAGTGTTTCGGGCGGTTTGATCGGAATTCTTCTCGGAATTTTTATGACAAAAATGATCTCTACTTACGCAGGATGGAAAACTTTAATTGCGCCTTTGAGTGTGTTTCTTGCATTTTTTGTTTCGGCGGCAACCGGAATAATTTTTGGAATTTATCCTGCAAAAAAAGCCGCCGATAAAAACCCGATTGAATCTTTACGCTATGAATAAAAAAATATTACTTATAACAATTTTATTTTTCACAGAACTTCTTCCGCAAAAAATATTGCATCTCGCCGATGCTCTTGATATTGCGAAGAAGCAAAGCTACACAATTCTTTCTGCCGAATTGTCGCTCGAAAATTCAAAGAAAAATTTGGAAGCGATTCAACTCGGTTTGCGCACAAGCGTGAATCTTGAATTTGATTTGCCAAAATTCTCAAGAAGTTTGCAGAGCCAGTTCAATCCGATCACCGGCAACGAGCAATTTTTTGAAGTTGGCAACACAACTCTCGAAAGCAGATTATACTTCACACAACCAATTGCATTCACGAACGGAACTTTCTCACTTGTCGGTTCTCTTTTCGGAAGAGATCAACTTTCGGGAAGCGGCGGAACAAACAGAGATTATTATTCGAATTTGAGTTTGCGATTCAGGCAACCGTTATTCACTTTCAATTCTTTGAGCGCAAGTTTAGAGCGCGCGGAAATTAATCTCGAAAAATCAAAAAGAAATTTTGTCCGTGCAGAAAAAGAATTGATTTATAATGTTACATCCGCTTTCTTTTCTTTGTATCAATTAAAGAAAGAAGTTGAAATTGCCGAAGAAAAATTGGCTCAAACAAAAATTTCATATGAGACCGCGCAAAACAAATTTAAAGCGGGATTAGTCGCCGAAGTGGAAGCGCTTCAACTTGAAGTAGATCTTGCTCAAGATCAGAATGATCTTCTTTCACTGCAAACTCGTTTCGCAGAATATAAAAATAATTTCAAACTTCTTATCGGCTTATCGCTCGATGACGAGATTGATGTCGAAGAAGAAATTGTTATAAAAGATTTTGAAATTAAAGAAGATGAAGCGGTTAATTACGCATATCAAAATCGTCCCGATCTTTTTAATGCAGAAGCAGATATTCGTTTGAACAGTTTAACGATTGAAGAAGTATCTTCGCGCGGAAGCATCAGCGCAATGTTGAATGCAAATTACGGCATTAATAAAAATGCTGACAAGTTTGAAAATATATTTAAAGCACTTGCAGAAGATAGAAGCGTTACTTTTACCGTTACGCTGCCGGTTTGGGATTGGGGCAAAAATAACAGCGAAATTCAAGCCGCAGAAGCAAACTTAAAATCTTCCGAACTTTCTTTTCGTAATCAGAAAGATCAAATCAGAAATGAAATTATTTCCATCATCAATAAAATTAAAACTGCGCGCGCAAGATTAGAAGTGCTAACTAAATCCGCTTTACTTGCACAAAAAAGTTATGACATTACAGTAGAAAGATTTAAATCCGGCACAATCACAAGTTTTGATTTAACTCAAATGCAAATTAGGTTGACCGATGCCAAGACCAATAAACTCAAGGCGATGGTGGATTATAAACTTGCTCTCGCAGATTTAACCCGTCGAACTTTGCACGATTTTGAAAAGTGATTTTTTGAACTCGTTGTTGTTAAGGTTTCTATTTAACAACAAGAATGTGGTTCGTAGATAAATTTTTTTCGACTCGTTAATAAATTTTAAGTTAATGGAATCGGCGATTGTATGAGAAAACTTTTTAATGAAATAGGATTTGACAAAATAAGAAAATCCACTATTCTGACATCTTGTAATTAGAATCTGTTGTATCCGGCAAGCACACTGAAAACAGTCGATAATATTCTGTTATTTAACCACACGATACTTGAAGTTTTCGAAGAGCATTTATCAAGTGGTCAATTTTTAGCAACTGTTCAATTGGTAATTGTATTAGCTGTCGGATAAAAGATTTCTCACTTCATTTATAATTTGCTCTGCCAAAGAAATTGAATTCATACAAATTTCGTTATCCGGATAAAAGTATGGAAGTGCACTATCGATTGGATATTTTGTGGGCAAATAAATTCTGTCTAAAAAATCACAATCATCTTCGGGTAATCCGATTGAAATTCCGTTCTTTCCAAAATTGTTTTCAATTCCATTATGTTGTGAGTTTTCTTAAATGGGATTACTCTTTCTATGAATATTGATTTAAGTGCTTTCTCAATTGATTGCTGAACATTTTGAAGACAAGTTCGCTTTCAAGCAGTATCCTTGCGGCTTGAAGGTTTTCAGAAGAAAATAAAAGCCAATTTTTAGTTTCCTGCCGCATAAATCACTTCACCGTTTGAAACCTCATTTCTAAAGAAGCTATTATCATTCTTCTCAACAATCGGGAAAATATCAACGGCTATCTCTCTTGAAATATTTCTAATTAGTTTTCGATATCGTAGTGCGAGAGTCATGTAGTTTTCGGAACTATTTTGAACCACAGCAATATCGATATCGTTTGGCGAATCGCTTTTATTAAAAGAACCGAAGACGATAATTCTTTTCACTTCTTTTTGTTCCTTCAATGAATGCACGATTTTATTTTTTATTTCGTTTTTATTCATAATGATTTCACTAAATATAAAGCAATAATCGCTTCTATTCCACACGACAATAAGTATTACAACAAAAATTTTCTGCTGCAATCGCGATGAAATCAAAATTAAAAACCAACATGGAATTAAAGAAAAAATTAAGATTGAAAATACATTGACTAAATTAGTTGGGTATAAATGAAGAAGACATCCTTCCAAACTAAAATTGCTTCGGAAAGATGTCATCTCTTCAACCCAAAAAATTATTTTATGTCAAAATAAAATTCTTCATCGAGCGGCATCATCAGTAGCGGTTTGCCGTTTTGACTCATTCTCAACTTTAAATTTCTTATCACCGGATCTTCCTTTACTTCTTCAACGGAGAACGGGAGGAAGTTCGGCATCAATGCGCCTAAATTGAACATCTCTGCTTCCGGAACTTCAATTATTTTATATTCACCTTTTTGCAGACCGACTTTCTCCGCCGCAATGTTGATTGCTGTTTCCAGTCCGCCGAGTAGATCTACCAATCCAGCATCAATGCCATCGATGCCGGAAAAAACTCTTCCTTCGGCAACTTTTGCAATTTCATCGTAAGATTTTTTTCTTCCTTCGGCAACTTTCTGAACAAAATCTTTATACATTCCTTTAATCCATTCTTCAATTCTTGCTTTCTCTTCATCGGAAAGATTTTTCTGCGCAACAGGAAGCCCGAGAAGTGGAATTGTAAAGCCGAATCCGAAATCTGCATGATCTCCTTTTTTAACATGATCAACCGAAACTCCGGTGTGTTCAAAAAATTCTTTGTTATAAAAAAATCCTCCGATAACACCGATGGAACCCGTGATAGTATTGGGTGCGGCGATGATTGTATCTCCGTACATCGAAATCCAATATCCACCGGAGCCTGCAACCATTCCTTGCGTAACGATAACCGGTTTTTTCTCTTTGCATTTCAATAAAGCGGTAGCAATTAAATCAGCCGCGAGCGCGTCACCGCCGGGGGAATCGGCACGGAACACTATTGCTTTCACATCCGAATCATCGGCAAGTGCTTCAATTTTTTTGGAAAGACTTCGCGCATTAATTTCTGTATTGAGTGAAGTTCCGCCGATACCGTACACAACTGCAATCGCCGGTTTCTCTCCCCAATGTGAATCGTCAAAAAGTTTGTTCACATTCAAATCATTTTGCGAAATGAAATTTGGTTTTATTCCTTCAAGATTTTCGGCAATCCTTTTTACATCTTCCCATCTTCCAAGTGAATCGGCAAGTTTATATTTGAGTGCCTCGCTCGCGGTTACAAGCACTTTATCATTAACGATCATGGAAAATTCTTCTTCACTCAGGTTTCGATTTTTCATAATAGTTTCTTTAGCGAGTTGAAACCAATCATCAACAATTGCTTGTCGCTGTTCTCTATCAGCATCGGACATTTTATCCCGCGAAAGAATTTCTACCGCAGATTTATATTTGAAATATCTAAACTCTTCGTAACCGATACCAACTTTAGCAAGCGTTCCTTTGAAGTAAGTTTTTCCGAGAAGAAAACCTTCAAGCATAATTTGTCCGAGCGGTTCAAGAACAATTAAATCAGCCGCAGTTGCGACAAAATATTCTTTCATACCTCCCCGTTCGAAAAAGACAATAACTTTTTTTCCGGTGCTTTTGAAGTCGATTAATTTTTCATACAATTCCCAGCACATTTCATAATTGATGTTCATCTCGGTCATATTTAGTGCGATGCCATTTACCGAAGGATCGTTCTTCGCCGCATCAATATTGGTTATAAGTTCGAGAAGAGTATTTGACTCGTCAAAAAATTGATAGCGTTGATATTTTAAACCGCCGCCAAGATTCAGCGAGAGATAATTTTTGTCCGAAGAAAAATGATTGAGAATATTGTAGTCGGTAGATCCGAAGCGAATGCCCGTTGTGTGCATCATTATATCGGAATCTTTATTGACATAACTTTGACTGCTAAGAGAAAGTTGTCCGAGACCAAGTTCAATGCCGGTTGCAAAGTGTTCGCTATCGAGTGCTTTTGCAAAAATTCTTACGCCGGAAATTGGTTCGATGATTGCCCCCGCAGAAAATTTTTCTTTTGCAGGAATATCTTCTTTAAATAAATAAGTGCCGAATAAAGTCAACACTTCATTACCGAAAGGACGCACTGCGGCTTCCAACATAGTTTCATTCTTTCCCTTTGAAACATAATACTCGCTCATCGCAAATGTAAAATGTTTTATGGGTCGATAAATTAATCCGTAAGAAAATAATTTTTCATAAGTTTTAACAGCATCACCTTCCTGCCAGCCGTAAGAAAATCCTGCGCTGAAAGTTTTATCGCCGAAGCCGGTTGAAATACGATAATCATAAAGTGAACCGAACGGCGTTTGGTTTTTGAAAACACCAAAGCCAAAATTTTTAGTTGAAGTGAGCAAGCCCCAACTTTTTACATCGTCATAATTACTGCTATCGCCGCTGTAGGTTAGGTAGAGATCAAAATCTTTTGTGAATGCGAGTGTCGCGGGATTATCGTAGCCGTAAAGTCCATATCGCAGTGCGCCGGCGGGTGCGAGCGAAAAGGGATTGCGCGATAAATGTTCTCCGGTCTGCGGAAATAAAATTGAAGCCGTTAAAATTAAAATTGATAAAATATTTTTCATCTCTTCTCCTATTGTGATTTATTTTTTCTGCAAGATAAAATTTTCGAAAGAAATGATTAAATAAATTACACAAGCGGAGTAACGAATTGACAAATCTTTTTTTTGAATAGTGAAACATGCCGGCGATAAAATTGGGAAGCAGATTTTCTTTTGGTAAAAATTTGTTCGGTATTTTTACAATAGTTTTTTCAATTCGAATTTAATTATATCGTAGCCAAGTATATCGCGCAACGCCCCCAGGAATCCTCCTCCATTGACCGAAAGTTCGGACTTCAAAAGAAAGTAATCGTTTGCAATCCATTCTTTAACAACATTCATTGTGCCGTCATCTTTTCTGATTTCAGTAACGATTAGCGCGGCATTAAAATTTCCATCCGCAGTCTTTAGTATTGAGATATTTTCTACACGAGATTTCACTTCAACTTTGCTGGAAACATTCTCTTCGTCAAACTCGGTACCCGACCAACTCCACGTCATTCCTTCTTTTAGATTTTTCGGAAAGCGGACCATCGGTTTGTTATATTTTACTTTCGCGCTTTTGTTCACGAAGTAGAGAACCTTCAACTTCTGCTCCACGCCAAGAGAATAAACGGTGTCATTTTTTTCAATTAGTTTTTGTTTGTAATAAAACCCGTCGCCGCTGTTTGTAAATATAAACTCGTTACCCGAAGTTTTTGAGATTGTTGAAGTAACTTCACCGAAAGTTGAATTGAAAATTCTCTTTCCTTGAATGGATTTTAGTTCAAGATTTATCTTGTTTTCTGAGCTTAAGGTAAAGGCAGAAAAGAGGAGTAGGGCAGTTGCCGCCAGCGTGTATTTTTTATTTTTCATTATTGGGAGATTTCGTTTTATAAAAAGAATTTATTTACTGCGTGCAAAAATATTGTTTGATTGATTCTATCATTTAATTTTATGTTATCAAATCATTATCAATGACGGGCGGTTAGATAAATGTTTGGAGGAAAGGGTTCAGTTTTAATTATTCCCTGTGTGCTAATAAATTTTAGTATTGAAAAAAAGAATGCCACGAAGTCACCAAGACACGAAGAATCTCGAATCCAAAATTAAAGACTACCGATTTTCCTTCTTCCTTTTTTTTTGATTTTCCTATTTCCTTCTCACCTCAAGAGTATCATCTTTTTCGTTTGAGTAAAACTTCCGGCACGGAGTTGATAAAAATAAATTCCGCTTGGTAATTGATAATTATTAATTAATAATTGATAATTATGGTAGCCCGCTTCTTTGAACTCGGTATTAATCAATTTTGCAACCTCATTTCCAAGTATATCATAAATTTTTAGTGTAACATTGCCGGACGCTGAAAGCTGATAACTAATTACTGTTGTAGGATTAAACGGGTTGGGATAATTTTGATACAACAAAAATTTCTCAGGTTGTTTATCGGTGTAATCTTTCGCAGAAGTTGTGGAGTGTAGCGTGCGAAAGAGGCCAGCTTTCCCAGTTCCTACTAGCAGATGTCCAATCGAATCTGATAATATCGTAGTAATATTTTTATCTTTTAAACCCTCAGAGAATTCTCCCCAGTTTGTAAAAGGGAAATTTGAATAAAATACACCGCTATGTGTGCCTAAATAAATTTGACCCGAGTCATTCTCCGCAATACTCGTAACGGCTTGATTAATAGAGGTTATTTGCAGCCAGTTGTTACCATAGTCCAATGAATAATGAATATCTGATGATATTCCATATCCTAACAATATCTGATTTTTTGAGAGAAATAAATTTTTAATTGGGGAAGTTGATATAATTCTTCTGAGATTTGAAAAAACCGAGTCACAAAGCCAGAAACCATCATCGGTAGCAATTGCGAAATTTGTATTTGGTAATTGAATGATAGAATAAACAATTGGAGTAGCAGTATTTGGAAAATTCTTCGAAGACCATGTTTGTCCACCGTCTAAAGTATAAAACAGTCTATTATCACCGCCGATCACAATTTTATTATTACCCGCCCATAATGAAAAATAATTATCATGATAATAGTGCTGGTAGTAAAACAAATGCCAACTATCCCCTTGATCCGTACTTCGATAAACTGCGGTATCTAAAAGCATATATAAATTATTTTCGAAAGACAAAAAATTCTTTATACGCGAAGAGGAAAATGAATCGGCTACTAATTCAAAATTAGAAAATTTCTTATCCGATCTGAATGTCAAGGACCCACTCTGTACAAAATAATAGAATGCTGTTTCTAAGATATAACTAACATAACTTTCAGATAATATCCCTGATTGATCATAAACCCAAGAATATCCATTAGTCATTGAAGATAATATTCCATATTTTGAATAAGCAATCACCTTGCCTGTAGCATTACTCACGCCTACAATGTATAGATACACCAATGAATTAGTTACGGGATGTAAAAAATAAGTAGAATCTATTACGGTCCCTGAAGTATGAATAAAAAAGAGCCTGGCTTTTTGATATGTCGACACTAAGATCATTGAGTCGTTCAACATTACTGTCGACGCGAATCTTTGGTATTCCGGTTGAAGAATAAAAATATTATTCCACTGAATACCATCAGCGCTGAGATAAATATTTTTCTCGCCAATTCTTACTAATTTCCCTAACGAATTCTCATAGATTGAGTGACTTTCTCCCGTTAAAGTCACCCATGTAAATCCGCTATCGTACGATGCGCGGATCGTATTATATATGCTCACATACCAGTACCCCCTGCTATCAATAAACATCCTTTCAACATATTGGTTAGGGAACGAATGAAGATTCCAATCCAATCCATAATTCGATGAAATAAAAAGCCCGCCATACGTACTCGCAAATAACTTCCCTGCTTTAAAAAATATATTATTAACAGTTAAATTTGTTAACCCTACATTCCTTCCCATCCAACTCATTCCGCCATTTGAAGTAAAAAGAATTCCGCTGCCGACAAGACATAGATAAATAGTATCGTCGGTGTGAATATATAGATTATCAAATATGTTACTGAAATCTGTATAGACATGGCGCCAGTTGGAACTATCTTGATTTCTCTTGTAAATACCACTACTCGTTAAAAGATAATCATTCGAATGAAAGTTTAGGTATTTTGAAGCATAACCAATCTGAGGTTGTTGAAGCGGAATCCATGAATTCTGACAAAATATTTGGACTGATATGTTGCAATAAAATATTATGACAAATGATAAGTATATAGCCTTCATTTTGCCTCCCAATAATCTATATAATTTTCACTACCTAAAAATGTTAAATATACTGATAACAATGGCGGCGAGTCGCTTTCATTTGAAAATTCATAGAAATTCTGATTATTTATCAGACCATTTCCGATGCATTGAACCCTCAGTTTTAATGTCGGTTGAGCTGGATTCTTTTTTCTAATTATCAAGTATTGTCGGCCTCGTTTGAAATTCGATATCGTCGAATTTGGAATTAGTAATGTGGAATATACATTTGATTCATTAGGATTTGAAGGCATAATTTCCAAAACTCTGTCGAATACCTGTAGTGTGCAATCTCCCGATTCTATTCTTATCTTCCAAAATTCCTCATGCCCAAAATCTCCCCAAGCAAGACAATCAGCAATAACGTAATTCTTTAATATATTGTCGTTAACATTTCCTAAATCGAAATCATTCGTTTTAAACGAGCAACCTATTATTTGGTTAGGTCGTGTTATGCCGCTTATATCTTCTATTCCATATTTCACGGTTACCGGTTCATTTCCTGAAGAGTGATTTTCACCGATTTTACAACCGATAAATGATATGCAGTAAGCTCCATAATTACTATCGTTTCCGTTCAACTTTATGTTCGAAAATTGTTTCGAAAAAATATTGCTGTCTCTTACTTTTGAGTTCCACTTGAATACCCCGCCCACAACCGTAATATCGCCGCAGTTCCTCATCCATAATCCTTCTTCCACGTTATGATCTGCTTGGAGTTTATAAAAATATCCATCCTGGCAGTTCTCTATTATAAAACCTTTTTGGTTTCCCCATGCATCCAATTCAACACAACGATAAGCTCCGCTTCCATCAAATCTCATCCCAATCTCTTCATTTTGTCCGGCGCCGATTCGTGTTAATGAAATATCCATTCCCTTAAAAACAAAACCATCTTTTTTGTTCATCAAAGAAAAAACATTTTTTAACTGATATTCGTTCTGACTACTTCCTCCATAAAAACCATAACCATTAACATTCATTATCAAAACATTCTCGATTAATAAATTAGACCGTCCATTATCATTTGAAGTAATATCTGGCAATCGAACCCCTGCATAATCTGCTTCGCTCTGGTTTTCTGATTTGTTTCCATCAAATGAAATATTTTGTATGATGCATGACTCATATGGAAAAAAATGATGTTCTAGTCCTAATTGATCTTCATAAACCCTTGGAACTATCATATTACAATATGAACTTGCTGACAATCTAATAATTGTGGGTTGTCTTTTGCAGAAGGGAGGCTCTGGCGGAAGACTGAATATCCCTGCTTGACTAAATCCGCCGCTCATTCCAAAAATTTGCGTATGCGGAGGAATTAATAATGTTTGACTGATTAAATAAACCCCTGAAGGAAAAAAAATTCCACCGCCGAGATGCTCGGTTAAAAATCTGTCAAAACACTCATTAAGCGCATTTTGGATCGATAAAGTATCATCAGTTACACCATCACCTTTAGCGCCGAAATCTTTAACGTTATAAACATCAATAACTCCTGCGGGTTGATTACTCATTTTTTCCTCCAATAAAATTATTAGTAAAAAACTTTTATTAAGGTTAGAAATTATTATTCAAAATGTCAACTCCATTTTTTCGGGGAGACGATTATCACATCCCCTACAAAAAAAATCTGTCTCTCGTCTACCGCAACAATATCATCTTTTTCGTTTGAATAAAACTTCCGGCACGGAGTTGATAGAAATAAATTCCACTTGGTAATTGGGAATTATTAAATTCAACTTCATGCTCGCCGGCAGGTTTTTCTTCATTCACAAGAGTTGCAACTTCTCTGCCGAGAATATCAAATACCCGTAAAGACACGCCGCGGCGTGTCTCTACGTCTGAAGGAATTGAAAACTTTATCTTCGTTGTTGGATTAAACGGGTTGGGATAGTTTTGGTAAAGCACTATTGAATTCGGTTGTGTAATTTTTTTGTCAACCGATGATGCAATCGGAAGATTGTTTTTAAAGAAAGAAAAATTTCCATCATACTCTGCAATCACAAAATCTCGTTTGCCGTCGCCGTCTAATTCGCCGCTTGCGAGATGAGCATTTTGTTTCACTTTTAATTCGGCTGAAAGCAAATCGTTCGAAAGCCAAATTGGATTTGGAATTCCGCCGACATTAACATACAAATTAACTTTGCCGTTCGAGCGCCCGACAAAAATATCCTGATCGCCGTCGTTATCATAATCAACAAGATGCGGACGCGAATAATTCGGGAAGGTTATCGAAGAAATTAAAGAATCCGCTCTTACAAAACCTGAATCACGATTGTTCAAGTAGAAAGCAGTTTGGTTACCCTGCTCGGAACCGATCAAAAGATCATCGTCGCCGTCGCCATCAATATCTCCGAACGATGGAATACTAAAATAGCCAACGTCAATTCCCGAAAACGGAGTGGGGTCTTGCGTGTAATTCGTTCCGTTAAATTTGTAAAGAAATAGTCTTCCGTTTAAATCACCCGAAACAATATCGAGATCACCGTCTTTGTCAATATCAACAAATACAGGAGAACTGTACGAGCCGACATCGATTGAAGAAAATGCGGCAGTAGTTTGAGTAAAAATCGGAGAATAAGAATTTCCGTCATTTCTGAAAGCGTAGAATCTACCATCGTATGCACCAGAGATTAAATCTAGGTCACCGTCATTATCATAATCGCCCAAAGCCGCTGTTGTCCAACTTGCATCAAGTTTTATAACTTTAAAATAATCTGATCGATATTGCCATGAAGGAGTGAATCTGTTTCCTTTGTTCAAGTAACAATAAATTCTTCCCGAACTTGTTCCGTACACAAGATCAACAAGCGAATCGCCGTTGACGTTTGCGAAAGTCGGATTCTTCCAATAAGTAGAAGTTTCAATCGAAGAATAAGTTTGATAATCACCGCTCCAGAGTGGGCTGAAAGGTGAGCCGGTATTTTTGTAAGCAATGAATGAAGATAAATCTCTTCCGAGCAAAAGATCGAGATCGTTATCGCCGTCAATATCTGTCAATGCTGGATATGAATTCAAACCGATATCGGCAATGTTAGAAATGAAACTATCATCTCTAATGAATATTGGAAATTGCGGCGTGCCGATGTTTCTAAATCCTAAAGTTGTACCAGCAGGCGGACCGCTTCCAAAGAGGGTTTCGCCGGCACCGACAAGAAAATCCATATCATTATCTCTATCCAAATCTGCGAAGAAAGGTTTGGGATCTGTTCCAACCATACTATTCAAAAAATTAAAAAGTGAAGTGTCTTGTTGCCAAATTGCTGATGATTCCGTTCCGATGTTTCTATAAAAAAGAATTCCGCTGTAACCTCCGATTGCAAGATCGTAATCTCCATCAAGATCAATATCTGCAAGTGCAGGATAATCGGAGTTGGTGTATTGATAACCGTTCGCATAAATTGATGCAAACATCAAAGTATCTTCTCTGAATTTTAAAACTGAATCAACGGAGATATTTTCGAAGTAACGAATTCTTAATCCCGTTGAGCCAAGAATCAAATCGAGTTTGCCGTCGTTATTCATATCGGCAAAAACCGGTGCCGAAAAACTTTCTGCGTTAATGCCGGAAGGGGAAAAGATGGAATCAACTTTAATCCAAAATTGTGCGCGTAAGTTTGAAGAAAGAAGAATTAATAAACTGAATAATATTTTTTTCATCGATGTAAAAGTTTTTAGTTAATAAAAGAAATCGGTTCGATATCAACCATCGTATGTAAACCGGGAATTGCGCGAAGCACAACAGGAATTGCATTCACAACAATTGAACAAGTTGCAACATCGCCGTTTATGCCGTGGCTGATTGTCGAATCAATTTTCGGTTCTCCTGCAACGCAAATTCTATCGCGTGCTTCCTTCTCTCCTACTGCGGCTCTGAAGTAAAGTGTGATTAACTCTTTTTTATTTTTTATTCCTCTTCCGATTTGTACAACACCGAGCGCATTTCCTTTTGCAACGTGCAAACCGTTGAAAGAAAAATTTTCTTCGGCGATAACAGGTTCCAGAGATTCCAAAGTTTCATCCAATTCAAATCCAAGTTTGTTTGCAATCATGTGTATTGATTCCGTTAAACCGACATGACGCAATGAGCCATCGTCAACTTTTTTCTGAAATTCCGCACATGTTAAACCCGCGCCAATCTTTTTCTGAAAAGGAATTCTTCTGTAAGAAGCATCTTGAATTCTTTCAACCAAAACAGAATTAACATTTTTTGAAACCGCAGTTAATGCGGTCGGGAGTAAGTCCATCAAAAAACCGGGATTAACACCTGTTGAAAGCACGGCGACGTTTGCGCTCTTTGCCGTCGCATCAATCTCTTGTGAAGTTGCGGGATGAGTTTTCCAAGGATAAGTTAATTCTTCGCAGGTGGAAACAACGGGCAATCCGAAAGAAAGTATTTCGAATATCTGAGGTTTAATTTTTTCAACGCTTGAAGTAGTTGTCAACACTGCAATATCCGCTTCAGAATTTTTTAACGCTTCGGCGAGTGATGAAAAAATCGGTACTCCGAGTTTGCCGACTTCGGCGATTTCGCCGATATCTTTTCCGTGTAATTGCGGGTTGATGTCAATGGCGCCGGTTATTTCAATAGATTTTTTTTCTTTGATGATACGGGTTACGCCAAGCCCGATTGGTCCTAATCCTACTTGAACTACTTTTATTTTTCTTTTCATTTTTGAGCTACAATTTTTAATAAATTACGTGCAAAGTTAATGAATCTTTGATTAGGAAATTCCATGAAATACTTTGTCGTTATTCTTCTTTTGCTTCAAGCATCGCCGCTCTTTGCGCGGATTGATACAATTGTAATTTTGACTTATAACATTCATCACGCCGAAGGGCTTGATGGAAAAATTGATACGGAAAGAATTGCAAAATTAATCTTGGAACAGAACGCCTCGCTTGTTGCATTGCAAGAAGTTGACCGCGGAGTTGACCGAACGAACGGCAGAGATTTGGTTGTGGAACTCGCAAAGTTGACGAACATGTTTTATCTCTTCGGTAAAAATATTAATTATCAAAACGGCGATTATGGCAACGCGATACTTTCAAAATTTCCCATTGAAACGGGAATGAATCATCACTACAAAATGCTGCGCGAAGGTGAACAGCGCGGTTTATTAATTGCAGAAATTAAAGAGTTGAATCTCGTTTTTATGAACACGCATATCGATTACAGAAAAGATGATGCGGAGAGAGTCAGCAACGTAGAAGAAATTTTAAACATAAAGAAAAATTATAATGACAAACCAATTATAATCTGCGGAGATTTTAATGACGACCCTGAAAGTCGCACACATACAAACATGAAAAAAGAGTTCGTTGATGTTTGGGAAGAGAAGGGGGAAGGAAACGGTTTCAGTTATCCCGCAGAAAATCCGGAGAAGAGGATTGACTATATTTTCTTCTCGAAAGAAAAAAATAAAAATATAAAATTCATTTCCGCGCAGACGATTGCAAGTAGTGCATCAGATCATCTGCCGCTCAAAGTGGTGATGGTTTTAGAGAAGTGAGTTGAAAATCAATGAAAGATTGAATCTATTTCTCAACACATTTTTTTCTTAATTTGTTGTTGAAAAAAAATGATTTCAGAAAGAACATACTTTTCAATATGTGTAGAAATATATTTTAAGTTATTTCGTAGAAGCTAAAACCAAACATGAAACTAACAGATAATGAAATACGGGAAAGAACGATTCAGGTAAATAAATTTTCGAAATGAGTGAATAAAATACCGGATGATATTAACTCAAGGATATTATAGTTGTTACTATTCAAGATTTAATTTAGTCGAATATATTTATGAGCAAAAAATAATATAATTTCTTAAATGGCAATTACAGAAAAATAAAAAAGAAACAAAAACTCTCGATAAATAAAGACACAGAAATTCAAAACCTCGTAGAGGTTTAACTATTGTAGAAATGAAACAGCCTATAAACAAAAATCCTCGTAGAGGATTGACAAAAAAAACGAGCGATAATAATTCGCAAAATATTATAATAAATCCTCTACAAGGATTTAATAGTCTACCCAAATTATTTTTCTACAATAATTTGACCTCTACGAGGTCAATTGCAAAATGATGAATATGAAACAAAAACTCCCGATAAATAAAGATGTATTAGTTTGGGCAAGAACTTTATTTCTGTTACAAAACAAAGGTTGGCAATGAAAAAAGAACTAATAATTCAACTAAAAAATGATTTTGAAACTGCCGCTTTTGAAGAGCAAGGAATTGAATATTGGTCGGCACGCGATCTTCAATCATTACTTCGCTATGCCGAATGGCGGAATTTTCTTGGCGTAATTGATAAAGCCAAAGAGTCATGTAAGAACTCACAAATTGAACCGAATTATCATTTTGTTGACGTCAACAAAATGATAAAATTACCAAAAAATGCTATCACTGAAATTGAATAAAATTAAAATCAAAAAAATTGAAGTGAAGGATTGAAATAAAAACGATATTAAAAATTCTCAATGCTACTCAAAACCCATTTTAAGTTTAGCGATGGCGACCAAATCTGGCGAGTGTTTCCTTTTGGTAACAATTTGTTACTCGAAACTCGCGACACGGAGAAGATGATCGCATCGTTTCACTGTCTTGATTTTATTACAAAAAAATATTTCTTCTCCAATTTTCATTTTGAAGAGAAATTTTGGATTGGAATCGAAACTGCAAAAAATGATTTCGTCATTTTCCACAATTACCAAAAACCTGACATGCCGATGCACAAAGGATTTTTTCTCTTCGATATTAAAACACAAAAAACTATTTGGGAAAAACCGGATCTCGTATTCTATTTCTTGCATGAAAATATTATTTATGCTTTCAATCAGGGATTTGAAGGAAAGAAATTTTATACGCTCGATATTTTCAGCGGAAACATTCTCGAAGAATTTCGTGAAGATGAATATCAAAAAATTAATGATGCAAAGTTACTTGCTGTAGAAAGTGAAGATTATTCCGATTATCACTTTCCGCAAAAAACTTCGTTAAAAAATTTGAACGAAGGTGATTTTATAGAAAAATATTTCAATAAAAATACTTTCGATGATATCCTTGAAACAATCAGTTTTGAAAATATATTATTAGTCGGTTATCATGAAACCCGCTCCAATGGCGGTTATAAACACTCTCTTGCCATATTCGACAACAGTGGTAAAATCGTTTTCAATGAAACCATAGACAAAAAAATTGCAAAAATTGCGCTCGATACTTTTTTCATTTTAAAGAATAAATTATTTATTTTGAAAGAGAAGAAAATTCTTCAAGTTTATTCAATCAACCCGGAAGCAAAATGAAATTATCGGATTCGGAAAAATCGATATTGCTAATGCAAGCGCGCTCGGCTATTCGTTCTCTTTTTCAGAATGAAAATCCGTTGCGCATCGATCTCAAAGTTTATCCGAATCTTTTAATTAACGCTGGAGTGTTTGTTACGCTTTCCATAAATAAAAATTTGCGCGGCTGTATCGGTTACATTACTTCTCAAAAACCATTGATTGAAACCGTTGTTGAAGTTGCAAAACTTTCCGCAACAGAAGACCCGCGATTTTACCCGCTGAAACCTGATGAGTTCGAAAAAATATTAATTGAAATATCAGTGCTTTCTCCTCCACAACAAATTAATGACTACAAAGAAATTGTACTCGGAAAACATGGATTGATTTTGCATCACGGACACAAACATGGTTTGCTTCTTCCGCAAGTTGCAACAGAACATAAAATGAATCTCGATCAGTTTCTGGATGCAATCTGCAACAAAGCCGGCTTGCCCGAAGATTTATGGAAGAATGAGAAATTAGATTTAAGCTCGTTCACCGCGGATGTCTTTTCCGAAAAAAAGCATAAAGATTTGACTTATGAAAGTTAGAGAACCCTCCGTCGCAGGAATGTTTTATCCGAAAGAACCGGCAAGGTTGTTGCACGAAATAAATTATCACTACACTTCGGCGGAAAAATATTTTTGCGAGAAGGAAATTTTCGGAATGGTTGCGCCTCACGCGGGATATATCTACTCCGGCACAACCGCATGTTTTGCTTACAAATCTTCCGAAGAAAAAAAGTATAAAACAATAATTGTACTTTCGCCAAGTCATTACGAATATTTCGACGGAATTACAATTTACAACGGCGATAAATACAAAACTCCGCTCGGAGAAATTGAGATTGATTCCGCGCTCGCATCAAAATACATATCAAGTTCAACCAATATTTACAAGGGTATCGAAGGGCATCGTAAAGAACACGCTATTGAAGTGCATCTTCCCTTTTTACAAAAAGTCTTCGGCGATTTCAAACTTCTTCCCGTCGTCATGGGAGATCAAAACAAAAACAACATTAACCAATTAAGCAATGCGATTGCAAATAATTTTCAAGACGATCAATTAATTGTGGCGAGCTCTGATCTTTCTCATTTTTACAAAAGTGAAATTGCTGATGCGCTTGATGAAAGAATTGAATCTCGAATAAATGATTTTGAGTATGAAGGATTGTTGGAAGACCTTGAATCGGAAAAATCATTTGCTTGCGGCGGTGGATTGATTGTTGCAATGATGCAATCATTAAAATCTCTTGGATTAAACACGAGCAAAGTTTTAAAGAGAACAAACTCAGGCGAAGTTTCCGGCGATTACAGCAGTGTTGTGGGTTATCTTTCATCAATAATATTTTAATTTATGAATCCTGTAGAACTCATTAGAAAAAAAAGAAACGGAGAAAATTTATCTCCGAATGAAATTGAATTTTTAATTTCAAATTATACAAAAGGAAAAATTCCCGATTATCAACTCTCCGCATTTTTAATGGCGGCATTCATTAACGGAATGAGCGTTGATGAAACTTCAGCGTTGACGAATGCAATGCTTTACAGCGGAACCGTTGTAGATCTTTCTTCAATCAAACTTCCGAAAGTCGATAAACATTCGACCGGTGGAATCGGTGACAAAACTTCTTTGATCATTGCACCGATATGTGCGGCTGAAGGTGTCGCCGTTCCGATGATCTCGGGAAGAGGGTTGGGACACACAGGCGGAACTCTCGATAAACTCGAAGCGATTCCGGGTTTCTCTACAAATCTTGACTTAAAAACTTACAAGAATATTTTGAAAACTTGCGGTGCGGTTTTAATCGGACAAACAAAAGAAATTGCTCCTGCAGATAAATTAATTTATTCATTGCGCGATGTAACTGCAACGGTTGAATCCATTCCGTTAATCACAGCGAGCATCATGAGTAAAAAACTTGCGGAAGGAATTGATGGGCTTGTGCTCGATGTTAAAACCGGTTCGGGTGCTTTCATGAAAAAGACAAAAGATGCCGAGGCGCTTGCGCAATCTTTAATCCGTACGGCGAATGCATTTAATAAAAATGTAATTGCATTTATAACAGACATGAACCAGCCGCTCGGGCAGTATATCGGCAATTGGCTTGAAGTTTATGAATCGTTAAAAGTTTTAAATGGAATTTATGTAAAGAATTTAACCGAACTTTCATACGCATTAGCCGGCGCGATGTTGATGCTCGGCGGGAAAGTAAAAAATATCAATGCAGGAATTTCGCTCGCGCAACAAAGCATTCAAAGCGGAAGAGCGCTCGAAAAGTTTTTGGAGATTTGCAGACTTCAGGGCGCAGATATTTCATATCTCGAGAAACCGGAAAAATACCCGCAGGCAAAATATTCCTTTAAAATTCTATCGGGCAAAAACGGATACTTTAATGCGGTTGACACGTACGAACTCGGAATGTCCGCATTAATGCTGGGCGCGGGAAGGATGACGAAAGAAGATAAGATTGATCCGAAAGCGGGAATTATTTTTTATCCTTCGCTTGGCGAAAAAATTTCGAAAGGTGAAGTCGTTGCAGAATGTTTTACGGATAAGAAAAATATTATCGATGATGTAATGAATAGAGTAAAAAATTCATTAACTATCAGCGCAAAGAAAATTTCTCCGCCACCATTAATCAAAAAAATATTGGGTGTTGAGTTTTGATGATTAAAAAAGAAGTTTTGCGTGTTAGCGTTTCGCAAAAAATAATTTATTGTTCATGATTTCCCGTGGCGGATTTTATTTGGGATTTCTGTTTGAATGATAAGCATATTTTCTATGCATCCTCTAACAATGAGTCGAAGCAGTTTATGAATAGAAATGTTTTAGAGGCAATAAATATTGATAAACCTCGTAGAGGTTTAATTATTGTAACCCGCCGATTAACCACTAAAATCAATCCTCGTAGAGGATTTATTAAAGAGTTTGTAAATAATATGGTTTCTCGAATAACTAAATTATCTCACATTATGTACTAAAATTATTTTTGCCACGAAGTCACAAATGCACGAAGAAAATATTTATGGTTTATTCGTTAATTCAAAACTTCTTTTTGCCATGATGTCTTCGTGTCGAATATGCCCGAATAAATGCGCACCATGAGTAATTAAGTCATTAAAAAAAATATTTGAAAATTTCGATCAGAGTAATTGTCTAACACTATTAATAATTTCTCCGCAACCGTTGATCAAAAAAATATTGGGTGAATAAAATTAGGAAAGAGGAAATCTCACCGTAAAAGTGGAACCCTTACCTTCTTCACTTTCGACTGAAATTTTTCCGTGAATCAACTCTGTATATTTTTTTGCGATAGTCAAACCCAATCCCGTTCCTTCATAAGTTCTGCCGTAACCTTCGCTTGATTGCCGAAATTCATCCCAAATAATTTTTTGTTTTTCTATAGGAATGCCGATTCCGGTATCCGAAATTTTTATTACTCCGTCAAGCGTATCTTTTTCAACTGAAATTATTACATAACCAACCGCAGTAAATTTTAGAGCATTGTTAATCAAGTTGCCAAAAATATGATCAAACAATTTCGAATCAACATTGCATAAAATATTTTCGTTCGCCGGTTGAAAAAGAAATTTTAGTTTTTTCAATGTTGCAACGGAAGAATATTGTTGATAAAGATTATCGAGGAGTTCCACAATATTTTCTGATTGAATATTAACTTCTATTTTTCCCGATTCATATTTCGATAAATTGAGAATTAAATTCAAAGTTTCAAGTAATCGTTTTCCGCCGCTATTGATGCGGTTAGCGAGATTTACGGCTTCATTATTGTTGCCAATTTCTTCTGCAAGAATTTCCGAAAAGCCAAGAATTGCTATCAAGGGTGTGCGCAATTCATGACTCATATTTGTGAAGAAACTACTCTTGGCGCGGTTCATTTCTTCTGCATTTTCTTTTGCAACTATAAGTTCTTCAATCATTTTCTTTTTTTCAGTAACATCGATAATAACCGCAAGACCGCGCGTAACATTTCCATTTCCATTTTTTTCCGAAATTGCTGAGAGAAGTATATCAATGTTCTCTCCATTCTTTTTAATCATGTTAAACGGAACATCTTTGCAGAACCCTTTTTTCATAAAATTAGGATAGCAAACTACTTCGGCTTCGCGGCGAGAATCTTCCGAAAGAAAATCGACAAAGTTTTTGCCGATTACTTCATCTCTTTGATATCCACTATTACTCAACCAAAACTCATTTACGCTGAGAATTCTTCCTGCCTGATCCATAGAATGTAACATTACAGGAGTGTTGTTGTAAAGAGATTTAAATCTTTCTTCGCTTATTTTTAATTCTTGAGTTCTCTCGGTAACTCGCTTCTCAAGTGTTTTGTTAAATTCGTCAAGTCTATCGTATGCATTTTGAAGTTTATCGAGCATCTCGTCAAAACTTGATGCGAGCGTTCCAATTTCATCTTCGGAATTTATGTTCACACGTTTTGAAAGATTGCCCGAAGAAATTTCTTTAATTGATTCGACAAATTTGTTAATTGGTTTTGTGAGATATGAACTTATAATCATCACAGCCGAAACGCCGAGCAAAAAGAGTAATATACTCAACGTGAACATTGCATTTCGCGCATCGGAAATTTCTTGTTTAACATTTTCGAGCGATAGGGCAATGTAAAGTGTTGCAATAAACTTTTCTTGATGAATAATATCAATGTTTGTTTTAATAATACTGTTTTCCATATCCACGCCGGTTTTTAGATACTCTGCCAACATTGCTTTTTCAAACCTGGATGAAGCAATAATTTTATCATCTTTCATTACAACGATGTAGAGAAGTTCATCGAGCTGATTTGCGCTTTGAAAATTTTGCTGTATGCTTTCTTCATCATTAAAAACGAGTGCGGGAGTGATTGAGTATGCAGTCATCTCTGCGATCACTTGTATTTTATCTTTAACCGATTTCAAAAATATTTCTTCTAAACTTTCCGGTACATAAATCGACATGAAAAGTGAAATAAAAGAAATTATGAATGAAAAGAGAATTGTTAATTTTTGTTTTAAAGATAACTGTGTAAAGAAATTTGTCATACTGCTCACTCTTTAATTATTTTAGAAATTTTAAGAAGTTGTGAAGAAAAATCTGCATCCTCTTCTTTAGATGCATCCAGGTTTATTAGAATCAAGGGCTTCTGATTTTTTAATTCCATTCCAACCGACACGCCATCATAAACATAATCAGCAACTCCGGTAAAACTCAGTACATTTTTTTCGCGCGTAAGTAAAACTAAATCCCGAATATCGATACCGCGCAAAGGACAAACATAAATCAAGTTTGATCCTTCTTTATTTATCGCGGTGTTTATCGATGATTCATCGATATCAACAAAAGAAAATGTAATTGGGATTTTATTAACATCTTTAATTTGTTGTTCTTGCCAAAAATCATCCACTTCGTGAAATACAGCGAGTGAAGAGCGATATTTTTTTTGATATACGATTAACATCTTCAATCCTTCTGCCCCGCGTTGTTTCAAATTTTTATCAAAGGAAAGAATCTTAAAAAATATTTCAAATTGTATGCGCACCGGAATTTCCGGCGTCTGTGAAAAATTATTGTGCGTGAATATGAAAAAAATAAATATCGTCGCCGCAATATTGTGCGGAGTTGCATTTAACTTTGGAATAAAATTAGTTTTGAGAAAGCGTCGCATCAAAGAAATTTCTCCGCTAAAAACTTTTTTGAAGTCTGAGAAGAAAACTTCTTCCGTCTTGCACAATTGCGTTTTGAACATGTTCGAAGCCGCCAGGATGTGCATATGTTTTGTTAAACAAATTTTTAATTGTAACGGCAAGCGAATAGTCATCATAAAAAGTTTGTGTAACTAAAGTTAAATCGACTTTTATAAAATCCTCGGTTAAAGTTCCGTAGACCGTTTGCCGATTCGATTCATAAGCAACTTCGGGGGAAAGATAAAATAAATTAAAGCATGGAACCGCCGCACCGCCGCGAAATAAATGCTTAGGTGAATTCGACATGTGCGTTTTTGCCTCGTCATCCTGCGCATATTGATAGGAGTAACGTAAATATGTTTTGATATTTTTGTTTGGGTAATAATTCAAGTTCAACTCCGCGCCGTTTGCCGATGCTTTATTAAAATTTCTAAATTGAAGTGAAGAATCGGTATCGTCAAAATATTGATCAATCAAATTTGTAACGCGATAATTATACAGAGAAATCGTTCCGGAAAGAACATCGGAAAATTTTTGTTGGTAAATAAACTCGAGCGTTGTAATCTTTTCCGGTTCTAAACCTGAGCTTAGTTTGAAATTTGTCGGCACATCTTCGTAGTATAATTCATAAGTATTTGGCGCACGATACGCAGTTCCATAAACAATTTTCAAAACAGAATATTGAAAAGCATTGAACACAATTGCGCCACGCGGAGAGAACAACGCCGACTCGCCTGTATATCCATCATATCTTATGCTTGCAAGTAGAGTTAATGTCGGCAACGGTTGAAATTCATTTTGTGCATAAAAAGATTTAACGGAAGTGAGAATATTCTTATTAAATGATTCTCCTGTGTTATCAACAAGACGA
Source organism: uncultured Ignavibacteriaceae bacterium (assembly GCA_964393605.1). Lineage (GTDB taxonomy): Bacteria > Bacteroidota > Ignavibacteria > Ignavibacteriales > Ignavibacteriaceae > CAYMUL01. The sequence continues at coordinate 14,721 of CAYMUL010000021.1, read as the reverse complement.
TAGCGCGATTCCAAATTTTCTTTGTACTCGATGCCCGCGATAAAATTAGAAGCGCTACTCAACTCGGTGTAATATTGAACATTAAATAATCCCCACATTCCGATTGCTTCATCCGAAGAAATTAAATTGTTATAAGGATAATTTCCTGTGTAGTAATATCTATCCAAACTTAGCTTTACGGTAATCTCATCATTTCCTTTTATCGGAATAAAGTGGGACGCTTCGATGAATCCGAAATTGTCGTTCGTTTTAGAATTCGGATGATTGAAATCGATTCCGTATGAAGCGGTTGGAAAAAATTTTTCCCGTGCAGAATATTTAAACTGAAGTTTAGTTCGCTTGTATTTGAGAAGTGCGCACATTCCCCAATATTTATCTCTATCAAGATCAACTGCAACACCTGAATTTGTTGAAGGATCATCAAACTCGGCGAAGTAAATATCTTTTCCTTTCTGCTCAAAATATTTTGCGGAGAGGAAGAATTCCCAATCGTCTGAAATAGTTTTACCGAGATTTAAAGAAGTAGAATATTGATTGAAACTGCCTGTTGCGATTGCAAAATTCGCTTTGTCAAAATCCCCGCCATTTTTTGTAACGATGTTAATTACCGAAAACATTGCACCCGTGCCGTAAAGGGATGAGCCGGGACCTCTAACAACTTCAATTCTTTCAACACTGCTGAGTGAAATTCCGAGTTCCGTTCCGATTGATGAAGAGCCGAAAACATTTTCATTAATCGGATGATCATTAATCATAAGTAACACGCGATTGTTGTAGTCGGTTGGGCGGCTGAAACCGCGCACGCCAAGATATGCATAGTTTCTATCGTAGCTTAAATAAAAACCGCCGAGACTAGCCAGCGCGTCTCCGACTGTTTGATAACCAAATCTTTCAATATCTTCCGAAGAAATTATACTAACGGAAGAAGGCGCTTCAAATGTTGTTTGCCAATATTTTGAAGCGGAACTGATTTTTACATTCAGTAAAGAATCAAGTGATATGGTTGCTAAATTCTCTTCTTCTATTTGAGCGTAACTCAAGAAAGAGAAAAGTAAAATCGACACAATGGTAAATGTTATTTTCATCGTAACACGCCTGTATTGATTGAAAAAAATTACATCAGGGTTTTGGGTTGTTTATTAAAAACTTCATTAATTAAAACCCTCTAATTACACGGATAGAAAATAACTTTTTTATAGCATCAAAAACAAACGGAATATTCACTTCGGAGTAGAAACCTCCACGAATTAATAGCCGAGATAAAACCTGTTTTCCTGAACGATTGCAATCTTCATTATCTTCTGTCCGATACCGGGCATTTCAAGATGAGCCAAATAAATTCCGCTTCCGACAAAATAACCGTCGCTGTTTTTTAAATCCCAAACTAAATATTGATCACCATTATCTTTATCTAATCTTTTGATAAATGTACCGCCGAGCGAAAAAATTCTTATCGTTACCGTTGCAGGTAAGTTTGTGAATGTTACAAATTCATTTTTGTCATCAAAAGTTTCTCTGCCGAAATATGGGTTGGGAAAAACATTTATTTGCGATAATCTTTCCTTCGCGCTTTGTGAATCATTTTTCTTCGGTGCGTGAGTGGAGAATGAAAATTCATTTCCAACTTTTATCGGTTTCCATGAACTAAATTTAATCACCGTTCCTTCTTCGGGTAATTCGCCGACAAAAGCAAATTTGAGTCTGTGTTGATAGTTCATTGAAGTGTTGGAAGTTAAACTTAACGGTTCAGTATAGACATCGCTTTCATCTTTAAAATAAACCATGATTGCCTCCCATTGTGAATTTATTGCATCGTAATTCCAGCGTGTGTTATTATTGACATCGACAATCTTTACAAAAGCTTGTTTCTGATTACCAAGTGCGTCAATACGCCAAACTTCAAACGGAAGCCGATCCGGCGCAATGCTGTCACTCTTCAAATGCGGATTAAGACCGTTACTTTTACTGTAGTAGTATTGACTTCCTCTGTTAGTAAAACGAACTTCATAATCATAATTTCCCAATGAATATTGCCAGTTAATATTTTGGAACGGATTGTTTGAGTAAGTAACGGTAGGAATAATTTTCCATTTTGATGTTGTGTTAAATTCATTCAAAACATTTTTTGGAGTAAGAGTTACACCATCTTTTCCATTAATCTCTTCTACTGCGCGAACATAATTATTTGAACTTCTTGCTTTGATTGAATCATAACCGATATTTATAATTTTTGTGTAGAAGCCGTCGATGATTTGCGCGTCCGATTGCGACTCGTAAATCAGGTGTTTGAATAATGTGTCGCCATTCTCTTCATTAATAAGATTGTACGAAATCGCATTATTCACCGAAGTGAATACAACTTTATAATTTCTATCTTTCATCAGTTCCGGGGCGTAGGCAATAGCTTGAAATGCCGCATCAGCATTCCCAACTGTTTGAACCGCATTAATTTCTTCTTCCACAGAAAAGTAGGGGGATATGTCTATTGCTGGTTTTCCCGGAGTTATCGAATAAATTTTGGGTGAACTGAATTGTATCGGTGGAGAACTGTATTCCGAGTATGCGATAGTTCTCAATGCGAAGTAATATTTTTTTGCAGGAACGAGATACTGACCTGTGTATTTATCTTTTTCAATCGTAAATTTTCTCACGATGCCGCTGTCGCTCAATTTAATAATCGGGTTTGAAAGAGCGATAGGATTGTTCGTCAATTTATCCTGCCAATGGAAAACATTTGCAATATTGTTTTGTAGATCCCACTGCTGAAGAAGAATCGGCTCAGCGCCCTTTTCATCTTTGTATTGAAAAAGTTGATAACCTTCGAAGCGGAAAAATTTATCGGGCGTTTTAAAAATCGTATCTCCCAACGATGAAGAATATGAAAGCGAGTCGGGTAGATATTGATCCGGAATTAAAAAATTTTCAGCTTCGGAAGACCAAAACAAATTAACCTCTCTTTCACCGACGCGGCTGTTGAGATTGGCGGAAGGAATATTATAATCAATTTGAAAAAGATTGTCGTAATATTTTTTCGCATAAGTAACGCTTTCACGAAGCCGTTTGATGCTATTAAGTCTGTCTTTTCCTCTCGCTACAATAATAGCAATAATAACTTCTTGTGTGTCACTCGGCGCAAAGTTAATAGGACCGATGCCCATCATCGCGCGTCTATCTGCCGGAGGAGGTTGTAGCCCGGGCCAGCCCAAATAGTCATACCACCCCGTACCTGTTATAGGATCGCCGGGAACGCAATATGTAGTTTGCATTCCTGAAATCGGATTGATAATTTCGTCACCAACTAGCGTTAATCCTTTTAAGTAGTTATAAAATTCTAAAGCACCAAGCGGATCGCCTTGTCTTGCATCGCGATATAGAGGGATCCATTTTAAAAGGGAAATACACGATGTCATTGGTAAATTCTTTTTCCCTTTAATCCACTTACCGTCAAACAAAGCAGAATCGGATGAGAGTGAATTTACAATGGGACCTTGCAAAACAGCATGCGCTACCGCAGGGGGTGCACCATCATTATAAATTTCGTCATAATTGTCCCCGTTATAAGTATAGAACATTGATAACATCGTATCACATCCAACAAGATCGTCTCCTGCATCTCCCATGTCATCATCGGTCCAATAGCCGAAATAAAAATCTTTAATTGTGTTTTTGCCTTTGTTTATAACTTTGTATTTCTTAAAGATAACATCATTAATTGGCGCATAAGGATTGCTGAATGCGAATACAGTTGTTTGAAATTCTAAACCCATTGGCAGAGTGCCGTAAGTAAAAGTTGAGCGGATAGGATCAAAATCATTCGACACATACCAAAGAGTTTCATCGCCGATACATTGCGGTTCATCGATGCCTCTTGTAAAAATGCCGTCGCCGTCAATATCAATCCATGGCGCACCATCTTCAACGGGCCATTCATTCCAATCTTTTTCGAGTTGCGATTTCATAACCGCGTTCGGATAATTTTTCCAATCTTTTCTTATTCTATAGATTCGATACTTTTCAAGTGAAGGATCATCGGCGATACCTTCGACTAAAATTTTTCCCGCTTGAAGACCTTGTCTGTGTGTATTGCCGTTGAACCTTATATCGTTACCAATTTTCCCGCCGAAGATAAGTCCGTCTTCAAAAATTAACGCTTGTTGGGGGTTTGTAAGATAGGGGTAGTAAAAACCATTGCCGCCGGCAATAGGATCGTGCGAGCCGTCGCCATTGTTCGAAAACCACATTTTGCAATTGTTCGCCGCAATGAATTTATAATCATCATTGGTAGAAATTTTTCTGAGTTTGTTTTTATCATCTCCAACAAAGAGAGCAATGGAGATGGTTGCAAGAATCAGAACCGAAAGAAGCTTAAATCGTTTCATATTTTCCTCAAAAATTTTTTATAATAAATAAGCGGTACTCAAACCGAAACAACGAACTACCGTAACACGGCGAGGATAAAGAAATTGTTTTTCACATGCATTATGAATGCATGCAAAATTACAATTCGAAATTTTTCAATACGAAACTAAACAAAGCGCGGTTAAATATCAACCGTGAAATAAGAATGTACAATTTTCAATTTTCACTGATGAAGTTTGTGCGGGAGATAAACTCGAAAATTCTACGATTTTATTATTTCATTTTTAGACCTGAATAAAACGCATCGGTATTGGTTTTTGTTAAAACTTTGGAAATGCTTTAAAGATTGTCTACCTACGATTTTCATAACTATTACTGTCTCTTCGCAAAAGAATAGATTGATTATGCTGAGATATTTACTCCTGAATAAATTTACTAAAATTTTCCAAAAATTCATTCCAATTTTTTATCTGATGTGATGTAATTGATAGAAAAGTCATTTTGAGAAAATATTTTTAAGAAATCTGTCAAAAATGAAAGAGACCTATTGGCAGAAAATATTTTAAAATTTATTATTGCGCAACAATAGTTTATAATTAATAAGGGCAAATGAAATGAAAAATAAATATCTTCTTTTTATCAGCATTATTCTTCTTTGCAGCAGAGTGTTCCCGCAGGCAGAAAATGCGATTGAATATCCTGGTACAAACGCGTGTGGCGTAGCGACTGCTAGCACTTTCAGTACGATTACCGATAATTTTACTTTGGAAGCATGGGTAAAATGGAACGGTAATACCGGAGCGGTTCAAACAATCGTCGCTAATGGAAAAGCAGCTAATAACGGCTACGGACTCTACCTATACACATGGGATTCTTACAGCAATAATATCGCGTTTTTGCTCAGCGGAATCGCTTGGTATTCCTCAACCGCAGTTCTCACCGCCGGGGAATGGACTCATCTTGCTTTGGTGGCTAATTCCGGGACATGGACGATTTATAAAAACGGGACGAGCATCTATAGCACAGCCCCATCTTCTCCTAATACTCCCGGTAGCGGTTTTATCGTCGCCAGCCAGGCTGCCACGGACGAAAATAAATATCCTTTCTATGGTACTATCGATGAAGTCCGATTTTCAAATACTGTTAGATACACCGGAACATTCTCTGTCCCAACAGCACCTTTTTCAACTGATGGCAGCACTTTGGCACTATATCACTTCGATGAGCATAGCAGCGGTGCTACAGTCGGTGGGGCAACGACTGCTGATGCATCGGGGAATGGCTGGACGCTTACTCTGCGTGGAAACGGTTCTAATTGGGTAACAAGCACCGCCCCTCTTCCTGTGGAACTCACTTCTTTTACCGCTAATGTAACGAGTAATTCGGTTCAACTTAAATGGGCAACAGCCACCGAAGTTAATAATTACGGATTTGGTATTCAGCGTACGGTAATCAATAATCAGCGGTCACTAGTCAGCGGTCAGCTTTCGGAATGGGAGACGATTGGTTTCGTCAACGGACACGGCAACAGCAACTCGCCGAAGCTTTATAATTTTACTGATAAAAATGTTGTTGAAAACGGAAAATATTTTTATCGCTTAAAACAAATTGATACCGACGGCAAATACGAATATTCCAAAGAGATTGAAGTTGATATTTCTCAACCGACTGAGTTTGCGCTGTTTCAAAATTATCCCAATCCGTTTAATCCGAGTACAGTAATCAGTTACCAGCTTTCAGCGTCCAGCTATGTTTCTCTAAAAATATTTGATGTGCTTGGAAATGAAGTTGCAACATTGATTGATAACGAATGGAAAGAAGCAGGCTACAATAATTATCAATTGTCAATTATGAATTATCAATTACCAAGCGGCGTTTATTTTTACCAACTTCGTGCAGGCAACATATTGGAAAACAAACAGATGATGTTTCTAAAATAGTAATTACGACAGGCATCAAGTAAAGACGGGGTATGCTCTGTCTTTACTGGGTTCTTCAAAAATATTTGACACCTTTTACAGCGGTGAAGTAATCGGCGAACAAACTGACCTCACCCCTGCCCCTCTCCTTGAGGAGAGGGGGTAGGTTGTTTTGTTGCAACATATCACGATTTTATTGTCATGAGACAGCGCGACGCCGAACGCAGTTCAACGATGCGGTTATGCAAGCTATTCTAATTTCTGAATATAATTTTCTAAAAATGTTTTCAATGCGCAGACTGTAATTTTGTTTGTTGTTTCATAAGTATCGCTGTTCGGAGTAATTACAAAATTCCGTTTTGTTTTCAGCGTGTTAATAGATTCATGAAAACCTTTTGTAACGATTGGAGAATTGGAGTGTTTAATTTCGATGGAACTAATCGGCTTTATGCCTTTAACAAAAACTAAATCCGCCTCTGCACCGTGGTGTGTGCGGAAATAAAAAATATTCACTCTATCATCTATCAGAGCAAAGATTTGTTCAATCACAAAAGACTCCCACGAATTCCCGGCGGCATGATGTCCATAAAGTTCATCCATTTCATCGATATATAAAAGAGCATGCAACAAACCGCTATCGCGGAAATATATTTTGGGAGATTTCACCAAGCGTTTCTCCGCATTTACAAACCATGGCTGTAACTTTCTGATAAGAAATGCACTTTCCATATAATCAAGATAACTGCGGACGGTTGGAGCGGTTACACCCAAAGAATTTAAGAATGCCGTAGCATTCCAGATACCGCCTAAGAATGCACATTTTTCAATTTTCACTGATGAAGTTTGTGAAGGGAAAAGTGCAAAATCGAAAAGTTATTTTGAAATGCTGGTTTTCAGGAATTGTTCAAACTGATTTTTTGTTGCGATAACTTCATTGTGTCCGAGTTGCGATGCGATAAAAACGATTCTGTTTTTGGAAAGAATTTCAGGAGTTAAAGAATTTTCATCAACAAATGAGTAATCGATATTCCACGCTGAAAGGCATTTCATCAAATTTTCTGATTCCCCTTTAGTTCCGCCATCGGGGGTAAAAATATTTATAAAGTTTCCTCTGTAATGATCAAGCCAATATGAATATTTTTCTGTTTGTCCATAAAGCCCATCGAACAAAATAACGGAGTGGATGTTGTCATTCAATCCACCGTGCAAAAGAATAAATGAAATAACACGATACGCGCCGGAGTGCCCGGCTAAAATGATTTTATCTATCTCAAATTTATGATTGAATGGTGCGGAGAGTTTGCCAATCAATTCATCGCAAAAATTTTTGAATACATTTTTTTCTTCAAGCTTCCCGCCGAAGGAATCGGGGGCGTTCTTCGGTCCTTCTGGCATTACAAGTATTGCATCAACTCCGGATTTTTCAAATTGTTCGGAGAGTTTGAATTGCTTGTTGGAAGAATCCACATTGTTATACCAGCCGTGAAAATAAACGACCAGATTTATTTTTTTCTTCGGTTTGAAATTTTTCGGTACATAACAAAGTGTCGTGCTATCGGAATAATGTAAATCTTTCGGAAAATGACTATCACGGTAAATGTGTCCATCGTTCCTTAAAATATGCGGAAACATTGAATTGGAAAATTCAAAGCGGAGAAATTCGCCGCCTTGTTGAGAATAAGTTAAATTCATCTGAATAAATAAAAGAAAGGCTATTAAATAATTCTTCATAAAAATAAATGATTAATTTTATGCGAAAGATAATCACGACGACAAATATTTTATCCATTGCAACCTCATAAATTTTTCCCCTCGATATCTTGAACTCATTGCGTTCTAAATATTATTTTTGCATCGTTTATTGTAGATTTTTGAAAACGTTTTTATAAAGAGGTATTTATGACTGACACACAACATACAGAAAAATTTCACTTTCAAGCAGAAACTAAACAGCTTCTCGATATTCTTGTTCATTCGCTTTATACGAGCAGAGAAATATTTTTGCGCGAGTTAATTTCCAACGCATCCGATGCACTGGATAAACTTAGATTTGAAACTACACGCGGAACAGATATTGTCGATTCGAGCGACCCGCTTGAAATTAGAATTGAATTTGATGAGAAGAAAAAAATTCTAACTATAAAAGATTCCGGCATTGGAATGAGCAAATCGGAAATCATCGCTAATATCGGAACGATTGCAAAATCCGGCTCGGCGGAATTCATTAAATCTCTGGCAGAAAACAAATCTGATGCAAACAATATCATCGGAAAATTCGGCGTAGGTTTTTATTCTGTCTTTATGGTTGCAAAAGAAGTAGTCATCAAATCGCGTTCATTTAGAAAAGATGAACTTCCGATTGAATGGAAATCTGACGGGCTCGGCGATTATGAAGTAATTGAACTCAATGAAAAATTACCGCGCGGCACATCAATCGAAATTTATTTGAAAGAAGATGCTTCGGAGTTTGCAGAAAAATATAAACTCGAATCCGCAATTAAAAAGCACAGCAGTTTCATTTCATTTCCAATTTATCTCGGCAAAGAAAAAATAAATACAATCAGCGCACTCTGGCGGGAACCGAAATCTTCCATTAAAAAAGAACAGTATGACGAGTTCTTTAAATTTTTAACTTATGATAATGATGAACCGATTGATACGCTTCACATCTCAATTGATGCGCCGATTCAATTTAACAGTTTGCTTTTCATTCCGAAAAAAAATTACGACATGTTCGGTTACTTCAAAGATAATTACGGGCTCGATCTCTATGTGCGAAGAGTTTTAATTCAACATAAGAACAAAGACCTGCTTCCCGAATATCTCGGATTTGTAAAGGGAGTAGTTGATTCCGAAGATCTTCCGTTAAACATTTCGCGCGAAACGTTGCAAGAAAATTCTGTCTTCATGAAAATTTCCAACAGCGTTACACAACAAGTTTTAAATCATCTTTTAAAGAAGGCAAAAGATGAACCTGAAAAATTTGCAGAGTTCTGGCACGAGCATGGACGTATCTTCAAAATGGGATATATGGATTTTACTAACGCCGAAAAATTCTCGCAACTTTTACGATTTAATTCTTCCGCAAACAAAGATGAAAAAGAATTATCGTCGTTCGATGACTACGTAACCCGCATGAAGAAAGGGCAGAAAGAGATTTATTATCTTTTTGCAAACAGCAGAATTGCCGCTTCGCTCGATCCTCATCTCGAAATATTTAATAAGAAAGGATTGGAAGTTTTATTCCTTTTTGATCCGATTGATGAATTTGTTTTGTCTTCGGTAAGAAAATATAAAGACTATGAACTCGTTGCCGTTACTCAAGCCGATGTAAAAAAGATTGACAAAATGGATGATGAAGAAACCGAAGAAAAAAATATCGAGAAGTTATCGAAAGATGACGAACTTCATTTCGATAGTTTAATTTCCGATATGAAAAAGATTTTAGGTGAGCGCGTGAAAGATGTGAAAGTTTCGCAAAGATTGAGCGTCAGTCCCGCCTGTCTTTCAAGCGATGATGATGCGATGACTTCATCGATGCAAAAAATTATGCGGATGCAAAACAAAGATTTTTCTGTGCAAAAAAAAATCTTTGAGGTAAATAAAGATCATCTGCTAATTAGAAATTTGCTGAAGGTTTATAAAACCAACAACACTGACGCTTACGTAAAAGATGTTACGGAACAGTTATTTGAATCGGCTTTACTTTTAGAGGGGGATTTGTTCGATGCAAATTCGCTCGTGAATAAAGTGAACAAAATGCTCGAACAATCAAGCGAGTGGTATTTAAAAATTAGCGGAATTAATTCGTAGCGATAAGTGATCTTCTGAAGTTACGCAATACTTCCAATAGCACACTGATGACACAGATAAAGATCAGCGTTATCAGTGTTCTATTTCTAATTGTGATAGTTTCGAAAATATGATAATACGAACGGTTGTGTAGCTTCAGTAATTTTTAGAGATGACTTCTCTCCGCACTATGACGCGAACGGAAAGATGTCATCTTTACGAAACAAAATGTTCGAGGTAGTTAAATAGTTTTGTGCCGAGATAATAGGGAAGATTCAAAAGTGTAAATTCTTTATTCCCCGGCGTAACTACTTTTTGTATTGAAAATTCTCCGCCAAAAATTCTAACTGCAAAATCATGATTTGTTCTTTCCATAAATTGATGAAGCGATCTCAATTTGCCAACATTTCCGGTTTTAATTTCCACCGGTATAACTTTGTCTTTGAATTGAACTACCAGATCAACTTCTGAAGAAGATTGAGATTTTTCTCTAACCCAAAAATTTGGTTTTGTGTTAAATAAATTATTTAGCGACATGATTTCCTGGGTTATTATGTGAGGAATTAAATATCCTTTATAAAATGAACTTAAATCTTTCAGCGATAAAAGTTCTGCTTGAATTCCGTTTTTATAATTTATCAAACCCGTATCTAAAAATTGCAGACGCGGCGATTTTTTCAAATCCGGTTTTATCGGTAACTCTACTTCGGTTGTCGGATATATTAAAAACAGAAAGCGGGCATTTTCCAAAGTTCGCATTGCTTCACCAACTTCACGCGATCTATAATTTGAGTTTCCAAAATTTTGAAATTTTACGCGTTCATCCAAACTAAGATACGCCGAATTTACGATGTGCCTCATTACATTCAACTCAGTTTTATTCGAACTGTATTTCGTCATATCATCTTTAAAAGTTTCCCAAAGACTTTCATACATACTTGATAAATCCGCCAATCTTTTCTTTTCAATGTAAGTTTGAATTACTTCCGGCATTCCGCCAATGATTGCATAAGTATTAAAAAGTTCTGTCAAAGTTGAATGAGTATTTTTCATAATCGGAATTTTATTCATCTGCTCAAGTAAATTATTTTTTCCGATAGCATTTAAGTATTCCAAAAAATTAATCGGATGCAGATAAAGATATTCAACTCTACCGACCGGAAAGTTTTCAATTTCTTTTAGTGCAAACTCCAAAAGCGAACCGGCGGCAATAATGTGTATTTGCGGATACTCCTCATAAAAATATCTCATCATTTTAATTGCTTGGGGAGATTCTTGTATTTCATCTACGAAAAGAAGCATACCATTCGCATTCTCTACCGTTAAATTAAATTTCAAAAGCAGAACATCAACAATGTCTTTTACATTATTAAATTCTTCGAAGATTTGTTTGTCAGATTGTTTTTCAAGATTAAGCAGAATTTTATGTTCATATCCTTCGGCAAAGGATTTAATTAAAGTAGTTTTTCCTACTTGTCTGGCACCGCGAATTATTAACGGTTTTCGGGAGGGATTTTCTTTCCATTTTTGGAGATTTTGAAATATGCTTCTTTTTATCATTTTTTGCACTTTTGTAATATTACAAGGGCAAATTTAGTTTATTCTTGTAACAAAACAAGGGCAAATATGGAAGATTTTTGTAACAAAACAAGGGCAAACTGCTTTAGCCGCGTTTGGCTTTTTTACAAATTCAATCAGCAAAAAAAGAAAAGATGACATCTCCCCGCGAATGAAACGGGAAGGTATCATCCTTTAAAAGCAAAATTTATTTCTTTGGCTCCCAATGAATAACTTTATTATTCACTGCAGGTTGCGTTCTAAGATATTCATAAATTGCTTCAAGATCTTCGGTGTTCATTCCGGACAATAAACTCCACGCCATCGGCGTATTGAATTCATCTTCCGAAACAGATCTCATTTCACTGCTATCGGGTGAGAAAGATTTAAAGCGAGCGACGAATTGTTCTTTTGTCCATTTGCCAATGCCTGTGTTTTCATCGGGAGAAATATTTGCGGTTCTCACAATTCCGCCGGGGAAAATAAATTCCGTTCCGCCGCCGTATTCTTTCCCTTTAATTAATTCTCCCTTCTCTGAAGGAGAATGACATTCAATACATCCACACAAAGCAGTAAGATATTTACCATATTCTTTAGGATTATTTTTATCCGGTGCGGGTTGCGGATCGAATTGTTGCGGTACGGTTAATTTCAAAATCACGTTTAACGGAAAATTGATTGTTGAAACAGGAACAGCATTTTCAATTGGGGAAAGAGAACGAATGTATGCAATGATAGAATATACATCCTCTTCCGTCGCCTTATTTAATGCAGGGTAGGGCATCATCGGGAAATAAACTCTTTCGCCGTCTTTCGATACACCGCAAGTAATTGCCCGTAAAAATTCTCCATCGCTCCAACTTTTTAACGATGCGGGCGTAATGTTTGGCGAATGAAGAGTAGCGGGAAAATCCTTCATAATCTTTGAATCAAAAACTTGCCCGCCTTTTCCTTCCGTGCCGGCAACAACAGGTCCGCTAAACTTTGACCAATCGCGGGTTGAATGACAATCGATACAACCGGTTACGTGCCATGCAAGATATTTTCCTCTTTCTAATCTTGCTTCTGTTGCTTCAATTGTTTTATCAATCGGCGGATCAACAGTCGGCGATGCGTTCAATAAATAGATAACGAGTACGGCAACAATTAAAACAACCGCACCGAGAATAATTCCGAGCCACTTTAACAATTTTTTCATATGCACCTTTCTTTATAGTTAAAAATTATTCACACGCGCAAATATAATATACGGCGGGAAACAAAACCGAAATCCTAACGCGAACAAGTTATAAACAAAAAGTGTGAACGTTTTCAATTTGTCATTTTAAAATTATCTGACAATAAACTCTCTAACTTTGGAAAAATGTTTTGTCGGTTGCAATTATAATTTTTTTATAAGACGCCAAAGCAAACCAACATTGTAACCGAAGCAGATGTAACCTCCGAAATTTTCTGGCACAATATTGGCTTGCAAAAAATAAATTTGGTTGGGATAGATTTTTATTCTTAACTTCGCATAAGTTATATGGAAATAGAAGTCGGGGTAAATACCCCAAAGATGGAATTAACGGAAAAGATTATGTTTGAATTTTTTGAACGACAATCTATTGGAACAGATATGAGAAATATGAACCAACTAAAAATTGTTTTAGAAAAAGAAAAATTCCGCCGCATAACATCCTTTAATATGATGTTGTATATGCGGATAAAAAGATTAAAAATGTTACAAAATCAAATATTTAGTAGAAATATAGTATGCACAACCGCCATGCATACTATACGGATATTTGGCGGGTTAATTAATAGTTATATGCCTAATCAAAATGAGGTTTAAATGAATATTGAAAATATCGATTCAATTAAGAAATCTGGTTTTAACGGTTTCAAAAAAATTTCTGAACTAAAATTAAATGCTTCTCCAATTCCTAAAATAAAAGGTGTGTATCTTGTGTTGCGCCCAGATAATAGCAAGGTTGAGTTTGTTGAAAAAGGAACTGGAGGATTTTTCAAAGATAAGAATCCAAATGTGGCTATTAGCGATTTAAAGAAAAGTTGGGTAGAAGAAGCCCAAATAGTTTACATCGGTAAAGCTGGCGGTTCTGATAGTGATGCAACATTGAATTCTCGACTAAAACAATATTTGAATTTTGGACAAGGCAAAAAAGTTGGTCATTGGGGCGGACGGTATATTTGGCAAATCAAGAATATTGACGACTATACTATTTGTTGGAAAGAATTGCCTAATGAAGAGCCTAGAAGTGTCGAGATAAAACTAATGGAGTTGTTCAGACAAAAATTCAATAATCTACCATTTGCAAATCTTGCGAACTAATTCTATGACACCAAAAGAATACGAATCATTTATTTGTGAAAAATTTTCAAGAGATGGTTATAAAACAGAATTAACATCCTATAACAATGATTATGGTATTGACGTTTTTGCAATGAAAGGCGATGAAAAAATTGGAATCCAAGTTAAGATGTTTGGGCATACAACAAGAAAAGTGAATCGGCAAATGATAATGGAGTTACACGGTTCAAAAGATTTGTTCAATTGCACAAAAGCGATATTGGTAACGGATGGTCAAATTATTGACAATGCCAAAGAAGTTGCAGACAAATTAGGAATTGAAATTCTATTTGTAGAACCGGATGATAACTTTACAACTTCTAACCAAGGTTGCATAGCTAACCAATTTGATAAAATATGGAAAAATTATATTAAGCCCTTAGAAGGTCAAACCATTACACGAGCAAATGGTAAATCAAATAAGATTATGTCTGTAGATTGGAGTGGGATAGAACGCATTACATCAAATGGTAAGAAGCAACGAATTAAAATCGAAATTTTCAGATTAGCTGTAAATAAAATATTGTCTGATGGCAGTATCACCCGAGATTTTATAAATCAAGAATACAAAGACAGAGCTTCATCCGGTATTGTTCTCATACTATCGCACATTCCATTTTTTGATTTTTATGATAATCCAACAAGGTTAGTTCTAAATAAAGAAAAGTTTAAAGGCATATAACCCGTGCCTACTAATGAACTCACTCCTGTAACTGTGGAGAGAGAGTAAGTCCGAAACGTTTT
>CAYMUL010000020.1:0-59090 GCA_964393605.1 uncultured Ignavibacteriaceae bacterium | reverse complement strand
CGCCCATCTCTGTCCGGCGACATAAAATTCTATGGACTAACCAAACTTTTTCATAACCCCTTACACTTACACTTACACTTACTCTTTTTATTTTTCTTTTTCAACTGCAACACCAACGAACCACCTAAAGATAACGGCGCAATAACTCTCTCTGTAGAAGACGCAAGCTGCATTGAAGCATGGATTAATTTGAAAGTAGAAAACATTACTCTCCCCGCTGCAGTTACTCTAAAGCAGAGTGAAAACAACGGTGAAGAAAAAGTTAGACAGATAATAAACTTAACAACGGCAGATACATTGCTATTCGTAGATTCCCTTTTGCCAAAACGCAGCTACAAGTTTACAGCGGAGTGGATAAACAACTCCGGCAAATTAAAAACCGCCGAAGCAACAACCGTAACCATGGACACCACAAGCCACAACTTTACCTGGCAAACATTTACCTTTGGGCAGCACAGCAGCAGCGTGCTTTACGATGTGGCAATAATAAACGAAAACAACATTTGGGCGGTAGGTGAAATTTATATGAACGACTCGCTTGGCAACCCCGACCCGCAAGCCTACAACGCAGTTCATTGGGATGGGAGTGAATGGAAAGTGAAAAAGATTTCTGTACAATTCCGTGGAAGTATTATAACACCACCGCTTGAAGGTGTATATGCTTTTGCTGAGGATGATATTTGGTTTGTTGGAAGTTTGCCAATTCATGGTGATGGAACCAACTGGACAATGTATGATTTAAGAACGACAGTTGATCCAAATTTATCGCTGTCAAAAGCTTGGGGTAGCAGTTCTGATAATATATATTTTGTGGGCAGAGCGGGCAACATCGCGCATTGGGATGGCATCAGTTGGAAGAAGATAGAGAGCGGAACGAGTTTGAATATTAATGATATTTGGGGGAATTATAATGAAAGGACACAAGAGTGGGAGATTTTGGCTGTCGCTTCGACATATTTTAAACAGCCGCCAACTACTATTTTGAAAATTACAAAAACAAAAGCGATATCAATTTCAGCGTCAGGTATTTATACCACCTCCTGGGGAATATGGCATAATAGCGAAAGAGAGTATTTTATTGTTGGAGGAGGTAATTATAAGAGTAGAAACATTGTGAATGGTTCGTTTTGGTCGCCGATGATTGAACTTAATCAGATGTATTTTTGCAGAGCCATACGTGGAACAGGATTTAATGATATTGTTATTTCTGGCGACTTCGGAATCTTGTACCATTATAATGGTTTGAGTTGGAAAAATTTTTCCGAATTTTATGGAAATAAAACGTTTTTGGCTGCAGCAAAAAATGAAAATCTACTTTCAGCTGTGGGATGGAAAGGCGCAGAAGCATTGTTACTTTTTGGAAGGTTGAATTAATATTAAATTTAATTACGAGAAGAAATATTTGTAGCAACAACTACGGGTGTTTACTCGGCCGAAACAGAAACAAGAGGGAAAGGGAGACGGCTATCTTTCACGCAAACTTTCTTCCCCGGATTACCATTCAGAATGAGAGGAACGGAGTTAAACGATTTTACGATAGTGGGAGAATACGCCTTAATTGCACACTACAATGGATATGGATGGAGATATTTTAATGAATTATGGACAGACAATATGCGCTTCCGATCGGTTTCACAGAAGAATGAATTGAATGTTATTGTTGGAAGTCAATACTTATCTCCAATTTACAGCCCTTCAATAATTTATCTGGGGAAAAGATAGGAGAGTAAGATAAAATTTTTAAAAACATAACAATGAAAAGGGAATGAAAAATGAAAATGGATGCTACAGCAACGATTAAAAAAAATATTTCTCAAAGGGAATTCATTTCAATGCAAACTTGGCGTAACGGAATAAGAGCGTAGGGACACGCCGCGGCGTGTCTCCACATGTGTATGATATTCTCGGAAAAGAGATTGGCAGATATTCTGTGAACTTCGATGCGAGCAAACTATCCAGCGGAGTTTATCTGTACGAACTTGTAGCAAACGATTACCGCGCGGTGAAGAAACTAATGGTGATAAAATAATTAACAATTGAAAATTAATAATTAATAATTAGGTCGGGCGAATGCTCGACCTTTTATATTTTGTAGAACAGACTTTAGTCTGTTCCATTCAATTTGCGTTACTATTGCTTCAGATCTATTTGACAAAGGTATTTAGAGACGGTATAAAATATTTAGCCAGAATTGTAACTGAAGTTAATTGAAAAGTACCAAAGCATTAAAAAGCCGTTGCCGCAGCGAATCTTTCGGCGGAACATAAATTAGAAATTAAGAAGATGATACTTTTAAAATAGTTCCAAATTATCTGCCATAATACTTTCGTGTTCAAACCTTCAACCTCATTTGAGTATGCTTTTTAGAGTTGAAGGTTTTTTTTATTTCGGTAACCATTCATTTTAGAAAAAAATATGCAAAAATCATGATGTTTCGATTTTGCGCTAAAAATGCAATTTGTCAAGAAAAAAAAAGTTGGTCATATAGGTAATGATACCGATGCGCGACGTTTTTTAATTCAGTAAATTAGCATCGAAATTTATTGAAATTTATGTGCCGCATTGACCCCAGTCACGCATCCGTTGCCTCGGAGTATAACACGGACCGGGGGTATCCGGTAAAGTGTGGCACATAATTTTTTTTTATAATAAAATAGATGGCGCAATTATGAATCGTACAAATGTTTATCAGCGTTTAGCGGAAAAAATAATTCCTGAAGTGGTGCAACCCTTCGACTATCGGGAAAAATATTTCTTGATGAAAAAAATCAAAGATGCTATTCCTTCATTAGAACAGGAAGAAATTTATAGAATTATTAATTGTGTCTGCGGGGAATATTCTTCACCGATTAAAAAAAATCGGTTTATAAAAAATTTTATTATCTCAATGAAAAATTGATTATTATTATTTAAACATTAGAAATTAAATTGATGGAATTTTTTAAGAACAGTATCGACTTACTCCTCCGGATTGATAGCCCGATTTTTTACACGATCTTTTTAGTTCTTGTAATTCTCTTCCTGCTGAACATCGTCCTCAAATACATTCTCACTCCTTTAAAACAAAAACACATAATCGAAAAACAGCAACTCGAACTTAAAAATACTCGAGCAATGGCGTTGTTCGCCGAATTAGATCCGCGCCCGCTTATTCGGTTAAATATTAAAGGTGAAATAATTAACTGCAACGAACCTGCAACACTACTCGGTTTTAGTTCAACAGAAAATAGAGAAGTGAATAATGCGTTGAAACCGATTTTAGCTAACATCGAAAAAATAATCCTTGGTGAAGATTATAAAATCGAAATTGAACTGAATGAAAAAGCATTTGAAGTTGTTTGCAAAGGTAATCCACATTTGGAAATTGCTCATCTTTATTTTCAAGATGTGAGCAACAGAGTTAAAAATGAAAAAGAGCTTATAATTACGCATGACCGTCTTTCCGGTTATTCGCTGAAGGTTCAGGATGAACTTGAGAGACAGCGACAGTCAATAGCTCGCGAGCTACATGATAGTATTGGGCAAAATCTTTTTTCGATTAGAATTAACTTAGAGAATTTATTTAACGGAAATGGAAAATCACAGGAGACTATTAAAATAATTGATAGCACAATTGAAGAACTGCGCCAAATTTCAGCAGATCTGAAACCGAAAATTTTAGAAGAAATGGGTATCGATGCCGCTCTTAGTTTATTAGTGCAAAGAGTTTCCACACAATCGAAGATTAAGGGCAGCATCGATATCAATAAAAAAATTAGCAGGTTTGATAAAGAATTTGAATTAGCTCTTTACCGCATCATCCAGGAATCGTTGAACAATATTATCAAACATTCGAAAGCATCCGAGTTCAATATCCAATTTTTTGAAAATGGAAAAATGTTGAAGTTGATTATAACCGACGATGGAGAGGGCATTCCTAAAAATTTTTCAATAAGTGATTCAACCGGATTTGGATTAATGAACATCCGAGAACGAGTACAATTCTACAATGGTTTATTTTCAATCGAATCGCACAACGGTTCGGGAACTACTTTACACATCGAACTACCAAAACCTACAAATGGAACGGTTCAAATAGAATCTTAATCTTTTATTCTCATAATTTTTTTTCACCTAAATGCCGATAACAGTTTTAATTGCTGACGATCATCAGCTTTTCCGCGCAGGATTAATTAGCTTGCTTAAAGAAGAACCGACTGTACAAGTTGTTTCCGAAACTAAGGATGGCGCAGAAATGATTGATGCTTATAAAAAATTTAAGCCTGATGTTTTGTTAGTAGATATTAACATGCCTAAAAAATCCGGTTTAGAAGCTGTTAAGCAATTGAATGCAGTTGAAGATGTTACAGCTCTGTTCCTTTCGATGTTTGAAGGGGAAGAATATGTGTACCATTGTTATCAAGCCGGCGGAAAAGGTTTGATTGGGAAAAACTGCAAAAGTGAGGAATTGGTAAAAGCAATTCAGTTTGTTCAAGCCGGCGAAGTTTATTTTACTTTTAAAAATCAACTCGTCGAACTTGATACTATTATTAAAAAGTATGATCTATTATTTAAAAAGAATAAAATAAGCGGAACGTATTCCTTCACTCCGAGAGAAGAAGAAATTTTAGCTTGTGTAGGGATGGGCTATGAAAGTAAAGCAATTGCCGAACGTCTCGGCATTTCAAAAAGAACAATCGATTCACACAGAAGAAATTTGATGAATAAATTAAAAATTAAAACACTGCCGGAGTTCATACGATATGCCGTTCAGTTCACATCGCGAGAAGAAGAGGATTAATGTTCCAGGAATATCAATATTACGTTATTGTCGCATCGGTTGCCGCATGGCTTCTCCCGCCATTCAGGCAGTTCAGAGAAAAATATTTTATTTATTTTTTGATTCTTGCTTTCACCGATGCAGTTGTTACCAGTCTTTATCTCGGAATTAAGATAGTAATCCCCAATAATCTTTTTTATACGGTTTCATCATTTCTACTTTATGTTACCTTATTTGGTAAAGATGAATTGGTGAAGAAGAAGTTTCTGCTGCTTGGTTTAGTTTTGTTAATTGTTGTTGGAACTACAATCTCAAATCCTAAGCAGCGCTATATTGTACTATGTTTATTCCACACGATGATTATGTATGAATTCCTCAAACGGTTTGCTTTAGATTACAGCATGAGAGAAGTTATAAATATTTTTGTACTTTTACTTGTCTCTTATGAAATAACCATCGTTACCAAATTTGTCGTTTCTATTCTTGATATCAGATGGGGAGAACTGTATTTCGATTTAATGTCAATTTTTGAAATATTCCTTGCGCTTACATTCGCAATTTTTAGAGAGCGGCAATTAACTTTTGGTGTGTCTAAAAATGAAGAACCTGTAGTATAATTTCCATCCATCGCAATTGTGTTAAGCGGAGACTGAGGGAAATTCGTTGCAGTAGTTACACATCCACTCTTTGGAACACCTTTACAAGAGTATCAAAAAAATTTGAATAAAGAGAATTATGATTTAAATATTTGAAAATTGGCAGTTCTGTTTCATAATAGTATTATTGGTTCTTTTACGCAACTTCCGTTAAATTTTGAATTAGGTAATAAGGTTGACTTGTAAGGGATTTATTGTTACTAAGGTTGAGATTTAAATCTAGGTTTGTCTTTACAAGATGTGTTCGTTTAATAAATTGAAATGAAATTCGAAATGATTTTTAATATAAAAGTGTTTTCTGATTATACATGCTACGATTCTTGTATATAATAAATTTCTTGACCTTGTTTTCAATAAAACTTAGTTACTCCAGTTACGCACTAAATTTTTTTTTGCCACAACGGCACAAAGGCACTATGGAATAGCTTATGGTTCGTTCGTTTATTCAAAACTTCTTTGTGCCTTGGTGACTTTGTGGCGAATATTTTTGAATATGCGTAATATGATTTAGTATCTGAAAAATAAAATAATAATAACCTTACTACTTTATTAACAATAGTTTCGCATCCGCACTTTGTAACAGCTTTTACAAGAGCACTAAAAAAATTTGAATAAAGAGAACTTTGATTTAAATATTTGAAAATCGATAATTCTGTTTCATCAGAGTGCAATTGGTTCTTTTGCGAAACTTCTATTAGCTATTGTTTTTTCTTGAAGAGTGAAAAGACCATAAGTTGTGTCGGACAAATTCCGGTTACAGCCGCAAATATCAACATCACCGCAGGAATGTAGAGAAACCAATGTACGACTTCAAATCCCGTTAAATAGATCCCAATCCAAATCACAACTGAAAAAACCACAAACCAAGCCTTCATTTCATTTGATGCTTTTTGCATTTCTATATCTCCTTATTTTTTGAGTAGTATCAACATGAATTGTGAGATGAATTCATGCTTATATCTGAAAATAAAAATCTAAAAATTCTTTTTGAAATTCGTTTCGGTATCTTTTCTGTGCAGAAGATTATAACTACAAAATGGAACTATCTCATCGCCGGGGATTGAATAGGAGATACAACATTTTTCTACTTTACTGCAATCGTAATTGTATGCATCAATTGTATGTTCAAAACCGATGAATAGTACATTCTCTTCATGAAATTTTGAAATTGCTTCGGCAGTGTTGCTGAAAAAAATATCTTTCAGCACCGAGAATAATTGCGGTGCCATTTTCAAACTTCCTCTTTTCAATATTCGAGGAAATATCTTTGCAAAATTTTTGGCAATCTCAAATTGGTTATCACCATTGATAGAGCGGACAAAACTTCGCAATTCGGGTAGATCAATTACCCGATTAATAGGTACAACAGTATTTTTATATTTTACCAGATACGAAACTGTAAAACATGCGGGATGAGTTGATATATCAATAATATCATCACGCTTATGAATTCGTTTATAAGCATCAAGAAAATCTTTTATCCACACTACAGGAAGAAAATCATTTTTGTCAATCTCTCCCTTGAAACTAATTTCAAGTTGTTTGATTGCATCGGCGTTTGTAATTCTTGAATTTAAAAGTTCTTCATCTTTAACTTCGCCAACAAAACCGATCGGTTGGAATAGAACGCCTTTAACATAATTGATTTTGCTTGCGGCAAAGCGAAGCATATCTCCAATTTGATGATCATTAACTCCCTTAGCGATGGTTGGCACAAGCACAACGAAAGGATAGCGGCGGGGAGAATTTTCAATATTTTCAAACACTTTCATTTTCATCGGAAGCAAATTTTTTCCGCGAAGTTTTTCGTACACATCAGAAGTTACGCCGTCGAATTGCAGATAAATAATATCTACATGAGCTTCGCAAAGTTTTTGATGGTAGTCGGGGTCTTCGGCTAATTTTTTCCCGTTTGTCGCAACTATGATATAAGTGAAACCTTTTTCATGTGCAAGATTGCAGATATCCAAAAAATCTTTTCGCACGGTTGGTTCGCCGCCGCTGAATAATGCAATCGGGCATGGCGGATCTTGATTTCGAAGTGCATCCATCATAACACCGATTTCCTCGATGCTCGGTTCGTACATTATTCGTTTGGTGTTGCAACTTGCAAAACAAATTGTGCAATCTAAATTACATCTATTCGTTACATCAATAATTCCGATGATTGCAGGAGATTTTTTCTTCTCGACCGGCTTTTGAGTTTGCGTCCATTCTTGTATCATGAATTCGGTGTCCCCTTCTGCAGCACCGTTTCCTTCTTTCATCAAGCGTGAATAAAGTTCGGCATCACTGTAATATAAATCTTCAAACTCGCCATGCTCGCTGCAAGATTTTTTCATGAAGATTTGAGAATCTTTTTCGATTAATTGGGCTTTAATCGGTTTTAAACAAACCGGACATAATGAACGTGTGGTTTTTAATTCTATCATTTTTACTTTAATATTTATTTAGAAACAGAAGATTATTTTAGTTTGAAATATGATCTAGCCGTAGCCGAGTTTGCTTAAAAAGCGATGCCAACTTAACAAAGGATTTCATCATATCAAAATCAACTTTAAGAAAAATCTTCATAGAAATACATTCATCACAAAAAATATTAAATGAAACTGCTTCAGACAGGTCTCCAATCGGTGCGGAAAGATTTTCAACATGCAAAATTAGATTGTTATTAACTTTCGGTAGAATTAATTTTCATTCAACGAAATAAAGATTGATTTACTCGAGGTCATCATGAAAAAATATTTTTACCTATTTATAGTTTTATTTTTACAAAACGTGCAATCACAAATTGCACCTGGCGATCCGAATGCCGTTCCGATCGAGTTTCGCTTCAATCATGAATTGGCGGCAACAGATTCCGGAGTCGGGCTCAATGGCTCTTTCAACAATTGGCTCGGTGGAGTTTTTAAAATGCCGCAATACCTGCCCGATTGGTGGAAGGTTACTCTTGAACTTTTGCCTGTTACTTACGAATATAAATTTGTTACATACACAGATACCGTCGGGCAAAGCGGCGTAACCGGCTATTTCACCGATCCGCTAAATCCAATTACGGGTGGACCATTCAACAATTCATTTATGATTGTAAAGCCCATCATGATATATTATTTCCTTCCCAAAACCGGCACTGCGGTTGTGAATGATAGACCGAACATCACCGCAAATATTTCTTTCGCAAACAACAAACAGATTGATATATCGAGATTAAAATTTTCAATTGACGGCACTCAAATTCCAAATGCCTCTTCCTATTACAATCCTTTAACAAGATTTTTTTCGTACACACCGCCGCTCGGTTTGACGCTTACAAGTCATACATCGGTATTAAAAATATTTTCAACAACCGGAGATTCTGCCGAAGCAACTACAACTTTCAATGTTGAAAGTTTTATTTCAACCGGTCGTTTTACTTTTATGTTCGATTCAAAAAGTCCGAACTTTGATTTTCCCAATCCAATCACTCGCGTTGATATTAAAGGGAAATTTAATAATCAAGGATTGAATTCGATGTTCGATGCCGACAGCGATGGCGTGTACACATACTCTCCTTCACTCCGTTTTAATGAAGCGAACGATTACACAATCATCGTCAACAGTGGTTTGTATATGAACGATCCCGACAATCCGAATCTTGATAATAATCATAAAACTTTTGTAATTAAGAGAAGGGAAAACAATCCGGCGTTCACAGAAATTACTCCGCGCAACGGAACTGTATTCAGTGCAAACGAACCTTTGCCGCTCAATTTTTCCGCGGCTATTTTTAGAAATGATTCTGCAACTGCGATTGACTCCTCCTCCATTTTTGTAAAGTATGATGGAAATAATATTCCCGTTACAAAAACTTATTACGCAGGTGGTTATAAAGTTGAAGTACAAATAAATAATCCGACTGCAGGAAGACACGTGCTTGAATACAACGGCATGGATATACACGGCAACCTTGCTAAATCAGTCTATCAAACATTCGGCGTTAATCCGCTTGCAAAAGGTTTCTATTATGTTGACGGAGAAGCTGATGATAAAGGGAGCGGAACTTTTCTTTATCCGCAAGGAATTCCGATTGGCTCGGCAGATATATCAGAAATTAAAATCACTGCGAACAGTAGTTACGACTCGTTGAATTTCAAATTCAAAATGAAAAAAATATCGAGCAACACACGTATCGGATTTTTCATCACAAATAAAATTGATGCAAACTATACGGAGTTGAATCCGTTGATGATCAAATTTCCGAATTGGAGCGATCGCGGAATATTTATTCACATTGCACCGAAGAATTCTATTTTTCTCAACCCAACAGAAGAGAATGTAATTTTACTTTCACCGGATTCAACAACTTCTACACTCGAAGTGAAAATTGATTCTTCCAATTTCATAATTGAAGAATTCTCATTTAAACTTTCTTTAACACAGTTGGAAGAAATTTTAGGAACATATTCCAACGGATGGAATTACGGCGCATTTTCCTATCTAAAAAATGAAAATGGAATTGTGAAAGTTGATAGTTTGCTCGGCGGAAGCAACCATTTACTTGCCTCGAATGTTTATGATTTTGCGTTCATCAATGAAAAGGAAATTCAGGAGAGATTGCTTGCAAATTTTATTCCGTTCGGATTTACAGGCGCACCGCGCGTAGCCGCAATTGGCGCACCCGAACGGGGCTCCGTTATTTTGCGATTGAACCAAATTGATACTTTATTCTCTCAAAGAAAAAAAATAAAATTGCTCGCTGGCGGCGGAGAATTGTTTAGCGATTCAGTTTCAGTATTTGGATTGGCGGAATTGAATAACGGACAAATAGTAACTCTTTACAACAACGGAATTGCATTTCAATCAGTTGTCGGAGTTGATGGTAAGTTCAATAAAAAAATTCCATTGATTGGTGGCGAGAATAAAATTTATGCAACTTTCACCGATACAAACGGAGTAGTTTCGAGAAGCACTTCAATTGTCTATAAAAGATTGCTCGACGATAAACCGCGCGCGAAAATTTATAATGTAGTGCAAGGTTCGCTTGTAACTATGAAAGCCGATAGCTCTTTTGATCCGAATGGAAGCCCACTAAATTTTTTATGGAGCGCAGATCAGAAAAATCCTTCGAGTATCGTTTTGAACGGCAGCACTTCTTCAGTAGCATCATTCACCGCGCCAAACATTAGAGGAGAATATTATTTCAATGTCGAGGTAACAAATTCTTTCGGAAAGAAGAGCAACGCGCGAACGGTAATTGTTATTTCAGATTCGGGAATAATTTTGCCCGACCAAAAAACATGGCATCCGGCGTGGGTTGATTCGCAAGTTGTGTACTCAATCTTCGTGAGAACATTCAGTTCCGAAGGCACATTTAATGCGGTTACAAACCGCCTTCCCGAATTGAAAGAACTTGGTATAAATACAATTTGGTTTTTACCGATTCATCCTACTACAGGAAATTTAGGACCCGATAATCCCGGTTATGCAACAACAAATTATTTTGATGTTTTGGAAAATTACGGCTCGCGCGAAGATTTTAAAACGCTTGTGCAAACTGCGCATCAACTCGGAATAAAAATTACGCTCGATCATGTAATTCAACACACAAGCGTGCTTCATCCTTTCATGAAGGATGCAAATTTTTATAAACAAAATTCTCCATACTATCCTTTTTACATGTGGGATGCGAATAACAATTATCAATATCTTTTTACATGGGTTGATCTCCCCTCGATAAATTATGGTGAAGAACAAACACGTGATTATTTAATGCGCATCTCTCGTTATTGGATGAGCGAAGTTGGCGTTGACGGCTATCGATGCGATGTTGCTTGGGCGATTAATGATATTCGTCCCGAAGGTCCCGCATATTGGAAACGTTTTAGAAAAGAGTTGAAAGAAATTAAACCCGATATATTTCTTCTCGCTGAAGCGGATGCAAAATATCCGCGATACTTCGAAGATAAGTTTGATGCGGCTTACGATTGGAATTGGTTTTTAAACATGAAGAATTTAGCCGGCGGTATTGGTTCACTTGCGGCTTTTGATTCTGCAATGCAATTTTATTTTGATCCATCATTCCCGAAGCACGCGCTTCCGTTTAAGTTTCTCGAAAATCAAGATGAACAAAGATTTATTGATGCTTACGGTATCGCCGCAACAAAAATGGCCGCCGCGTTGATGTTTGCTTCGCCGGGAATTCCGCATCTTTATGCAGGACAGGAAGTCGGAGAGAAAACTTTTCGGGGAATTATAAAGTGGGACGATCCTCATCAACTGAAACCTTACTACAAAAAGTTGATTAAGATCAGAAAGAAAAATAAAGCACTCGAAGCAGGTAACTTAATTCGCGTAAATAATTCTGTGCCGGATAAAGTTTATGCTTTTTTAAGATTGAAGGACACAAATCACGTAATTGTTACAACCAATATTTCAACGACACAGCAAACTGCCATTCTCAATGTGCCGATTAATAAACTCTCGTTCGATTCAACCGCAACATTTTATTTGAATGATGAATTGAATCATAAAACATTTCAAGTAGTTGGCACACAGTTGAAAAATTTTTCCGTTACTATTCCGCCAAACGGAGTACAGATTTTCGTTCTCTCAAATGAACCGCTTGTGGATATTGATGAAAATGAAAATATTTTACCCGAGAGTTTTTCGCTTTCGCAAAACTACCCGAATCCGTTTAACCCAAGCACAACAATACGATTCGCTTTGCCGGCAGATAGTCACGTTGAAATAAACGTGTTCAACATTCTCGGCGAAAAAATTGTTCAGTTGATCAATGATGATGTAAAAGCAGGTATGAATAGTGTTGTGTTCGACGGAAGGAGATTTGCTTCGGGAGTGTATTTCTACACGATTAACGCGAAAGAATTAAACGGAACAAAATCATTCACATCGGTTAAGAAGATGATAATTTTAAAATAATTGAGAATGGAGGATTGAGAAGGGAAGCGAACTTCTTAGTTGAGCTAATCCGCGCATCAAGAAAATGTTTTCAATCTTGAATGATATGGATTCCTATCCGATATGCTCAAGGAATGATTTACAGTTTAGTAATTGATTTTAGTTTTGTAATAAGTTCATCAAAATTTGGACTGTCTCCAAAAATCATATTCTCTCTCATTTGCGTGTAATCATTTTTGTAGTCAACAATAATTTTCTTCGGTGGTATAATTTCCAGATTCTCAAAATTAAGTTCTGCATAATTTATTTTGCCGGTCGGTTTAAGCGAAGTGAACTTCTCGCGATGATTACAAATGTCTTTAAATAGTTTGTGATCTCTTCTTGCCGCACTAAAATATTCTGAAGTCATCAAAACATAAATATCGTATAAATGGCGAGACATTCTTTGAGATTTAATTTTGTAATCTTCTTTTTTGAACTCCTCATGCAAGAGAATTAATTTTTCGATCAGGGTTTTAGATGGTATCGCCACATTCACAGAAAATTTTACCTCCGTGAACTTTTTGTTCGGGAAAGCTGAATCCATAATCGAATTTATCTCAATTTTTTCAAACGGTTCTAACATTGCACGGGCACCCACTTCAATCTGAACTCTTGAGGCAAGATATTTTTCATCATTATATACCGAGTTGTAATTTAATAGTAAAAGTTCGGGATCTTGATCTGTTATTTTTCTATTTGGAATTTCAATCTTATATAATTGTGGATCGACATCATATTTATTTAGTTCATTTAATAAAATTTTCGGTAGTTCTTCAACCGTGAACTCGTGAGATCTTTTCCTTAGTTTTCTCAATTCACCTTTCGATAGATCCCCACTAAAACCGAGATAATTTCTATCAATCGAAAAATCGATATCCTCGGAAAATCTTTGAATCAGATTATAACATTTGCTTAGCGACGTTCCACCTTTGAAGACAATGTGCTTATTTA
Organism: uncultured Ignavibacteriaceae bacterium; assembly: GCA_964393605.1. Classification (GTDB taxonomy): domain Bacteria; phylum Bacteroidota; class Ignavibacteria; order Ignavibacteriales; family Ignavibacteriaceae; genus CAYMUL01. Next base: position 45,785 of record CAYMUL010000020.1, on the reverse strand, counting down.
AGTCAGAACAAAAAATCATTCGCAGAACTAAAGTTACCCAAGCATCCTTTTCTATTGCGAACGGACGCAAACCGGTTCTCACAGAAGCTTGATCGAAATAATCGCGCTGTTCTTTTGCGGCGAGTTTTAACCAGTTACTCATTACACTCAGCGATTGTTTCTCTTACAAGTTTTTGAATCCAAACCGGAGCGCTATTGATATTTTTTTTTATTAAATCGATCTCGCCACTTTGAAGGATGATATTTTTCAAACGAGATTTTGTTTTTGTGTCAAAATTTTCTGCACTCAATTCTCTCAAACCTTGTATCAAAAGATTACTCAAATGATGAGTGAAAGAAAGGTTTCGCGGACTTGTTTTTTTGAATGTAATTTTTTGTCTACCGATTTGGATTTTCCTTGAAGAACCGTCAGTAAGATAAACGACATTCATTGGTACTTGGTTTGTTAATCCCAATTTATGAAGAGCAAAAGTTCCGGTAGGGATTATTCGCGCTCGATCTCTCTTCGCTATCGCTTTAGCGATTTCTTCTGCCGTTGGATATAGAATCCCGAGTGCCGCATCAACTTTTGGCAGATAATAAATTCCGCGTGATAGTCTTATAAGTTTGTTTTTTTTGTGAAGCCGTTGTAACACTTTTCGGGCTGTTTCATACTCATAGTTCCCGGTATAATCAGTTATGAAAATAAAACTGCCTTTTGCAAGCCGGTTAATTTTTTGTTCTATTTCTTTTGTAGTATTCATTTAACTCTAAATTAGACGTCCCGAAAATAGCAAATATTCGGGACAATTTATAAGTATGAATTTGTTTAAATATTATCATGGTTGGGATTAAAAAAGTAGTTACCACACTCCAAAAGCGATGAACTAAATAAATTAATCAAATTCTATTTCTATTTCGGTCGAGTTATTCTTCGCCTTCTTTTTTGAAGTAATTCTATGGTGTTAAGTTTCTTCCAGTTATAAACGGACTATTTTCTGTCGCAAAAATTGGTTGGATTTTTGAACTAATGATGTAATCAATTGAAAATCATAACTCAAATCACTTTTGGTCTTCACACCAAAAACTTTACTACAATAAATCCGCCGATTAATAAAACCGTGAATCCGATTGCAACCCAATCAAAATATTTATCGATGAATGCTTTTATCCTTTCCCCAAATTTTCTAAGAAGCAATGAAACAAGAAAGAATCTTGCGCCGCGGCTGACAACCGATGCAAAGAGTAACATCGGCATATTTACATTGAACGCTCCCGAAGCTATATTAAAAAGTTTGTAAGGAATCGGCGTGAAGCCTGCGGTAAATATTACTATCTGGATTTTTTGATGGCATCCCGTTTATTGAAAAAAATAAATAAATTTCAAACAATGAATGGCGAATTTTTAAAAATTAGAAATGAGCAATTTGAAAAGCTGAAGTTGATCTTTCCCGAATCGGTAACAGAAGGTAAAATTGATTTGGAAAAATTCCATTCGATTGGCGAGAAGATGCGGAGTGATTTATTCTCTGCGTCTTCTCTCTTATTTCAGCAAAATATTTTTTCCGGAAAATTATTTTTGAACGGGAAAGATTTTTTCTTTATGTTGAAACCACAGAATATTTAATTTAGAAGCGATTGTTAATTTTAACTTTCTTGCGTTATGGGGGCGAGATTGAGCGTTCCGTCATTCAGTACTTTTTCAATTTATTAGCTGCTATTCAAATCAAATCAATTTTTTCAATTTAATCAATGATGAATTTCATCAAATTTATTAAATACTACATCTCGCTTGGGAAAGTGGGATATCGATATTTTATTCAACACAAACCGGTGCACAAAAGTTTTGATCTCACTTATCGGTGCAATCTGTTTTGCAATCATTGCTATTTCTATAAAAATAATTCTAAAGTTGAAACTGATCCGATTTCCGATGAAGAATGGGAAGTGATTTTTAAGAAAGAAAAAGAAAGCGGCATAAGCGATATTTACTTCACCGGCGGTGAACCGATGTTGCGCCCGCGCGTAATCGAAACAGCCACTCAAATATTCGGCGCAGGGCGCGTCAATGTTGTAACAAACGGAACTATCAAAATTCCGTCGTATTGGAAAAATAATATTTACGTCAGCATTGATGGCGACGCCGAAACGCAAAAACAAATTCGCGGCGGCGATATCCTTGATGGAATTTTGAATAACATCAGAAATAACAAGCGCGTTGTCATTTCTGCCACTATCACCCAATTGAATTATAAAAAGATAAAAGCAATTTATAGAATTGCGAAAGATGCAAATGTTAAAGGAGTGAGTTTTTCCTTTTACACTGCGAAATCAAAAGAAGATTCGCTGGATGAGTCAATAATTGATGAGGCAATTGATTCTTTACGAGAAATTAAAAAACTGGATCCTGATTATGTTTTTGTTACCGAAAAAATGTTTGAGGTTTTGAAAAAGAAAAGTCATGTAAAAAATTGTGTTATAAGAAATAGCGTCGTTTCCCATCTCCCAAACATGGATATAAAAAAGCCGTGCATCTTTGGCGAAGGCATCGATTGCTCCACTTGCGGCTGTCACCTTCCGATTTTTCTTGAATGTATAAAAAGACTCGACATCGAAACTTTATTGATGATGAGAAAAGTCTTTTCCTGATGCTACAATTTTAATTTTAGGTTGAAGGCAGAGTTCATTCCAAATCCTTCATTAAAAATTTGGTAGAATCTTCGAACTCAAACTTCAATCAATTAGAAATCATAACTCAAATCACTTTTGGTCTTCACACTAAAAACTTTACTACAATAAATCCGCCGATTAATAAAACCGTAAATCCGATTGCAACCCAATCAAAATATTTATCGATGAATGCTTTTATCCTTTCCCCATATTTTTTAAGTAGCAGTGAAACGAGAAAAAATCTTGCGCCGCGGCTGACAACCGATGCAAAGAGAAACATCGGTATATTTACATTGAACGCACCCGAAGCTATCGTAAAAAGTTTGTAAGGAATCGGTGTGAAGCCGGCGGTAAAGATTACTATCCGGATTTTTTAATGTCATCGCCCGTTTATTGAAAAAAATTAATTAAATTTCAATCAATGAATGGCGAATCTTTAAATATTAGAAAATTGCAATTAGAAAAACTGAGAGAACTTTTCCCCGAAGCTGTAACCGAAGGAAAAATTGATTGGGAAAAACTCCAGGCAACGCTTGGAAAAGAAAACATTGAATTCATGAATGAACGCTATGTTTTAAACTGGGCTGGTAAATCAGATGCTTTTAAAATTTTACAGCAATCTACTACTGCAACTCTAAAACCCATTCCCGAAGAGTCTTACCTCACCCCCAACCCCTCTCCTGCAGGAGAGGGGAGTTTGAATTTTATTGATTCTCCGATAGAAAATGTTTTTATCGAAGGGGAAAATCTGGAGGTGTTGAAAGTATTGCAGAAATCTTACTACGGAAAGGTAAAAGTTATCTGCATTGACCCGCCTTACAATACCGGTAATGACAGCTTTATTTATCCCGACAGCTTTAAGGAAAGCAAAGAAGATTACAAAAAAAGAATTGGCGATGTTGACGAAGAAGGTTACTTGATGAAAGAAGGTATGTTCCGTAGAAACAGCAAGGATAGCGGACACTACCACAGCAACTGGTTAAGCATGATGTATCCGCGTTTATTCCTTGCTAAAAATTTATTGCGTGATGATGGAGTTATCTTTGTCCACATTGATGATAACGAAGTCCACAACCTCCGCTTAATTATGAATGAGATTTTTGGGGAGGAAAATTTTGTCGGATGTTTTATTTGGAGAAAAAAGGAAGGCGGCGGACAAACCGATGAATATTTTGTTACAGAACATGAATATGTTATTGTATTTAGGAAAACAGAAGAATTTACTTGGGGTGATGAAGAAGTTGATGATGATGAGAACAACTATAAGAAGCAAGACGAAACGGGAAAATTTAAAATAATTCGATTAGCAAAATGGGGAAGCGGCGCAAGAAAAGAAGACAGACCTTCTATGCATTTCGCAATTAAGTCTCCAGATAATTCAAATGTTTTACCAATAGCTCCTGACGGTAATGATGGACGCTGGAGAGTTGGAAAGAAAAGAATGGATTACATCATCAATAATAATCTCTTGCATTGGGAAAACAACAATAAACATTGGATTGCATACGAGAAAGTATATCACGATGTGACTAAATCAAGAAAGAATAAACAAAGAAGCATACTTTATGATGTTGCAAATACTGGAGATGGAACAAACGTACTGAAAGACTTATTTGGAGTAAAGGATATTTTTCAAAACCCAAAACCTAAAGAGTTGGTTTTATCTTTTGTTAGAAATAACTCGGGAGAAGATGACATTATTCTTGACTTCTTCTCCGGTTCCGCCACAACCGCCCAAGCCGTTTTAGAACTCAACCAAGAGGACGGCGGTAACAGAAAATTTATTTTAGTTCAGCTTCCGGAAAAATGTGAAGAAGAAAGCGAAGCATACAAGGCTGGTTATAAAACTATTGCAGATATTGGAAAGGAACGCATCCGCAGAGTGATAAAGAAAATAACCTCACCCCCAACCCCTCTCCTTGAGGAGAGGGGAGTGAGTAATAATTATTTTTCTAATTTATTTAAGGATGCTTCTCCTTCAATTTTTGAGAATGCTCGTCAATTGCGGTTGATTGATAAAACTGAAGCCGAAACTAAACTTTGGGATCATATCAGAAATAGAAAAATAGAAAATTGTAAATTCAGAAGACAGCATCCATTGGGAAAATTTATCGCTGATTTTTATTGTCATGAAAAACAATTAGTCGTTGAAGTTGATGGTGGCTATCATAATGAAAAAGAACAAAAAGAACATGACGCTTTAAGAACAGAGGCAATAAACGAATTTGGCATTTCGGTTATCAGATTTACAAATGAAGAAGTATTAAAGAATATAAAATCAGTTGTCGAAAAAATTTCCTTAGCACTCACTTCCGCATTGACTTCTACACCCTCTCCAAAAGGAGAGGGCAAGGGTGAGGTTGGATTCAAAGTATTCAAACTCTCTCCATCCAATTTCAAAATATGGCGTGGCGATGAAATCACAGAAGAAAACTTAGAAGCACAACTGAATGCTTTTACAAATCCCGTTAAAGAAGGGAGCGAAAAAGAAAACATGCTTTACGAGTTGATGCTGAAAGCCGGGTACTTACTTACAGACAGAGTGGAATACAAAAACAAACTTTATTATGTTAATAGTGTAGAGTTAATAATTGCTTTGGAAGAAATGAATCAAGAGCTGATCGATACAATTATCGCAACTAAACCAAAAAAAGTTATTACACTTGATAAGCTTTTTGCAGATAACGACCAGTTTAAAACAAACACAGTGCTACAAATGCGCGATGCTGAAATAGATTTTAAAACAATATAATTTGAAAAATAAGTATGCGAGAAATAGATAATATACTTCGACAAATCGAACAACATATCCAATTATCAACCTATGCAAATGTTGAGACTGATAAATTTGAGTTAAAGGATCTCTCGACTGGAGATGAATGGAAGGAATTGTATAAATCTACCTGTGCATTTTTAAATACAAGAGGTGGGATTTTGGTTATCGGAGTAAAAGATGATCACAAAAACAAGCGATTTCGTTTTACGGGTTTTGACTCTCGAATTGAAAATAAAATTAAGGATATTGCTCTTAAATTTAATGATGATGAAGGAAATTCAATTGATCTAACCGAATTTGTTAGGCCTGATTTAATCGAATTAAAACCATTTATGGATGGACAAATCTGCATCATATTTATTGAAAAGTTACCGGATGAACAAAAATATGTTTTTTACGGCAATGAAGCATATGAAAGAAGAATTACCGGCGATCATCGAATTCCACCAGAAAAAATTCAAAAACAACTAGAATTAAAAATTGAACTTAAAAATGCAACCGAATTGGAATTTGTGCCTAATTCCATGATTAATGATTTCGATTTAGTAAAATTGAATGAGTACATTTATCGATTGAATAAGGATATTAGAGTTGAAACATTGAAACCAGATTTAGAATCCGCAATTTCTTTTTTAACCCGAAAAAAATTTATCCGCGAAAACAGTCCAACACTATTAGGAATTTTAGTATGTGGTAAACATCCTTACGATAAAGTTGGAGGACGTTGTGAAGTAGATACTTATTTTGAAACAGGTATAGAAATTGCTGCCGATAAGAAAGTATTAAAAGACAATATTATTTCTTTAATGGAAAATTCAATCGGTTATACATTCAGTAAAACTGGTACTGGTATCAGTGTTGAAAAAGGAGGAACGACTTTATTTGAGTACCCAGAGAAAGTTGTTAGAGAAACAATCAATAATGCTTTGGCTCATAGAGATTATAAGAGTGAGCGTTTCACAATAATTAAAATTGCTAATAATCTGCATGTCGAAATTCGAAATCCTGGTAAATTTAGACAGGAACAATTAATGACTGCCAACGATCCGATTAAACTCAGAAGAATAATCCCAATTCCAAAAGCACAAAATCCAAATCTTGCTGATATTTTAAAATCATTTGATCGGTGGGAGGGGAGAGGTTTGGGAATGTCTTCATTGACTAATTATGCTTTAAATAACAGAATTGATGTTCCATATTATCGGCTTTACAATGATGCTGAGATCGGTTTGTTTATACCCAAAGGGAAAGTTCTTGATGAAAAAATTATTTCTTGGCAGAACAGTTTTAATAAGTTTATTTTGAAAAAAACTTGGGGTAAGGAATTATCACTCGAACAAAAAACAGTACTTGCCTATTTCTACAAATCTGAACAATTAAATCAGCTTGAAAAATACACAGTCAACCTAACGCCTGATAACAATCATTTTGGTGTGATTGCTGATCTTGAGAGATGGGAATTAATAGTACGTCTTCCGCAATCAGATAACACTAATCAAGTTTATAGAATAAATGAAACCTTAATTAGGACAGAATTTTCAGCTGAATTGAGAAAAGTATTTGGTGGTGCCTATGATTCTTTATCAAATGATTTGAAAGAAATTCTCGAATCCATCTATCAGCACAATGAATTCAGCACAGTTAATGAAGTTAGTGCTAATCTATTGAGCAACTATCTTTACTTCAGAACGAATAACCCATTGAACATTGATTTAAAAGCTATTGGCAATTATAAAAGAAAGATTCGATATTCGATAAATAAGTTGGAGAAAAATGGATTTATCAGAAAAAAAATGGAGGGGAAACCGAACTATGAAATAAATTTCGAGTTTGATCGACAGCCATCAATGTTTGATAATGAATAAATGAAACTCCACTTCGACAGCAAACAAGAATTCCAGTTAGAAGCAGTAAAAGCTATAACCGATATTTTTGAAGGACAATCTCTAAGCACCAGTGATTTTGAATTTTCACTCACTCAAACGGGTGCATTCTTCAATGAAAATGGATTTGGCAACAAAATAGATTTTTCTTCTCTTGAAAATTTGGTTGAAAACATTCAAAGAACTCAAAAGTTGAATAGTGTAAAAGTCTTATCCAAAGATGAAATTCTTTCTAACGGCTGGAATTTTTCTGTTGAGATGGAAACCGGTACCGGCAAAACCTACGTCTATCTCCGAACGATTTATGAACTAAACAAACTTTATGGTTTCAAAAAATTTCTAATCGTTGTTCCTTCAATTGCAATCCGTGAAGGTGTGATAAAAAATCTTGAAATTACCGAAGATCATTTTCAAAATCTTTTTGATAAAATTCCCGTTACTTTCGATGTCTACGATAGTAAAAAAGTATCCAATCTGCGCGGTTTCGCTTCTTCAAACTCGGTTCAGATTTTGGTTATAAATATTGATTCCTTTGCAAAAGATGAAAATATAATTAACAAACCAAACGATAAACTCACCGGTAAAAAACCAATTGAGTTTATTCAAAGCTGTAAACCCATTGTTATAGTAGACGAACCGCAGAATATGGAAACCGAAATACGCAAACGAGCAATTGAAAATCTTAATCCGCTCTGCACACTGCGCTACTCAGCAACCCATACCAATTTGTACAACTTGATGTACTCGCTCAATCCGGTCAAAGCGTATGATTTAGGATTGGTAAAACAGATTGAAGTTGATTCAGTCGTGAGCGAAAATGATTTCAATACACCATTTCTCCAATTAGAAAATATTACACGGTCCGGCAATTCAATAAAAGCAAAAATTAAAATTGATGTTTTAACAAACGATGGAGTAAAAAGAAAATCGGTTACTGCAAGCGGAAAGAAACTTGACTTGTATGAACTTTCGAATAAAAATGAAAGGTATGATGGATTAAAAATTTATGAAATTGATTTTGGGAACGAGCAGATAGAACTAACTAATGGAATTGTTTTGAAAATGGGTGAAACACAAGGTGGGTTGAATGATGAAGTTATGCGTTTTATGATTAGCAAAACTGTCGAGGAACATTTAAAAAAGGAAAAACTTTATAGAAGTAAAGGGATTAAAGTCCTTTCGCTTTTCTTTATTGATAAGGTAAAAAACTATCGCGAATATAATTCCGAGGGAAATCCGATAAAGGGAAAATTTGCGGAATGGTTCGAAGAAATTTTTCATAAGGAAATTTCAAAACCGATTTATCGGGATATGTTTAACTATTCGGTAGATGAAATTCACAATGGTTATTTCTCTCAAGACAATAAAGGGAAAGTGAAAGACACGGGCGGCGAATCACAATCTGATGATGACACTTATAAATTAATAATGCAAGACAAAGAAAAACTTCTTGATGTGAATGTTCCGCTTCGTTTTATATTTAGTCATTCAGCTTTGCGTGAGGGCTGGGACAATCCAAACGTATTTCAGATTTGCACATTAAACGAAACTAAATCAGAAATTAAAAAACGACAAGAGATTGGGCGAGGACTCCGCTTATCAGTGAATCATGAAGGACAACGAATATTCGATCCAAACATTAATAAACTAACTGTTGTTGCAAATGAGCGGTACGAAGATTTTGCAAAAGCATTGCAGAAAGAAATTCAGGAAGATTGTGGCGTAGACTTTACGGGTAGAACTAAGAACAAAAATGATAAGAAAAAAGTTAATTACAGAAAAGGATTTGAAGCAGATCCAAAATTTTTACAGATTTGGGAGAAGATAAAGTACCGAACTAAATACAATGTCAATTATGAGACCGAAAAGTTGATTACCCTTGCTGCAAATTCAATTAACAGACAAATGGTGGAAACCAAAAGACCATCAATTAGATCAATAACAAAAAAGGTTTTGATAACTGATGAAGGAGTTGAAGGGCTTTTGGTTAGGGATAGTTCAAATAATGATTACGGCATTGATTTCGAAATTCCGGATATGCTTTCATATATTCAAAGTAAAACAGAATTAACCCGATCTACAATTTTGGAAATATTAAAAAACTCTAAACGGTTAAATGAGTTGCTGATCAATCCACAGATGTTTATGGATAATGTTGTTTCAATAATTAGAGAAGAACTTCATCGCTTGATGATTGATGGGATTAAATATGAAAAAATAGGCGACAAGATTTATGAAATGACTTTATTTGATGACAGCGATTTTGAAATCTACCTTGACAACTTTACACATATTGTCGGCAATGGAGCGAGAACGGAAGAAGATAGAAAAATTGCGATAGATAAAACGATTTATGAAAACTACATTCCACTCGATTCGAAAGTAGAAAGTGATTTTGCTAAAGATTGTGAAAGTAGCGAACAAATCGAATTCTATTTTAAACTTCCATACTGGTTTGAAATAAGAACACCAATTGGGCAGTATCGTCCCGACTGGGCAGTTGTTTTCAAGGGGGAAAGGAAAATCTATTTTGTTGCTGAAACAAAATCAGATGGACAAGAATTAAGAGAAAGTGAAAAATTAAAAATTGAGTGTGGTCGAAAACATTTTGCTGAATTTTCTGATGTTGTCTATAAAAAAGTTTCATCAGTGAACGAACTGAACAATTAAATCTTCACACTAAAAACTTTACTACAATAAATCCGCCGATTAATAAAACCGTGAATCCGATTGCAACCCAATCAAAATATTTATCGATGAATGCTTTTATCCTTTCCCCATATTTTTTAAGTAGCAGTGAAACGAGAAAAAATCTTGCGCCGCGGCTGACAACCGATGCAAAGAGAAACATCGGTATATTTACATTGAACGCACCCGAAGCTATCGTAAAAAGTTTGTAAGGAATCGGTGTGAACCCGGCGGTAAAGATTATCCAAAAATCGTAATCGTGATATAATTGTTGAATTCGGTTGAAGCCGTCAACAGAAAAACCGGGAATATTAGTGAAGAAAAAATTTGCAATCACAGAAAAATTCCCCGAAAGATCCCACCAAAGAAAATGACCGATTGAATAACCGATTACGCCGCCGATGATTGAACCAGAAGTACAAATTATTGCAAAGCGCATTGCTTTCTCTCTCGCACCGAGAACAAGCGCAATTAACAAGGCATCCGGCGGTATCGGGAAAAAAGATGATTCCGCCAATGCGATGGCGAATAGAGCGGTTGCGCCGTACTTTGTGTTTGCCCAATTCAGCATCCACTCGTATAATTTTTTTAGTTGTTTCATTAACTTTAATTTTTTTTAGAACGGCTGTTAAAATAGGAAAATGACTTCACGCCTAAAAAGATTCTTTTTTAATATTTTTAATCTACTATAAAAAGATATGAAACCGTTGAAACCGTTAAACTATTCTGTTTGCATTTCCTTTATCCAACGGCTTAAGCCGTTGGTGAATAACAACTTGAAGAATTGCGAACCGTTTCAACGGTTTATAATACTTTTCCAAGTTTAGATTAGTTACCTTTTTAGGGCGAACTCATATTTCGTAAAATAAATTATTCAGCATCCTGCAAAAAATTTCGTACACGCAGAAATCTTAATTCCCTTTCGTTACTTATATTTCTCGAAACAATTTATTCTTTTACTTTGAAAGACATTATGAAAAATGAACGACTAATCAGTCTCGACGTTTTCCGCGGCATTACGATTGCCGGAATGATTTTAGTTAACAATCCAGGCACATGGAGTACAATATATCCTCCTCTTAAACATGCGCCGTGGCACGGATGCACTTTCACCGATTTAATTTTTCCATTCTTTCTTTTCATCGTTGGTGTTGCAATTACTCTTTCTCTCACAAAAAGAAAAGAGAGAGGCGATGATCAAAAAAAACTTATACTTCAAATTTTTAGAAGAAGCGCAACACTTTTTCTGCTTGGGCTAACGCTTCATACATTTCCTTTCTACAATTTTGAAACAGGAAATTTTGTCGACCTTTCTGTTGTTAGAATTCCCGGCGTGCTTCAACGAATTGCCGTTGTCTATTTTTTTGCATCGCTTATTTTTTTAAAGTTCGATTTGAAAATGCAAGCAATCATCGGCGCATCATTCCTGCTTATTTATTGGGGATTGATGACATTGATTCCGGTACCGGGCGTAGGTTTCGCAAATCTTGAACCGACGACAAACCTTGCCGCATATCTCGATAATCTTTTGCTTGGCGGACATTTATGGTCAGGTACAAAAGTTTGGGACCCGGAAGGAATTCTTTCAACCATCCCTGCAATTTCAACGGCACTATGCGGAGTAATGCTCGGGCATTGGCTGAAACAAAATGTCGATGAAGTAAAAAAGGTTACCTGGATTTTTGTTTTCGGAAACATTGCGCTTGTAATTGGAATTATTTGGGATTTAACTTTTCCTCTTAATAAAAATATTTGGACGAGTTCTTACGTTGCATACACTGCGGGGCTTGCGCTCCACTTTTTTGGAATGTGTTATTGGTTCATTGATGTTAAAGGTTGGAATTGGTGGACGAAACCTTTTGTTGTTTATGGTTTGAATGCAATCACAGTTTTTTTTCTTTCGGGTATTGTAGGAAGATTGATGAACATGATAAAAGTAACCGGAACTGACGGCGAGTTGATCTCACTAAAAACATATCTGTTTCAAACATTTTTTGTTCCTTATTTTTCATTGATAAATGCTTCGCTCGCTTGGGCAATTTTATATGTACTGATTTGGTTGGGATTAATGTGGATTTTGTACACGAAAAAAATATTCATTAAAGTTTAGGAAGAAATGAAACGAATAAAAAATCTTGTAGTTCTTTTCGTCGTCGGTATAAATTATTTTTCATTTGCCGATAGTCTCTTCACCCAAGAAAATAACGGCGCATCGGAGTTTATGTTTTACCACAAACTATCACGCCTATATTCTATGCATACCGCACAGGTAATGAACTCGCTCGACTTCAGTCTGTCACTCGGCGGCGCATTCGGATTTGAAGAAAACGGATTCCTCGGAACTCTCGCCTTAGGGCTCGGTGGTTTTGGAGAGATTGAAGCTACCTCCGCATCTATTATGGGAACTATTTTTGGACGCGAAGAATATTTCGGCAACATCGGTCTTAAAATCAAAATTATAGATGATGCAACGACAGGCAATAGAATTGCACTCGGCATCAGAACTAACAATTCATGGAATACATCCAACTCCAATGAAAGTGATATAAGAGAGGTATCTCCTACTTCTTACAATGATGGGTTGAGGTATGTAAGATATGATTCGCGCTCAACAAATCTTTACGCCGCTTTTGCAACGACTCATAATAAAGTTCACACATTTCACGCAGGTTTAGGAATAACTGATCTTCGCTGGCAAAATATTAATGTCATTTTTAAGTTAGGTAATTATTCCCTTGAAACTGAACAGCGAAAAAATTTAATTAATTATTTTTTCGGTTACGAACTTTTGGTCAACTCGCGAACAAGATTTTTAGTTGAAGCAACTACAATTCCCATTATGGAAGTGAACACGGGTAACGGAAAACTTTCGCCTGAATTACAGTTCGGTGGAGTTGTTGGTATCAGATTTTTTGTAACTAAATGGCTGGTGCTCGATACAGGGTTGCGTTATCAGGAAAACTATTCCGGCATTGCCGATGCGCAAATTAAAATCGGGCTGAACGGCATCTGGTCTGTTCCCCAATAATTTTTTGAGAAAAGTAAAATTAAGATTAAGAAAGAGTTAAAATATTTTATCGTTTTTCTTTCACTGCTTTTTGGTTGCAGAGAAAATAAAGTAAATCATTCTTCTGATTTTCTTTTCTCGTCTGATAATAATTGGTACAAACAAGCTTCTGTAGATCTCGGAACAAAAATTAAAATGCTTTCGCCTTCTGCCGGTTTTGCAATCAGCAGAGGGCGGGGCAATATTCAAGGGCATCTTTACAAATTTGAAAATGGTAAATGGCTTGAAATATTTTCTTTCCCTTATTCTGATTTTCCAATTCTCCACATTTTTGATGAAAATAAAATTTGGTTCGTAAATCATCTTTCGCATCACGGTGCTTATCGTCCGGTCTTTAATGAATTAAATAAAAATAAATTTACATCTTTAGAACTTCCGAAATTAATGTGGGATGCGATCGATTTTGCAATGATGAAATCAATTCATGTGAACCCCGGCGGAACCGCATGGATGGCGGGGCAACAAGGTTATTTACTTTTTTATGACGGAACAAAATGGAAAGAATTTCCTTCTCCGATTAAAAAAGATACACTCGCAAGTTTGCTATCGGGTGATATAAATTCAATTTCAATGATTGATGATTCGAGCGGTTGGGCTGTCGGTAAAGATGGAGTAATTCTCAAATTTACAAACGGGCACTGGAATTATTTTTTATCTCCCGTGAAGAAAAACTTAAACGCAATTCAAATGCTAAATAATGATTACGGCTGGATTGTCGGCGACAGAGGTATCATCCTTAAATATGAAAACAATGGTTGGCGTAAAATTGATTTAGATCATTCATACAATTTGTTATCGCTAAAAATTCTTTCCGATTCAACTACTTATTTTTGCGGCGATAATTCTACTTTAATTAAATATGAAGCGGGGAGTTGGTTTAAAGATTTAACGATCGCAAATTTCCCTGAAATATTTTATGATCTCGATGTAATCACCGACAAAAATAATTTTAAAAATATTTGGCTAATCGGAAAAGATGGAATTTATACTAACTCTCAAACTCTCGGTTTTTCATTCACAAAAATTACCGGGCAAAGCGGTTTGCAGGAGGATATTCGAGCTGGGATGTTTTTCAAGAAAGATGAAACCTCCGACTTAAAATTTTTCGCGCTCAATGAAAATGCTCCTTCAGTCTTTCATGAAAAAACTTCAGCAGGTAGTTTTCAGCAGAAACCGTTATTGAAAGAAGTTTTAAATCCGATGAGTGAAACCATCGCGTTCGCATTCGGCGATGTGAACAATGACGGCGCTATCGATCTCTTTCAAATTCAGAATAAAAATAATTTTTCCCTTTTGCTTGGCGATGATGAATATTTTTATGATTGGACTTTGCGTAGCAATTTAAATTTCAACGAACTTGATTTTCCTTTATATACTTCCGCACGCTTTGTTGATCTGAATAATGACGGCAATCTTGATCTCTATTTTTTTTCTCAAGAAAACAACGATATAATTTTTTCGAACAATGGCGCAGCACAATTCACAAAATTAAATGTCAATCCAACTCGGAAGAAAATTGAAAACAATCCTAACGGAGTAATCTTTTCCGATTTTAACGAGGACAATCTTGTTGATTTACTCATAACCTATTCTGCACCTATAAATAAAGCCGTTTGCGAGCTGTATCTTAATCAAGGAAATTTTACGTTCGAACAAAAAATTGATTCTTCTTTTTTTGTTGGGAATGAAAATTCCCTTTTAACGACTTCAGCTGTTGCCGCAGATTTTAACAACGATGCACATAACGATATACTAATTTATAATCAACGCGATCAAAGTTGGCTATTGATCAATGACGGCAGTTGCAATTTCAAAAAATATTATTTATCGAACGATCCAATCACTCACGCCGATGATTCGAAGGGTATTATTAATGCCGCAGATATTAATAACGATGGCTTGCTTGATATTTTTATCAGTTCAAAAATCTATTTGAATAAAGGCAATTTGCAGTTCGAAGAAATTTCGGAAAACGTCGGAGTTTCGTTTCTCGGCAATCCGATTTTTGAAGATGTTGACGATGATGGCGATGCCGATCTTTTTATCGGAAGTTCTAAATACTCTTTGGGAAAAGGGGAACGCTCTGCATTATTTAGGAACAATTCGATAAAGAGAAATGCAATAAAGTTTTTTATCGAAGGTTCTGAAAGTAATAAAAGTGCCATCGGGACTAAAATTATTTTAGCTCATTTGCGAGATAAAGATACACTATATCAACTACGTGAAATCGGATTGGGTTGTTCTCCGGTCGGGATGCAAAATTTTACTCCGATTACCTTTGGGATTCCTGACGGCGAATTACTTTTCGCTAAAATAATTTTTCCATCTGGAAAAATAATTGAAGTAACAGATTTAAAAATCAATTCAACAAATACTATTCGTGAAACAAATTTTATTCAAACCAAAACTACAGATTTACAAAAATCTGTTGCGAGAACTTTTCTCTTGATTGATTCAAAGAATGAGATATTAAGATTGTTTATCATTGTGGGTATGTTGCTTCTGTTATCAATAGTTTTGAAAAAATTTATTTTAACAAAGATCATCTTCAAACCCGTGACAATATTGGCTGTTATACTCTTCTATCTTTTGCACATACATTTCACCGCGCATCTTTCGCTGGTAGATTCTTTATTGCGCGGAAGTCTGTTTTACATTTCAGGTGTGATTTTGCTTTTCACTCTGGCGAGTTCCATCTCAAAAAAGAGGGAAGAAAAATATTTTTCTCACTTCAAAATTATCTCTCTACTCGGCGAAGGAGGAATGGGAAAAGTATTTAAAGCATTTGATACAATTAATAAAAAATTTGTTGCACTGAAAATATTACATCCCCATTTACTCGATGATGTGGAAAACAAAAAACGTTTTAATTCAGAAGGACAAATTCTCGCTTCGATGAATCACAAAAACATTGTGCAGGTTTTTGAAATTGGACAGATTGAAAATCAAGGTTTCATCGCACTCGAACTCTGCACGGGGAAAACTTTAAAGCAATTTGTAAAAGATGAATTTCCGATTGATGAAGATAGAATTATTGATATCGTATATCAGTTGTGCGACGGCTTGCGGGAGATTCATTCGAAAAATATTATTCATCGCGATTTGAAGAGTAACAACATTATGATTGATGTTGCCGGACAAATTAAAATAATGGATTTCGGTTTAAGCAAATCGCCAATTGTAACTTCAATGAGTTCACTCGGCAGTGTTATCGGCACACTCGGATATGTTTCTCCCGAACAGATTACAAACTCTGCAGTTGATAACCGTTCTGATATTTTTTCACTCGGAGTAATTTTGTATGAATTAGCTACCGGCAAAATCCCATTCAACGGAGAAAATGAGATTGCACTGATTCATTCAATCTTTAATGATGTGCCCGTCGCCCCTTCAACACTGAACAAAACGATCTCTCCGAAATTTGATTCTCTCGTTTTTAAAATGTTGTCAAAAAGTAAAGAGGACCGATTCGACTCCGCAGAAGATGCTTTGAATGAGATTAGGAAAACTTTATAATCGCGTTGAAGTGGATTCAAAAACCTACTTCATCACAACTAACTTTTTAACATCGGAAAAATTACCGGCATTGAGTTGATAAAAATAAATTCCGCTCGGGAGCGTTGATGCGTTGAATTCAACTTCATACTCTCCGGCAGATTTTTCTTCATCAACAAGAGTTGCAACTTCACGTCCGAGTATATCAAAAACTTTTAAGGTTACCCTCACCCGTCCTTCGGACACCCTCTCCCAATGGGAGAGGGAAGTATTTTCCTATTCGAAAAGATTTGCAATGAGTTCAACATGTGCAGAATTTAGGATCGATTCTTCTTTAACTCTTCAATTTTTGCTTTTAACTTTTCAAACGCTTTATTCGAATTTTCCATCAATTCATCATTTGTAATTCGCAAAACTGTTATTCCAAATGATTCCAAATATTCTTGTCTGATTATATCATAGTGCTTTTGTTCGGATAATTCATGGACATCGCCGTCAAGTTCAACGGCAAGTTTGATTTCGGGAGAGTAAAAATCAATGACGTACGAATCGACAGAATATTGCCGGAGAAATCTTATGTTCATCCCTTTTTTTCTAAGATGAATCCACATTACTTTTTCGCAAAAAGTCATTTCGCGTCTGAGTTGTCGACGTCTTGGTTTAAGCTCTTTCTTGTTGAAGTGCTGTGTCATTTATAAATTTTTTCATATTCACTCTTGCTCATTAGCTCAGAGTTAAAAAGTCCTCCCCTTTGAAAAAGGGGAGGATTTAGGTGGGGTTATAAAACCTACTTCATCACAACTAACTTTTTAACATCGGAAAAATTACCGGCATTGAGTTGATAAAAATAAATTCCGCTCGGGAGCGTTGATGCGTTGAATTCAACTTCATACTCTCCGGCAGATTTTTCTTCATCAACAAGAGTTGCAACTTCACGTCCGAGTATATCAAAAACTTTTAAGGTTACCCTCACCCGTCCTTCAGACACCTTCTCCCAAAGAGAAAGGGATGGTATTGTGAATTTTATTTTGGTGGATGGATTGAACGGATTGGGATAATTTTGATGAAGCACAAATTCTTGCGGTAAAATTTCTTCCGGTTTAATTGAAGTCGTTCCGCCGTTTGTAGTTTTTAAAATTGTACCGAGTGAACCTGCCGCGTAACCTTCGTTAACTGATGTAAAATAAATTGAGTACAATCCATTTGTTGTGCCGCTGTTTAATTCAAACCAACTCAAACCGGCATCAGTTGTTTTAATGAGTGTTCCGCTATAGCCACTTGCGTAGCCAACATTCGTTGATGGAAAAAATAGGGAGTAAAGATTGTCGGTTGTTTGAGTTGAAATATTTTCCCAATTACTTCCACCATTGGTTGTTCGCAAAATTTTACTGCCGAATCCTGTATTCGGACCGCCAACAACAACGCCATTGTTCGCATCCGTAAAATGGATTGACCAAAACATTTGTTCTGCATCGGTGAGTTGATTGACCCAGGTAGTACCGCCGTTGGTTGTTTTCAAAATTATTCCGCTTCCGCCGTAAATATCTCCACCAACAGAAAAACCAATCTCATCATTGATAAAAAATAATCCGCTGAGTTGACTAATCGTGCCGGATGTTAATGGCGTCCAAGTGTTTCCGCCGTTGGTTGTTTTAATTAATGCACCTAAAAATCCTGAAGCATAACCAATGTTGGATGAATGGAAATCAATTGCGAAAAGCCATTCGGTAATACCGGTATTTAGTGCGCTCCAATTGTTTCCGCCGTTAGTGGTTTTAAGAATTGTGCCGGCATCTCCCGCAACAAAAACTGTGTTAGCATCTTGAATAAAAATATTTTGGAGAAGATCAAAACTTCCGGAGTTTAATTTTGTCCAATCTGTACCGCCGTTAGTTGTTTTAAGAATAGTTCCGAAATCACCAGCCGCAAACCCGATGTTCGAATCAAAAAATTTTATTGAATAAAGTAAATCAGTATTTCCGCTTGAACGACTTGCCCAATTATTTCCGCCGTTTGTCGAGAATAAAATTTTTCCCGCTTCACCGAAAACAAAACCGTTGTTGTTATTTGCAAATGAAATTGAGCGAAGCCAATCGGTAGTTCCGCTGCCGGCGTTACTCCAATTATTTCCGCCGTTTGTAGTTTTAAGAATTGTTCCGTTGTAGCCGATTGCAAAACCATTATTCGCATCGATGAAAATAATTTTATCGAGCCAATCATTTGAACCGGAATTTAAATTTGACCATACTTCTCCGCCGTTTGTAGTTTTAAGAATCACTCCGCCGTTTCCTACGACATAACCTACATTTGAATCGACGAAGCAGACAGAATTCAAACCGTTAATTGTGCCGCTTGTTTTGCTACTCCAATTCATTCCGCCGTTTGTTGTTTTGATTATTGAACCACCCACACCGACTGCAATACCATTAGTGGTGCTTGTAAAGAAGATAG
This sequence comes from uncultured Ignavibacteriaceae bacterium, assembly GCA_964393605.1. GTDB lineage: Bacteria > Bacteroidota > Ignavibacteria > Ignavibacteriales > Ignavibacteriaceae > CAYMUL01. Next base: position 26,776 of record CAYMUL010000020.1, on the reverse strand, counting down.
AGTTCATTGTATTCATCGAACCGGTTGATTGTGTGAACCAATTTTCACCGCCGTTGGTTGTTGCATAAAGTTTATCATTAACGGCACCGTAATATTCGCAAGTAGCAAAGCCGTGAAGTTGATCGCTAAAAAAAATATTTGTAAAACTGAAGTTGATATCCTCAAAGGTTTTTGACCATGTGCTTCCGCCGTTTGTTGTTTTGATAATTAAACCGGAGTTGCTAGAAGCAAAGCCAATATTATCGTTCACAAAAAATATTGAAGTGAGTGTTGACGTAGTATTGGAAGTTTGCTTATTCCATGTGTTTCCGTTATCGGTTGAAAGAAGAATTGTACCTGCATCTCCCGCGGCAAAAATTTTATTGCCGATTGAAACTGAAGTGAACAACGAATTTCCTTGCGGCAATGGATTTTGCCAAACCCAATCTTGTGCAAAAATCATCTGCGCAAGAGAACTTACTAAAATTGTGAAGAAGAAAAATTTTTTCATGTGTATCTCTAAAAAATTATTTTAATAGCATCATTTGTTTTGTTTGAACTGCTTTTCCTTTTGCCGAAGTTGCGGACAATCTATAAATGTACACTCCGGAAGTAAAATTTTCTTTCGCAATAAAAGTCGTTTGATGTTTGCCCGCTTCTTTCTGTTCGTTCAGAAGCGTTGATAATTCATTGCCGAGAACATCGTAAATCTTGAGTGTAACAAACATTGCTTCGGGGATTTCAAAACTAATTATTGTTTCAGGGTTGAAGGGATTCGGAAAATTTTGTTCGAGTGTAAATTGCAATGGAGTATTAAAATCTACTTCGATGGTCTTTGAAAAATTTTCGGTGCCGTCAAAATCAATTTGCTTTAATCGGTATTTATAAACACCGTTATCTAAATTTTCATCTTTAAAAGAATAAGAATTATTTTCCGTTGACGTTCCATTTCCGTTAACAAATCCAATTGTTTCCCAATCAAGTCCGTGCGAAGTTAAAGATGAAAGCCGTTGAATCTCGAATCCGAAATTATTTTTTTCGGTAGCAGTTATCCAATTCAACAGAACAAAATTATTTTGAATCGTTGCGCTGAACGAAGTAATTTGTACAGGAACTAAAGCAGATACGCCGGGATATTCCAATCCATAACGAAGCCCGCGCACAACCTGCCCGCCTCTGTTATAAAACCAAACTTCGTTTCCGAGAGAATCGACTTCAAAAAGATAGCCGGTTGTTGATTCAACAATCATGGTGTTTCCGTTCGGCAATCTTTGGCACGAGCCCAAATGATTTGCATAAAATCCAGGAGCGGAATAACTCCACGCCGGAGAAGTAGGACCATAAGCAGTTCCCTGAACAAAAATATATTGTCCCGAAGTATCCATCGGTGGTTTTATTTCAACGATCATCGATGAATTAGTTCCTTCACGATTATTGAATGCCATAATATTTCCCGCGCCGGGCAATCCTTGTTGAATCCAATTTGCGTAATGGACAACATTAAAAACTTGCGCACCGGGAGCGCGATAGTTTGCTGGTCTTCCCCAACGATATAAAATATCTCCCCCCTTTCCGCTGTTTCCGCCGGTGTGTCCCGCGGCTTGCTCTGTTGTAGTGCTGTGGTCAATTACATAAAATTCATCAAGCTCATGAGAAGAAAATACTATTTGATCCAAGACAGGATTATAACTAATTCCGTTGATGTGAAGCCAATCGCCGCTTCCCGCGCTTTCTACATTAATGTCAAAAAGTTCAGGATGATTTGCAACTACGCCATAATTGCTTTTTGATGGATCATAATCTTGAATGAGATGATCCCACGCATGCCATTTCCAAACAATGTTTCCGCCGTTTGTACCGACCGGCTGAACTTCAATAATATGATCGGGCCAAATTGTTGAGCTATGATTTAATCCCGCTTGCACAGCTTGCGAAGATGTTTTTAATTCCCAAGCGATGATTAAAACATTACCGTTCGGCATCACTTCTATATCATGATGCGCACGAACCGAAGTTGTGCTATAGGTATATTCCCAAATCAAATTTCCTTCCCATGAGTAACGTTGAACAACTCCTTGTGCGCCGCCGCCGTTCAATGAAGAGCTTGATGAACTCGCTGTTCGTATCACACTTCCATCCGGTAAAAGATAGCAAGAATATCCGCCGCTTTTGGAGTGATACCAGCTTCGAACAACCGTGTTGTTTAAATCAATCAGATATGTATAACGAGAACTGAACGGTGCGAAGAGCGTAAAGCCCGGATATGCTTGTGAAAAAATTTCTGGTGCATACAGAAACAAAATTAAAATGAATGCGCCAATTTGATTGCGCTTGTGTCTCGGCATTTCTTCTTCCTTTAAGTATTATAAAAATCTTTATAAAAAATTATTTTAAAAATATCATTTTCTTCGTCGCATTGAAATTACCGGCAGCAAAATGGTAGAAATATATTCCGGATTGAAGAAACGATGCATCGAATTCTACTTCATACTCGCCATAAGATTTTTCTTCATCAACAAGAGTTGCAACTTCTACACCGAGAATGTCAAACACCCGTAAAGACACGACGTGGCGTGTTACTTCGCCGGCGGGAACTGAAAACTTGATCTTCGTTACCGGGTTAAAAGGATTTGGATAATTTTGATAAAGATCAAATTTGTCTGCAACAATTTTTTCATTTTCAAAATCACTTGTGCAGTTGATTCCTAAATTATTTAACTGTGTTTGAACGCTGTTAATTCTTGAAGTAATAAATGATTTCAATCCGGGAATTCTATTCGTTCCCGCAACGCCGCTGATATTTAAATCTGCAAAAATGTTTGTCTCAAATTGTGTGTTAGTGTACTGCTTGCGCGGATCGGCATAAACAAAGGGGCGAATGATGTTTGCAATTGAGTCAATCTTTGCAAATAACTTTGATGAGGTAAAATGTGAATTGAAAATTTGACAACAAGTGTAAAGATATTCATTCTTCAAAGTTGCATTTGCAAAAATTTTTCCGCTCAAAGGACGATAAGTTGAACTTAAAAGATACGCGATGTTCAAGTTTTCGAAGTTAGAAACTCCGCCGCTGTAACAACCGAAGCTCAATCCGACATCCCAAACAATCCACTCCATTTTTCCCGAACTTTCGTTAAAGTAAAAATAAAAATTTCTTCCGCTGTTGTTGTAAGAATCTAAATTTGCAAAAAGTAAATCGGTGGCAATAGCTTTATAGTATGCAGGTAAATTTATTTTTTGGGGAAGAAGTTGTTCAACGTTCGAGTGATTGTGCAACGTATCGAGCAAGTTGATCAAATTATTCCACGCAGTAGTTGAAGAATTGTTCTTTAGATCGTATCTGGTGTAATAAGAATCGGGTACGCTGGTGAACCATCTGAAATCGGAAGCGGCTTGAACTCCTTCGAATGCATCAACGGCTTTGAAAAGATCTCCATCGTTATTTCCGAATCGTGAAGAAAGAAAAGTTTTGTTCACATGCTCGATGACGGTATAAAATCCGAAGAGAGAATCGTTGATATAGACGTTCGCGTAGTTGCAGCGTGGTGCGGCAATGCCGGCATCGCGGCAAAAATCGAGATGAACTTTTTCCCGCATAAAAGTCGGGTCGCCGTAAGCATTATTTAAATGAATCCCTTTTAATCCGTTCCATGTTTGATCATCGATATATTCATCAAAACTAAGACGAAAAGATTTTTTATTGTTAGGATGAGAAAATGATGAATTGCCTTTGAAACGAACACCGACATTATTCATTGCGCTTCCGTTCACGGTAATGTTTGCGGAGATGTATTGCTCTTCACCTTGGTTGTAGTAGTAGAGCAGTGAATCCCAATAATTCGGCTGAGAAAAGTTTATGTTGATTGTATGAACTTTAATGGAAGCGAAAACCGAATCGCCGGGGTTTTGCGCGTAAGTTGCAGCGGAGATAATAAGTATAAAAATGAAAGTTGAAATAAAAATTTTAGTCACAAGTTTTCGTTATAAATTTTCCGTTTAAATTCTTCGATTCGAAAATAGAATTAATATTTTAAATAACTCAATGCTTTTTGCATAAATCTTTATAAAAAATTAAAAGCAGAATTTGTGAAACTTGGACACACAATCTTAAAAAAGGTTAAATGGTTTTTATGGTTTTAAAATATTTTCATCTTAACAAAATCATTTTCTTTTCTTGCACAAGCTCACCTGATTGCAATCGGTAAAAATAAATTCCACTCGGAAGTAGTGAAGCATCAAATTCAACTTCGTACTCTCCGGCAGGTTTTTCTTCATCAACAAGTATTGCAACTTCACGTCCGAGGATATCGAAGACTTTTAAGGTTACCCTCACCCGTCCTTCGGACACCCTCTCCCAAAGGGAGAGGGAAGGTATTGTGAATTTTATTTTGGTGGATGGATTGAACGGATTGGGGTAATTTTGAGAGAGAGAAAAAATTAACTTATTTTCATTTCCGTATTCTACTTCGGATAACGCATGCGTAATTATTTGAAAATTGATAGGATATGTATCTGAATATGAAATTACCGAATCAAGTTTGAAGATGTAAGAGTCAACGATTCTATACTTAGAAGTACCTAAACTATACTGAATATATTTTCTTTCATCTTGATCAAGAATTGTAAATAGATTAGAGTCATCTCTATAATGAATGTATTTGAAAGAGGCTTCAAAAGCTTTTCCGATGTTGTGGTGGATATTGCCCCAATCTCCTTTATCGAAAATCATTGGAAAATTTGGAGGAATTAATTTTCTAATTCTCAAATTCATATAAATAGGTAAACCCCAAGGGTCAGGAACAAAAATATGGTATAGCAACCTATCATTACCTAGTGGTACAATAAACACCAAACCTGGGTCAGTACTTGCCGACATAAAGTAAATGTAATAGAGTCCGAAGAATTCAACATATTTATAAATTTCTCTTCCGTTTTTTACGATAAAGGGATGAATAAAGATATCGGATGAAGAAACTACATTGAACGTACTATCAATTACTTCTTGCATAGTTCCATGATTGTTTTGTAGTATCAGAAATGAATTTGATTTATTCACTAAAAAACTTTCACCCCATCCATAAATTTTTGTGAAAGAAACTCCTTTTTTGTTCTTTAAAATTAAATTCAAGTCATCAAAAAGGTCATAGAGAAATAAGGAGTCGCTAACCCGTAAGAGTAAATATTTCTGATTAAATGCCCAATCATAGCTGCCAGAAATAGTTTTCGGAATTGTTTTTATTAAATAGAAGGGACTTGAATTATTTCGCCGGGAGAGTATTTCAATTCCTTTGTTCGATAAAAAATAATATAAAGTATCCTTCTTAAATACGTCGTAGTATTTTGTTTGTTGTGCAAATAATTCGAAGGTAATAATTAAAAAAATGAACACAGCGTCAATGAGAATGCGAATCATTTCATCAAAATTAATTTTTTTGTTTGGAAAAAATTACCGAATCTAATTTGGTAAAAATATACTCCGCCAGGAAGATTCTCGGCATTAAATTCAATTTCATATTCGCCGGGTCGCCTCTCTTCATTCACTAAGATTGCAACTTCATTCCCGAGAATATCATAGATTTTCAACGACACATTTAAAGACGGGTCATGAGTACCGAGCGAATTCGAAGTATGACCCATTCCGTTACTCGGTATTGTAAATTTTATTTTAGTGAAGGGATTAAATGGGTTGGGATAATTTTGGTATAAATTAAATTTGACCTCACTACTATTATCCTCGTTATCAGTAAGTTTAGGAAGAACTTTAATTTTAAACACACCAACATCCGGTTTGTAAGCTACGTTCAGTAGGTACGAACTGTCCTTTGCAACAGCGCGTAATTGAATAATATCATTTATGTGCAATAACGAATCGAGGAAACTGATTTGTATTCTTCCTTCAGTAAAATTTTTCTCTTCAGAATAAATAATAGAATCATTTCTAGTAACCTGTAATTCCACGATAAATTTGTAAATCGTATTCGAAAAATTTGAAATGTAATTCGAAAAAAGCATGAATGGAAACGTATTAATTGGTCTATCAAAAATAGGATACACAGTATCAATTTGGAGATATGGTATATTATGTTGATATACAGAAGTAGATAGCGATACGACAGTATCTATTATTCTCTCTCCTACATCAGCTCCGATACTTCTAAAATGATAGTAATTACTCAATCCTATTTTATCGGTGAAACTTGCGTAAAAACAGCTAGTGGGATGTAAATACCTCATTGTCCATGTTAGCAAAGTATCATCGCCAATTTTTTGATAACTCGTTCCCATGCAACGAACCAATTGTGGAGTTTTCAAAAGATATGTTTCAAATACAGAATCATATGGGATGTTGAAGTCTGCAATCATTTTAGGTTCTATAACATCAGGTATTTTAATATATAGTTTTTGTGTGACCGAATCGTATGAATAGTAGCAACTTGTATCAATTAATTTATAATCGTTATTATTCGCTGCGAATTTATAAAACGTTAAATCGTTGTACGCTATTTGTGATGTAACGGTATAGATATGGTGCTTTGTCCAAGTAGAGCTATAGTGTGGAGATTTTATTTCGAATTTTTGCTTTCTCAACACATTATCACTGATTTCCATCGGAAAAAAATTTTGAGCGAAAATGCAATTGGATCCGACAAAAAGGAGAAATATTATAAATACCTTCATTGCAAAAAAAAATTCATTTTAAAAAAATCATCTTCTTCGACTGCACAAACTCACCTGATTGCAATCGATAAAAATAAATTCCACTCGGAAGTAGTGAAGCATCAAATTTAACCTCGTACACTCCGGCAGATTTTTCTTCATCAACAAGTATTGCAACTTCGCGTCCGAGTATGTCGAAGACTTTTAAGGTTACCCTCACCCGTCCTTCGGACACCCTCTCCCGAAGGGAGAGGGAAGGTATTGTGAATTTTATTTTGGTGGATGGATTGAACGGGTTGGGGTAGTTTTGTTCTAATTTGAAATCTGAAATTATACTGCTATTATGCTCATCGAAAGATGTTGTTGAATTGATGCTTCTGAAAATACCGCCGCTATCTGTCCCTGCATATATGATTCCTTCAGAATTTATTAGTAACGAATAAACATGTTTATCAGTCAAGCCCGAATTGATATTGTTCCAAGTGCTCCCATTATCGGTTGAACGAAAGACTCCTTCAACGGATGTTCCTGCAAAAATATGTCCACTCGAATTTATTGCAATACTACGCACATAGCTATTTGTCAAACTAGTTTGTTCCCAATGATTTCCATTATCCGAAGAATGAAAAACGCCCGACTGAAAAGTTCCGACAAAAATATTTTCGTTCGCGCCTAATGCAATCGCCAAAACATTGTTAGTAGTTATACCTTCGTTTAGCAATGTCCAGCTATCTCCGTTATTCGTCGAACGGTAGACTCCGGACATATTAACGACTGCAAAAACATGCCCGACTGAATTTATAACTAATGATTGAACATCCGCAATTGTCATTCCGGCGTTAATGTGTATCCAACTATTACCTTCATCCGTAGAACGATATACTCCACTTTCGGAGATACCCGCAAAAATATGATTATCTGCATTTGTCGCGAGAGATAGAACAGCCAACCCATTATAAATATTTGTCCAGCTATTTCCGGTATCGGTTGATTTATAGATTCTTCCTGAAGAGCCGCCTTGAGAAACTCCGGCATAAATATTTCCCGTTGAGTTTATTGCAAGCGACAAGATAATTGTATCAATCAAACCATTGTTAATCGGCATCCATGAATCACCTCGATCGGAGGAACGAAATACGCCGGCTCCAGCCGTTCCCGCAAAGATATCTCCTCGCATATTCGTGGCGAGACGAGTAACTCTCACACCTGAAGGTCCGTTGGTTTGTTGCCAAAAATTCTGGCTATATAAATTAGTAGAACTGAGAAGAATGAAGAGCAACAAATATTTTCTTTTATTCATTATTTCACTCCTCTATTTTAAAAGAATCATTTTCTTTTCTTGCACAAGCTCACCTGATTGCAATCGATAAAAATAAATTCCACTTGGAAGTAATGATGCATCGAATTCAACCTCGTACTCCCCAGCAGGTTTTTCTTCATCAACAAGAGTTGCAACTTCACGTCCGAGGATATCGAAGACTTTTAAGGTTACCCTCACCCGTCCTTCGGACACCCTCTCCCGAAGGGAGAGGGAAGGTATTGTGAATTTTATTTTGGTGGATGGATTGAACGGATTGGGGTAATTCTGCATCAACTCAAATTTATTGAGGGCGAGTGTTTTATTATCCTTTGCATCAACTAAACTTCTCACGCTGAAAATTTTTCCCCAAACATCATAATTTTGCGCACGGTTGTCAGTCCATGTAAATATGATATTATCGTTCCATCTTCTGAAAGAAAAATCTAAGTGAGAAATATTTGTGAATTGTTCGAGCGGAAACTCTGACATCAATTGCGTTCCGTTGGAGTTGTAACTTTTTAATCTTAACCCGATTGAATTAAGTGTATAGCTGACTCCAAATACACCTTCGTAAATTGAAGAGTAGTAGACGTTGTTGCCCCAATCAAAAAGCTTTAAATTCTGTTTTACGATTGTGCCGTCGAACTTTATGAAATCTGCAAAATATCCTGAATTTGAAGTTGTGTTCGGATAGAAATAATAAACTTTTACAAAAACATCGTTGCCGATATATTCATTGACATCAAGCTGATTCACTGCGCTCACTTCATTAAGTTGTGTATCGAATATTTGAATTAAGTTATAAATCGAAACATAAAATTCATTTTCGCTACGTTTATAAATTCTTATGTTGGGATTATTGAATCCGAAAGTTATATCTCTTTTTTTCGACACGGCCAAACTTAAATCGAGAGAAAGCAGAAACGCTTTGTCATATTTCGAAATTAGAAGTATCAACGAATTTGCATCCGGCATGTATGCGTAATAACCTTTTATTTCTGTTTCGGTTTGATTGGCGATTTTTAACGTATCGGTTTGAGTTACTTGCAGCGTTTGATTCAAACTATGAATTACAAGTTTTCCATTCACCAATAAAAATGAGAAAGCAGTGCCATCCGATTTGAATCGTATATCTGTTGAGGGGAGAATAACGGCATCACCGATAAAATTTCCATTCGGCTGGATTAATCTGCCGTTGAAATTTGATTCATCGTACCATGTTACCAGTGCGCTGTTCGCATCCTTAACAATCACTCTACCGTTGTTTTCATTGCTTCCCGGTTGATCGTCTGTGATTTTTCTAATGGGAGTGATAACAAAATTGTTCAACGATGCGAGATAAATATCTTTATCCAATTCAATAGGAATAAAATAATTTGACGCGCCTTTCTTAAAAATATTTTTTGGAAGCGTTCCGCCGAAAGTTGTGTCTTCTGCGGTAATTCCCAAATAATTTCCTGATGTAGTAAATGAAATTATGTGATTATTAAATTTGTATTCCGTGCCGATTCGACTTCGCACCGTTAGAAACAGATCAAATGTTCCATCATTAGTAGAGGAGACGGAAAAATTTTGAAGTCCATAAGAATTGCTGTTCCCCGCATGTTTCAGTGCAACTTTTTCCATCGGTTGAAGTATTGTTCCGGCGTTCGAGATTAAGCTATAATAAAAAGAATCTTCTGTGGCAAAGTAAAGAAGGTAATTATTATTAGTCGTTGCGGTAACTTTGAAAAAATTATCCATGCCGAGAGGGATGTAAAGAGGAAAACTAAAATTAGATATGAGGATTGAGTCCGCAATTACATTATCGGAGGGATCTAAAAATCTTCCGAAAATTTTCGAATAGTCGGGCGTATAAAAATCTACATCAAACCAGAACAAAGCACTATGGTTATCATTTGTTGAAGCTATTGCCTGTGAACCGGCAAAGGAAATTGAATCATCCATAAATGAAACGGTATTTCCCGTCGAATCGAGAATGATGTGTTGAATATATCCGCTGTTGTTGAGATAAAAATAAAATTTATCATTCTTCTTTATAAGAGAATGGGAATATCCGAGCCAGCCTGTACCGCACCAGGGAATAGTTGCATACCCGAGTGAGATATTAGTCGCAATCACATTCTCCGCAGTTTGAACCGCTCCGTAATAATTGACGTATCCGGTTTCCATAATGTAAAATTCATAAGTTGAGAGGACAAAAAATTTATTTGTACCGAAGAAATTAAAATCTTCTCGACCGGAAATTTTAAAATTATTTGATGCTGAAGAGCCATCGCCATTGAGTTGCGCTGCCATGAAGGTTTTTGGTCCCGTGCGGAAATCATCCCATGTAACGATGAAAGAGGAAGAGTCGTTAAAAAAGAGTTCAGGATTTTTTTGGAGAAAATTTCCCGAAGGATTATCACCACTTATTTTGAAAGTATTCGTAACAGGTTGTGGTTGTCCAAAATACAGTGGGCAAACAAAAAAGAATAACACTAAAGTTTTCAAAGTTCGCTCCGTTTTTTTATGCAATGTAGGAACTTCAGCAGTTAATGTCAATTTCTTTCCTTGAACCTCGCATAGAGAGTGTGAACTCTGAATTTCTGATGATGTTAATCGAAGCAGACCAAAAAGTAAAGTCGCATCAAAAGAGATCAGACTAATGGCACAGATTTAAAATTAATAGCACAGAATTTTTCAGTAAAATTTTCACATTAAAACTCATCTCATAATTTCAAATATTCAATAATGAATAAACAATTGAAAATTACTTTCCTCTCGTTTCAAGTCATTGTTTATATTTGAAAAAAAACTTCACGAAATTATTTAAGAGAATTTTTATTGAAAAATAATGTTGATCAAAAAGCGATAAATACAATTCGATTCCTGGCAGTAGATTCAATTCAGAAAGCAAACTCGGGGCATCCCGGAATGCCGATGGGGTGCGCTCCCATTGCGTTTCTCCTCTATTCTAAAATTATGAAACACAATCCGCAAAATCATAAATGGCAGAACCGCGACCGATTTGTTTTATCTGCCGGACACGGAAGCACGCTGCTTTATTCCACGCTTCATCTTTGCGGCTATAAAATTTCAATGGACGATTTGAAAAACTTTCGTCAATGGGGAAGTATCACCCCCGGTCATCCCGAGTATGGTTTAACCGAAGGGGTTGAAACAACTACAGGTCCACTGGGACAAGGTTTTGCAACCGCAGTCGGAATGGCAATGGCGCAAGCTTTTCTTTCTGCAAAATTTAATAAACCGGAATTTAAAATCATCAATCACTTCATATATGGAATTTGCGGCGACGGTGATTTGATGGAGGGAATCTCTCACGAAGCCGCATCATTAGCGGGGCATCTCAAACTCGGTAAAATTATTTTCTTTTATGACGATAACGGAATTACGATCGACGGCGAAACTTCTCTCGCTTTTTCAGAAAACATAGATCAAAGATTTAATGCATACGGCTGGCATGTAGAAAAAGTAAATGACGTGAATGAACTATCACAACTCGAGCGTGCATTACTCGCCGCGCAAAATGATGAGCGACCGAGTTTGATTATTACAAAAACGCACATCGGGTACGGCAGTCCGAATAAGCAGGATAAAGAATCAGCACACGGTTCTCCGCTCGGTGAAGAAGAAGTAAAATTGACGAAGCGAAATCTCGGTTGGGAAGAAGATAAATTTTTCTTCATTCCCGAAGATGTGCAAGATTTATTTTCCTCTTTGAAAAATAAATTCAATTCTTACGAAGAGGAATGGAATAAACTTTTCGCAGAGTACAAAACGAAATTTCCCGAAGAGGCAAACCTATTTGAAAATATTTTCGCCGGAAATTTTGGAGAAGAATGGAAAAATCATCTCCCGAAATTTGAAGATGATGGAAAGAAAATTGCAACACGACAAGCATCGGGTGCTGTATTAAATTCAGTAAAAAAATATTTGCCGACTTTAATCGGTGGCTCGGCAGATTTGGCGCCCTCGAACAATACATTCCTAAAAGATGAAGGAACATTTTCAACTTCGAATTATTCGGGAAGAAATTTTCATTTCGGAATTCGCGAACATGCGATGGGTGCGGCGTTAAATGGCATGTCGTTGTATGGTGGCGTAATTCCTTATGGCGGAACGTTCCTTGTTTTTTCTGATTATATGCGCCCGGCAATTCGTCTTGCCGCACTTTCGCATTTGAATCCGATTTATGTTTTTACGCATGACAGCATCGGGCTTGGTGAAGATGGACCGACGCATCAACCCGTTGAGCATCTCGCATCACTCCGCGCAATTCCGAATTGTGTTGTTGTTCGTCCCGCAGACGCAAATGAAACTTCTTACGCATGGAAGTTTGCGATTGAGAATAAACGATCTCCTGTTGCGCTTGTATTTACACGACAGGCAGTAAAAGTACTCGATCAAAATAAATATGCAAGCGCGGAAAATCTTTTACGCGGGGCTTACGTGCTTTATCAAACAAATGAAAAATTTGAAATGATAATTATGGCTTCAGGTTCGGAAGTTGAGCTATCTTTAAACTCCGCTGCTGAATTAGAAAAGAAAAATATCTCCGTTCGTGTTGTCAGTTTTCCATCGTGGGAATTATTCGAGTTACAAACGGATGATTATAAAAATTCTGTTCTTCCCCAAAATATAAAAAAGAGAATAGCGATTGAAGCAGGCGTAAATATTGGGTGGAAACGATATACCGGTGAACAAGGCATAGAAATCTCGATTGAAAAATTCGGCGCATCCGCTCCGGATAAAATTCTTTTTGAAAAATATGGATTCACTGTTTCTAATGTTGTTGCTCAAGTCGAAAAACTTTTGAAGAGCTAAAATGTTTATCAACGAATTTTTGAAAACTTCATTATCTAAATCGAAACAGCTACCGGACGAGTTGGAATGTGAATAATCAATTTTCGGAAATTCTGTCTCTCATTCAAATAGCAAAACAAAGTGCAATCAAATCTGTTAACGTTGAATTGATTAACCTCTATTGGAATGTTGGTGCATATATTTCGCAGAAGGTCGTGCAAGCTCAATGGGGAGATAAAACTGTTGATGAATTGGCGCAGTTTATTCAAGCTGAACATCCGGAGTTAAAGGGATTTAATCGTAGGGGTTTGTACCGTATGCGACAATTTTTTGAAACTTATGAAAATTCTGAAATAGTGGCTTCATCGAGGACACAATTAAAAAAAATCGGAGGGCAAGCCAATTCAATTGTGTCCGCAACGAGGACACAATTCAACATCTGGGATATTCGCGATTCTATTTTGGCAGATTTAAGCTGGACGCATCATCGCACAATTTTTTCCAGATGTCAATTGATGGAAGAAAAAATTTTTTATCTCAATCTTTCCATCCATGAAAACTACACGGTGAAAGAACTTGAACGACAAATATCAGCATCGGTTTTTGAGAGGAGTATGTTAAGCGACAACAGTGGCAAGGGAGAAATCAGAGGTGTTTCCTCTGAATTGAAAAAGCACTTCAGAGATGAATATGTATTCGAATTTTTAAATATGCCAGAACCATTTAGTGAAAACGACCTACAAAAAGCACTCATCCAAAAAATGAAAAATTTTATTTTAGAATTAGGCAAAGATTTTTTGTTTATGGGAGAGCAATTTCGTTTGCAGGTTGGTAACAAGGATTTTTATATCGACTTACTTTTTTATCACAGGCATTTGCAATGTTTAGTAGCATTTGAACTTAAGACAACCGAATTTTCACCCGAACAGACGGGACAGATGAATTTTTATTTAGAAGCTTTGGATCGTGATTTTAAAAAGTCCAACGAAAATCCCAGTATTGGGATATTGCTATGCAAAGACAAGGACAATGAAGTGGTAGAATATGCTCTTAGCAGACAACTTTCTCCCACTCTTATAAGTCGCTATAAAATGGCACTGCCCGATAAAAAATTATTGCAAGCCAAATTGCATGAGTTATTGGAAATGTGGGAACATCACAGAAGAAAAGAGGAATGATGAACAGGAACAAAAATCAGTCGATGTCCAAGACAGGAGAGAAAAATGTCCTTCATTAAAAATCTTATAAAGAAAAAAGAATGGAACAAATGCTGCGGCTCTTTTTGTAATGACTGCGAAATCGCCCTTCTTTACAAAAAAGTGTACGGCGAAAAAATTGGAAAGAAAAAATTTAAGAAAGATAAACAAGATGAATAAAGAAAATTTGTTAAACCGAATCTCTGAGTCGATTGTTCTAAACTCATGAATCACAAAAAAATAAAATCAATTGCTCTAATCACAGTATCGATCACGATACTCGTCTCAACTTTTTCATTTGCACAAAGCGGCATCGAAGAATTTTTCAAAAACGAAAATATCTTTCCTAAAATTTCAGGCGTACATAATATTTGGCAAACATTATTCAGTTTCTCACTCGCGGGGTTGCTCGGTTTAATTGTTTCATTCCGAAGAAATGTTGATACATACGGATTTGCTGTAATGGAATCGCACATCATATTATCATTTGCCGCCGCGCTGATGATGATGATTATCGGCTCCGATCTTGCGCGCGCATTTGGTTTGATGGGCGCCGCCGCAATTGTTCGCTATCGTTATAGTTTAAACACTCCGCAAGAAGCAAGCTCGCTAATATTTGCGCTGGGACTCGGAATGGCTTGCGGTGTCGGGCTTTACGGTCTTGCAATTATAGGTGTAATATTTGCGAGACTCGGACAAAATATGTTCGACATGATTCCCCTCTCAATTATTAATTTCTTCTTCAACGTGCGTGAAGTAATGATTTTGAAAATTTCAATTGCGACGGATAAATCTTTTTATGCCATCGAAGAAGTTGAAGAGATATTGATTGCCGAAAAACTTAAATTTAGATTGATCTCCTCGAAAGAAAGAAGAGCGAAACCGGAAATTACAACGCTAACTTTCGAAGTTGTAGTTGATACTAACGGTAGTAAAGATCAAATCACAAAATTAATAAGAGACAGAATTCCAGATGTCGGCGACGTTCTCTGGATTAAACAACGCACGAATAAAATAGATGATAATTTTTCTTCCCGCAATTATACGATCTCTTCATGAAAAAAAAATATTTCTGTCAATTTCTATTCACATTCATTTTGCTTAGCACGATTTCATCCTTTATCCATGCGCAAACGGAGGCAATTCCAAAACCAAAATATCCCGATACAGATTTTTCTTCACTCCTCCAACTCGGTTGGAAATATAGCAGTGAAAAAAATAATCTTTCCAACAATGAATTTATAGCGCGCAGGTTGCGGCTCGGAGTTGAAACTAAATTGAGTAGCTATATTAACTCCGAAGTGGAGATTGATCTCACCGACGATGACATATTAAAAGATGCAAAAGTAATTTTGAAAAATTCAGATTTTCGTCTCACAATTGGTAAACACAAAATTCCTTTCTCGCAGGAAAGATTAACCTCGGTTAAAAAACTTTTCTTTACCGATCGCGCAAAAACTATTTCTGAAATTGACGAACTGAATTATGCGGGGAGAGATTTCGGCTTGTCGTCGGAATATTCTTTTTCTCCAACGAAAAAGTTCGAAGCAAAAATTATTGCAGGCATGTTTAACGGTAATGGCGGTAGAATTACAGGAGATAATAATAATTCAAAAACTTTTGCGGAAAGAATTGAACTTGATTACAATAATTTCAAAGTAGGTTTGAACGCTTCTCATAAAAATGATTCACTCACTGCAAAATATATTTCCGCTAACGGATTCGATTTTCGTTTTAAAGAGGAAGAATGGATTTTCCTTGGCGAATTTGCATATGCAAAAAAAGAAAACGGAAAACTTCCCGGTGGGTATTTTCTTACTTTAAATTATCAACCCGATGATTGGAGTGCTTCACTTCGATTCGAAAATTATTATAAAAATATTAACGACACTGTCGAAAGAACCAATATTATCGGGGTCGCGCTTGAGTCCGAAGTTTTTAAATATATTAAATATTCAATTGAGCTATCACGAGTTGATGAAAAAAATATCGGTTCATATTTTGAATTTATGATCTTAACCCATGTGAGTTTTTGATGAAAAAATATTTTCTCATTTCATTTTTATTTTTCATTTATAGCTGCGATGAACCGATTTCAACTGACCAAACACCGCCTCCCGCGCAAACAATATTTATTAATGAATTCATGGCGAGCAATTCTACAATTATAAAAGATAACTTTGGTGAATACGAGGATTGGGTCGAGATTTACAATTCGGGCGATGCAACATTCTCTTTAAAGGATCACTATCTCACAGATGATATTTTAAATACAACGAAATGGAAATTCCCCGATGTGCAATTGAGCGGAAAAAGTTTTCTTATAATCTGGTGCGATGGCGATACGGCACAAGGAAGCACTCACACGAGTTTTAAACTATCCGCTTCGGGAGAAGATATTGCAATCTTTAACTCTGCCGGAACCGTTATCGATTCAATAAAATTTTCTCCACAAAAGACAGATACATCTTACGGCAGATTTCCCGATGCTTCCGCAAATTGGAAATTTATGCATCAGCCGACGCCGGGCAGCAGTAACAAATAATTTTCCAAACCGCCGCAGTCATATTAAAAACGGCGGCTTGAAAAAAATAAAAACAATTACATGAAATTTCCGATGAACGGAATATTTTTCAAGACAAAGAAAGCAAACAAACTCCATCCGATCCACAAACCGAAAACAAGAAAATAAAATTTCTTTACGTCTTGCGCAAAACTCATCTTTGCTAATCCAATAGAAAGAATTACGTAACTCCAGATTGAGAAGAGATCAATCTTTCCGAACAACATTCCCGAAATAGTATTTCGATCCGAATTAAGAAATGATGCGAGAGAAGTATCGCGGTACGGTTCGTTCATAAGGAAGGTGAGTATCGTTGCAAGAATAACCTGAATAATTCCGATGTATGCGGTTAAACCATTTGCGACAAGCACACCTTTGTAGCTCGCGTTTTCCTTAAGCACAAACTTCGCCAAAAGAAAATATGCGCCGCAGATTATAAAAAACATAATGAATCCGACGATTAAAATTGAAACGCTTTGAATAATCAAACCTACGCTTCCCATTGAATCCATGCGGCTTTCCGTTTGTTCACGAATTTCTCTCGCTTGTTCCTTTGTCATTGCGCCGTCATCAATTTGCTTCTGAAAATTTTTATCCATTTGTTCCATTGTTTGCTCGCGAATTTTCATGCGCACTTCGGGAATGGAGTACATTACGATTTGCGAAATCACTACTGCAAGTAAAAGCAAAAAGAAGGGGAGGAACCAATCGACAGTCTTCGGCGGAAACTTTGCAGTTTGCTCGAAAGTGTTTGCCGGCTCGCTGAAGACCCCGGCAATTTTATCGGAATGAGAAAGTTCTTCAATCTCCGGTTCTTGAGTTGAGGTTTCGTTATAATTATTTTCTTCCATGATTCACCTTTCAAAGTTTAGTTAGAAATCATGGGCAAATCTACAAAAATTAGTTCGAAGCAAAATCATTTAAGAATTAAAATTTAGTTCGAATTGCTTTAAATGATTTGTATTTTTGTGCATCGATAATATTGAGACGAAACGAAGATAATTTTCAACCGGCACTTTTGCTTGCGGGTTGAGAAAACAAATATTTAACCATAATTTTTTATCAAATCAAAAAACATTTCAGAAGAAGAACACATGACCGAACCGCTTATTAACGTAGGAATCTTTACAAAACCGAAAATCGATTTTACATTCTTCGGTGAATACAAAGCGAATGGAATTAAAGAATCATTCAGCGGCATTTACACCGCATCAATAAAAGAGAAACAGCTTGTCATCACTTCTCAATCGGGTTCAACTTTTTCTTTTGCGAACGAAGTTATTTTTCATCCCGACGATTTTGATTCCGAATATTTTTCTTTGAAAGATGTTGTCATCGGTGTTGATTTTCACTGGCAGAGAACGGAGAAGGAAAGTTTCCGCGGTGATCTGAAGTTGATAATCGATAACGGCGGCATTACATCAATTAATGTAATTCCCGTTGAAGAATATTTAAAAAGTGTTATCTCCTCGGAGATGTCTGCGAAAAGTAGATTACATCTTTTAAAAGCCCACGCAATAATTTCTCGCAGTTGGTTGCTTGCACAGATTGAAAAATCTCAAGAACTTAAAAAAGACAAGAAAGAATATGTAACACGAACTTCGAACGAAGATGAATTAACCGTCTGGTATGATAGGGAAGATCATGAAAAGTTTGATGTTTGCGCCGATGATCATTGTCAGCGCTATCAAGGCATCACAAAAATTTACACCGAAGTTGCAACACGCGCAGTTGAAGAAACACGCGGTTTGTTGCTCACTTATCAAAGCAAAATATGCGATGCGCGTTTTTCAAAATCGTGCGGTGGTATCAGTGAATCTTTTGAAAATGTTTGGGAGCCGGAATCATTTCCTTACTTGCAAGCGGTGATCGATTACAAATATGAACCCGATAATTTCGATACAGATTTTTCAATCGAAAAAAATGCAGAGAAGTGGATCAGAGCAAATCCGGCGGCGTTCTGCAATACTTCAGATAAAAAAATACTTTCGCAAATATTACTCGATTACGATCTCGAAACATCAGATTTTTTTCGGTGGAAAGTTGTCTATTCGCAAGATGAAATTTCGAAATTGATTAAACAAAAATCGGGAATTGATTTCGGAGAGATAGTTGATCTCATCCCGATAAAACGAGGGAATTCTGCTCGATTAATTAAACTTAAAATTGTTGGAACTAAAAAAATATTTACAATCGGTAAAGAACTTGAAATTAGAAGAACACTTTCTAAGACGCACCTTTACAGTTCAGCTTTTATCGTCGAAAAGAAAAATGTCGTTGATGGAATTCCTCAACAATTTGTTTTGCGTGGTGCAGGGTGGGGACACGGTGCAGGGCTTTGTCAAATCGGTGCGGCAGTTATGGCTGAAAAAGGTTTTCAGTTCGATGAAATACTAATGCACTATTATAAAAATGCGCGAATTGAAAAACGTTATTAAAAAATTTCCAATTAATTTTTTTAGTTGACGATGAAAATTCTCTATTCATGTTTATCGCAAAGTTGGGGAGGAATGGAAATGTTCACACTAACTGCCGTGAAGCAACTTCTGAAACGAAATATAAAAGTTGAGTTGCTTTGTTATCCTCACTCACGGATTAATATCGAAGCAAACAATCTTGGTTTGATAATTCACACCGTAAAGGCATCGGGATATTTTCATCCGATTCAAGTTTTACGATTGGCGCAACTGATAAAAATAAATAAATATAATCTGATTCACACTCAAGCATCAAAAGATTTATGGGTGCTTGTACCCGCATTAAATCTGCTTCGAAGCCGTATTCCATTGTTGATGACAAAGCAGGTCGGCTCATTCATCGTTAAAAAAGATTTTCTTCACCGCTACATTTATAAAAGATTAAATCTTGCACTTGCAATCAGCGAAGTGATTAAAAAAAATTTGGTGGAGACTTGCCCGCTCGACGAGAATAAAATAAAACTCCTTCATAACGCGGTTGATACAAAAAAATTTTCTCCGGAATTTGGGGAAAGAAATAAAGTCAGAAATGAATTTGGAATTAAAGATGATGAATTACTTTTCGGGATGATGGCGCGCTTCAGTCCCGGTAAAGGACATGAAGAATTTATTTCTGCCGCAAATAAAATTGCGGAACAATTCACAAATGTGAAATTTTTGATTGTCGGAGAAGCGAGCAGAGGCGAAGAAGTTTATGCCGAAAAAATTAAACAAACCGCGTCGGAGAATAAACGAATTATTTTTTCCGGCTTTCGAAATGATACCGTTAATGTTCTCGCATCACTTGATGTTTTTGTTTTTCCTTCGCATGCCGAAGCGTTCGGTATTGCATTAGTCGAAGCAATGTCCATGCGCCTTCCGACGATCTGTTCCAACTCCGATGGTGTGCTTGATATTGCAATCGATAATGAAACATCGTTGCTCTTTCAAAAACAAAACGCAGAAATGCTTCACGCAAAAATGGTTCAACTTATTGAAGATGCCGGTTTAAGAAAAAAACTTGGAGAGGCGGGACGCAAACGAGCCGTGGAAAAATTTGATCTACAATATTTAACCGATAAAACTGTAGATATTTATAAGGAAGTTTTGGCTACTTAATTTTTAGGTACGTGGATAGATTTTTAAAATCAATATCATGACTAATTCTTAAAAACTTTATTTTCCATCTCAAAATAATCTTGTCAAACAAGGTTCAGAAACCAATTTGAGATCCGTTCAATTTTGGTTACCGCAGGAGATTTTAAAAAAAATATAAAAAATTATTTTGTACCATCCCTACGGGATTTAACATTAATTATAGTTTTCTTATTACCAATATATTTTCCCTAACGGGAAAAAAGTTGAAAAAATTGATTGCTATTCGGCATCCCGTAGGGATGAGATATTGGTAAAAAGAAAAAAGTAAAAAAAGTTAAATCCCGTTAGGGATGAAATATTTTTTCTGTTCTTGAAAATTCTATTTATGAAATCAGAACATCAATTTAGAAAATGATTATCTTTTTGTTTCGGCTTTTCTTTGTGACTTATAAATAAAACTTGCCGGCTCATAATTATTTAATGCTCTCCCCAATTTTTTTCGCCGGCAGTAATTCGAACGCTGAGATAATTTTCTTTTGGAGGAAGCGGGCATGTTGCAAACGGTGTGAAAACACAAGGAGGATTGTATGCTTTGTTAAAATCTAAAATCACTTTTCCGGTTGAGTCGGGTTTGTCCGCGTATAAAAATCTTCCGGCACCGTATGTTTCTTCGCCGCTTGTTTCATCGGCAAAAATGATGAACAATTTATTCCCTGCATCTACAGGAGTAATTTCAAAATTCTTTCCGCCGATTTGCAGTTGCAAGTTTCCTGAAGAATATTCGATATCCATTGCCCCCAAAATATTCGGCACTAAAATTTCGCGCGGTTTTTCATGCGGCAAAAAATTTGCAGTGATTTTCCAATCTTCATTCACGGGGAATCTATCGATACCGCTAAATGTTTTTAGCAAAGGTGCTTCAAGATCGCGGAGACGAATACCGAATTTATCTCCACGCTTTATTACAAACCAGACTAACGAATCCAATCTCAACTTCGTAACATTATCGGAAAGATCATTCTCAACAATCATTGATTGAATTTTTTCTCCTCCATTTGTAACGATAACATCGGGAAAAATTTCGATGCTGGCTATCGAATCTTTTAAAATATATTTTCCGATTTTTGCCGGCGCGTTTGGTGGGAAAATTATATCGTTCTCTTTATCCGAACCAAAAGTATTTTCTCCTTCTTTAAGCCAATACAAGCCGACGAGATTCAGCCAGCCGTTTTCAAGTTTCAAATTGTTAATTCTTTTCTGATGCCACTCATTAATTTCGTTGATGTACACTTTGTTTCCTTTTTCTAAATATTGTTCACCGCAGTTTGAAAGGAGTAGGGATGATATGATTGAAAAGAAAATGATGTTTAAATTTTTGCTCATTTACAGTTTGTGTTTTTATTTGTGATTGTGAATGTAGTTTTAAAATTGTATTCTCTGCTAATATCGATTGCCAGATTTATTGTGCTCGTAGCTGAATAATTGATAAGCGGAAGAGTAGTTAATAAATTTTTTACTTCATCGAATTGTTTTGAATCTTTAATACCTTGTAATATTTCCATTTAAATAAATTTATTTATACAAAAACATTGCGATATTTTTTAAAACAAGAATCGGACGAAGTTTAAAGTTCGACCGATCTGTAAAATAAATTTTCGCGAGAAAGATTTTTCCTACCATTTTTAATAATCTTCGTCATCCAAATCAGATGAAACTGAGGCAATCGTGCCAAGTTTTTCAATCTCTTCTATACTCCAAAATTCGATTTTATTTTCATCGATGTCAGAGAGAATTATTACTTCAACTTCATCTCCAAAATTTTCGGGAACTTCAATCGTAATTTTTCCGTCGCTAATTTTTTTTCTTTGTCGAATTGCAAGCATTTATAACTCCAATATATTTTATCGAATAATTATCATTTTTTTAGACGCTGCAAATTTACCCACAATTAATCGATAAAAATAAACTCCGCTCGGTAAATGTAAATTGAGTTCCGATGCATCGAGAGAGAATTGATAATTATAAACCCCCGGCTCTTTTTCTTCATTCAAAAGAGTTGCGACTTCATTGCCAAGTATATCAAAAATTTTTAGCACTACATTGCTGAACGCTGAAAGTCGATAACTGATGATTGTACTCGGATTAAATGGATTCGGATAGTTTTGGTACAGAACAAAATTCTTTTCAGCCAAAATATTTTCGTCAACGGCAAGCGGATCGTTTGTTAAATAAAAAGTTAAAGATTGAGTTTCGCCAGGATTATCAAGGTTGCCGACAACCATCGTCGCATTTCCCGATGCATTCGATGAGTCAGTAAAAAAATGAAGACCAAGTAGCAATGTGTCCCCCGGTGCAAGTGAAGGAAATCCGAAATCGGGAGTTGTTGCAACACTATCAACAAAGTCGGCAAAGCAAGTTCCATCGAAGCAAATTGAAGTAATCCAGTTTGGCGGAACATTAATTAATTTTCTTGCCGCGAAAATATTTATCGGCGAGGATGTAATATTTATAACCGGAACGTAAAAAGTTTCAACTGCGGCGAGTTGATAATTTCGAATTGTATCAGTGCTGTAATAAGTAAAAGTTTGTGCGAGTGAGTTATTCATTACAACAAAAAGAAAAACTATGATAAATATTTTTTTCATTTCGTCTCCTTATTCAATCAAAATCATTTTTTTGGTCTCAATAAAATTCCCCGCGCGAAGTTGATAGAAATAAATACCGCTTGGTAAAGACTGCCCAACTCGTCCCAACTTTTCAGAATCCTCCATCTCAACTCCCGGGAAATCTACTTCATAAATTCCCGGTTGCTTCTCCTCATTCACAAGTGTTGTTACTTCTTTTCCAAGTACATTAAATATTTTTAATACGACATGAGCGGATTGTGAAATCTGATACCTGATCAGAGTAGATGGGTTAAACGGATTTGGATAATTTTGATACAATGAAAAATTCTGCGGAAGAATCTTTTGTTCATCATCATTTGAAGTAGTAAAATCAGCACTGCGCTGAAGGTCGTCAATATAAATTACTCCGGCTTTATCGCCATCGTCTGTTTGCCGAATTACAATGCTGTGCAGTTGATTAGTCGTTCCGGGAAGCGATAGTAAATCAATTTTTATAAACTTCCATCCGTACCAATCAATTTTTCCTACTTTATAATTTTGAAAACTTGAGGTGGTCAACCAGAGTTCAAGTTCGTTAAAACTTAAATCGCCAAAGATCCAAAGCCCGAGCGTTCCGAGAGAATCATGATATGCCTGCAACCAACCATTATAGATTTGCACAACACCATTTTCGTTTGAAATAAACTTGTAAGAAATTTTTCCGCTATAAGTTCCGCCGAATTTTTTTTCGTTTGAGATTGTAAAATCTGTCGCGGTTGTATCGATAAATTTTGTACTGTCATTCTGCATGGGTTTTGTCCACGTTCCGTAAGATTCAAATTGATCGAAAATAGTTCCTTGAAGAAATTGAACATCTTCGGTTAAGAAAGGATAAAGACTATCGCCGGGAACCGCATTGCCGTAAGAGTCTTTCAATCCTGCTTTGAGTTGCACTTTATAATTTTTATTTCTCGAAAGAATATTCTGCGGTTTGAAAGTTACAACTCCTTTCTCATCTTCAACGGAATATTTTGCATCGACATAAACGAGATTAGAGTTGTTCTCGTCGAGAAAGAAAATTCTTCCTCCGAGTCCATCAATCGGTTCATCAAAAACAAATTTCATTGAAGTGAAAAGTGAAATAGAATCACCGACAGGAAAATATTTTATTAAACGGGGTGGATTTAAATCTGCCGGGTTTGTGGTGAAGTGAAAGAGGAATGGATCGCCGGCAAAACCATCGCGGTTGCCGTCGATGTTCGTTCCGTACACATTCTTTGCGGTCGTATCAATTTTAATTGTGAACGAAGTTGCGAACGTCCATAGTTTTTGCGGACGAAGTTCGAGTGTTTTATTGCTTGTCCAAACGAACTTCACTGTATCGGCGGGAGAAATCGTAATTGCATTTCGAACGGATGCAGTATCCATTCCCGCACTAAAGAAAAAAAAGATTGATTTGTATGCAGGATAATTTGTAACGCTGTCGGGAATGGAAGTATAAACTCTCGGTGCAATGCCGGTTAAGTTATTGAAAACATTTTGTTGCACGGTTGGGAGTGTGTTATACATAATTGTTCCCGGACATTCGGTTGAACATCCATCTCGATGCCCGGAGATGTGCCGCAAATTTCTGTTTGATGATGCATGAAAACTTGTCAGCAAAGGATGAATTCCTTTTTGCGCACATTTCCACGTTAGCAACGAAATTAATTTGTTCACCGCATTGTTTGTTGGCGGCACAGAGGTGTAAGTTCCCATCATGCAAGTTCCCATGGTGTTGTTGTTGTATCCGCAGAAGTGTGCGCCGACTGCATCATCCCCGCCGCTTCTTCCTTCGAATAATGTTCCGTCAGGAGCGATTAAAAAATTATAACCGACATCGCCCCAGCCGTTCGTGTTAGTATGCAAATTCCAAATTGAACGAACGACCGCCGCCCAATCACTCGCGGAATTTGAACCGGCTGAATGATGAACAATAAGATGAGAGACGGGCATGTAACTCGGAGTCCATTGCGAACCCTGTCCTTGCGGGCATCCCCACTGCGTGCGCGTTACCATCGCTGGTTTTGGAAAATCATTCAGCGAATCGGTTAACTCTATTTCATTTCTAACCATCGCAATTTCATTTAATAATTTTTGCGGAGTTTTGCCCGGAGAGGAAAACCAAATATTTATTTTTTCGATTGTGCCTTTATCCGAAAGTTCAATCTTGTATTGAATCTGCTTTGCTTTTTCGGTTAAGAAAAGAAGTGAAGAGGAAAGACTTCCGTTAATTGGTTGATTATCTTCTTCAACATCAAGCGAAATCCATTCAGAAAAATTTTTTCCATTTTCCGAAAATCGAACTGAAAAATGTGAAGAAGTGTACGAAAGAAAATCTCCTTCGCAATTTATCGCGAGAGTTAAAAAGGGTTCAGGTTTTTCAATTGGTACGGAAATGATTTGTGAAATTATGCTTGCTATCTTTTCGCTGTTATTGAAAAATATTTTTCCGTTTTGAAAGTTAAGATTGAAGAACTTTTCAAAGTCATTCGCAACAAAATCTTTTTGAACTTTCACTTCATTTTGAATGAGCGATTGTGAAAATGAAACAGTGCAGAATAGTGAAAAGAAAATGATCATCATCTTCAATTCAAAAAAATATTTTTTCATTTTAATTCTTTCCTAAACTTTTTTACTACAAATTTTTTAATTGTTCGAGTGTTTCATCGAATTCCGAAATTAAATTTTTCATAACTTCTTCGACGGTTAAAATGTCATTTATCAAACCTGAACTTTGTCCGGCTTCAAGTTCACCGTTATCCAAATCGCCTTCAAAAATTCCGAGACGCGCTCTCTTTTCGCCGAGCAAAACTTTCAGTTGTTCCTCATCAAAGCCTTTATTTTCGGCGTCAACGGCTTGTTCTGCAAAATGATTTTTAATCATTCGCACCAACCCGATTTTTTTCAGTGCGAGAATAGTATCGTTATCTTTTGCATTCACAACTGCGCGCTTATAATTTTCGTGCGCGGAAGATTCTTTAGTTGCGGCAAACCGTGTCCCGATTTGTGCGGCTTCAGCACCGAGTGCAAACGATGCGGCAATTTGTTTTCCCGTTGCAATTCCTCCCGCGGCAATAACCGGAATTTTTAGTTTTTCAACTAATTGAGGAATGAGGCACATCGTTGTAATTTCATCTGCGCCGTTGTGTCCGCCGGCTTCAACACCTTCGCCGACAACGGCATCGCATCCGACAGATTCTGCTTTCAATCCGTGCTTGACAGTTGGAACAACGTGAACAATTTTTGCACCTTTCGATTTCAATTTTTCAATGAATCTTCCCGGATGTCCGGCTGATGAAAAAATTATTTTAACATCTTCATCAACAATAACGTTCACGAGATCTTCAACATCTCCGCGCATCAAAGGGAGGTTGACGCCGAAGGAATTTTGCGTTGCCGATTTGCATTTCTGAATATGCTCGCGAAGCAGTTCCGGTTTCATAGAACCCGCGCCAATTAAGCCGAGTCCACCGCAATTGGAAACAGCCGAAGCAAGTTTCCAACCGGAAACCCAGATCATTCCTCCCTGTATAATCGGGTAGCGAATCTTAAAAAGTTCTGTTGCTCTGTTTGAAATATTCATGATGAATTACTTTTCAAATATAGCAATGTTGAAGAAAAGATATTCCCGATGAAAAATGGATAAATATTTTTTCCTTAATTTGCAGAACAATTCGAGTTGAGTATGAAAAAAGATAAGAAAATATTAATCTCATTTGTCGGCAGTAACGACGCCGGAAAATCATTAGGATTGAAAGACGGCGCAATCATCACCGCGTTAATCAACGAACGGTTTGATGAAGCCATTTTGTTTTGGAATAAATCCAAGCAGCGAGAAAATGATTTTTCCTTTATCGCCAATTATCTCAAAAAACAAACCATCAAACAAAAACTTCTAAAAAAAATTGAAACTGTAGAACTTCCGATTGAAGATGTTACAGACCATAACCATATCTACGGAATTTTAAAAAATTTTTGCGACGGGCTTGATAAATCTTCGCACATAAAATACACTGCGGCAATTTCTTCGGGAACGCCGGCAATGCAAGTTTGCTGGATATTGCTTGCGGAGA